>CACYYD010000046.1 GCA_902778585.1 uncultured Eubacteriales bacterium | reverse complement strand
GCGGTGCCCCAAAGGACAATTGTGGGCAAGATGTCCTCTGAGGATCCGACACTTATGTTTCCTAATGAGAGGTTCCAGATATACTTCCCTGATGCTGAGATCCCGGAGGAACTTCCCTTTGCCTACAGGAGCTGCTGCCTGAAGATCGGCTCCTGTATCATCATCCAGAAAGTCATCGATGAATACAAACTGCGTCCGATGCTCACAAAGAGGTTCGGAGATGACACCGGACTCATCCTTGACCTTGTTGCCTATCTGGTTGTCGAAGAAGAGAACGCCGGTCAGTATTATCCGGATTTTGCATTTACCCATCCTCTCTTTTCAGAGAAGATGAAAATCTACAGCGACTCCAAGGTCTGCCGGCTCCTGCAGTCGATCACGAAAGACCAGTGTATCAGCTTCCTGGATGACTGGAACAAAGGCAGGGATCATAAGAGCAGGATCTATATTTCCTACGATTCCACTAACAAGAACAGTGACGCAGGCGACATAGATATCGTTGAGTTCGGTAAAGCCAAAGACGATAAAGGTCTTCCCGTGTTCAACCTGTCGATCGCAATGGACAAGACGAACCGTGTTCCCCTCTTCTATGAAGAGTATCCGGGATCCATAACTGATGTCTCTCAATTCACCTTCATGGTCGATAAAGTTATCGAATACGGGTACAAGAAGATTGGTTTTATCCTGGATCGCGGATATTTCAGCAAGGAAAACATCAGGTATATCGATGCGAATGGGTACACATTCATCATCATGTGCAAGGGATGCAGGCCTCTGGTATCCTCCCTGGTGCTGGAAAATCAGGGGACTTTTGAGACAAAGCGGGAAGCAGCGATCCGTTCCTATAAGGTTTATGGTACTACAGTCTCGTCAAGGCTCTATGAGGATGACGAAAAAGACAGATATTTCCATATCTACTACAATCCTTCCAAACAGGCGGCCGAGCGGGAGCATTTAGAACAGCGGATTGAGAAATTCCGCCAGTTCATGGACAAGCACATCGGAAAGGACAACAAGTTCGGAAAGACCTACCAGGATTACTTCCATCTTCACTATGACAGGAAGGGGATCTTCCGTGGTGCTGACGAACGGACTGATGTCATCGAGCGTGAACTGCAGCTCTGCGGATACTTCTGTATCATCACCTCAGAGAAGATGACGGCTTCCCAGGCACTGATCCAGTACAAGGGAAGGGACATTTCAGAGAAACTCTTTCGAGCGGATAAGACTTTCATTGGTTCGAAAAGCGAACGAGTCCAGTCATCACAGAGTATGTCAGCAAAGATCTTTATCGAATTTGTGGCTTTGATCGTCCGCAACCGGATCTACAACAAATATATGACTGTCCCGGCGGCGATCCGTGAACTCGAAAAGATCGAGATGGTCCGCCGCAACGGAGGTACGTACAAGCTCGATCATGCGGTCACAAAGACTCAGAAGATCATCCTGAGTTCTTTCGGGCTGGATACAGACAGTGTCCTCAGCAGTGCGGAAGAGATCAGCAAACTACTGGCGGCAAGCCAGTCTCTCATGAACAAGGAGGTGCCGGACGATGGCGAGGAAGAAATCAACTGAAACAATTGATGCCGAGATCGCCAAGGTTATGGCTGACATGTCCAAACTTCAGGACCGGTACGATAAACTTGCTGAGAAGCTCAAGGATCTTCAGGAGCAGAAGCGCCGCCGCGAAGCGAGTCTTGAGGAAATCATGACGTTTTTGAAGCCCTAAAGGCATTTAGATAATATGAAGTGACCCCACATTTGTAGCAACGTGGATTTACCTGTATACTTTGGATTGACAAGAAACAAGGTAACAGGGATTACCGCATACAAAAGGAGGTCACCTAATGAATAGGATAATCAAAATTGGCATGGATGTCCATAGTACGAACTATACTCTCTGCGCAATGGAACCTACAATCGGAGCTGAAGAAAGAATCTTTGGAGAAGTACAGGTCGCTCCAGACTATAAAGAGATTATTGGTTTTATTACATCCTTAAAAAAGAAACTTGGACTCAATAATGATTATTCTATTGAATGCGGTTACGAAGCAGGCTGCCTCGGATATACTCTCTATCATCAGCTTACTGCGGCTGGCATCAAATGTGTCATTCTTGCACCGACAACCATGCTCACACAGCAGGGAAAAAGAGTTAAAACAGATAAGCGTGATGCTTATCTGATTGCACAGTGCCTGTGCTATGGAGGATACCATCCGGTATATATTCCGACTGGAAAAGATGACTCAGTCAAAGAATATCTGCGAATGAGAGATGATCATAAAATCGCGCTGAAAAAGCTTAAACAGCAGATCAATGCTTTTGTCCTCAGGCATGGATACCAGTATGTCGGGACAAAGTGGACCATCAGACATATCACCTGGTTAAAAAAACTACAGCTCGATCCAATATATCGAGAAACACTGAACGAATACATGGCTTCCTATGACGAGCAGGAAGCAAAGGTTGAGCGATTCGACAAAAGGATCGAAGAGATTGCGTCCGAAGCATGCTATAAGGACAATGTCAAAAAGCTGGGGTGCCTGCTTGGGATGCGTACACATACTGCACTGTCTCTGATTGTGGAAACCGGTGACTTTGCACGTTTTGCAAAAGGGAATATCTATGGAGCATTTCTGGGAATGGCTCCCGGAGAGCATTCCAGCTCAACGAACTTAAACAGGCTTAGCATCTCTAAAGCAGGAAACTCACATTTGCGCCGCCTGTTGGTGGAAGCATCAAAAGGACTCTGCAAAGGGGTGGTCGGCTACAAATCTAAAGAACTTCGTTCCAGACAGAAGGGACAGCCTACTGAGGTTATTGCATATGCGGATAAAGCGAATATACGTTTGCGAAGCAAGTATTATAAAATGATCCGTCATGGAAAAAAGAAAAATGTAGCAGTTGCTGCCGTGGCAAGAGAACTTGCCTGTTTCGTCTGGGGCATGATGACCGGGAATATTCATCCTGCTTCGACAGCGGGTTCATCAGCTCCGGCTGTCAGTCAAGGGTAAAATGAACCGCTGGCGCGGCCCTTGACAGCCATCCGTCACTGATGGAAAAGTAATCAAGCAGCAATCAGCAGAATACTGCAGCTGTCAGCATCTGAAAGGAGCTGTGATCACTGTAAGGTTCGAGTTATCTGCGATTACACTATGTTGGCACCTCGGTGATCCACGCTTTTAGGATGCAGAGCTCACGGCGGAACCATTAGCCTGTCGGTAACCAATCCACGTATAACAGAGTGGCCACATGCCGGGAACTGTTAAATCAGGGCTCCTTCCAGATGCTGACAGGTAATACAAATGTGACAGTTGAGATAGTTTGTGGGTCGCACAATTCACGTCTTGACAAAGGTCACTTCATAACAGTGTAACTTTTTTGCAAAGTTCTCATTCTTGGATATTCTCTTAATGATCCAGATGTAAAGCATATTTTCTCATGGGTAAAGGAAA
>CACYYD010000045.1 GCA_902778585.1 uncultured Eubacteriales bacterium | reverse complement strand
AGGCGGAAGGATATGGGGAACGCTGTTCTTCCTGTTCATGACATTTGCAAGCTTCTCGACCGTTATCGCGGTATTCGAGAACCTGATCGCAGCCGGTATTGACAACTTCGGCTGGAGCCGCAAGCAGTCATCTTTAATCAATTTGTTCATCCTGCTGATCGGCAGTCTGCCCTGCGTATTCGGCTACAATATCTGGAGCAACCTGCATCTGATCGGCGGCCGCGATGTTCTGGACAGCGAGGACTTTATCGTTAGTAACCTGCTGCTCCCGATCGGCGCGATGATTTACGTCCTGTTCTGTACGTCCAAGTGGGGATGGGGATTTGACAAGTATCTGCGCGAGTGCAACTACGGCGGCGGATATAAGATGAAGAAGTGGCTGAAGCCGTACTTCACGTATGTTCTGCCGATCCTGACGCTGGTGATCCTGATACAGGGATTGCTTGCCTGAGTTATAGAAAGCATACTCACTCAAGGTTTCCGTTTCGCACCTGAGCTGCAGTCGATATCATTGGTAATATTTGGGAATATGGGTTACGTATATTTCCCACCGTATAACGATATTAACGCCGCATGCGTTTCCGTAGAGGAACGTATGCGGCTTTTCTAATTGTAGTCACGATGAAGAATAATAATTTATTGATATAGCGTTAAATTTTCGAAAAATAATATCAATTTCTCTCCATTTTTGCTATTATATAAATCATAAGTGCCGAAAAAGCAGTTCGGCAAATAGCAAAGGAGGTTATTATGCAGGCTTTAAAAATCAAGAAGGATTTGTATCCCGACCTTCGCGTATTCGACATCATCATGGAAACAAAGTACGGCACATCCTACAACTCATATCTTCTCGAAGGCAGTGAGAAGAATGCTCTTTTTGAGACGTCAAAGCTTTCCTTCTTCGGAGATATGAAGGAGTATATTGAATCGGTCGAATCTGTGAAGAATATCGACTATCTGATCATGGATCACACAGAGCCGGATCACGCCGGATCCATCGAAAAGCTGTTGGAAGTCAATCCCTCGATGACGATCGTTGCAACAGGTACGGCGCTTCAGTTCCTGAAACATATCATCAATACCGATTTCAACAGCATCGCTGTAAAAGAGGGCGATACCCTGAGCCTTGGCGACAAGACCCTTGAGTTCATGGTTCTTCCGAACCTGCACTGGCCGGACACAATGTACACATACTGTCCGGAGATGAAGACGCTGTTCACATGCGACTCTTTCGGTTCCCACTATGCGGCTGAGGGAGTTCTTCGCTCGACCGTTACGGATGAGGAGGGCTATGCGGAAGCGACGAAGTATTACTTTGACTGTATCATAGGACCATTTGCATATCCATACATGAACACTGCGCTGAAACGCATTGAGAATCTCGACATTGAGACGATCTGCTGCGGACACGGTCCGGTCCTTGATTCCCATTTCGACCAGATCTTCGGTTGGTACAATGAGTGGTGCAAGGCCCCTGCAAAGAAGGCTAAAAAACTTGTCGTTATGCCCTATGTCAGCGCATATGGATATACGAAGCAGCTCTCTGAGGAGATCGCAAAAGGTGTAGAAGATGCAGGCGCGGAAGTACACCGCTATGATCTTATTTTCGATGATAAGACCAATCTTGCCGCGGACATGGCGGCGGCAGACGGCTATCTTTTCGGCACCCCGACGATCCTCGGCGAGGCTCTGGAGCCTGTCTACAATCTGACTCTGGGAATGTATCCGCCGGTATTCAAGGGCAGGCTTGCCAGTGCGTTCGGAAGCTACGGCTGGTCCGGCGAGGGCGTTCCGCATATTATCGAGAGGCTGAAACAGGTCAGGCTGAAAGTTCTGGATGGCTTCCGCGTACGTTTCAAACCGAGTGAAAATCAGCTGACAGACGCTTATGACTTCGGCTATAACTTCGGATGTGTGCTTCTCAAGAAGGAAGCGAAACCGAAGGCAAAGGATGCGAGAACTCTGGTCAAATGTCTTGTCTGCGGCGCTATATTCGACTCCTCGATCGATGTATGTCCTGTCTGCGGCGTCGGCAAGGAGAACTTCGTCGAGGCAGAGGAACCGGGTGAGATCGAGCTGAACAACACATCCAACAAATATCTCATTCTCGGAGGCGGCGTTGCGGCCCTGGAGGCGGCAAGAGCGATACGGGAGAGAGACAAGACGGGCGGTGTGACCATTATCACCGAGGAAGAGCATCTTCCTTACAATCGTCCGATGCTGACCAAGGCGATGCTCTCAGACTTCAGCGAGAATCAGATGGCTGTCGAGCAGCAGTCCTGGTATGATGAGAACGGCGTCTCCATCGTCACCGGCACGAAGGTGCTTTCCATTGATCCGGC
>CACYYD010000044.1 GCA_902778585.1 uncultured Eubacteriales bacterium | reverse complement strand
GTACTTTCTGTTCAGTACAGATGTGATAGCTGCTGTAAGAGTTGTTTTGCCGTGGTCAACGTGGCCGATTGTACCGATGTTGATATGCGGCTTGGTTCTTTCGTATTTCTGCTTAGCCATTTTTAAATTCTCCTATATAAATTAGAAAAATATATTACTTGATGATCTTGTCTGCCAGTGATTCAGGCAGCTTCTCGAAGTGGTCGAACTGCATGCTGTAAACGCCTCTGCCCTGTGTCTTGGATCTGAGGTCTGTAGCATATCCGAACATCTCGGAAAGCGGAACGAATCCTCTGACTACTGCTGCTCCGTTCTCGATATCTGATCCCTCGATCCTGCCTCTTCTGGAGCTGATGTCGCCGATGACATCGCCCATGTAGTTGTCAGGTACTGTGACCTCAACCTTGAAGATAGGCTCGAGCAGAACCGGCTTCGCCTTCATGACGGCTTCCTTGAAAGCCTTGGAGCCTGCGACCTTGAATGCCATCTCCGAAGAGTCGACTTCATGATAGCTTCCGTCATACAGCTCTACTCCGACGTCTACTACGTTGTAGCCCGCAAGAGGACCTGCAGCCATGGCTTCCTCAATACCTGCCTGTACGCTCGGGATGTATTCCTTAGGAATAGCACCACCGACGATGGAGTTCTTGAATTCGAAGCCTTCGCCCGGCTCTCTCGGGTAAAGCTTGATCTTGACGTGAGCGTACTGGCCGCTTCCGCCTGTCTGCTTGGCGTGCTTGCAGTCGACATCGGCCTTCGCGGTAACAGTCTCCTTGTAGGATACCTGCGGCTTACCGACGTTGGCCTCTACCTTGAACTCTCTTAAGAGTCTGTCGACGATGATCTCGAGATGAAGCTCTCCCATGCCGGCGATGATAGTCTGACCTGTCTCAGGGTTTGTATATGTTCTGAATGTAGGGTCTTCCTCTGCCAGCTTGGCAAGCGCTATTCCCATCTTTTCCTGACCGATCTTGGTCTTAGGTTCGATGGCGATCTCAATAACAGGATCAGGGAATTCCATCGATTCGAGCACTACAGGGTGCTTATCGTCACAGAGCGTGTCGCCTGTTGTAGTGAACTTCAGTCCGACAGCAGCAGCGATATCGCCGGAGTAAACCTGCTCTATCTCGCTTCTGTGGTTTGCGTGCATCTGCAGGATACGGCCGATCCTCTCCTTCTTGTCCTTCGTGGCATTGTATACGTGCGAGCCTGCTGTCAGCGTTCCGGAGTAAACTCTGAAGAACGCGAGCTTGCCTACGTACGGGTCTGCCATGATCTTGAACGCAAGTGCGGAGAACGGACCATTGTCGTCAGGATGTCTCTCTTCTTCCTTCTTTGTGTAAGGGTTCTCGCCCTTGATAGCAGGAATATCGAGAGGCGACGGCATGTAGTCAACGACTCCGTCGAGCATCAGCTGAACGCCCTTGTTCTTATAAGCCGAACCGCAGAACACCGGGTACATGTTGCCCTTGATGGTCTCGCGGCGGATGACTCTCTTGATGTCTTCGATAGGCATTTCCTCGCCCTCGAGGTACATCATCATGAGGTCCTCATCGCACTCGGCGACGGCTTCAAGCATTCTGTCTCTCCAGGCGTTTGCTTCGTCGAGCATGTTCTCAGGGATCTCCTTCTCATCGAAGGCCTTTCCCAGGTCATCCTCGTGGTAGATCTCGGCCTTCATCTTGATGAGGTCGATGATACCGATGAAGTCGGCTTCCGATCCGATAGGGATCTGGACTGCGACAGCATTCGCCTTGAGCCTGTCATGGATCATATCCAGTACATGGAAGTAGTTTGCACCGAGGATGTCCATCTTGTTGACGAAGATCATACGCGGAACTCCGTATTTCTCAGCCTGTCTCCAGACTGTTTCGCTCTGAGGCTCTACACCTCCCTTAGCGCAGAGTACCATTACGGCTCCGTCGAGAACTCTCAGGGATCTCTCGACCTCAACTGTGAAGTCTACGTGTCCCGGAGTGTCGATGATGTTGATCCTGGTGTCCTTCCACTGAGCAGTCGTTGCGGCAGAAGTAATGGTTATACCGCGCTCCTGTTCCTGCTCCATCCAGTCCATGGTGGCTGCGCCCTCATGAGTCTCACCCAGCTTGTGGGTGCGTCCTGTGTAGAAGAGGATCCTCTCAGTTGTTGTGGTTTTTCCGGCATCGATGTGTGCCATGATACCGATGTTTCTTGTCTTTTCAAGAGAAAAGGCTCTTCCCATTGCTCCCTCCTTTCTGACTGTCTGATAATTGTTCTAACGTATTTCTCACGGCTAGAATCTGAAGTGTGCGAAAGCCTTGTTGGCCTCTGCCATCTTGTGGGTGTCCTCTTTTCTCTTTACGGACGAACCTGTGTTGTTGGCAGCATCCATCAGTTCTCCTGCGAGTCTGTCTGACATCTTTCTCTCACTTCTGAGTCTTGTGAATCTTGTCAGCCATCTGAGAGCCAGAGTCTGTCTTCTCTCAGGTCTTACTTCGATAGGAACCTGATAGTTTGCACCACCGATTCTTCTTGCCTTAACTTCGAGTACTGGCATGATGTTGTTCATAGCCTTCTCGAAAACTTCAAGTGGTTCTTCGCCTGTCTTTTCCTTGATAGTGTCAAATGCATCATAGACGATAGTCTGGGCTACGCCCTTCTTGCCGTCCAGCATGATGCTGTTGATCAGCTTTGCAACTACTACGCTGCCGTAGACAGGATCCGGAAGAACTTCCCTCTTGGGTGTGTTACCTTTTCTTGGCACTTCTCTTCCCTCCTTTGGAAAATAAGTCGGTACTCGTTGATCGCTGCACGATTTTCTTCGGGTGGCTGATACCGCCGCCTTACTCATGCAGGGATCCCCGCGGCGCTCTCTATTTATGATAAAGATTGCCTACGTACTATTAATAACGGATGCTCTCTTCCTTGCGGCAACGCCGCTTAGCGCTGAAAGCGCATATTGATCTGAAGAGAGATTCTATCGGAGGAGCTTAGCCTCCGAAGATCAAGCATTTCTACATTGCGGCAACGCCGCTGTGATCATAGAAATGCTTACTTTTTAACTTTAGGCCTCTTTGCTCCGTACTTGGAACGACCCTGTCCGCGATCTGCAACGCCGGAAGCGTCGAGTGTACCTCTGATGATGTGATATCTTACACCCGGGAGGTCCTTAACTCTGCCGCCTTCTTACCAGAACAACACTGTGCTCCTGCAGATTGTGTCCGATTCCCGGGATGTAAGCTGTAACTTCCATTCCGTTTGTCAGACGAACTCTTGCGACTTTTCTAAGAGCTGAATTCGGCTTCTTAGGTGTTACTGTCTTAACAGCTACGCATACGCCTCTCTTCTGAGGGGAGTTAACATCGGTCAGAACTTTGCGAAGTGTATTCATGTTCTTTCCGAGTGCAGGAGCTGTAGACTTCTTAACTGAGCTCTGTCTGCCCTGACGTACTAATTGGTTAATTGTAGGCATTCTTTTCTCCTTTCTTCCAATATTTTCTATCCGAAAATCCGCATGGATGTCGAACTTAATAAGTTTACTCACAACGCTTTGAAATGTCAACACTTTGCAAGTCATTTTCATCGCATAGCGTCCGGCTTTTTCACCGCAGGCTGTGTCATCTGCATTTACATAACAGAAGATGCACAAGCAGCAGTCCTATCGGATCTTACTCTTATGCATCTTCTTAATGTT
>CACYYD010000043.1 GCA_902778585.1 uncultured Eubacteriales bacterium | reverse complement strand
AACTGAGATCATCGAGTAATCACTCAGACCAATGACATGAAAGGCTTCGCTTCGGCGGAGCCTTTTTCATTTTGTCCCGAGCTGCAGCTGCGGAGTATGGCCGCGGGTATGTGCGAGCAGTGTGCTCGGATGCGGTAGAAGGCGGTTTGGCACATACTGGGTATGTGCGCACAGTGAGAGGAGACGCAGTAGAAGGCGGTTTGGCACATACTGGGTATGTGCGCACAGTGAGCGCATATGCAGTAAAAGGGGGTATGGCACATACTGGGTATGTGCGCACAGTGAGCGCATATGCAGTAAAAGGGGGTATGGCACATACCGATGGGGTGCCGAGCTGCGAAAAAGCGCAGGTCCGCACCCATAAACTGGGGTCGTGGAGTATGCTGAGCAGCGAAAAAGCGCAGGTCCGCACCCATAAACTGGGGTCGTGGAGTATGCTGAGCTGCGAAAAAACGCACCGCCGCACCCATAAACTGGGGTCGTGGAGTATGCTGCGCTGCGAAAAAGCGCACTGCCGCACCCATAAACTGGGGTCGTGGAGTATGCCAGAGTGCGAAAAGGCACATGCTCGCATCCATCGATGCAGCCCGGCGCGCGCCTGCCGGTGATCTGCTTCGAAGTCTTTCGGCATTTTGCGTGCAGCGGCGCCTGTGCGGAGAGGGCGTAGCCTTTTTCATGTACAGATTCTTGGCGATTCAAGTATGTTTCTTTTCGTCCTCGCAGGTGGCAGGTGAGGGGTAATTTCGAAAAAAGTGCAAATGGAGAAAAGAAGTGCTTCTGATGCCGTAATCGGGGCGATTCCGGTTCGACAATATTCTGTAAAAACGATAGTATTTTGCTACATCGAAAGCGCGATCGATAAGCATCAATTTCTGAAAGGAAGTTTATCGGGAGGATAACAAAATGGTGGTTTACAGCAACAGAAGCAATGGGAATAACCAGCAGAGAAACACGAACGACAGGATCCGCTGCGAAGTCCTCGAAGAGATCGGAGTCATCGGGCAGAAGAAGGATGGCTGGACGAGAGAGGTCAACATAGTAGCGTGGAACAACGGGCCAGCCAAGGTAGATGTGCGCGACTGGGATCCCAATCACAACAGGATGAGCAAGGGGATCACGCTCCTCGAGGAAGAAGCCGAGAATCTCGTAAAGGTCCTCGCGCGCAGATACGGCATCAGGCTGACGAACGACACGCCTGTATTTACAAAGCCGGAGGAACAGCTCCCTGCGGACACTGCGGGAGAACTCTACGAAAGCGCGGCGGCCGGTCCCGGTGAAGAGCAGGCTGAGCCGTTCGAATCGGAGCCGTCAGCGGAAGCCTTTGAAGCCGAATGAAGCAGAATGAAGCCTGATGAGGTGAAGTTGACCGCTTGCCTTATGAATGATAGACTCAAGTTCAAATAATCAGAGAAGGGCACACACATAACGGAATGAGAGTCGCGTTTCATACACTGGGTTGTAAAGTCAATCACTACGAGACGGAGGCCATGAAAGAGGCCTTCGTTTCCCGTGGTGCGGAAATAGTCAGCGAAGAGGACTTCGCCGACGTATACATCATCAATACCTGCACTGTCACAAACATCGCGGACAGAAAATCCAGGCAGTTCATCAGAAGGGTCAAAAAGGTGAACCCTGATGCGCTGGTCGCGGTCACGGGCTGCTACGCCCAGGTGGCATCGGACGAGGTCGCTGACATGCCCGAGGTGGATCTCGTCGTCGGAAACGGCCGCAAATCCGAGATATGCGGACTCGTGATGCAGAAGCTCTCGGACGCAGCAGAAGCAGGAGCGGCAGGGTCAAAGACCGACATACTGGTATCCGCCCGTCCCGAGCTCACATATTACGAAGACATGGGCCAGGTCACATCCGCGGGCGAGGGCATGATAAGGGCGTACCTCAAGATACAGGACGGTTGCGACCGCTTTTGTTCGTACTGCCTCATCCCGTACGCCAGAGGTCCGGTCAGAAGCAGGCCGAAGGCTGAGATAATCGAAGAACTCGGCGGCATGCTCGACAACGGCTTCAGGGAGATAGTGCTGACCGGCATCAACACGGCGCTTTACGGAACGGAAGAAGGAGCCGAGTGCTCGCTTTCGGAGCTCCTTACGGCGATCGATGAGATGCCGTGCCCTGAGGACGGCGACTTCCGCATAAGGCTCAGCTCGCTCGAGCCGACGGTCGTCGACAAGGACAACGTTGAGGAGATCATCAGGCACAGGAGGCTATGCCATCACCTGCATCTTTCGGTGCAGAGCGGGAGCAGCAGTGTGCTGAAGGCGATGAACCGCCACTACGACCGCGCTGATTATATTGAGATCGTGAATGCTATAAGGGAGTACGACCCGCTGTTCGGCCTGACGACCGACATCATCGTCGGCTTCCCGGGCGAGACGGAGGAGGACTTCGGCGACAGTATGGATATGGTAAGGCTGGCGCAGTTCGGAAAGACGCATGTCTTCCGCTATTCGCCGCGAAGGGGAACGGCCGGAGCCGCAATGAAGGACGCTGTCCCTGAATCCGTGAAAAAGGAGCGGGGATCGGCCCTTGAACGCGTGGGTGAAGAGACCGCCGTGGACTTCATACGCGCAAACGGAGGAGTGACCCACACGGTGCTCATCGAAGAATTCGCCGAAGGATACGCGACCGGCTATACGGGCAATTACATAAAAGTCTACATCAGGCTCTGCGACGCGTGCGGACTCGACGCATGGGTAAGGCCGGGGTGCTTCGTGCAGGCGAAGATCCTCGAGCCGTTCCGCGACGGAGCTCTGGCAGAACTTGCGCAAGTGAACAATGAATAATAAAATAAAGGCGTACATACAAAAGCTCTTTGTAAAAATAAAGAGGAGGTTATACGACATGGATGATTGCATTTTCTGCAAGCTCGCGAACGGCGACATCCCTACGGACATGGTCTATGAGGATGACATGATCGCGGTATTCCGCGATGCTGCTCCGCAGGCTCCTGTGCATATGCTCATGGTGCCGAAGATCCATGTAGCGTCTCTGGATGATCTGACAGATGATCACGCTGAGCTCATGGCTCACATGATGCTGAAGATCAAAGAAGTCGCTGCGAAGGAAGGTCTTGAAAACGGCTACCGCTGTGTCATAAATACAGGCGAGGACGGACAGCAGACCGTGAAGCACCTGCACATACACATTCTGGGCAAGCGCGCCATGCAGTGGCCACCGGGCTAAAGAATCAGCCTGCTGGAAAAGCGCTGCAGTTACAGAATCTACCGGCCGGTCGATCGGAAGGGCCATGGATCAGTCTGCAGAAGACATAGGACAACTGAACGGGTGTATATTTCTGATAAAAAGTCAGAAATATACACCCGTTTCCTTTCTGAGGGGGTTAAAAACCGGCAAAATCGGCGATCGGGTGTATCTCCGGACGATTTTTTCGCTCAGTTACACCCGATTTGGCAAAATGGGTGTAACTGGCGGGGTTTTTCCCGCAGATATACACCCGATCCGCCTTTTTTGGCCGAAATCAGGGGTCCGAGCGCAAAATGGGTGTAGCTGGCGGGATTTTTTCCGTAGAAATACACCCGATCCCGCGCAGTTTCAATGCGAGGCGCTGCACCGGGCAAGCTGCTGGGCGGGACCGATGCAGTTGGCGGGTCAGCAACGGCTGCGTGATCGGAGGCGGCTGCGGAGGGATATCTATATATAACATATAGCGGTGTGGGCGGCGGTTCTATATATGGTGGTAAAGCACCTCGGATAGCCACAAACTGTGGTACTGCAGGAAACGCCGAATAAAGTGTTAGGCACTTGGGCGCTGAACCGCCCATTTTTCAAGCTTTTCAGCCTCTTTGTGCCGCCAAAAATACTCAAAAAACTTATCAAAAAAGTCTTGCAATATATATACGCTGTGTATATAATTCAAAGGCTTGTTAAACGCGAAGAAGCAGGAAGTTACCGTGCTAGCGGATAATTTCTGCCGAGAAGTCCTCACGCGATGGGGGCGAAGGGTTTCGCTTTTTTGTTGTGTGCCATCCACTAGGAAACGCGCGAAAGAGTGTAAGGCACTTCGGCGAAAGGCACAGGGACAGCAAATGCGCTGGAATTTCAACGAAAGTCAAAGAGTTGCATGGCTGCGACAAGGGGGACCGCAGAGCGGTGGATCCCTTATCGCTGAGAATTCAGAGAAGAACAGCGGAGCGGAGTCCTGTACAAGCATAGCGAAAATTAGTACAAATTCTTAACAGGAGGAAAGCAATGAGCGAATTACAGAAAATCAGGATCAGAATGAAAGCTTATGACCACGCTCTTCTCGACAAGTACGCTGCAAAGATCGTAGACACAGTCAAGAAGACAGGCGCTGATGTAAGCGGACCGATTCCTCTGCCAACAGAGAAGGAAGTCGTTACGATCATCAGAGCGGTACATAAGTACAAGGACAGCAGAGAGCAGTTTGAGCAGAGAACTCACAAGAGACTCATCGACGTTACAAACGCTACTAACAAGACAGTCGAGGCTCTGCAGAAGCTGGACGCACCTGCTGGTGTAGACATCTACGTCAAGCTCTAATCCGTAATTAGTAAGATCTCATGAGAGGCCACAGAGCAAACCAGAGAGATCCGCTGTAAGAACAGGAGGAAAAACACATATGAAAACATTGCTGGGAAAGAAGATCGGCATGACTCAGATCTTCGCAGAAGACGGAACAGTCATCCCGGTCACTGTCGTAGAGGCAGGCCCGGAGACAGTCGTTCAGGTCGGATATGAAGATCAGAAGCCGCAGAGAGTCAACAAGCCAATGAGCGGACACTTCGCTAAGGCAGGCGTTGACACAAAGAAGCACCTCGCTGAGTTCAGACCGGCTGAGGGCGAGACTTACGAAGTAGGTCAGGTAATCACAGTAGCAGACTTCGAAGAAGGCATGAAGCTCGATGTTACAGGAACATCCAAGGGTAAAGGAACCCAGGGTAACATCAAGAGACACGGCCACCGCAGAGGACCTATGACTCACGGTTCAAAGCACAAGAGACTGGCCGGAGCTCTGGCAGCTGGTACATATCCTTCAAGAGTCTTCAAGGGCAACAAGGCTCCTGGAAGAATGGGAAGAGACACTGTGACAGTTCAGAACGTAGTACTCGTAAAGAAGCTTGAGGATCGCAACATTCTGCTGATCAAGGGCGCCGTTCCGGGAAAGAAGGGCGGACTCCTGAAGATCAGACCGGCGATCAAGGGCCAGGATAAATAAGCGGAAAGGAGGAACTGAAAATGGCAAAACTGAACGTAGTAAACGTTGAGGGTAAGAAAGTCGGAGACATCACTCTGAGCGATGAGATCTTCGGAATCGAGCCTAACGAATTCGCAGTACAGGCAGTCATCAAGAACTACCTGGCAAACCAGAGACAGGGAACTCAGTCCGCAAAGACAAGATCTGAGGTCAGAGGCGGCGGACGCAAGCCTTTCAGACAGAAGGGAACAGGACGCCACAGACAGGGAAGCTCGACAGACCCTTCACAGATCGGCGGCGGAATCGTATTTGCACCAAAGCCAAGAAGCTACAGATACTCACTTAACAAGAAGCTCAAGAGACTTGCTCTCAAGTCCGCACTCTCCGCAAAGGTTGCTGACAACGAGCTGATCGTAGTAGACGAGTTCAAATTCACAGAGCCTAAGACAAAAGAGATGATCAAGGTCCTCTCCAACATCAAGGCAGACAAGAAGGCGCTCATCGTCATGGACGAGAAGGACGACAACGTAGTCAGATCCGCTCACAACATCCCTGGCGTAAGAACAGCACTGGTAAGCACAATGAACGTTTATGAGATCGTAAACCACTACACACTCGTGCTCACTCAGGCTGCAGCCCAGAAGATCGAGGAGGTATACGCATAATGAAGACCGGATATGATGTGATCCTCAGACCTATAATCACTGAGAACAGCATGGACATGGCAGCAGACAAGAAGTATGCGTTCAAGGTTGCAAAGGACGCGAACAAGACTGAGGTCCGCAAGGCCATCGAAGAGATCTTCGGCGTAGAGGTAGCCAAGGTCAACGTAATGAACGTCAGCGGAAAGAGAAAGAGACTGGGAAGAACGTTCGGAACAACTTCTTCATATAAGAAGGCAATCGTTACGCTCACTCCTGACAGCAAGGAAATCGAGCTCTTCTCAGACATGTAATTAAGGAGGCAGTAGGAAATGGGAATCAGAAAATATAAACCAACTTCTCCGGGCCTGAGAGGCATGACGGTCTCCACATTCGAAGAGATCACAGCCAGCAAGCCGGAAAAATCTCTTACCGTCACCCTTAAGAAGCATTCGGGAAGAAACGTAAGAGGTAAGATCACCGTCAGACACAGAGGCGGCGGATACAGACCTAAATACAGGATCGTCGACTTCAAGAGACAGAAGGACGACATTCCTGCAACAGTAAAGACGATCGAGTACGATCCAAACAGAACAGCGAACATCGCTCTTCTGGTTTACGCAGACGGAGAGAAGAGATACATCATCGCTCCTAACAAGCTGAAAGTCGGAGACGTCGTTGAGTCGGGTCCGAACGCGGACATCAAGCCGGGCAACGCACTCCCGATCGCAAATATTCCTCTCGGTACTATCATTCACAACATCGAGCTTAAGCCGGGCAAGGGCGGACAGCTGGTAAGAGCAGCCGGAAACGGAGCTCAGCTGATGGCTAAGGAAGGCGCTTACGCACAGGTAAGACTTCCGTCCGGAGAAGTAAGAATGGTAAGCATGAAGTGCAGAGCCACAATCGGCGAAGTCGGCAACATCGATCACGGCAACATCCAGATCGGTAAGGCAGGCCGCAAGAGACACATGGGTTGGAGACCTACCGTAAGAGGTTCTGTTATGAACCCTAACGATCACCCACACGGCGGTGGTGAAGGAAGAGCTCCGATCGGACGT
>CACYYD010000042.1 GCA_902778585.1 uncultured Eubacteriales bacterium | reverse complement strand
ATTTACTCAGCTCAACCTCGGCATCACAGATGCCATGAGAGATGAGGTCAGTGAACTGAACACGCTGCCTGAATATAAATACAACGGTGATGATCCGGCCATCGGTGCCATCTGCGAATATCTGGCAAAAGAGTATTCTCAGGAGAACTACACTGCCGGCAAGCGCGTTGCCATCCCTGCTCCGACCATTTACAGACAGGAGCAGGTAAGCGGAGAGCTGCTTGTATTCGGATACTTCTGGACAGATACTTACTGCAAGAACGGCAACACACTTATATCAGTCAGCGGCGGGGCTCTTCCGGGATGCTTCCACCTTCAAAGACGGTGACACTTATAAGATCGCAAGCATAGATGCCGCCGAAGACGGAGAGCGGTACGAAGAGAGCATCAAGAAGATGACCGAAGGCTTCCCGGGACTCTACGAGATGTATTTTGCAGGCGACAGTATTGACGAAAAAGTCAGAAAAGAAGCGATCAACGATTACGTACTCAGCAACGGACTCGGCATTGATTATTACAAAGACTACGGCTGGGATCCTGTGCCACTCAATTAACGGAATATCATCCGAAAAGGCGCCTGCCGCTCATCGATGCGGCAAGCGCCTTTTTCTTGTTACCCTTTTCTACGAATAAAGCTCATCCCACAGAGTATTTTCATATCCTGCGCATGTCAGGAAGATGCTTTTCAGATACTCTGCCATATCACGGCTTATCCCCGCCGTTAAAGCCAGGGTCGAAAAACGTTTTCGGACTTGTTAAAAGCCAGGATCATGACCTGGCCTTGATAGTCCTTTTGTTAGATATTGGAATTATTGACTGTCATATACTGTTTGTGATGTTCAATTAATAGGACCGACTCCCATATTACAAAAAAAGCGAGAGACAACTTCAGATCAAGTCATGAACTGAATGACATAATTACCGTCTCCCGCTTATTCTTGAAATACCAGCTGTACGCATCTTAATTATCAGTTGTTGCTTTGAGGCTAATGCTGCTGTTGCTAAACGCACTTTTTAACTATACATCTCGTTCTAGCAACGAGGTCGATGCATTATATAAGATCCTCCTATCTCACACCTCACATTTTGGTGCTCCTGACCGGATTCGAACCGGTACTTGCAGGATTTGAAATCCATTTCCTCTACCTTATTGGGATACAGGAGCATAGATAAAGCCATTTGAAACACAAAAAAGTGATGTGTCCGTAAAGTACTCAGTCACACCACTTCTAAAAAGATTTGACGACAATTGCGGTCATCGTTCCGGCAGCTGAAAGGATTTGAGTTCCTTTGCATGCATCGTTCCGTCATCCGGCCGTTTTTTGCTAATCTCTTAACCGCTTGATTTCACTGCATTTCAGCGATTTCAAGGTTCAACCGGGCGCACCAATGAAGAAAGACCCCGGGAATGATATTCCCGGGGTTTTTCTGTTCTCTATTTATTCAACCATCAGTTGAGTATCTCTTCCAGTGCGCTCTTATTCCTTACAGTGATCTTTCTGCCCTCAACAGTTATCAAGCCGTCATTCTGCATTCTCATAAGTTCTCTTGAGAGAGACGGTCTTGCTGCATTAAGGAAGTCTGCCATTTCCTGTCTGCTAATGGAAACCGACAAGGATGATTTGTCCCCGATACTGAACAATATCATCTTTGCTATCTTCTGTCTCAGAGTACTGCATGACATTATCGCAAGTCTCTCGTTGAGGGTAAGTGATTTCTGTGCCATCAGCTGCAGCATGTTCGAAATCAAATTTGAATGGAAGCCGCAGTTCCGCTCACAAGTCCCTACAAGAAAGCTTTTCGGCATCATAAGTATATGTGACTTTGTCTGTGCCTGCGCATAAACTCCGTATTTACTCTGTCCTATGATGATAAACTCATGACCGAAAACATCACCCTTGTTTTCAAAGATAGCGATGATCTTTCTTTTCCCGTCGTAGAAATCCATCCCAAGAGTAACAGAACCGCTGACCAGCACAGGCAGAGTGACCGGATAATCTTCCTCCGAGAATATCATTTCTCCTCTTTCATAAATTATGCTTTCTGCCTTGCTGCACTCGAGACAGCTCTGTATTTCTTCTTCGCTCAGATCCTTAAACAGCGCAGTGCCCTGCAGTACTGACTTCATGCTTTCATCATTCTTAGCAAGTATCTTTACTGACATTTTATTCTTAACTTATTTTTCTTTTGAGGCAAAATGATACGGCAGTGCTACAAACAGGATCGCTCCGATCATGTTGCCTAAAGTTACTACAATCAGGTTGTACCAGTAACCTCCCATGCCGATTGCCTCGTTGCCTCCGTTGTTGATAAGAGCCAGCGTCAGCAATGTCATGTTGGCGATACTATGCTCAAATCCTGTTGCAAAGAATGCCAGCAGACACCAGAAGATCATAAGCAGCTTGCCTGCGTCCGATTTAGCTCTGAAGCCGCACCATACAGCCAGGCATACCAGTGTATTACACAGCATGCCTCTTGTCAGGAGCGGTATGAAACCTGCCGTCATCTTTCCGGCTGCAGCTCCTGTCATAGCGGCTAAAGTCGCGTCGCTGTAGAGTCCTGTCAGGCTGAATACAAATGCCAGGAGCACCGCACCTACAAGGTTTCCGAGCCAGCAGACTACCCATAGCTTCAATGCATCCGCAAGAGTGACGGTCTTGCGAAGTAAGCCGGCAGTCATTACCAGATTATTCCCGGTAAATAATTCCGCACCTGCTATTACCACAAGACTCAGCGCAACGCCGAAGCAGCAGCCCATTACGAGTTTGGTATATGGTGCTCCGGCAAGGGCTCCGCTTAATGTAAACACCAGAAGGATACCAAAGCCGATATATGCTCCTGCCAGCATAGACAGTAAAAAGTATCCGGCCGGATTTTTCTTCAGAAGAGCAGATTTTGCGGCTGCTCCTTTGGAAGCAGCTGTGAATTCTTCATTGAACATATTATTCTCCTTGCTTCAGAACTACCGCATCTTCTCTCTCGGAAAAACGCCACATTGAGTTTCTAAGCTCGTTGTTCTGATCGTAGCGCTTGCCGCCCCAGTAGATTCTTCCCTGGATCTCGCACTTCGGATTCGGAGTGACATCCTTCATGATGTATTTCAGGAATTCCTCAAAACCGGTACGGTCAACGATATAGCCGATATGTTCCTTGCTCTCAACTGCCTCTCTGTCCAGATATTCATCCAGATATGCATATACGTTACAGATGACTTTCTTCACGGTATCATGGTCTGCCCACCTCATGAAGTCTTCTGCCATGCGAGGATTCTTCTTGCCAGTACGTCCAAGCAGCACGACGCGGTAATACTCTTCTTTGCTTCTTGTCCATGCTCTCGTTGGGCAGTAATTGACACAGAGTGCGCATCCTACGCATTTGTTGACATCACGCTCTATTTTGCCATTTACAACCTTTAGAGCTCCGACTGATCTCTTTTTGCAGTACTTGACGCACTGCTCACATCCGACGCACCGGTCCTTGTTGTACTGAGGCTCGCTCATGCCTATGATCCCAAAGTCATTAAGACGTGTGTGAGCGCAGTCATTCGAGCAGCCTGTGAAGGCGATCTTTACGTGATGGTCGTTCGGGAATATTGCCTTATCTATTTCCTGTGCGAATTTCTTTGTATCAAAGTTAGCGAAAGGACATAGCTGTTTGCCCGGGCAAGCCACTACATTACGTGTTCCGGAGGCAGGATATCCGCCGTTATAGTCTTCCTGATTGACCCCTCTGTTCTCAATAATCAGCTGAAGAGCCTTGTTGACTTCTTCAACATCCTTCAGATCGATCCCCGGGATCTCAAATCCCTGGCGGTTCGTGATGTTTACCATGCCCTTGCCGTATTTTCTGGCTATATCGACGACACGCTGCAGCGAATCAACATCGATCTCTCCGCCCGGGCAGCGAACACGGGAAGCGGTTTCTCCTCTGACCTTGGATACACGGTAGGCGTTCTTCTTCAGTTTCTTTAAATTAGTATCTGTAGTCGTTTTATTCATGGTTCCACCTCCCGCTAATCGATCAGTGTCTTGTGCTCAGAGAACTTGAATACAGGACCATCGATGCAGACATACTTGTCGTTGATGCGGCAGTGACCGCACTTTCCGATCCCGCAGCTCATCCTTCTCGAATCCGAGATCCAGACGTTATCCTCACTTAGACCTCTCTTGACGAGTTCGATCATAGAGAACTTGATCATCGGAGGCGGGCCTACTACGATGGCCTTGCACTTACTGATATCTCTGATCGGGATGTCCGGAATGTATTTGGTGACCAGGCCGACCTTGCCCTCATATCCTTCAGGCGCGCCGTCGACAGTAAGCGTCAGGTCGATCTTCTCAGCCCAATCCTTAAGGTCTGCCTTGAACATGATCTCTCCCGGGTCCTTGAATCCGGCGATCATATGTACGTCTTTCGCGCTTTCAGTTTCGCACAGATACTGTACTACTCCTCTTACAGGCGAAACTGCAGTACCGCCGACAACGATGATCAGCTCTCCGCCTTCAAACTCATGCACATCAAAGCCATTTCCGTAAGGTCCGCGGAGGAAGAGGCTGTCGCCTGCCTTGAAGTTATCAAATAGATAGTCCGTAACTTTTCCTACGGCTCTCAGGGTCAGGTCAACGTAATCAGGCCCGATGCCGCTGACCGAGATAGGGCATTCTCCGACCTTAGGGATCGAGATCTGGAAAAACTGTCCCGGTTTTACATCTCCAACGTAAGTAAATCTGAAAGTCCATTCCTGAGCCGTATGTTTTATAATGTCCTGAAGCTTTGAAGGAACAGGTGTATATTCATTCTTTCCGCAGTTACACATTCTCTGTCACCTCCTTCACTCTCGCGTTAAGTTTGTTTATACAGTTCGCAAACGAGATATACTCAGGGCATACAGTATCGCAGCGTCCGCAGCCTACGCACATATCGTAGCCAAAGCGTTTTCTGAAGTCGTACACCTTATGAAGCACCTTGAATCTCATTCTCTCGCCGTTGGTTTTTCTCATTACCAGACCGCCTGCTACATCGGTATATCCGTCTACCATGCATGAAGCGTTGACGCGGCGGCGTTCGCCTACTCTGCCGTTATCCGTATAGAAAACGTCCTGGATCGTAAAGCATGTGCAGGTCGGGCATACGAAGTTACAGCGGCCGCAGTTGACACAACGCTTGGTGTACTCATCCCACATCGGATCCTTGAACAACTCGATAGGTACTTCCTCCGGCCTTGTTACCTTGAACTCCGCCTCTGTCACAAAACGAGGCTCAACATTATCTTTTAAACCGCCTGCGCCTTCGAATGCAGCAAACAGTTCATCATCTTTGACATCGCAGTACACTTTGCCATCGACAACATCGATTGAGAAAGCATACTCATCTGTCTTGTTGCTTCCCATGTCTACGCAAAAGCTGTTCGGACACGCCTTTCCGCATCCGATCAGAGCGAATTTCACTCTGTCTCTGAGCCTCTCATAGAACCAGTCGTTGTTTGGCCCGTTACCTTGGATATCGCAGCTTCTCATCAGCACGATTACAGGACGGGCATCATAATCCGCTTCCTTTATCTCGTTCTCTGTAAAGTAGAACATAGTCTCCGAAAGAGGTATCAGGATCTCCTTAAAGGAGAAATCCGAACGTTCCTCCAGCTCGGCATCTTCGATGCGGCTGATGTAGTCGTAGCGGATCACATCGGTGTCCCTGAAGCGGCCCTCTCCGACTTTTAACACCGGTGCGAATATCCTGTACTTTCTTTCAAGAGCTTCGAGGACTTTGTTGAACTCTTCAGTCTTGTAAACAAAACCCATCGTATCCCTCCGTTTCTGCAGCAACCTACACATTATTACATCTACATATACAAAATCAGGGCACGGCATTATACGAGCAATGTCCGTACCCCATTTGATTATATATTCATTATTATTCCTTTTCCGTAACCATGGTTACGTACCGGGTTTGTATATAAAAAAGCCATAGCACCATATATTTTTAGCGAAAAGCTAATCCAGGATCCTTCCGTCCCTTGATATAGTGACCACCTGCCATGGTATGAACTTGCCGCTGTTACGAAGCGCATTCTCCGCAGCTCTCTGAAGTCCTCCGCAGCATGGCACTTCCATGCGTACTATGGTCACGCTTTTTATATCGTTGTTCCTGATAATATCTGTAAGCTTCTCGCTGTAATCTACAGCATCAAGCTTAGGACATCCTATGACAGTGATCTTTCCCTTCATGAAATCCTCGTGCATATTGGCGTAGGCGTACGCAGTACAGTCAGCTGCAATGAGCAGTTTAGTTCCGTCATAGAACGGGGCTTCTGCCGGAAGCAGTTTGATCTGGCAAGGCCACTGTCCGAGCCTCGAAACCGGTTTCATACAGGCCTGGCTCTGCTCCTGTACGCCCTCTGCCTGCGCTGCTTTGAACTGCATCATCCTTGATCCCGGACATCCGCCGGCAGGAGGTGCATCATGACCTTCCTCTTTTAACTTGGCCATCATCAGTTTACGCCTTTCATTCTCATCTTCTATCTTCATTATCTCTTCTACTGTCATATTCTTTGCCGCCTCTCTGTTCTCTGCCTGCTCTTGCTTTACAGCCTGATCATCATAAGCAGGTGCCTCTCTTTCTTCAAAAGTGATCGCACCTGTCGGGCAGTTAGGCAGGCAGTCGCCAAAGCCATCGCAGAAGTGCTCTCTCACCAGCTTTGCCTTGCCGTCAATAATATCTATCGCCCCTTCGTGGCAAGCCTCTGCGCACAGTCCGCAGCCATTGCATTTCTCCTCATCTATATGGATTATCTTCCTTATCATCACAGCATCCTCCTTATTGCCTGTCTCTTGTTTATCCAATGTCAGTATAGTAAAG
>CACYYD010000041.1 GCA_902778585.1 uncultured Eubacteriales bacterium | reverse complement strand
GCGGGCTTAAAGGCGCGCAATGTGTTCAAGAAAAAAATACCCCCTCATCATTTCTGATGAGAGAGTATCTCTTCGTCATCTTAACTTAATGACATTGGCCGCATGCGGCTGTATTTTTGTGCCTTTATAAGATCAGTCCCAAAGATTGAGCGGGTAGGTGCCGTCAGCCTTGAGTGCTGCGAACTTTGCAACTACGTCAGGCTTGTCTTCCTTGTATGTGACTCCGAACCACTTGTCTGACGAGGTCAGCACCTCGTAGGTAGCCGAGCCGTCTGCGATCTGCTCATTGATCGGAGACTGGATGTAATACTCGCCCTTCATAGGGTTTTCGGCCATTATGCGAGGCAGAGCCCTCTTGAATCCATCCTCAAGGATCTTCATGTATTCTGTTCCGAATCCCCAGAGATTCATCGAAACAGGGGAGTCCGCAGGGATGACGATCTTGCTTCCGTCAGGAAGGGTATCAGTTACTGTTCCGTCAGCTTCTTTTGCGACTTTCAGATGCTCGACTATGTCTGTCAGCATTCCGTCCTTGGCCCGGCAGATACCTCTCGATACCGTGCCGTTTTCGGAGAGCGTCTTTTCGACTTCGAATCCGACCATGCAGTTGTGTGTTGCATCGGCCTTTGTCGTAAGGAAGTCATAGATCTTTACGAAGCCTTCCTTGCCGTAGTAGTCATCTGCGTTGATGACCGCGAACGGGGCATCGATGTAATCGCGGGCCGAAAGTACGGCCTGGCCTGTGCCCCATGGCTTTGTGCGTCCTTCAGGAAGAGTGAATCCTTCCGGAAGATCGTCGCCTTCCTGGAACGCGTAATGGACGTCATATTTTTTTCCGGCGCCGCCTTCGATGTGAGCTCTGAAGACTTCTTCGAAGTCGTGCTTTATTATGAAGCAGACTCTTCTGAATCCGGCCTGATAAGCATCATACAGACTGAAGTCCATGATGATGTCGCCCTGATCCGTGATCTTGTCGAGCTGCTTGTTGCCGCCGTATCTGCTGCCCATGCCGGCAGCCATGATTACTAAAACAGGTTCCATGTTTACTCCTTTACGTTACTTAATGGCTTTTTCGAGACGTGCGCGGACCATGTCTTCTCCCATGATCTGCTGTATCGCCCATACGTCAGGCGACTGAGCGCGTCCCATCAGAGCTATCCTGATAACTGTACTTACGTGTCCCACGTGTCCCTTATAATCATCCGGATTCTTCTTGAAGTCCTTAGGCTTTGCCGCGTAACCCATATCGACGGCCATCTGCCTTATCTTGCCGAACCATTGCTCGTTATCATCGCTGTGGTCGTATCCGTCAAGATAGCTGCGGATTATTGCTTTGGCATCAGCGGCAGCCTCTGCAGGATACTCATCCTTTATCTCAAATGACTCATCGAAGAAGTAGGCGATGAAGTCCATTATCTGTCTTGCGTAGACGAGGTCGGCTCTCGGGCGGGCGTCATGCCTTCCGAGGTCGAGTATCTGAGCCAGGTGGTCCATATCCTCAAATACATAGCCGTACTCAGGCGCGAACTCATCAGCCCATGACCTGAGCCATGCGGCGAGTTCGTGAGCGTCTATGTGAAGCAGGGTGTTCTTGCTTACGTCGTTCAGCTTGTCGAGGTCGAAGAGAGCGCCGCTTGAAGACATCTTTTCTGTCGTGAATCTGAAGTCCTCTGCGGGAGCTTCAGGATTCTCTATGCGCCACTCCTCGTAGTTCGAGTTGAGTATGGTGAGCAGGTATTCCCTGACCGCGGCAGGGTGGTAACCCTCGTTGCGGTAGAAGTCCAGCGAGAGCTCAGGGTCCTTGCGCTTTGAAAGCTTGCGCTTGTTGCCGTCCTCACCGATCTTCATCAGCTGCGCCGTATGGCAGTATACAGGGGTCTCCCAGCCGAGATCCTCAAACAGCTCAATGTGTATAGGGAGTGAAGGGAGCCATTCCTCGCCGCGGACTACGTGAGTAGTGCGCATGAGATGGTCGTCCACAACGTGTGCGAAGTGATATGTCGGGATGCCCGTCTGCTTTATGATGACCACATCAAGGAAGTTGTCAGGCACCGAAAGCTCGCCGCGGATAGCGTCGACAACTGTGTGCCTTGCGGTCTCCTCTGCTGAAGCGTTAGGAACGCCCTTGGACTTAAGTCTTATTACGAACGGTTCGCCGGCTTTGATCCTCGATACGACCTCAGCCTCGATATCTGCGTCCTTGTCCCAGTCTCTGTACTTTGACCAGCCTGCGTAGATGCCCGGAGCGATCTTTTCTTTCTCCTGCTGCTCTCTTATGGCTGTGATCTCATCTTCGCTCAGGAAGCACGGATATGCCATGCCCTGCTCGAGCAGGCGCTTTGCAAAAGTCCTGTAGATCTCGCCGCGGTGGCTCTGGGTGTAGTCGCCGTAGCTTCCGGTGTCTCCGTTTTCTGTCACGCCCTCATCGAAGCGGATGCCGAAGAAGTCGAGCGATCCGATTATTGTCTCGACCGCGTTCTCGACATAGCGCTTGTCATCGGTGTCCTCTATTCTGAGATAGAACACTCCGCCGCTCTGATGCGCGAGCCTCTCATCAACAAAAGCTCCGTAGAGGTTGCCGAGGTGGATGAATCCTGTAGGGCTCGGACCGAGCCTTGTGACCATCGCTCCTTCCGGAAGATCTCTTTCAGGATACATTGCCTCGTATTCTTCCGGGGTGTGCATGAGGGACGGATAAATAAGTTCACTTAATTCTTTATGATCCATGTGTGCTGTCTGTCCTTCCGATTACTGTTTTTTACGCGTCATATTATAAGGCATAAAACCGCCAAAAACAAGGCATTCGGCATTGACTGAAAAAGAGGATGATATTATAATGCAAAGGATTTTGAAAAGTTAGAATAGATTAAAATGTCTGTGCGCGTCAGTACTATGCGCAGCTGAACAGACAGAAAGGGAAAGAGATGAAGGGAAACGTTATTATCGGTCAGTCAGGCGGCCCGACCGCCGTTATCAATTCGAGCCTTGCAGGTGCTATCAAAGCCAGCTGGCAGTACGGGATCAGAAGGATCTACGGCATGCACTACGGCATCGAGGGTCTGCTGAATGAAGATATTATAGATATCGAGGATTACATCACAAGCGGTCAGGATCTGTCTCTTCTCAAGAGAACACCGTCTTCGTTCCTCGGCACCTGCCGCTACAAGCTGCCTCCTATCGAGGGCAACGAGAAGCTGTACGAGAAGATCTTCGACATTCTTGACAAAAAGAATATTGAATACTTCCTCTACAACGGCGGAAACGACTCCATGGATACCATAAAGCAGCTTTCTGACTATGCTATCTCGCATCAGAAGAAGCAGAAATTCATGGGTATCCCAAAGACAATAGACAACGATCTTCCGATGACGGACCACTGCCCGGGCTACGGCTCTTCGGCAAAGTACATCGCAACATCGATGAAGGAGATCATCAGGGACAACGAGAGCTACGGTGTTTCCAAGCCGACGATCTGCATTGTTGAGATCATGGGACGCCACGCGGGATGGCTCACGGCAGCCGCCGCGATGTCCAGGGATATCGACTGCTCGGGGCCGGATCTTATCTACCTGCCTGAAGTACCGTTTGACATTAATGCGTTCATCAAGAAGATCAAGGAACTCGCAAAGAACAAGAAGTCGGTAGTCGTGGCCGTTTCAGAGGGCCTTACCACAAAGGACGGCAAGTTCGTCTGCGAGCTCGGTAACTCGAACGACCACATCGACGCTTTCGGGCACAAGCAGCTTGCCGGTACAGCGGCATACCTCGCGAGCGTAGTCACCAAGGAGACAGGTCTCAAGTCCAGATACATCGAGTTCTCATCGCTCCAGAGATGCGCTGCTCACCTTGCTTCAAGAGCTGACTCTGATGAGGCTTACAATGTAGGATTCCTCGCAGCGAAGGCGGCTTTCGAAGGCAAGACCGGAATGATGGTCACCATCCAGGTGGATTCGAGAGAGCCATATGTAGAGTCGTATGACATGTTCGACATCCACGACATCGCCAATGTTGAGCGCAAGGTGCCTCTCAACTGGATCACCAACGACGGAACATACGTCAGCGATGAATACCTTAAGTATGCGAGACCGTTCATCATCGGATCGGTACAGCCGTATACTGCAGGCGGACTGCCTATCCATCTGACGATGCACAAGAAGAAAAAATAGAGATACGGAACACCATTGATGATTTCTGTTTTATTATGTATCATATGCGTACAGGTATTTATGGAGATCATAATGGGGGAAGACGTTGTCGGTTAATGTAGAAATCAAAGAAGTAACAACAAAGGCGGATCGGAGGATCTTTGTGGATTTTCCGAACCGCCTTTATCGTGATAATGAAAACTTTGTACCGGCCTTCTATGGCGATGACATAGATGACTGGGATGAAAAAAAGAATCCGGCGTTCAGCTACTGCGAGGCCAAGTCCTGGCTGGCGTATAAGAACGGCGAAGTGGTGGGCCGCATAGGCGCCATACTGAGCCATGCATCGAACAAGAAGTGGGGCACAAAGCGCATGCGCTTCAGCCAGGTCGATTTTATCGATGACCGCGAGGTGTCAAAGGCACTTTTCGATGCTGTCGAGGACTGGGCGAAGGAGAAGGGGATGAACGAGGTCCACGGTCCTCTCGGTTTCTGCGACCTCGACAGAGAGGGTATGCTGGTCGAAGGCTTTGACAAGCGCAGCATGTTCTACACATATTACAATCATCCTTACTATATCGATCACCTTGAGGCGCTCGGATATGTGAAGGACACAGACTGGATAGAGCATCTCATACCTCTGAAGGGCTGGGATGACCCTAACTACAAAAGGCTCAAGCGCATATCCGATGCAATGCTGAAAAGGACAGGCTTCCATAAGGTGGAGGTGAAGCACAAGTCCCAGTACAAGCCTTATATAAAGCAGGTATTCGAACTTGTTAACATCGCATACGCGCATCTTTACGGCGTGGTGGAACTCAACGAGAAGCAGATCGAGAAGTACACAAACAAATTCCTGCCGCTCGTGGATCCGGATTTCGTCTGCCTCATAGTGGATGACAATGACAAACTGATGGGATTCGGTGTCGGCGCTCCGTCAACTGCGGAGGCCATGCGCAAGTGCGGAGGACACCTTATGCCGACGGGATGGATAGGTCTTCTGAAGGCTCTGATGCAGAAGAATGACACTCTCGATCTCCTTCTGATCGCGGTAAGGCCTGAGTACCAGAAGACCGGCCTCAACGGCGTGATAATGGAGCACCTCTTCACAGGCTGCAATAAGAACGGCATAAGAAAAGCTGAGACAGGGCCTCAGCTTGAATACAATACGAACGTGCATCATCAGTGGAAGATGTTCGACATAGAGCCGCATAAGAGGCGGCGCTGCTTTGTAAAACAGATATAGAAATAAAAATAAGGCCCGTGAATATCTGCGCGGGGAGAGTCTGCGGACGCCGGTTCTTAGCGATTGCCTAGCCTTGGCGACGGCAGAGCTTAGAACCGCTGTGTCCGTACCTCAGCGCAAGCGGTCCCAGAGCAGATTGAGGTGACCCCCAAAAGTTAGACTTTTGCTCCGGCGAGATAATCGCCGGAGTTTTTCTATGCAGCAAGCATCTCGTTCCGGTACTCAATTGGACTCCT
>CACYYD010000040.1 GCA_902778585.1 uncultured Eubacteriales bacterium | reverse complement strand
GCTTCGCCACCACCGAAGTATACGGCGGATGATTTCCTGTCGTCGGACAGGCGATTTCCATTTCATCGGACAGGCGCTTTCAGCGCCCCGGAATATTCAGCGAGGGAGAAACTGTCCCCGGTGAGCGCAAAGAATATCTTCGAGCACCGACTGTCGTAACTGACGAAGTTAAATCATTTATCCGTCAATGCCTTGAATACGATCAGGCATCCGGACTTAAAAAGCAAAAGCACACAGCTAAGAGGATCTATGATCGTCTTGTAGATGAGATGGCCTTTGAAGGCTCGTACAGCATAATACGTCAAACTGTACGCGAGCTCAGGGATGAGTTTCTCCCGGCTCAGGCTGATGTGCCGCTGGAATTCGATCCAGGCGATGCTATCCAGATCGACTGGGGCGAAGTCCAGATATATCTGGGCGATAAGCGTATAACTGCCAACATATTCTGCGGAAGACTGTGCTATAGCTGTGACATATTCGTTATGGCATGCTTCAGTCAGAATATGGAGAGCTTCCTGGAAGCTCAGCAGCGTATGTTTGAGTACTTCGGCGGTGTACCAAGAAGACTCATCTTCGACAACGCAAAGGTCGCTGTCAAGGAAGGTTTCGGCTTGCACGCCCGACCTCAAGCAGACTATCGCAACTTTGCAGCTCACTATGTGTTCGGTACGGATTTCTGCAATCCCGACAGCGGCAACGAGAAAGGTCTCGTTGAGAATCTGGTAGGTTACGCAAGAAGGAACTTCTTTGTACCTGTACCGAAAGCGGCCTCCATGGATGAACTTAATGAGGATCTTATCCGCAAGTGCCTGAACTACCGAGCCAGGCATAAAGTGAGCAGCAGATCCGCAAGTGTTAAAGTCCTCTATGAGCAGGAGCGCATGTATCTGCACAAGATCGCCCCGTACAGATACGACACCGCCCGTATAGCGACTCCTTCGGTTGGCGACTTCTCAACTGTAAGGTTCGACAGAAACAGCTATTCAGTGCCAGTCACGTTCCTCCGCAAGACCGTTACAGTAAAAGGCTATGCCAACTCAGTCAGAATAATCTGTGATGACAAGACTGTCGTCACTTATGAGCGCCTTCAGGGCCAGGGCAAGACTGCCTACAAGCTTGAACACTATCTTGATCTGCTTGAGCGCAAGCCAAGAAGTGTGTTCCAGGCTAAGCCTGTAAGGCATACTGTTCGCCAGGAACTGCTCGACTGGGGAGCGAAACTCCCCGGCGGCAACAAGGAGATGGTCCGCCTGCTTCGGCTATGTGTCGACCATGGCGAAGATCTGATCCTCGACATACTGAACTCCATCCCTTTGGGGATCACCCCAAGCGTAGATCTGGTTCGAAGTTATCTGGTAAACGGCCAGTATACTCTGCCGCATGGCAGATTTACTAACGAGATACCGGTCAATACTGTCGACCTTACCTACTACGACATGAAATGTGGGGTGAAAGCTGTATGAACGAAGCGAACAGACAACTTATCTCTATGTATGCAAAGCAGCTCAGGACTCCAACCTTCAATCAATTTGAAGATGTAGCAAGGCAGCTGACCAGCGATCAGGGCTATGAAGATTTCCTTATTGCCCTAATGAGAGCTGAGCTTGAAAACCGGCAGGAGCGCAATCGACAGCGCAAGATCAAGCAAGCCCGATTCCCTTATGTGAAGACGATCGATGAATTTGACTGTGATCGTCTTGAGCATGTAACTGAGGCTCAGATCAGAGAGCTTGCTTCATGCGACTTCGTTACCAATAAGCAGAACATCGTCATGATCGGTAATCCCGGGACTGGCAAGACTCATCTGTCAGTTGCTCTTGGGATGAAAGCCTGCATGCAGGGTCTCAATGTCCGATTCTACACTGCTGCTAATCTATCCAATGAGCTTATTGAAGCTCTGGATACTCACCGTCTGTTGAAACTGGAGAAACAGATCGCAACATGCGATCTGCTGATCATAGACGAAATGAGTTACCTCACATTCAACAGGCATCAGTCAGAGCTGTTATTCAAGGTCATCGCTGATCGCAGTGAGCGTAAGAGCATCATCACATCGACTAATCTTCCGTTCTCGGAATGGATGACCATGTTTGAAAATCCTACTATGGTCGCGGCCATGATTGACCGTCTGACCTACAGAAGCTATGTCCTAAACATGAACTCTGAGCATCCGTACCGAGCAGAATTCGCTGCTAAATACGAGTAACCAGAGAGTATGTGGTAAACAAATTCATTGTCAAAGTTTACGGAGTGGTAAACTTTTTAATTGTCAAAGGTGGTAAACAAATTCGTTGTCACTGGTAAAGAAATTCATTGCAATTTACACATATGAGGAAATGAGGCAGCTGTAATGTATAATTTCCTTAATAAACGTTAATGTTATGCGGTTGTAAGAATACATAAAAGTTTTACTCGATCGAGCAACGCATATTAGGAGGGAATGTATGAAGATCAAAGAGAGAGCCCTTGCCCTTTTGCTTTCAATGGTAATGGTGCTCACATTTATGCCTGCACTCGCATTTGCGGAGGGAGAAGAATGCGAACATGATTTGGATTATGTACCGGGGATAGAGGCGACATGCGTGGATGAAGGCATGGAAGCCCACTGGCAGTGCAGTATTTGCGGAAAGTTTTTCCGTGACTCTGAGTCAGGCGCAGTTGATACTGAAGCATTTGATGATGAAACTGTTTTCGAGCTACCTAAAGACCCAACTAATCATGTGTGCGGACTTGCACACTTTGAAGAAACCCCCGCTTCTTGCAGCGAAGAAGGAGAGAAGGAGCATTGGTATTGTGAAGACTGTAATAGAAACTACGCAGATGCTGCAGGAATAACTGAACTTACAGATTTAGTAATCCCTAAAACAAACCATCACGAAATGGGTGAGCATTACGCAGCCCGTGAAGCAACTATTGTTAACCCGGGGAATATTGAATATTGGACATGCTGCAATTGTGGGCATTATTTTAGAGACAATCAGTTAACCCAAGAAGTGGACTGGAAGGATGTGGAGATAAAGAAAGCAGCACCTAATCAGGATGTGCTTGACTCTATCTTAGACTCGGACTGGGATACTTTTGATATGATAAGCGATGTATGGGATGCTGTAGAAGACGCAGAACAAGCACTTAATACTGGAAATGTAGCTGCTGCTATCAGCAACGCGAATACGGCTGTATCGAAAGCTGCTGTAGCAAAGAAAGAAGCTAATGCTGTCATGGCAAAGGCGAAACAGTACATTGCAGATAATGCAGAAGAATTGTCTGATGAGGATAAAGAAATCATACTGGAATGGATTCAGGAAACGGTGGACTCGGCCGATTCTGCAGCTAAGGATGCCAATACAGTATTAAGTAAAGCCAATGCGGCTCAGGCAGCAACTATCGAAGCAGCCCGTCAGGGAACATACGATCCAAGCCTGCCAAAGGTCAAAGCTTCCAAGCCGAAAGCTTCAAAGAAGGCATTCACTGCAAAATGGAAAAAGCTCAAAAAGAAACAGCTCAAGTCCGGTGCTACTAACATCGAAGTGTGGGCTTGTGCAGATGGCGCTTTTGCGGCTGGCTCAACAATAGAAAGAGTTGTAGGCAAGAAGAAAGCTTCGACTAAGATCAAGGGAATGGCAAAGGGTACTTATTTCGTCAAAGTTCGTGCGATCAAGTACGTTGGCGGAGTAAAGTATGTTGGCCCATGGTCAGCTGTTAAGAAGGTCAAGGTAAAAAAATAAGATGCTGCATACACACGCGGCGTTAAGCTAAACAAAACCGGTTCACACGGGGCACCGCTCAAAGCGGTGTCCCGTTCCGTTATCCTTGCTTAATAAGCCTCTCGTAATGTACAATCTTCTAAACAAGGAGGGGGCTTATGGGAACTAACGACAGACAGACGATCAAACGCATACTGGCAGTGTTGCTTTGTGCGTTTGTTTTTATGTCCGGCTTGCCGGGGACAGTCTTCGCCGAAGGTGAGCAGACCGAAGATACGGAGGAAAACATCATTCTGACCGAAGCGGAAAACGAAGAGACCGCTCCAGGAGATTCGCTTGATGATCCTGATGCCCTTCTTGAAAGCTATATGGACAAGCAACTCAAGGAAGAACTTGGCGCGGCTCCGGCGAAAACTAAAATGCGCAAAGCGGCTTCTTCAAAGAGGAGAAACAGTCTGAACGATGGCGGGCAGCTTGTCTACGACGGTCTGAAAGAGCTTATAGATAAAGTTGCCTCCGGGCAGACGGATACCGCCGAAACATCAATAGATCTGACAGGTTTATTCTCTCCGTATTTCACTGAAAAGACGGTTTCCGGCGTAAACTACAATGTAATAACAAGCGCAAGTCTCGGTATCAGCTCCGGCGTGCTTGTTCAGAAGAATGAGGGCGGATATTTATACTGGACATTTTCTGATGAGGCAAAAGCAAAGCTATACGACTTCGATGCTGTCATCTACGCCCTGATGGCAGATGAACCATATGCTATGTACTGGTATGACAAAACAGCCGGCGTTGCTTACGGCATCTCCGGAATGCTTATCAATACATCCGGAACAACATCTGACATGTATTTCAGGATTGGAAATGATCCTGTCCTCGAAACAGCGTTTGCTGTTTCAGAAGATTACAGGGCTGGCGGCTATACATCTGTCGATACCGCAAAGACGGGAGCAACATCTCAGGCGATCACCAACGCGGCAAAGGTGATCACTGACAACAAGAGTAAGGCCGACCTTGATAAACTGAATGCATACAAGGACCGCATCTGCGCCCTTACATCGTATAATTATGCAGCAGCCTCGGATGAGAGCGTTGCTTATGGCGACCCGTGGCAGATGATATACGTATTCGACGGAAACAGCGCAACGAACGTAGTCTGCGAAGGCTACGCAAAAGCTTTCCAGTATCTGTGCGACCATTCGGACTTCACATCGCCGTATATAGAATGTGATTCCGTTACAGGTGTTATGGGATATGGATCCGATGCTGGGCTCCACATGTGGAACATCCTGCACATGGATGATGAGGAGAACTATATAGCAGACCTTACAAACTCAGACAGTGGTATGGTCGGAAGCAGGGGCGGTCTGTTTATCTCACCTGCGATGTCCGGAGGAAGCGTATCTGCAGGGTACAGCTATGATGTCAACGGCGACGGGAAGGAAGACCTCGCTTATACATACGATGATGAAACACTGAGCATATTTTCTGAGAGCGAGCTCACAATGTCTGATCAGGCATATACCGGAGCGCATTCTCTGGAGAATGTCTCCTATGAATGGGCTGAAGACGGAAGCAGCTGCACAGCAACTGGAGTCTGCTCTGACTGCGGCGAGACGATCACCAGGCACGCTGTGGTCACACATGAGGTAACAACGCCGGCCACATGCACAGAGGAAGGCACGGCAATGTATACCGCAACGTTCAGACAGCCGGAGCTTAGTGCTCAGACAAAGGAGATAAGCAACATTCCGGCACTTGGCCATGATCATGTGGGCGCAGTTACCAGATATGCCGCAGAGGGTGTACCGGGCCTGATGACATATACCTGCAGAAGATGCGGAGATCATTATACAAGGAGTATAGCTGCAATCTGGTATCCGGCGGATCTTCCTGTAGTGAAGATATCGAAGCCAAAGGCAGGCAAGAGAAAGCTGACTGTCAGATGGAAGAAAGTCAGTAAAAAGAATCAGAAGAAGATCCAGGGAATAGAGATCCAGGTCGCTACTGATCCGGGTTTTACAAATATTGTGTATCATGCATATGCAGGTAAAAAGAAAAAATCCAGGGTCGTAAAAGGCCTGCAGTCAAAGGCAAGATATTACGTCCGCGTAAGAGCGTATAATGATGCGGGCGGCAGACATGTGTCAACCTGGAGGTCAAAATCAGCTAAAGTGAAATAGATATAATCGGGCGGGCACTGCATAATGATATGCTCCCTCTATGAGAGACAGTAAAAAATAAAACTGTTAATCATGGAGGGAGTTTTTCTTATGGAAAGGAAGGGCGTAAAAATCTCTGCTGA
>CACYYD010000039.1 GCA_902778585.1 uncultured Eubacteriales bacterium | reverse complement strand
TGGAATCTCAACCTGTTGCATTGAAAGGGTTACAGATTCCGAGAGGCTATTGATTTGAGTGGATTGGTTAGGTTGCAGATGTCGATTATTATGGCAGTGTATTCCCTGAGCCGGATATAGATTTGACAGAAAGGGTTTCTATTCATGGAAGAGAATAAAACGAACAAAACTGTAGAGATAATACTGTCCGCCGTGGCTGTGCTGCTGGGAGCGGCGATAGTGTTCTTCATCGTGAAGGGTAACATAGCGGCTGCAGGAGCGGCGGCCGGACTGGTGATCATTGATTCCTGCGCGCTGCTGGTCAAAACCCGCGGTGGCAGCGATATGGTTACGCTGTTCAAGAAGCGTGACCGCGAGGACTGGGAGCAGATCTGCAAAGCCCTTCAGGAGGCAGATATCAAGGGCGTCAGATCGGGCCATTATCTCCAGGAAACCGTTATGGGCGGCGGGTGCGGCGCTAAGCTCGATCCAAGAGACTTCGGGCCACAGGGTCGAATCGACCGCGAGATATACTGGGTCGAGGTCCCGGGCCGCATCGAGGCCGAAGCCAGAGAAGCTTTGAGACGCAGCGGACTGGTTCCTGAGGTCGAAGAGAATGTGCTGCTCGACGCCGCGCTGCGCAAGAAACAGATGGATACAACCCAATTCTGACAGCAGGGACAGGCAGTTTGCTAATTACAAAATAAGAAGCATTTGTTATAAAAAGTAGTGCAATTACGATTTATCAGTACTTGTGCTATTTTTTATTTGGGTATACAATCAATCTGTTTGTTTTTGCTTAAACAGACAAATGAAATTATAAGTTATTGTTAGGAGGTTTAAAAAATGCTTAGTTTTATCATTTGCTTTGTGATCCTGATTCTGGGATACCTCTTCTACGGTAAATTCGTAGACGGTATTTTTAATCCGGATGACAGGGAGACTCCTGCCGTAGCCATTAACGACGGTGTCGACTATGTCGTTATGCCGCAGTGGAAGCTGTTCCTCGTCCAGCTCCTTAACATCGCCGGACTCGGCCCTATCTTCGGTGCTCTGTCCGGAGCTATGTGGGGACCGGTTGTATTCCTCTGGATCACATTCGGAACAGTTTTTGCAGGAGGCGTTCACGACTACTTCGCAGGAATGCTTTCCGAGAGGAACAACGGTGCTTCTATCTCTGAGGTAACCGGTATCTATCTCGGACACACAATGAAGAATGTCATGAGAGTGTTCTCAGTAATTCTTCTGATCATGGTTGGTACAGTATTTGCTGTAGGACCTGCGGGACTTCTGGTCACACTCTTCAAGAACAGTGGAGTTGAGTCGGGCGTTGTTGTTCAGGCTACATTCTGGCTGGCAATCATCCTGATCTACTACTTCATCGCTACATTCATTTCTGTTGATAAGGTTATCGGTCGTGTTTATCCGATCTTCGGTATCTGCCTTATCGTAATGGCTATTGGCGTATGCGTCGGAACCATGACAAGCGGCACTCCTATTCCAGAGATCTGGAATAACCTCGGTAACGTTCATCCTAACGGAACCCGCATCTGGGCTTACATGTTCATCACAGTTGCTTGTGGCGCTATTTCCGGATTCCACGCTACACAGTCGCCTCTGATGGCTCGTTGCCTCAAGAGCGAGCGCCAGGGCCGTTTCGTATTCTACGGAGCTATGGTAGCTGAAGGTATAATCGCTCTGATCTGGGCTGCTGCAGGATGCACACTCCTCGGCGGAGCGCAGCTTGCTGAGCTCGGCGGCGGAAACGCAACCACAGTTTACACCATCTGCACAATGACAATGGGCAAGGTCGGTATCATCCTGGCTATGCTCGGCGTTATTGCTTGCCCGATCACTTCCGGAGACACAGCTTTCAGAAGTGCCAGACTTACCATTGCTGACTGGTTCAAGCTCGACATGGGTAACTGGAAGACAAGACTCTTCCTCTGCATCCCTGTACTCGGCATTGGCGCTGTCCTCGGATTCGGAAACACTCTCGGATTCATCGACTATCAGATCATCTGGCGTTACTTCAGCTGGTCCAACCAGACACTCGCTATGATCGTACTCTGGGCTGCTGCTATGTACCTTGCTCAGAATAAGAAGAACTACTGGATCGCAGCAGTTCCTGCTACATTCATGAGCGCTGTATCGGCTACATACTTCGTAATGGCACCGGAGTGCCTGGGACTCATCCCGGGACTGACAGACAATGCTGCTGTAGGTTATCCTGTAGGCATCGTTGTCGCTATCGCATTCCTTGCGCTCTTCCTTTCGAAGGTTAAGAAGGCTGCGTAATCGGATCAGATGATCCGCATAAGTTTAAGCGACTTATCCACAAGCTTTAAAGGGCAGGCCTTGACCTGCCCTTTGCTGCATGAGGAAATAATAGCCGGTCACAGGGCCGGCATCATGACAAAAGGCCGGCAAGATGTGCCGGTGATCGATGTACGGGGGTACTGATAATGCTCACAATTACCGTCCCGCTCGGAGATAATACACTTTCGGGCGAGGTTTTAAGCAAAGATAAGAAAAACTGTCTCAGGTCCGGACCGTGCGGGCTCGGCGATGAGGCTTTATATATAGGAAGCAGGTTTATAAGCCGCCTGTACTATATCCGCTGGGATGAGGTCCGGCGCGTATATAAACGCATAGCGATGAGCCCGGGTGGATTCTCGGGGAGTGGGGCCTTTGGCACCATGGCGTATCTTGTCGTACAATGCGCGAACGGCAAGGAAAAGACCTGCTATTTTAAAATTGAAAAAGAACTGGATTCTCTTCTCAGCGAGATCGAGAGGCAGCATCCGGACATTCCGACCCACAGCGCGCAGGCCGAGCAGAGACTTGCTGCGGCGGCTAGAGAAGAGGTCGCGAAATATAAAAGCAAGCTCAGCAAGACGGCAGAGGAGACATGGGAAAGACTGAATGGCGCTGTCGAGCATCTGGAACTAAGGCCTGACATATACAGAAATCTTACAGCGGCAGCCAAGCAGAAGCGCATCGTAGACAATCTTTCACCATCCGTCCTCGTTGGCGGAACAGCAGTGTTTCTGGCGGGGCTGTGCGCAGTGGCTTACGGTCTGTACGGGCTGTCTGCGCATACTCCGAACGCGGTATACTTCCTGCTCGGAGGCGGCGCGGCGGCATTTGCCGTATTCTCTGCCAACCTCGTGCCCGGCAGATGGAGCAGCAAGGCTAATGCTCAGAAAGACTGGGAGAGCGCAGTGCGCGAAAGTGCGGAATACGTTTCCGGATTCAGATATTTCCCGGTCCCGGCGCAGTATGCGCATCCTGTCGTCCTGAAATGGATGATCAGAGCCGTGCGTGAGAGCAGGGCAGAGACTGCGCAAGAGGCTCTCGAGACAGTTAAAACAGATCTCAGAAACATGAATTCAAGCGTCAGTGTCACGCAGGAAATACACGATGATGTAGTAGACATCAAACCCCTGTTCCTGGTGTGTGACTACGCAGACTGATAAGACAGAGATAATATCCAAGGAGAATATCAATGCAAGAACTATTCGATTTCCTCAGGGAAGAGGGCGTCGAGCCTCGCCTGCTTGATGGCGTAAAGGCTTTCAGGGAAGCGCATCCGGTTGCGCAGGAGTACACGGATCGCATCCCGGTGCCGGAATACTATTATTACGGCAACAACACCTGGGAACTGGCGCTTGCCGCTCTGCTCGCTGGGAAGAACCTCCTTCTCGCGGGACCTAAGGCGACGGGCAAGAACGTCCTGGCAGAGAACTTAGCGGCCCTTTTCGGCTGCCCTACATGGGACGTTTCGTTCCATGTGAACGCTGACGCGGCCAGCCTGATTGGGACGGACACCTATAACGGCAGCGAGGTCGTATTCCGCCCGGGCCCGGTGTGGATGTGCGCCAGGGTAGGAGGATTTGGCATACTCGACGAGATCAACATGGCCAAAAATGAAGCGCTGGCGGTCCTCCACGCGGCTCTCGACTTCCGCCGCAGCATAGACGTTCCGGGTTATGACCGGATCGAGCTGCAGGACGGGACACGTTTCATCGCGACCATGAATTACGGATACGCAGGCACGAGAGAGCTCAACGAAGCGCTCACCTCGAGATTTGCCGTGCTCAACATGCCGCTGATCAAAGACGATGACCTGGTCAAGCTTATAGCGCGCAGGTATCCGGATATCGACATGAAGATCTGCGGACAGCTCGCTAAGCTGTACAAGGAGCTGGAGAAGAAGGCCGAAAGCGCTGAGATATCTGACTCTGCGCTCGACCTCAGAGGCCTGCTCGATGCCATCGCGCTTATGGATCAGGGCATACTGTCCGGAGCGGCGCTCGAGATGTGCATAGTCAACAAGACTTTTGACGATTATGAGAGAAAACTCATCCGCGACGTGATCGCCGCGAGGATCCCTGATGATCTGACAAGAGTCGCTGTGTTCGGGAAATGATCAAGAAACAATTCACTTCCAACGCCAGAAGGGCGCGTAATATAATCTGGAACGCGGCGGGAGACTATGACTTCGAGCCTCCATTCATGGCCTTTTTCCCTAACGGAGCACCCGATCATTATTTCAATATGATAATCGGGCTCGTCAGGAAATGGCTGGATATCGACAGGATCGGGAAGTTTTTTGACAGCTACGCGGCTGACAGGCGGTCTGATGAATTCGATGAGTATCTGTGGCTCGGTCTGGAGAATTGCGTCTACGAGAAGGAGTCGGCAGAGAGGCCTGTCATGGAGAGGCTGAGAAAGCAGAGAGCCGAACAGTTCTATGTGGAGCAGGCCGGTATGTCGCGGCAGCAGATGGAATACCAGAGCATGCCTGTATACACTCAGCAGCAGGCAAGGTGGGCTTCCGTCAGCGGCAGGAATCTCCCGGTGATGACTTCGAGGGAGAAGCGCATGCAGGAAGCGCTGTGCCTCTCGGGAGACCTGGACACGGATCAGCTGCTGCGGGAGATGGCAGACTTCCTGAAGACTTTCTTCAGGTATGAGGCCCCGCATGGCGCTGCTTTGCGTGTCAGGCGGAGAGGATCGCGGGGACCGAAAGGGAGCGGCAGGCGTAGGAAGGATCACTTCCTCGTCAGGACCGGGACCGGAGAGGGCGACCATCCTAAGGCTGTGACACTCACGCATGACGGACTGGGCAGATTCGTCCCGCCTACGCAGGAGGATGAGGACTACATCCGAGCGGTATTCGGAAAGAGCGTGCTTCCGGAGTCCGAAACAGAGATACTTAACAATGACATTTGCACCGGTGCGGACGCGAATTGCCGTGTGTGGGTCACGCAAGGTGAGGAGAGCGACGCGGACTATAAGGACGCGGCCGACATCATCGCAAGGCGCAGACGCCAGCGAGAGCTCAACGAGAACTTTTACGCGGACAACCGCGCGGCCGTCAGAAGCGCTGTAAAGACTCTTTCGGCGGGCATGGAGACTGTGTTCGAATCCTATCTGAAGCATCTTCCGGAAGCGTCAAGAGCAGGAAGACTCGCGCCGGAGAAAGTATACAGGCTGCCTGTACTCGGTGACAGCAAGGTGTTCACAAGGGATGGCGAAGAGACAGAGAAGGAAGTCTTCGTAGACATTCTTCTGGATGCATCGCAGTCGAGGATGAATTCGCAGGAGATCATATCCGCCGAGGCGCTGATAGCAGCCAAAAGTTTTGCCGTGCTAAATGTGCCTGTCAGGGTGTCGGCGTTCAGGAGCCTCAGGGGCCACACTGTCCTCGAGATCCTCAAGGACGCCGGAGACAATGACTGCAGCGGCATATGCGGATACTATGCCGGAGGCTGGAACAGGGACTCGCTGGCTGTCAGGCTCATCGAGCATCTCGACGATGACCCGCACATGACCGGCAAGCAGAGGATCGTACTGATCATGACGGATGCCAATCCTAATGACTCAGTGCCTGTCGCCGAGGCCGGCCATCTCCTGACCAGGGAGTATGATGGAGCGGTCGCGGTCAGCGCAACAGAGGACGCTGTCAGGATCCTGCGCAGCAAGGGCATCATGGTGGGAGCGGTGTTCCACGGAAACAGTTCGCATATAGGCGATCTGCATCAGATATACGGGCATTCCTGCGTGCGCATCAGGAAACCTTCGCAGCTGGCACAGGGCCTGTGCGACCTGATGCTGATGCTCATGAGCAGACGATGAGGCAATCAAGAGTGCCGAGACAAAGACGTTAGATAATTAAAACAGCAAGATTGATATAATCAATTTCGTATGTGGAAATCCGGCAAAACATTTGAGGAAACGCTTTGACGAAGAGCTTA
>CACYYD010000038.1 GCA_902778585.1 uncultured Eubacteriales bacterium | reverse complement strand
TCTTTCCGGATTCTCTCTGGTCAGTCTGTTGTATCTTGCTTCGTTCTTCAGGAACTCCTGATATCCGCCTGCAGGTACCTTGCTGTCCAGTGTGAACGGGTTCTTGCCTTCTGCCTTGTTGGCAGGGTTGAATCTGAAGAGGTTCCAGTATCCGCACTCTACAGCCTTCTTCATCTCCATCTGGCAGTTCATCATGCCGCCCTTGATGGAGTGCATCTCGCATGGCGAGTAGCCGATGATGAGGGAAGGTCCGTCGTAAGCGATAGCTTCGTTCATTGCCTTCAGAGTCTGAGCCGGGTCAGCACCCATAGCAACCTGTGCTACGTATACATAACCGTAAGCCATAGCGATCTGGGACAGTGACTTCTTCTCGATGGACTTACCTGCAGCAGCGAACTGTGCAACCTGTCCGATGTTGGAAGCCTTCGAAGCCTGGCCGCCTGTGTTGGAGTAAACCTCTGTATCGAATACCATTACGTTTACGTTCTCGCCGCTTGCGAGTACGTGGTCGAGTCCGCCGTAACCGATATCGTAAGCCCAGCCGTCTCCGCCGAAGATCCAGACTGTCTTCTCGCCGAGGAGGTCCTTGCGCTCAACGATCTCAGCTCCGATGCCTGCCTTCTCGAGTGCAGCTACGAGAGCGTCGCCTGTCTTCTTCGACTCTTCTACGTCGTTGAATGCAGCGAACCATGCCTCTGCAGCAGCCTTTACCTCGTCAGGAACGCCTGCAGCTACCAGCTCTTCAACGTCAGCCTTGATCTTGGCTCTTCTTGTCTTGACAGCCATTCTCATACCGAGGCCGTGCTCAGCGTTGTCCTCGAACAGGGAGTTGCACCATGCAGGTCCGTGTCCCTCAGCGTTTGTTGTATAAGGAGCTGTTGCGCCAGGGCCGCCCCAGATGGAGGAGCATCCTGTAGCGTTGGAGATGTATGTGTGATCTCCGCAAAGCTGTGTGATAAGTCTTGCATACGATGTTTCAGCACATCCAGCGCAGGAGCCCGAGAACTCGAGGAGAGGAGTCTTGAACTGCGACTTGACAACGTTTGTGTTGTCTGCGAAGTCCTTCTTGACGGAGATCTTCTTTACTGCGTAGTTGAAGTTCTCCTGCTCAGGGAGCTGCTCCTCAAGCGGCTTCATTGTCAGCGAATTTGTCGGGCATACTGTTACGCAGACTCCGCATCCCATACAATCGAGCGGGGATACAGCGAGGCCGTACTTATATGCGCCCTTGCTCAGCTTGTGATCAACAGCCTTGAATCCTTCCGGAGCAGCTGCCATCTCAGCTTCGTCGAGCAGATAAGGTCTGATAGTAGCGTGCGGGCAAACGAATGCGCATCTGTTGCACTGTGCGCACTTTGTGCCGTCCCACTCAGGAACCATAACAGCAACGCCCCTCTTCTCGTAAGCGGAAGCTCCGAGTTCCCACTCACCGTCAACGTGAGGCAGGAATGCGGATACAGGCAGGCTGTCTCCATCCATGTTGTCGATAGGCAGCAGGATGTTCTTGACCTGAGTAACCAGAGCCTCAGGTCCCTCGAGAGCAGCCTTTGCAGGGTCTGCTTCAGGGTTAGCCCACTCAGCAGGAACGTCGATCTTGACGAGAGCATCAGCACCGGCGTCGATAGCCTTGTGGTTCATGTCTACGACATCCTGGCCCTTCTTGAGGTAGGACTTTGTAGCAGCGTCCTTCATGTACTTGATGGCGTCTGCCTTTGGCAGTACCTCAGCGAGTGAGAAGAATGCGGACTGGAGAGTTGTATTTGTTCTCTTGCCCATTCCGATCTTGGCGCAGAGGTCGATAGCGTCGATGATGTACAGCTGGATGTTGTTCTCAGCGATGTACTTCTTGGCTGCTGCATCGAGGTGCTGGCCTACTTCTTCAGGCTTCCACTGGCAGTTGATCAGGAAGATGCCGCCCGGCTTAACGTCCTGAACGATCTTGAATCCCTTGTCGATGTACGAAGGGTTGTGGCATGCTACGAAGTCAGCCTTGTTGATGTAGTACGAAGACTTGATCGGGGAATCACCGAATCTCAGGTGAGAAATAGTAACGCCGCCTGTCTTCTTGGAGTCATACTGGAAGTAAGCCTGAACGTACTTGTCAGTGTGGTCTCCGATGATCTTGATGGAGTTCTTGTTGGCTCCGACTGTTCCGTCGCCGCCGAGACCCCAGAACTTGCACTCGATAGTTCCTGCAGGTGCTGTGATAGGAGCAGGCTTCTCTTCGAGTGAGAGATGTGTAACGTCATCTACGATGCCGATAGTGAATCTCTTCTTTGGCTCATCCTTTGCGAGCTCGTCATAAACAGCGAATACGGATGCCGGAGGAGTATCCTTCGAACCGAGTCCGTAACGTCCGCCGATTACCTTAACGTCGCTCATTCCGGCCTCAGCGAATGCTGTCATTACGTCGAGGTAGAGAGGCTCACCGAGTGAACCAGGCTCTTTTGTTCTGTCAAGAACAGCGACCTTCTTTGCTGTCTTTGGCAGTGCTGCGATCAGCTTGTCTGCTCTGAACGGTCTGTACAGTCTTACCTTGATGAGACCGACCTTCTCGCCCTTAGCGTTGAGGTAGTCGATAACTTCCTCAGCAACGTCGCAGATGGAGCCCATAGCGATGATGACTCTGTCAGCATCAGGAGCGCCGTAGTAGTTGAACAGCTGATAGTTTGTTCCCAGCTTGTCGTTGATCTTGCCCATGTACTTCTCAACTACCTCAGGGATAGCATCATAGTACTTGTTGCAAGCTTCTCTGTGCTGGAAGAATACGTCGCCGTTCTCGTGAGAACCTCTCAGATGAGGATGCTCAGGGTTGAGGCATGCATCACGGAATGCCTTGACAGCGTCCATGTTGCACATTTCCTTAAGGTCTTCGTAATCCCATACTGCGACCTTCTGGATCTCGTGGGATGTTCTGAATCCGTCGAAGAAGTTGAGGAAAGGAACTCTACCTTCGATAGCTGCAAGGTGAGCTACAGGAGCGAGGTCCATAACTTCCTGAACACTGCCCTCAGCCAGCATTGCGAAACCTGTCTGACGGCAAGCATATACGTCGGAGTGGTCACCGAAGATGTTCAGTGCATGTGTCGAAACTGTACGAGCCGAAACATGGAATACTGCAGGAAGGAGTTCGCCTGCGATCTTGTACATGTTCGGGATCATCAGGAGGAGGCCCTGGGAAGCTGTGTAAGTAGTTGTCAGAGCTCCGGCTCCGAGGGAACCGTGTACTGCTCCGGCTGCTCCAGCCTCAGACTCCATCTCGACTACCTGTACTGTCGATCCGAAGATGTTCTTGCGGCCGGCGGCTGCCCACTGGTCTACATAGTCTGCCATCGGCGAGGACGGAGTGATCGGGTAAATGCCCGAAACCTCTGTGAACGCGTAGGAGACATGAGCGGCAGCGTTATTGCCGTCCATTGTTTTGAATTGTCTCTTCATTCTTTCATCTCCCTTTAAAAAAGATTTTGAAATTGAGTGATAAGTAATAAGTACTTATTAATGAAATAATATATGGTGAAATAATTATTTCCGTAAGTTGGTTATAAGGGAATTACATAGCTTCTACGAGAGCCTTTGTATCCCTTGCGATCATGAGCTCTTCCTGTGTAGGAATGATGAATACTCTGACCTTTGATCCTTCGCCTGTGATCTCGACTTCCTTGCCTCTGCAGTTGTTCTTTTCCTTGTCGATGCAGACGTCCATGAATCCGAGGTAATCGCAGACCTTTTCTCTGAGCTCGATGTCGTTCTCGCCGATGCCTGCTGTGAAGACGATGGCGTCAACGTGTCCGAGTTCTGCAGCGTAAGCGCCGATGAATCTCTTTACAGATCTGAGGAGCATCTCTCTGGCGATATGAGCCTTCTTGTTGCCCTTAGCCTCTGCCTCTGTGATGTCTCTGCAGTCTCCGGAGATCTCCGAGATCGCGAGGAGTCCGGACTTCTTTGTCATCATGTCTGTGATCTCTTTTACAGGCATGCCGGTCTGCTCATAGATGAAGCTTACGACTGTAGGGTCGATCGATCCGCAGCGTGTTCCCATTACGAGTCCCTCGAGCGGCGTGAGGCCCATCGATGTGTCGTAGCACTTTCCGCCTTTAACAGCTGAAACGGAAGATCCGTTTCCGAGGTGGCATGTGATGATATTGAGCTCTGCAGGGTCCTTGCCGATAAGCTCAGCGCATCTTTCGGATACGTATCTGTGGGATGTTCCGTGAGCTCCGTATCTCTGAACGTGATACTTCTCTGCGTATTCCCATGGAATAGCATAATACTTGCACTCATCTGCCATTGTGCGGTGGAATGTAGTATCGAATACCACGACTCCCGGTGTGTTCGGCAGAACCTTCTTGCAGGCTCTGATTCCCACAAGTGCAGGCGGGTTGTGGAGAGGTCCGAGTGTGCAGAGCTCTTCGATGCCTGCCTCTACCTCGTCAGTGATGATCTCCGACTTCTCGAAGATGTATCCGCCCTGTACGATCCTGTGACCTACAGCGCCGATCTCATCCATGCTGGAGATAACACCGTGCTCCTTGTCTGTCAGAGCGTCGATTACGAGCTGCATGGCAACACCGTGATCCGGCAGCGGGATGTCTTTATCGAACACTGTGCCTGCTTCTGTCTTGTAGTTCATGTGACCGTCTTCGCCGATCCTCTCGCAGAGTCCCTTAGCGAGGACTTCTTCATTATCCATGTTGATCAGCTGGTACTTCAGGGATGAACTTCCTGTGTTAACAACAAGAACTATCATGTTTTGGTTTCCTTTCATTGTTTATTGCCGCGGCTGATCGTTAACCGAAAAAGCAAAAATGCAGCCGCTAAAAAGCCGCATATATTGTATCACAATACTGCGGCTTTTTCTCCCCCATTTTGGGTCTAATTGTTCTTATTTTTGACCTTGTCCGGAGCGGCATATTCACTGCCCGCCTCCGCGCTCTTCTTCCTCTGCTTTTTCGGCCTGGATACGCGCCAGTTCCTTCCTTATCACGTTGACACTGTAGCGCTTTGTATCGAACTTTCCTTCGCCTCCCGGGCCCCACGCGAGGTTTGCGGTATCCGCTCCTGCGAGCGGTATGTAGATCCTGAATTCCGTGCCTTCGCCCGGCTCTGAATCCACGTATATCTTGCCTCCGTGTGTCTCGACTATCTGTGCCACGATGGCAAGTCCGAGGCCTGTGCCCTTGCCGGATTCCTTGGTGGTATAGAAAGGATCGAATATCCTCGACAGGGTCTCGGTATCCATGCCGCAGCCACTGTCCTTGAACCTCAGCACGGCCTCCTCACCGGATATCCTCGTGGACACCAGCAGCGTGCCACCGTCCTTCATCGCATCGTAGGCGTTGAGGACTATGTTCATTACCATCTGGGATATCTGGGTGCGGTCAGCCTTTATGTACTGGCCCTCAGCATTGAAGTTTGCCTTTACCTCGACCTCCTTCGGCTTGGCCGGCAGAGTAACCTTGAGGGCGCTCTGTATCACCTCGTCCACTTCGAGCTCGGTGAAGTTTTCTTCCTTGCCCTTCTTTGTGAGGTCCGCAAGGCGCGTCACGATATCCTTAGCCTTGACCGAGGCATCGTATATCTCCATCAGGTTTTCCTGAAGATCGGTCGCGTCGGCCGGGAGCATCTCCATCGTCATGATGCTGTAGCCCATGATAGGCGTCAGGAGGTTATTGAAATCATGGGCGATGCTCGCTGTCATAGTACCTATGGTCTCGAGCCTCTGGTGATGGGCCAGCGCCTGCATCTTCTGGTTGATTTCCTCCATCGCCTCGTTCTTCTTCTTGAGGACGTTGAGTTCGGCAGAGCCTCTGGCGTTCTCGCGTCTCATAAAGATGAGCAGGAGCATGAGTCCCGCGACTCCCAGCATCGCCAGTCCGCCGTACAGGAGTATCTCCTCCGCGGCAGCCCTCGACGGTGCGATCGCGTCCTCATAATTTGCGATTATTCCCATGGCGAACTCGCCGTTCACCGTGCTTCCGCTCGGCAGCGCGACCATCCTCGCGGTATACGGGTTTCCGTCGCTGTCGGTAAGTTCCACGGAGATACCATCTGCGATGCCTTCGTTCTGGCAGCTTACCAGATAATCCCTGAAATTCGATGTCTTCTCATCGGCTTCATTGTCCACCGAACCGACAAACACGCCCTCTTCATCCGATGTCAGCATGATAGTGGAAGTAGCGTCAACGAGCATGGTCTCGTTTTCGTTGTTGCTTCCTACAGATGTGCTGTACAGTTTCTCAAGATCTATGAGTGCATCATAACTTATGCCGCCCTCGGCCTCCTGGCGGTATGCCAGATAATATTTGCCGCCGTCATCGGCGCAGAGATGCAGCCCGTCGGAATCGCTTCCGGTGATTATGCTGTAGTTTTTGCTGCCCGATGCCGTACAGAGTATCTTGTCCTTGTGATACATTATCAGGTCGGCATAGACAGGGTTGGCGTTGAGAGTGTTGGTGCTCAGGTATTCCTGAAGGCTCTTTGTGCTGCCGCCGTCTCTCCAGTGTTCTATCTCCCGTCTGAGCACGGCACGGCTCAGGAAGGTCTCCGTCTCACGCTCAAACGCGTTTATGGAGTTTTCCAGATTTATGTCATCAGAGCGCATCAGACTGTAGAACTGGGTGTCCTTTTCAGAGAGGATGCTGTTGTCGAAGCGCTCAAAAGATCTCCACACATTATAAACGCCTGCAACTATGCAAGCGACCGCCACTGCAAGCGCGATCATGAATGCTGTTTTACCCGCAGTTCTTTTTTCCAAGCGTCTGACCTCCCGTCTTATTCGTTAACCATTTTACCACGACAAAGGACAAAATCGTACAGATTGAGGCTTAAGTATGGTAATATTAAGAATGGTTAAGGACCGGAGAAGAAGACAGAGATTTTAGGAGGCTCAAATGGCAGACAAAGTACTGGTAGTGGATGACGATAAGGCGATCCTGACGATGCTCCACAAGGCACTCAAGAGCAACGGGATCGAAAACGACCTTGCCATAAGCGGCGAGGCTGCTCTCGAGCTGCTCGAGGTCAATCAGTACGATCTTATCCTGCTCGATATAAACATGAGAGGCATCAATGGCTTCGAAGTCATACAGCGCATCAGATCCAGAGGTCTGACGACACCGGTCATGGTAGTCAGCGGCCGCAAGGAAGACCAGGATGCTCTCTACGGACTCGAGATTGGAGCCGATGATTACATCATCAAGCCTTTCAACCCGGTGACACTGGTAGCGAAGGCCAAGGCTCTCATCAGAAGAAGCCGCGAGCGCTCGCCGCAGAGCACGAGCAACATAATCGAGGCAGGGCCTTTCACTTATAACACAACGACCCTGAGGTTCTACAAGAACGACGTCGAGATCCCGCTGTCCGCAAAAGAGAACTCCATGATCAAGCTCTTCATCGACAACGTGGACCACATATTCTCGAAGGATATGATCTACAGCGTCATCTGGGGAGAGACTATCATCGACGAGAACGCCATCATGGTCTACGTAAACAGACTAAGACAAAAGATCGAGGACGACCCTTCGAATCCTCGTTACCTCATAACCGTGCGCGGACTCGGATACCGTTTCACAGTCCGCTAGAAAAACGGTAAGCAAAAGCAAAACAAAATGCATGCAGGCGACCCTGCGAGAGTGTGAAATAAAGTCTGTAAATAGCTCCGTATGGCAGCTAACTTATTCAGGCTGACTGGATAGATATCGGTCAACCTGTTGAAAACACTGTAATT
>CACYYD010000037.1 GCA_902778585.1 uncultured Eubacteriales bacterium | reverse complement strand
AGGAGTCCAATTGAGTACCGGAACGAGATGCTTGCTGCATAGAAAAACTCCGGCGATTATCTCGCCGGAGCAAAAGTCTAACTTTTGGGGGTCACCTCACGAAACTCAGGCTTTTACTTCATCTTCAAAGTCCCGCGAGGGGCTTTCTTTATTTTGCCATCGTTGACTTAACGTACTCTGAGAATGCTTCAGCAGCAGGGGAGAGCGACATGTTCTTCAGCCTTATCATGAAGAATGATCTCGCCTCGTTGAAGTCCTTTATTTCCGAAACATTTACGCGGCCGCCGAGAGCCGACGCTATCTGCTCGGATATGATGGCTACTCCGAGTCCCGCCTCAACGGAGCGGACTATGGCATCCATATCGTCTACAAGTGCCGCTACTTCGAAAGCGTCCTTCTCAAAGCCCGCCTCGAGCGCTGCCTTTTCAAAAGATTTTCTTGTAGCCGATCCGGTCTCACGCCAGATGAAAGGATGCTGCGCCACCTCGGAAAGGCTGACTTCAGCACCGATCCCGCTCGAAAGAGGGGAGATGAGGACAGATCTGTCCGAAGCGACCTTTACGCACTCGATCGCCGATGACGATACATCCTCGCCTACAAAGCCGATCTCGCCGATCCTCTCGCTTATGTTGTCCACTACTGTCTGAGTATCGGAAACAGAGACGTAGTATTGGACGCCATCATGCTCATTTCTGAAGCCTGCGAGCAGACCCGGAAGGAAGGTCACGCCCGGGATGGACGATGCCTGTATCTCCAGGATACCGCTCAGGTTCTCGACACCGGCATTGATGGCATCGATCGCAAGCGAGCGCGCGTTGATCATCTCAACGGCGTATTTGTAGAATTGATTGCCCTGAGGAGTCATCTCGACTGTGCGGCTCTTTCTGTCCAGAAGCTTTACGCCGAGTTCCTTCTCGAGATTGCGGATATGAGTACTGATCGTGGGCTGAGTAAAGAAAGTCGCATCCGCGGCCTTACTGAAACTCTTGTACCTTACAACGTTTACAAAAGCCTCTATCTGCTTGAAATCCATTAAAAAACATCCTCCTAATCCATACCTAGCAGCTGCACCTTCGAAAGACCCGGTGCATCTGAAATCTCTCTCAACAATTTGTCGAGACTCGAGGCATCCTCTCCAAGTTCTAGCGTGATGACCACGTTCGCCCTGGAGTCTACGGGAGGATTCTGCGTGATGGTCCATACACTGTAACCGTAGCGCGAGATGATGCTGAGAACAGTCGACAGGGTACCGACACTGTGGCGCATCATCATCGAAACGATGGCGCGCCGGCCCATGGAGACAGTGCTTATATCTCTGACCATGTCCCGGTACTTATAGAACGTGCTCCGCGAGATGCCCACCATGCGGACAGCCTCGCTTACATCAGCGGCCTTGCCCTCATCCAGCAGTTCTTTGGCGAGGGAGACCTTCTCACAATATGAAGGCAAAAGCGCCTTGTCTACGATCAGGTATTTTCCGTTCATCTGAATTTTAACCTTACTTAGTGCATTTTTCAATAACATAGTCCTTCATGTCCGGTATGTCGATGACATCCTTGTGGATGACCGGCTTCGACAAGATGCCTGCAAGACCTGCAGGGACCTCTGCTCCCGTGATCTCGCGGACCTTCTTCATGTTGCCCTCGTCGCTGCCCGTGAGCTCTTCGCCGAGCGCCCTGAGAACGGCTGCCGAGAACTTGTACGGCGATGCGGTCGAGAGGACTACTGCTTCTTTTGCGTCGCTTCCGAAAGGAACTGTTCCCGCAGGAGCGTCTCCGGATCTGTATTTCTCCATGCACGCCCACGCGATAGATGTGTGAGTGTCCATCAGATAGTGCTCTGCGTCAAATACTTCCTTGATGGCTGCAGCGCCTTCGTCGTCCGAAGCGAAGACACCTGTGAATACCTTCTGCATCTCAAAGAGCTCATTGTCAGTGATCTGGTATTCTCCGGTCTCCTCAAGCTGCTTCATGTACTGAACGGTGTGTTCAGGTCCGCAGATGTACCAGAGCAGACGCTCGAGATTGCTGGATACCAGGATGTCCATGGAAGGCGAGGTCGTCTTGTAGAACTCGCGCTTTCTGTCGTAGTGGCCTGTGTTGAGGAACTCAGTGAGAACGTCGTTCTTGTTGGACGCGCATACGAGTCTGCCGACAGGAAGTCCCATCTTGAGGGCATACCAGCCCGCCATGATGTCTCCGAAGTTGCCTGTAGGAACAACGAAGTCGATCCTGTCTCCCTCAGCGATGACGCCGCTCTTTACGAGCTGGCCGTATGCCGAGAAGTAGTAAACGATCTGCGGAACGAGCCTTCCTATATTAATGGAGTTGGCGCTCGAAAGCGATACGCCTGCAGCCGGCTGAGGGATCTCCCTGAAGAGCTTCTTTACTCCGGTCTGAGCATCGTCGAAGTTTCCGCGGATAGCGCATGCCGTTACGTTGGAGCTGTCAGGTGTGACCATCTGGAGCCTCTGTGTGTCGGATACTCCGCCGTGAGGGTAGAAGACGATGATGCCTGTGCCCGGAACATCACGGAATCCCTGAATAGCCGCGCTTCCGGTGTCTCCCGAAGTCGCGGTCAGGATCATGATGTCGTCAGTGAAGCCGTTCATGCTGCGTGCCGCGCTCATGAGGTTAGGAAGAGCCGAGAGAGCAACGTCCTTGAAAGCCGAAGTAGGGCCGTGCCAGAGCTCGAGCACCCATGCGTCGCCTGTCTTTACCAGCGGAGTGATGTCTGCAGCTGCAAACTTGTCCTTGTAGCTTGCCTCGACCAGTTCGTCTATCTTCTCTTCGCCGTAATCGTCAAAGAAGATGTTCCAGACGTCCTTTGCCATTCCTCTGAAATCCTTTTTGATGATGCTGCGCCAGTCGGCCTTTATAGCATCGATGTCGGCAGGTACATAAAGTCCGCCGCCCTGAGCCTGTCCGTCAAGGATGGCCTTGCCCGAACGTACTCTTATGTCTGCATTTCTTGTGCTTGTGTATTCGATCATAATTGTCTTTCTCTTTTTCTAAAAATCTTTCAAACTGTTGAAAAAACGCCTTGCTTATGTTACATTATTTCTGTTTGAAAGACAAGTGTTTTCGAATCACAAACACAGAAAAAGGTTTGTCCGCGCACAGCGGAATTTTAATTGTCAAAGAATGGAGGAAGCGAAAATGAAGATCGCTATCATGGGATTCGGTACCGTCGGCAGCGGCGCATACGAGAGCGCACTGGCAGAGGGCGGAATAGAAGTAGTAAAAATACTCGACAGATGTGTAAGAAAAGGTTACGAACATCTTACAGATAGATTCACATCGAATATAGAAGATATTACCGGAGACCCAGAGATCGAACTCGTAGTCGAATCCATGGGCGGTGTAGGCGTGGCAAGAGAATTCGTTCTCAAGTGCCTCAAGGCAGGCAAGCACGTCGTCACACCTAACAAGAACCTCATCAGCGCATGCTATAAAGAACTCATGGACGAGGCAGAGGCTAACGGCGTCATGCTGAGATTCACTCCGGCTGTAGGCGGAGGCATCCCGTGGCTCTACAATCTTCTCCGCACAAAGCGCTGCGACGAGGTCCTCGAGGTAAGAGGCATCGTTAACGGAACATGCAACTACATCCTCGACGCAATGTATGACAAGGGCGCAGACTTCGGCGAGATGCTGAAGACAGCACAGGAGCTCGGATACGCTGAGGCAGATCCGTCGTCGGATATCGAGGGAACAGATACACTCAGAAAGACAGTGATCAGCGCAAACCTCGCTTTTGACGCAGCAATCAAGGAAGAGGACGTTCCGGTATACGGCATCTCCACTATCCAGGCATGCGATATCGCATACCTCAAGGAAAAGGGACTCGTATGCAAGCTGATGATGAAGGCCGAGAAGAAGGACGGAGCCATCGAGGCATACGTTGAGCCGACAGCATTCTCAGTCACATCGCTCGAGGCAAACGTAAAGACAAACAACAACCTGATCACTCTGGAAGGAAAGAATGTAGGAACACAGAGCTTCTACGGACAGGGCGCGGGCATGCTCCCGACAGGAGAGTCCGTTATCCAGGATGTCATCGACATCCGTGACGGCAAGGCTCAGGCCATCGGCAGCACCGGAGCAAGCGGTCTCAAGGCAGACAACAGCAAGGCTGTACACCGCTACTACATCAGACACGACCGCATGTGCGAGCACATAGAGCCTCTGATCGATACCTTCGAAGAGAAGGACGGCATCTTCTACTGCATCTCCAAGCCGATCACAGTAGAAGAGATGCACAAGATGGGACATCACAGAAGAGAGAAGGGCAAGGAGATGTTCTTCGCAGCTCTGGCAGAATAAGCAGACAATATACGGAAAAGGGAAATATATAAATGAAAGTACTCAAATTCGGCGGCTCGAGCCTGGCAGACAGCTCACAGTTCGCCAAGGTAAAGGCTATAGTCGAAAGCGATCCGGCCCGCGAGGTAGTGGTTGTATCCGCCCCGGGCAAGAGGAACAGCGGCGACAACAAAATCACAGATCTTCTGTACCTCGTACAGGCTCACATCCGTTACGGCGTAGCCTATGACAACGTGATGACCATGATAAGAGATCGCTACAGAGAGATCGCCGAAGGCTGCGGACTCAGCATTAATGTTGACGCTCTCATCGACGAGGCATTCGAGGGCGTAGGCAAGAACACATCGGTCGACTACATAGTATCCAGGGGAGAATACTTCTCGGCAAAGCTGATGGCAGAATATCTCGGCTACACCTTCGTAGACGCGGCTGACTGGATGTTCTTCGACTACAGCGGCAAGGTAAAGTCAGACAAGACAGAAGCCAAGCTGAGAGAGCTCAAGGGCATTTACGGAAACATAGTCACACCGGGCTTTTACGGGGTTTATCCGAACGGCGAGGTGAAGACCTTCCCGAGAGGTGGATCGGACATCACCGGAGCCATCGCGGCAGGCTGCCTCGACGCAGACGTCTATGAGAACTGGACCGACGTATCCGGCATACTCATGACAGACCCTCGCATCGTAGACCATCCGAAGACTATCGCCAGAGTCACATACGACGAGCTGAGAGAGCTCAGCTACATGGGAGCCTCGGTACTCCATGAAGACACCGTATTCCCTGTAAGACTCAAGGACATCCCGGTAAATATCAGAAACACCAATGAACCTGATGATCCGGGCACGATAATCAGAGAGCACTTCGACGACGAGCTCGAAGAGGAGACAGAAAGATTCATAACCGGTATCGCCGGCAAGAGAAATTTCTCTCTCATCAGCGTATACAAGAGCAGGATAGGAGAGGACAAGCTGAGCCTCCTCAGAAAGGTGCTCGAGGTATTCGACCGCTACAACATCCCTGTTGAGCAGATCCCGAGCGGAGTCGACAGCTTCTCGGTGGTATTCCCGAGCGACAGCATCAAGACAAGAAAGCACGAACTCATGCACGAGCTCGGCGACTTCGAAGACATCGACAACTGCGCTCTTACCGAGGGCATCAGCCTTATCGCCGTGGTAGGCCGCCAGATGGCTTACAGGACAGGCGTGTCGGGCAAGATCTTCAAGACACTCGGAGATCACCACATCAACATCAGAACGATCGAGCAGGGCGCGGACGAGATCAACATCATGGTCGGAGTCTTCAACGAGGACTTCGAAAAGGCCGTGAGAGTGCTCTACAACAGTTTTGCGAAATAAAAGGAAGGACATAGGACTATGAAAAAATATAACGTAGGAGTAATGGGCGCGACGGGAGCAGTCGGCCAGGAAATGATAAAGATCCTCGGTGAGAGGAACTTTCCGGTAGGAGAACTCAGATGCCTCGCAAGCGAGAGGTCGGAAGGCAAGGTGCTCTCAACACCTTTCGGCGATGTGACTGTAAAGAGAACATGCGAGACAGCATTTGACGGACTCGACTTCGTACTCGGCGCATCCGAGAACGACATCGCAGAGGCTATGGCTCCTCACATCAAAAAGTCGGGCGCTGTTTTCATCGACAACTCGTCGGCATTCAGACTGTGCGATGATGTTCCTCTGGTAGTTCCTGAGATCAACCCTGGAGATGCCCTCAAGCACAACGGCATCATCAGCAACCCTAACTGCACTACTATCATCTCGCTGGTAGCGATCAACGCCATCAACAAGCTGTCCGAGATCAAGGGCATCTACGCTTCGTCTTACCAGGCAACAAGCGGCGCAGGCGCTGCAGGTCCTAAGGAACTGTACAAGCAGTCCGGCGACATCCTGAAGGCAAGGGAAGAGGGCGGCACAGGAAACTCCTACGGAGCAGACATCGAGCCTAAGGTCTTCCAGTACCAGATCGCTTACAACGTTATCCCGCAGATCGGCGGATTCGGCGAGAACCTGTACTCGAGCGAAGAGATGAAGCTCCAGAACGAGGGCAGAAAGATCATGCACCTTCCTGAGCTGAAGGTAAGCTGCACATGCGTAAGAGTCCCTGTAGAAAGATCGCACGCCGTATCCATAGACGTCATCACAGAGAAGAGACTCGACCTCGCTGACGTAAGAAGCGCTATCATGGAGGCTCCGGGAGCAAAGCTGTACGACGAGCCTTCCGAGAAGATCTATCCGATGCCTATCTTGACATCGAACCAGGATATCGTATACGTCGGAAGGATCAGACGCGACCTTGTAAACGAGAATGGCATCAACCTCTGGTGCTGCGGTGACCAGGTAAGAAAGGGCGCTGCCACAAACGCAGTCCAGATCGCAGAACTGCTGATCGAGAAATAAACAAAGAATATATCAAAGCCGCGTCCCACAAAGGGGCGCGGCTATTTAATTACCGATACAACAATAAGGGGACGGGCTTTGCCCGTCCCTGTGAACTTCCTTTTATTCTGTTGTCATCTGCCGTACATATCTCCAATACGGCGGATATTTTTTATCTATTGATAGCGTACTTTTTGGCTGTTCCGAGAATTCACTACTGTCTTCCTGGTTTGGTGTCCGGTTACTGCTCACCCCCGGTTGCCGCTAAGTAGGCATGCCTTACAGAGTCTTTGTTACCGGAACAGCCCTTTCTGAAATGTTCCCATCGGTCTGTCCTCCAAATCTGCGCTCCCGCGCTTATTTTGTATGTGCCGGATCCTTCTGTGTAACATCTTGATCAGTATGTTCATCTGTCCGGCTGAAGTCTTGTTCCTTACTTCTTGTCTAGATTGTACAGATTTCTGTACATGAGCGCAAGGGGTTTGGGAGATTCTTAATGTATTAAAAGAATACACAAAAAAGCATTGATTTTTTGTGATGGTTTACAATAGTTGAGCCCGCGCTGTCCGGATATACGCTTCCGGCTCGTGCCTCGTCCTCACGAAGCACATGCCGTTTCATCGGTCCTCCGATGGCCTGCGGGCCATTCCTCGCCGCTGATCAGTATGCGGCTCGTCAAACCCGACAGTCCTCAGTTGTCGGACCGCTGCCACGGTGTGGCTTCAGTTCGTCCTCGGGCCATCTCGCCTCAGCGTATTCCGGCGCGCGGGCTATCTATGGTAATTCTGGCAGGAAAATCGATTTGATTAGGCAAATTTCACAGGTATATTTTTGAGAAATTTGAATCAGTGTAGTATTGATAAATGTAGTATCATAAATATGAATGAACTACATTGCTTGCACTCTATAAGAGAAGGATAATCTTATTAATTATGGAATCTAATTCAGAAATGACCTTTGAAGACATTGCGCTGAACATAAAGCAAGGTGCTGTAGACGCATTTATAGAATATAAGAATTCCTCGAATCTTGCATTCAAACCGGAGTTTGTAGTCAATAATCATGAACAAGGACAAAAGGTTCTCAGCGTTATTGATCGTGAGCTTGCTGATTGTGAGGAGTTTGCAATAAGTGTCGCTTTTATAACAGAAAGTGGCATTGTTCCGCTGCTTCAAACATTAAAAGACTTGGAGCGAAAAGGAATAAAAGGACGAATACTGACAACTGATTATTTATGCTTCAGTGAGCCTAAAGCGTTAGATAAGCTTGCCAGTCTTAGTAACGTTACTCTTAAAATGTATGATTCTAGGCAGGGGATGGGCTTCCATACAAAGGGCTATATCTTTGAACGGGATGGTGTATATAGAATACTAATCGGAAGTTCAAATATGACTCAGAGTGCCCTAACTGTTAATCAGGAGTGGAATGCAAAAATAGTTTCAACAGGCCAGGGCGAATTTGCACAAAGAATTTGCGATGAATTTGATTCGCTTTGGAACTCAGTATGTTCGGTGGACTATGACCTGTTCATTACAGAGTACCGACAAAAATATGAGATGGTTCAGAGACAGAGGAGAATTGCTGCAGAGCAAGAACCTATGTCATTTGAAACAGCCAGGCTTGAACCTAATTCTATGCAGGTTGCATTTACAAATAACCTAAAAAAGACAATTGAGAGAGGAAACGATAGGGCCCTCCTGATTTCAGCTACGGGAACAGGAAAAACATACGCATCTGCCTTTGGAGTAAGAGATGCACTACCTACAGAAGGAAAAGTCCTGTTTATAGTGCATAGAAAGCAGATACTAAGACAAGCTCTTACTTCATACAAGAGAGTCTTTGGAATTAATCGATCGATGGCATTACTAACCGGTGATGATCAGGACTACGATTCTATCCTTAATGCAGATTTTGTTTTCGCGATGATTACAATGGTTTCCAAAGATGAGGTGCTTGAAAAATTTGACAAAAAAGCATTCAAAACTATTGTAGTCGATGAAGTTCATCACGCAAGTGCGAATAGCTATCAAAAGGTAATGCATTATTTTGAACCGGATTTCTGGCTAGGTATGACTGCAACGCCGGATAGGACTGATGGCGGCAATATATATGAGCTGTTCAACCATAATATAGTGTATGAAATCCGTCTACAGCAGGCTCTCGAAAACGATTTGCTTTGCCCGTTTCATTATTTTGGTATTAAGGATATTGCTTTTGATGAGAATGCAAATGCAGATGAACTGATAAAGAAAATTGAAAAAGGTGATCTTACAGTTTTCAATCAACTTACAAGAGATGAGCGAGTTAATTATGTTGTTGACCAGGCAACTTACTATGGCTTTTGCGGTGAAAGAGTAAAAGGCTTGATCTTCTGTTCATCTGTTCGTGAAGCGAAGGCATTATCAGAAAAGTTTAATGAAAAGGGCTGGAAAACACTGGCATTATCCGGTGATGATTCGGATGATGAAAGACGTGAAGCAATTGAACGCCTAGTAAGTGACAGTCAGGAAGACTATCTGGATTATATTCTTACAGTCAACATTTTTAATGAGGGTGTTGATTTGCCTGAGATTAATCAGGTCATTATGTTGCGACCAACACAGAGTGCGATTGTGTTTATTCAGCAACTAGGAAGAGGCCTTAGGAAGAGAACTGGCAAGGATTATGTTGTCATTTTGGATTTCATTGGAAACTATTCGAACAACTTCTTAATACCGATTGCACTTTCCGGTGACCGCACCTATAACAAAGACAATATGAGAAAATATCTCATGGAGGGATCGAGCATTATTCCTGGATGCTCTACAGTGCACTTTGATGAGATTTCAAAGCAATCCATATTCAGTGCAATCGACAAAGCGACAACACCTTTGTCTTTCTTGAAGGAAAAATATTTTATTCTGAAAGACAGGCTGGGCAGAATGCCAACTGTCCAGGAGTTCTACAAATATGGAGAAGTTGACCCTTTGCTGTTTACAGAATATAAAAGCAGTAAAAAAACTTCTTATTATGAAGTCGTTTCACGCATTGATAAAGACTCAGGCCTAGCTGAGTTTACAGAGCTGCAAAGCAAAACGCTTGATTTCATTTCTACGCAAATTATCAATGGTAAACGACCACATGAGCTTATAGTTGTTGATGAATTACTCAAGAATGGCGCGGTAAACCCAAGTAAAATGATGGAAAGACTCGGCGAGTACAACATCATTTACAGACAGCAGGATTATGATTCCGCAATAAGGGTTCTTGATAAAACATTCCTTAATACGCAGAGTGATAAGGCTAAATTTGAGGATGTTAAGTTGTTCGATGATGAGCAATTCGGTAATAATCAGCAATTGTTAAGATGCGCTTACTATCTAAGAGCCTTCACTGGAATGAGCGAAAGGGATAAAGCTTTTAGAAAAGCGATGGAGGACCTGATAGGTTATGGTCTTCAGCGCAATAAAGATTGGTTTTCAAAGGTTGATGAGGATGGTCTGGTTTTATACCAGAAGTATTCAAGAAGGGACGTTTGCCGAATCCTTGATTGGGAAAGAGATGACAGTTCCACTGTTTATGGCTATAGAATCAAGCATGGTACATGCCCAATTTTTGTAACATACGAAAAGAAGGAAGATATTTCAGAAACTACAAAATATGAAGATCAGTTCATTGATCCACAGTTATTTAGCTGGATGACCAGAAGTAGGGTGTCAGAAAATAGTCCGGAAAGCAGAGAAATAATAAATTACAAAGAAAATGGGCTTAAGTTGTATCTTTTTGTAAAAAAGAGTGACGGTGAAGGAACTGACTTCTATTACATGGGTAGAGTTAATCCAGTTGGCCATATGGAAACAACCATTAAGGACAAAAACGGTAAAGAATTCCCAATCATGAATTTCAAACTAAAGCTGGATCATGCTGTAAGAAGTGATATTTTCGATTATTTAACAAATTAAAGTGAGTTATAGGTATGAAAACAATAGAAGTGGTAGCTGCAATAATTGTTAGCTCAGGCAAAATATTTGCAACACAAAGGGGATACGGTGATTTTAAAGACGGATGGGAATTTCCTGGTGGAAAAATAGAACCAGGAGAAACTCCAGAAGAGGCGCTTGTCAGGGAAATAAAAGAAGAACTCAAGACCGACATTAAAGTGGGCGAGCTTCTTCACACAGTGGAATATGACTATCCTAAGTTCCATCTGACAATGCATTGCTTTATCTGCGAGTTGCTGTCTAAAGAAATAACGCTGGTGGAACATGAGGCAGCAAAATGGCTTGATGCTAGTAATATAGATACTGTTGACTGGCTTCCTGCAGATACCGAAGTAGTAGAAAAAATGAAACAATATCTGTAATAGAGGATAGTAAACTGTGATAGCAGGCCATGATCTTTCAGAGGGTAGATATAACCCTAAACAATTGAATAATGATGAGATCTGGCAGGCTTTGTCTACGCTCTTCACCACAAGATCCAGAAACTCGACCAGTTATAAATATGGTTTCCTAAAGGCCATACTGGACAACCTTTACAATGTCGACGCAGACCTTGTTCTGACGTTTGATCAGCTCTTCAGCAAGTTTGCGGAGATCTACTGGAATTTGGTAACTAACTACAGGGTGGAGCAGATGCCGGGCAATAAGACATCTGCGGTGGAGACTCTTTAACTTAAATGGGGGTCAATCAAAAAAGACGCTTTTGCAATAATTGGGGTAAAAGCAAACACGGGGTGAGCAACAGACGTTGTTCACCCCATTTAGTAGTATGACGGGCATGCCGTCAGTCTGTGGTGAAAGTCCACAAGGGGCGTAGTTGCCGACGAACCCCCATAGCGATTTGCAAGGTTTGC
>CACYYD010000036.1 GCA_902778585.1 uncultured Eubacteriales bacterium | reverse complement strand
TTTTTCTTGCGTGCCATAACAAAACCTCCTATGGTACATTCTTATGCTACCATAGGAGGCTATCTCAGTTAACATTTACAGACTTTTTCTCACAGTCTCGACCCTGCATGCATTTTTCATTGACTTTGTTTTAAGGCCTATTCGCCGTCGGTTTCTGCGGCTTCTTCCGCTTCACCCGCAGCAGCATCGGCAGCATCGTCCGCTGCATCCTCCGCGTCGTCTGCGGCATCGCCGGCATCATCCGCTGCTTCCTCGGACTCTTCCTGCGCTTCTTTTATGATCTTCTTGGCCTCTCTGTACGAGAGTTTTACATAGTTGATCGTCTTGTCGCCCTGCTTGACACCGACCTTGACTTCTCCGCTGAAGCCGCGTGTGAGAGGCTTCACGGAAGTAAGGAACGAAGCACCCATGTTCTCGAGCATCTCCTTGCCGTCATCGCCCTGGTACTGCGCGACAGCTTCCTCAGGAGCGTCCTCGGCAACTTTGAATACCATCTTTATGGTGTTGCCCTCAGCGCGCATCGTTACAGTAGTGTACTCATCGACTGCGGCATTGGTATACATCTCGTTATAGCCGTTATCTTCCAGATACTTCTCGATGGATGCCGGCTTGCTGAAGTAATTGTAGAGACCTACGAACGCGAACATCAGGATCAGCACTCCGAAGATGAGCAGCGCGAGGAATCCGTTGTTAGGTCTGCGCTTCTTCTCTTCGACCTTGTTAGCTTCCTTGCGTGCAGCCTTGGCCTCACGTCTCTCGGCCTTTTTCTTCCTCTTGGCCTCAGTGGAGCTCAGCACTTCCCTGACGTCTTCTGCCTTCTCTGCGGCCTCATCCTTTGCTTCCTGAATCTCTTCCTTAACTTCGTCTGCAGCTTCCTGGATCTCTTCCTTTACATCTTCTGCAGCGTCCTTTATTACGTCTTTTACTTTCTTTTCTTCTGCCATTTTTCTACTCTTTCCCGTTATATTTTCATCGGCTCTGCCGTTTTTTGCCAACGCGCATATTATAACCTTATCTTCTTTTGAGGGCAATAGTCCGCTAAAGCTCTGCCCCGCAGTCCAGGCAGTACTCGGAGCCCTTCGGATTCAGCATACCGCACTCAGGGCATACCAGCATCTCCGATTCATCTACTGCGTCAGCGATCTTCACCTGCACTCCGGCATCGAGCTTTTCAGCTATCGACCACGCATAACTGTTGATCTTGGTGTCCTGCCTTGACGGTTTTATGCCTGACGCTTTTGAGATCGCCTCGACTCCTGCCTCAAAGGCTTCGTCATCCGTCCAGAAAATGTCTTCGACCGTGCGCTCGCCCTGCCTGTCGATCACGAGCACCGCCAGCCTGAACTCGCTGCACACCAGAACGGTATATATGGAGCTGTCCATTATGAGGACGCCGTAGTCCAGCGGCTTTCCGCTCCCGTCCGTAAATACCGCAGCCCTTCCGGCGCACTTCATGGCGCTGAACGTCTGCGGCTTTTTGTTGATTATCAGATAATTGCTTTTTACCATTTAAACCTTTATATCAGAAAGTTATTCCGAGAATGTCGATCAGTATGCCCCAGGCTATGCCAAGACCGAGCAGAGTTCCTATCACCTGCGCATTCTCTTTTTTCTTGTTGTTTGTACGCACTAGCACCAGCAGGCCGACCCCGGCTCCTACCAGCAGCCCTGACAGCAGCTGTCCCGACGTGAGCAGTCCTTCAAGATACATCTGTGTGATCAGGACCGACGCCGCGCAGTTTGGTATGAGACCGATGATACCGGTTATTATAGTGCCGGCTACAGGAGCTCCGGTGAGAAGCGACGCGAGAACGTCTCCTCCGACCGTCTCCATGAGAAGGCTCAGCACCAGCGAAACAACAAAGATGAATCCCGTTATCTTCAGCGTATGTATGAGGGCGGAATGCAGTATGCCGCCTTCTTCCTCCTCGCAGCCGCAGTGTTCGCGCTCGCAGAGATCGTGTATGTGCTTTTCTTCGGATCTGTGCCTTACCATTCTGGCTATCACGTCCACGGCGATGCCGCTTATAAGCGCTATGATGAACTTTGCCGCAAGCAGCCTTCCAATAGTGCCTGCGCCTACCGATGACGAGATGAATATAGGAAGCATCTCATCGGATGTGGACAGGAAAACAGACAGCAGCGTACCGGCTGTGATGACTCCGCCCGAATACAGACTTGCTGCCGCAGCAGAGAATCCGCACTGCGGGATAAGGCCTATCGCCGCGCCGGCGACATGGCCGAATTTTCCTATACGCGAAAGAAGAGCGACTGACTGGTCCTCGGTCCTGCGCTCGAGCCACTCCATCGCCAGATAGGTGATGAAAAGAAACGGGACCATCATCGCCGTATCTTTTACCGTATCCATTATTGCTTCCATTATGGCGCTCATGCGCACATTATAATATAAACGGCGGGCTTTTGGGGATTTATTTTGTATTGACAGGCCTCATTGCATTTGATATATAAATGATATCAAATTGATATCACATTAACTTTTGAAATATATCTTTGACAGGAGGTAAACCAACATGGCAGATAACAATAAGAATGTTGAATTCGATACCATTCCGGAAACTGCTGCCGAAGCAGCAAGCGGAGGGCTCACCACTGAAGTGACACAGAAGATCATTGATCCGCCGAGCGGACTGCTCGTGCTGTGCATACTGATCTTCCTTTGCCTTATGGTCCCGGTCCTCTTCATCAGCGGGATCACATCATGGCACGGCGGCGGAATACGTATACTGCTTGCGGTCCTGCTCTGCATCGTGCTCCCTTTCCTCTTCGGAGGCTTAAGGAGCGTAAGGCCTAACGAAGCCCTGGTACTCACACTCTTCGGAAAGTACTACGGCACCATCGTAAAGCCGGGATTCTTCTTCGTGAATCCTTTCGCGAGATACAATAACCCGGCATACGATTCGCAGGCATCGACCGAAGTAACGACTGAGCAGACCATGCCCGGCAAAAGTCTCACCTTCAAGAGCAGCAAGACCGGTACCCCAAGGTACAAGAAAACAGTTTCTCTGAAGCGCGCGACTCTCGATAACGGCACCCAGAAAGTAAATGATGCGCTCGGCAACCCTATCATCATCGGAGCTGTGGTCCTGTGGCACGTCGAAGACCCTACGAAGGCAGTCTTCAATGTTGAGAACTACACCGAGTTCCTTTCGATCCAGACAGACTCCACGATAAGAAACATGGCAAGGCTCTACCCTTACGATGTATTCGATGACGGGCTTGACGACGAGGACGACGGCAAGGCAGAGCAGACACTGCGCGGAAGCTCGCAGGAGATCGCCGAGAAGATGAAGGTCGAGCTCGCCGAGAAGGTCGCATTCGCAGGACTCGTTATCGAGGAGGTCCGCATCACTCACATCGCATACGCCGAAGAGATCGCAGCGGCGATGCTCCAGAGGCAGCAGGCATCGGCCATAATCGCAGCGCGTGCAAAGATAGTCGACGGTGCGGTCAGCATGGTCAAGATGGCTATCGACAAGCTGAATGACGAAGATATAGTGAACCTCGATGAGGAGCGCAAGGCTCAGATGGTGTCCAACCTGCTCGTGGTACTCTGCGGCAACAAGGACGCGCAGCCGATAGTCAACAGCGGCTCGATCTACTAATGACAGCAAGAGGACAGCATGCCAAAGAATCCAGATGATAAAAACTTAAGCAGTGCCGGGCTGGACAGGCGCGAAGAAGAGCTGCTCCGCCGCAAGGAGAAGCTCGATGCGCTCGAGGCCGGCATAAAGGCGAGGGAGCGGGAGCTCGCTTCGAAGGAATCGAAGCGCAAGCAGATAATACTCCGCCTGCCTGAATCACTGTGGGCAGACATCGCCGGATGGGCCGAAGACGACTTCAGGTCCATCAACGGGCAGATAGAATATCTGCTGACTAAATGCGTAAGGGAGCACAGAAAATGAGCGAAGGTAAACACGATATACGTACACATGCAAAAAAAGAGCCTGATGTAAAGGCGAAGGCAGAGGCCAAGCCTGCCGGCAGTCCTGAGGAAGGCGCAGGAAAGCAGAAGAAGAAAAAGAGCAAGGGCCGCAAGGTCCTCAGAGCCATTCTTATCCTCATCCTCGTTCTGGCTGCAGCGGTCGCCGCACTGGTCTACCGCTACTACAAACAGGCCGAAGCATCACTTGATCTCAAGTTCACAGAGGATCCTGCAACGGTAGAATTCGGAGAAGAGCGCCGGGCCATGGACCGCGTGAGCGAATGGACCTGGGAGATAGAGCCCGAACAGAGATTCCTCGACACAGGCTCTCTCGGAGCTAAAAGCATCAAGTATAAAGTGTACAGGCCTTTGTTCGGCGGTCTGCTGACCCCTTCGAAGGAATATCAGCTTGAATACCTGGTCGTGGACACCGAAGCCCCTGTCACTCTCTGGAACGGTGACGGAGCCGTGCTGGAGCGCGGAACGGAATTCGATATAAAGAACGTGATCGCTTACGGAGACAATGCTGATCCTGCCCCTGAAGTAAAGGTGGACGGAGATGTGAACATGAACACGGCGGGCAGCTACCCTCTTCATGTAACAGTCAGCGATGCCTCCGGCAACTCCACGTACTGGGATCTTACCGTAGAGGTCGCAGATGAGCTCCCGTCATATGAAGACGACAGCGAGCGCACGGCCTTTAAGGACTTTGTCTCCGAATACGGCGGCAAGGGAAAGACGGTCGGCATCGATGTATCCGCCTGGCAGGATGAAGTCGACTTTGACGCCGTAAAGGCTGCAGGCTGCGAATTCGTGATCATAAGGATCGGATACTCCGAGGACGGCAAGATGACCGTGGACAAGCGCTTTGATGAGAACATAAAGAAGGCCAAAGCAGCCGGACTCAAGACAGGCGTATACCTCTATACGACAGACAATACGGAAGAAGAGATACGCGCCTCCGCAGACCAGCTGATCGAAAAGCTGGGCGGCGAAACTCTTGATCTTCCTGTCGCATTCGACTGGGAGGACTTCGGAAGCTTCCAGTCCTATGAGATGAGTTTCCACGATCTGAACGGTCTATATGACGCGTTCTCCGATCAGCTCTCACAGAGCGGCTATGAATGCATGCTCTACGGCAGCAAGAACTACCTTGAGAAGGTATGGGACAACACAGACATCAGACCGGTATGGCTGGCGCATTATACAGACAAGACCGATTACGAAGGTCCTTACTACATGTGGCAGGCAAGCTGCACCGGACGCATAGACGGCATAGACGGCGATGTCGATATGGATGTCATGTACAACTAAAAAGCATCAAAAGAGCGGTCCGCATAAGCGGGCCGCTTCTTTCTTTTCAAGCATATTCTTTTAAGCCAGAGCGTCTATGATTCGGTCTGCCGCATCGACACGCTTCTCAAGTTTTTCACCCTTAAGACCTGCCGTCAGGATACCTCTGTCATGCATGACCGCAGCAATGATGGTCCCCTTGTCGCCTACAGCCTCTTCCATAAGTTCTTTCTGCTGTTCATCGACCTTGTTGAGCACAATGTATACAGGCTTATCGAAAGTCTTTCCCATTTCGGTGATCTTTCCTGCGAGCTGAACGGACTCATAGGAAGGATCTGCTATCATAAGTATCACATCTGCAAAGCGGTCCACACCGCGTCCGAAGTGCTCGACACCGGCTTCTGTATCTATGATAGCCACCTCGTCATCCCTAAGCAGAAGATGCTCAAGAAAGGTCTTCGCAAGCGCTCCCATGGCGCAGGCGCAGCCTTCTCCGGCATCGGCGATCTTTCCGATGGCCATAAGACGCACTGCTCCGTCAGACGAGCAATAGTCTTCAGGGATGTCTTCGAGATGCCAGCCGCCGGCAAACACGTCCTGCGCGCCGTCCTCATAGATGCCTTTCTTGTGGCCGAAGTAATGCGTAAAATCTTCAGGCAAAGGCAGGCCAAGCTGTCTGTGCAGTCCGAAATTCGATTCGTCAGAGTCGACTACCAGCACCTTGTATCCTCTTGCTTCATATGCACGGGCAAGAAGCGCAGAGACCGTGCTCTTGCCGCTGCCGCCCTTTCCGCAAAGAATCAGTTTCATGTATCGCTCCTTCTCAGATGCTGTGGCTTTCCTTCTGCTGCATTTTGAAGCCGTATCCGCCGTATTCGATAAGTCCCTGATCGAGCAGATCAGTGATTATCTCCTGCGCGAGCATCTGCACATTATATGAATGGGAATATGACTCAGATCTTTTGAAGATAAAGTCATTTATCTTTTCAATGTCATCGACGCTGAATCTGTAAAGGTTCAGCCCCTTATATCCGAGCGACCCCATTCCGTTCGGCGGATAGTCATACTGCATGGTAAGCACCTGTCCCAGCGCCTTGATCAGTTCATCACGGTTTTCGTACATTTTTCCGCCTCCTTCGCTACTTCTTTTCCCTGTAACGGACGACTTCTTCTCCATCCTTGATGATCATCTCCATATTCTCTACGCAGATGTCGTGGATGTCTTTCAGAGGATCGCCGTCGATCACCAGCATGTCGGCATTCTTGCCCCTGGTGATGGATCCTGTGATGTGGTAGCAGCCCAGAGCTCTCGCTCCGTTGGCAGTACCGGCGATGATCGCATCCATCTCGCTCATGCCGCAGCAGTCAACGAATCTGTGGATCTCTCCGATAGTTGTAACACCGTACGGAGTCGAGTCAAGGTTGAAGCTGTCCGAACCCGTAGTGATGATGATGCCCATCTTGTAGGCCTTGTTGACATTGTCATACAGCCTTGCGAGTTCCTTCTCGACAAGGGTCCTTCCCTCGTACTTGTCATGTATGCCAGGGATATATGTAGGCGGATATGTGGAAAGCCATGCAGGGAGGAAGTTGATGGTCGGGCAGAAATAGATGCCCTTCTCGTACATCTTCTCCATGCTCCACTCGTCGATCTCGAATCCGTGGATAATGAAGTCGACTCCGGCCTCTACCGAAGGAGCGGTCGCTCCGTAAGTATGCGACCATACCGGGATGCCTCTCATTGCGGACTCCTCGACTACAGCCTTTATCTCTTCGAGAGTGTAGTGGTGGTCACGCGATGTGTCCCATCTGTAGATCCCGCCGCCTGTCGCCCAGATCTTTATCGCATCAGGGCATTCTCTCAGTCTGCGCCTTACGGCCTTTCTGAGTTCCCATGGTCCATCAACAGCCTCAGCCCACGGATGGCCTTCCCTTACTTCTTCGATGGAGCAGTTGTGGGAGTCTCCGTGTGAAGCAGTCGCGCAGAAACCTCTTCCGGTCGCGATGACTCTAGGTCCCTGCATCTGATTGGTGTTTATCATATCCCTGATAGGAATGCCGAATCTGGAGATCTCTCCAACAGTCGTAAGTCCGTTTTCCAGGCAGTCATGAGCCTGCTGGACGGCGACTACCGTCTTCTGCAGAAGCGGTTCTCTTACCCAGTCTGAATCGTTGTCGTTCAGATTGCCGCTGAAGTGAAGATGTGAATCGATGATGCCCGGCATAAGAGTCTTGCCTGTGACATCTATGACTTCATAGCCCTCAAGGCTCGGCGCCATGTCATAATTGCGCTCACCGGCATATACGAATCCGCCCTTGTCTATCATTACAAGAGAGTCCTGTATGGCTGCCTTATGCCTTCCGGTGATCAGCTGGCCTCCGACGAAGGCCGTTTTCATGTAATGTCTTTTTCTCATGTTACCGCCTTTCAGATTGTTCGTAAGTTCTCCGTCTCTAACAAATCAATTATATCAAACTGCAACATGTTCGTTACATATTATTCAGGCGCGGTCGAGCAGGACCGAAGCCTTGAACATATCTCCGTCAATGCTGATCTCAAACACTCCGCCCATAAGCGTCGTAAGATCCTTTGCGATGGCCAGGCCAAGGCCTGAGCCTTCAGTATTGCGCGAGCTGTCACCCCGGGTGAATCTCTCCATGAGCTCATCCGGTGATATGTTGAGCTCCGCCTTAGAGATGTTTTTGAACTCCACCAGCAGCTTGTCTGATGATGCCGGCAACTCGCTGACATCTATGTATACGCGGCTTCTGTCGAGCGCATATTTGCTTATATTGCTCAGCAGATTCTCGAATACGCGGTACAGGAGCTTTCCATCTGCACGCACCAATGTATTGTCCGTCCTGATATTCTTTTTTATTTTCAGTTTCTTTTTAGCCAGACGGTCACCCATCTCCGCAAGAGACTGATCTATCAGCGCCGAGATATCTATATCCTCTATCTCGCAAGGAATGTTGCCGCTCGATGCCTTGGCTGCTTCAAAGAGTTCTTCCGTCAATGTTTTAAGCCGTTCAGTCTTTTCCCTTACGATCGCGAGATGAGCCGGAGCATCCGGGCTGTCCAGACCCTCCTTCTCAAGGATATCCAGGTAACTGATCATCGATGTCAGCGGGGTCCTGAGATCGTGTGAGACATTGCTTATAAGATCCGTCTTGAGACGCTGGTTTTTGATCTCGTTCTGTACCGCCGCATTTGTCGCCTCGGAAATGTGATTGATATCCGAAGCAAGCCGGTCTAAGTCCGTCTTAGGCCCGTTCTCATCCTCTTTGACGCTTATCTTATGAGTCAGGTTTCCTGACTTGACTTCTATAACGCCCGCTCTGATCTCAGCCAGTTTGCCGACCTTGCGTCTGATCAGCATGATCGCGGTCACCATGGAGACGATCGTCCAGAGCAGCATCCATTCGTATTCACCGGACATGATCATAAAGAATACAGGAAGTCCGATCAGCACTGCGGCGATCAGCGAGTATTTGATCATAAGCTTGCTGGCAGCGCGGCGGTCTTCGTCGTTTGGAATGGAGAAGCGCCTGACTGCACCTTTATTTCTCTCTGCAATGCCCTGCCCCGCCTTAGCCAGACCTCTGCCTGCCCTTGCGACTCCACGGCCCGCAAAAGCCGCACCAATTCCGAGCATACCAAGAATCTTGCCCAGGAGTGAGCTATGGATCAGCTCACGGGCTTTTAGTTTCTTAACAAGGGTGACGAAGCAAATGACCATAATTGCAAGACATGCCGCGATGCCTGCCGTACAATACCAGAACACAGTGGTATTCGAAATGCCAAACATGTAATTGTCCGCTTCAACAGGACTGAATACCTTTGACAGATCGAACGGGCCAAACTTATTGCCGCACGATACCATTTTTGCGACCGGCATTGCAGCACACACGGCTCCTGTGGCAGCGAAACAGCCGATCATCAGATGCAGTTCGCTCCACAGCCTGTCGAACCAGTTAAGCTTTATCTTTCCCTCTTCATCTCTGCTGAAGCTGCCGGTCAGCACACATAGGCCGGCGACTGCGGCCACAGCCAGCAATCCGCAAATGACAGCGATGGTCATGAATCTGCTTGTGCAATCCGCCTGAGCGTGTCCGCTCGAGAACTCAGCGACCCAGCTACCCGGGGCAATGTCTTCAAGTTTCTCTGCAGACCATTGCGATACATCCATCAGATTCGCGACTCCGAATGTGACTGCGCAGAAAATGGCCGTAGACGTTCCCGCTGATACTGCAAGCAGTTCGAGCAGCGCATACAAGCTGCGACTTGCAGATCTGTTTTCTAAAGTGATGTTTTCCATATCCGTCCTCTATTGCTTTTCGACTTTGTATCCTACACCCCACACTACTTTGAGGTAACGAGGATCTTTCGGGTCGATCTCGATCTTCTCACGTATCCTGCGAATATGGACAGCAACAGTATTGTCAGCACTGTACGCTTCTTCCTTCCATACATTTTCGTAGATCTCATCGATGCTGAAGACCCTGCCGGCGTTCGACGCCAGCAGTTTCAGTATGCCGTACTCGAGCGGAGTCAGAGATACCTGTTCTCCATCAACGGTCACTGTCTTTGCCTCATCATCTATTTCGAGTCCGCCGCATCGGATCACCTTAGATGGTGCTATTCCTGCTGCACTGCCGAGCTGGTTGTAACGTCTCAGCTGAGATCTGACCCTTGCAGTAAGTTCCAGAGGATTGAAAGGCTTTGTCATGTAATCATCAGCACCTACGTTGAGGCCGGTGATCTTGTCATAGTCTTCAGATTTCGCGGAAAGCATGATTATAGGAATATTGTGTTCTTCCCTTATGCGCAGCGTGGTCTGAATGCCATCAAGGCCCGGCATCATGACATCCATAATGATCAGGCTAACAGGGGTGCTGCGTATAAGATTGAGCGCTTCTATACCATCAAGCGCAATAATTGGCTCATAGCCTTCATTCCGCAGATAAAAAGCTATTGCCTGAGCGATCTCCCTGTCATCATCAACGATCAGTATGTTAGTTTTCATGACGCACTCCTTTCGTACCTCAATTATAACTTAACGCACGCATATTAAGAAAAGGCTGTCATAAATCTTACGTTTTTCTTAAGACATGGAAAAATGAAGGTGAAGGGAATATCCGGCAGTCAAGGCGCTACGCCCGCGCGCGGTGCCTGCGGCAGCCTTGACTGCCGTTTTCCGGGTGTGCGCTCCATTATACACCCGGATACGAACCCTCTTTTTGTCACGTCGAGTGTTCAATTCCTTCGTTCATATTCCAAAAAAAACGAGCTGGCTCTGCCAGCTCATTTTTTATGGAGCAGGTGTACATAATCGTTTTTGTAGACTTCAGTGTTTTCAATGGTTTACGGGATCGCTGTTTTGAAAAAATCACAAAAAACTCTCAAAATCTTCATTCCGCTCATGTAATGATTTTTCTCATCCCCCAAAATTTAAATAGGATCCTGACTAAGTGTCAGAATCCCGATTTGGAAAACTAATTATTGAACACTTTATGATGCAAACTCATCAATAAATGAATCCCATAGCTTGAATCATAATGTGCTGTTTTCTAGCAATATCCTGTGCGCTTGATTCAACAACAATGCAATTATCTATTATTATCGTAATATTACGTCAAAGACTGGAAAAGCCTATTCTGCTTTCCAAAGCGAGTGCAGATTGCAGTAAGCATAGACTGCTTCCACTTCATCACCATCGCAGATACGGAAGCATGCCTTAGGTGGCTCGCCCGGCTCCAGAGACTTTCTCTGATTGCCCTGCTTGGTCTGTACTGCGATCCATTCAATATAATGCTCATTGATCATTGGATGTTCAACAGAGCCTACAGTTACCTCGACAACATCACCCTTGACTTCAAATGTAGGAACGTGTTTTTCAGCAGCTGCATCAGTTGTCCCAGGAATGAGTTCTTTCATCGGCTCTCCGCAACAAATGATAGGAACTCCTGTCTTTTTTACGATTGCAACAATCTGTCCGCAGTGTGCGCATCTATAGAATTTCATTTCCATTGTAATTTCCTCTTTTCTTTGTTTAATAGTTTTCTGCATTCAGTTCGAAATAGCTCTGCGGATGTGCACATACCGGACATACATCAGGAGCATTTGTGCCAACAATGATATGTCCACAGTTTCTGCATTCCCATACTTTCACAGAGCTCTTGGAGAATACTTCCTGTGCTTCCACATTATGAAGCAGCGCGCGGTAACGTTCTTCATGATGTTTTTCTATTTCGCCAACCATGCGAAACTTAGACGCCAATTCAGGAAATCCTTCTTCTTCAGCAGTCTTTGCAAAGCCCTCGTACATATCTGTCCATTCGTAGTTTTCTCCATCGGCTGCTGCCGCAAGGTTTTCGGCAGTATT
>CACYYD010000035.1 GCA_902778585.1 uncultured Eubacteriales bacterium | reverse complement strand
TCTCAGCAGAGATTTTTACGCCCTTCCTTTCCATAAGAAAAACTCCCTCCATGATTAACAGTTTTATTTTTTACTGTCTCTCATAGAGGGAGCATATCACATCGGTCCGCTTATTTTATTTTTTGCGGTGCTCTTCGCGCCATTTTTTTATGGACTCGTAGCGCTCCTTAAACCGCGGCTCAAAGCCCTGATCACCCGGGTGATAGTACTCGGTGCCGCGGAGATTCTCAGGCAGACATTCCATGTCTGCTATCTTGTCCTCGGTGTCGTGCGCGTAGATGTATCCCTTGCCGTAGTCGAGCTCTTTCATCAGCTTTGTAGGAGCATTGCGGATGTGCAGCGGGACCGGTTCGGCGATGTGCTCGTTGGCATCGCGCGCCGCCGCCATATAGGCGACTTCCATGGCGTTAGACTTAGGCGCGAGCGCGTTGTAGATGACGGCCTCGGTGAGGTGCACGCTGCACTCCGGCATTCCGATCAGATGGCATGCCTGGAATGCCGCGACCGAGAGCTCTAAAGCTCTCGGGTCGGCGAGGCCGACATCCTCTGCCGCGAAGCGCGTCACGCGGCGCGCTATATACATCGGGTCCTCGCCCGATTCGAGCATGCGCGCCAGCCAGTACACGGCCGCGTCCGCGTCAGAGTTCCTCATCGATTTATGCAGGGCGGATATAAGGTTGTAGTGTTCCTCGCCCTGCTTGTCATAGAGCAGCGACTTTCTCGATGTGCACTGCTCAAAATCTTCAGTCGTTACAGTGATTATTTCATGCCCGTCAGCAGGATCAGCCGAATGATCGGCGTTCAGCACCATCATCTCAAGCGTCGAAAGTGCTGTCCTAGCATCACCGTTGGCGAAGTTTGCAAGCGCGTCTATGACATCATCGCTGATGCGGAGGTCCTGCTCGCCAAAACCGCGCGGGTCCTTCACAGCATTGCGTATCAATTGCGCTATGTCTTCAGCGCTCAGCTGGTGCAGCACAAAGACCTTGCACCTCGACAGCAAAGCGCCGTTTACCTCGAATGACGGGTTCTCTGTCGTGGCGCCTATGAGGATGATGCTTCCCTTCTCCACAAAAGGCAGAAAGGCATCCTGCTGCGCCTTGTTGAATCTGTGGATCTCGTCCACGAATACTATAGTGCGGGCACCCACAGACGTCATCTTGTCGGCCTGCTGCATCACGGTCTTGATGTCCTTGATGCCGCTCGTGACAGCGCTGAACGTGATGAACTGCGCGTCCGTCCTTGCCGCGATTATCTGCGCCAGTGTAGTCTTGCCGACTCCCGGCGGCCCCCAGAATATCATGGAGGAGACGCTGTCGCGCTCAATGAGATTGCGCAGGACCTTGCCCTCGCCCACAAGATGCTGCTGACCTACGAATTCATCGAGGTCGCGCGGACGCATTCTCGCAGCGAGCGGCTGCGAATTGTTATTGTTCATCGTGTCAAAAATGCTGATCTGACTCATTGTTTCTCCTGCCTGTCCCACGGACCGGCTTCTATCTGATCTTCAGCGTACGCAGATACGCTTTCATTTCATCCGTTATCCGGCGGCTTTCGGTCGCCTTCTGTATCGCCTTGTTGTGCGTCCACTTATCCAGCCTGCCCTCATGCAGCACCGCCATCGCCGCGTCAGGCTGCTTCGCGAGCGCCGTAGCAAAATACCAGGCGATCATCATGTTTATATAATACTCGTCCGAGCGGACAGAAGCGATCCGCTCCATCCACGCCGGGTCAAATTCCTCATCAAGGAAGTGCTGCATCAGCATGCCCATGCCGAAGCGCACGGTATATGTCCTGTCCGAAGCAAGCCACTTATCTATATGCTCAAGCAGCTCCGCTCCGTGCACGAGCCTTTCGCCCTTCTTCTTCCCGAAGACCTTAGGCGAGAGCTGGTCGCAGGTCGCCCAGTTGTCCACGTAAGGCAGAAAGCGCTCCACCGCTTCCATGCATTCATCAAAGTCCTTTATCTCAGATATTATGAATGCATGCAGCTGCATCTCGTCAAAGTACTTGTGCGGAAGGATGTTCAGGAAAGACTCCAGTTCTTTGCGCGCCTCTTCATCAGCTTTCGCAGCCTTCATCAGGTCCTTCGCATATGCTCTCAGCTGCGGAGTACGGACTCCTATCGTGCACTCACGCGCTTTTCCCGGGATAAGGGCTATCTGGAAATCCGCATACTTATCATCCTGCATCTCACGCAGACGCCGCTGTATTTCTGTACCGTTGAACTTCTCCATCAGTACCAGGTCGACTCCCGGTATCCCGTTGAACACCGTAGGCACGATGCCCGATTCGATGTATCCGAGCTTCGCATACATGGCACGCGCCCTTTTGTTGATAGCATTGGTATCTATTCTGAGTATCGAACAGCCTTCATCAGCTGCCAGTTTCTCCCAGTACTTTACAAAGGCCGGACCGATCCCCATTCCGCGCGCGTCGGGATCCACCGCCAGGGTGTGCAGCACCGACACATCGTCATCAGGTCCCTTATACACCCAGTCGCAGTCTGCATATACATCGACCTGTATCTGATTGATGACCCCTGTAGCTGCGACCCGGCCGTCAACCTCGGCGACGTACATATCGTCACGCTTCAGAGAAGCTTCTGCTACCGGTCTTACGGGATAGATATCTCTGAGCCAGCCGGTCGTTGTCAGGCCGGCCTCCTCTGCGTCGTGGCTTTTGTCATATATTCTCACTATGTCGTCAAGGTCGCTCCACGCCGCCTTTCTGAAAACCGGTTTTTCGCCCATTTTATGCTTTTCTTTCGTTGTAAAGATTTTGCGAAATTTGTCTCTTTCTTATGATTCGCCTTATATATCCCTTGCGAATTTATAGACTTCGTACCCTTCTGTACTGACGGACTCGCCGTCTTCGCTGAAGCCCTGGGACTCCCAGAATTTTACAGCCTCTTCATTCTTCTTTATCACCGCAAGCGACATATAGTCATAGCCTGCAGCCTTCATCGCAGCTCTCACGTCCGCGAAGATGCCGGACCCGACGCCCTTGCCCTGCATGTCTCCGTCGACCATCAGCCAGCCTATGAAGGCGTCGTCGCTCTCCGGATATCCGGTGATAAGATCCATCACAGCGACAAGCCTTTCGTCATCATCGTAGAAGCCCACAAAGTGCTTGCTCTTCACGGATGCGCCCTCAGGCACCTCCGATATGATCTCCGTAAGGCTCTCGCGGGTCGGTATCCTTCCGAGATACCTGTAGTATCTGCGGTTGGATTTCGCCAGCCTGTACACCGCCGAGATGTCGGACTCTGTGATCTTTCTCACCTTGTACTGAGTCGAAAGCACACTTATATCCAGCCCGTCACAGGACTCTTCTTCGGCAGCGCCGGACTTTGCGGCCTCGCTCTCTATCGCCTGGCGGAACTGCGTCTCGTACAGCTCCTTGTAAGTGCCTCCGAGCTCCAGAAGTTCTTCATGCGTGCCCTGCTCGGCGATGACCCCGTCCTTTACGACGAGTATCCTGTCTGCCTTGAGGATGGTCGAGAGCCTGTGCGCGATGACTATGCTCGTGCGGCCCACCATCATCTGCTCAAGCGCGCCCTGTATGGAGTTCTCCGATATGGAGTCGAGGGCAGATGTCGCCTCGTCCAGAATGAGTATCTTAGGATCCTTCAGTATGACCCTCGCAAGCGAGAGCCTCTGCTTTTCGCCGCCCGACAGCTTGAGTCCGCGGTTTCCGACCTGCGTGTCATAGCCGTCCGGCTGGTGCGTAATAAAGTCATGTATGTTGGCGATGCGGCAGGCCTCCTCGATCTGCTCCATCGTCGCATTGTCGTTGGCATAGCGCAGGTTCTCAAGAATGGTCCCGTTGAAGAGATAGGTCTCCTGCGTGACCACGCCTATCTGCGACCTCAGATACGTGAGATCAAAGTCGCGGACATCAACGCCCGCTATCTTTACCGAACCCGAATCAACGTCGTACAGTCTCGGGATGAGATTGACTACCGTCGACTTGCCCGATCCCGAAGGACCGACCACAGCGTACATGCTGCCGCCCGGCACCTCAAAGTTCACGTCCTTAAGTATCTGCGACTCAGGGTTGTAGCTGAAAGCAACATGATCGTAAGTGATGGGTTTGTTGTCGACATCAGGCTTCTTGCCATCCTCCGGCGAGACTATGGTGTTCTCGCGGTCGAAGTAATCGAAGATACGCGTGAAGAGCGCCAGCGAGCGGGTGAAGTCGACCGACAGATTCAGAAGCTGCTCGATCGGCATATACAGCCTGTTGATCAGCGCAACCGTCGCGGTTATCATTCCGACAGTCAGCGTCGAGTCGATGTTGCGGATTATGAAATAGCCGCCCGCAAAATAGATCAGCAGCGGTCCGAGCTGCCTGAACATCCCCATCACGACGCGGAAGAGCTGACCCGATCTCTGTTCCTTAAGGTTGAGGTCGGTCACCTCCTTGTTGATCTTTACAAAGTCATCGTACTCCTTCTGCTCGCGCGTGAATATCTTTACCAGCATCGAGCCGCTTACCGACAGCGTCTCGTCTATCTTCTGGTTGAGCTCGTCGCTCTTGGCCTGGCTCTGCGTGAGGTATTTCCAGCGCGTGCGGCCGGCAGTCCTCGTAGGCAGAATGAGCAGCGGGATGACCGCGATGCCCACAAGCGCCAGAGGAACGCTCATGCCAAAGAGCGCCACGAGAGTCGTGATGACCGTCGCGACATTGCTGACGATGTTCGACAGAGTCCCGCTTATGACGGAGCTCACGCCGCTTATATCAGTGTTCATTCGCGTGATTATGTCGCCCTGCTTCTCCGTCGTGAAGAAGGAATGCGGCATATACTGCAGATGCTTGTACATCTGGTTTCGCATGTCAAAGATGATGCGCTGCGAGATCCACGCGTTTATGTAGTTTTCGAGCACGCCCACGAGCTGGCTCACGGTGAGAGCGGCAAAAGCCGCCAGCAGCAGCTTTATGAGGAGCTCCATGTTTTTGCCCACGAGTGCCTCGTCAACGATGCGGCCCGTCAGAATCGACGGCAGCAGCCCCACCGTGGCGGAGAGCAGTATCATGATGAACACGAAGATGAACTGCAGCCAGTACGGCTTTAGATAACTCATTATTCTGATCAGCAAGGCCTTGCTGACCTTAGGCATGTTCTGTTTTTCTTCCTCGGTAAGGAAGCTCATCGGGCCCATTCGTCCCGGTCCCGGTCCTGCCATTTATATACCTCTATTTCTCTGTAAGTCCCAATGTGGCAGAGAGCAGTATCATGATGAACACTAAGATGAACTGCAGCCAGTACGGAGTTGACTGCCGCTATGGCTTAAGAACTCCGTCAGGTTTGCTGCCTTCGTAGAGAAGCTTATCCGTATATACATCGACAAACTTGTCTGCCGGCACGCCGTAATCCAGATATGCGTTCTTGTATACGGTCGTCCTTGTCCCGTCAGGAGCGATCGTTATTATCGTTGCGCCTCTCTGGAGCCCGGAGTAGTTGATGTCCGTATACGCTAGATTGTCGATCGAGTAGCCGTAGCAGAGATCGACTCCCTTGTAATTTACCACTGCGTTGTTCACGTGGTCGTGTCCGCAGTAGCAAGCCTCGAGCACGTTCATGCCGTCTGGCCCGAGCGTCTCAAAGAACTTGTCTATGTCTGCCAGCGGCACTTCCTTGTTCGCGATGCCTCCGTGCCAGATGCGGCTTTCGGCCTCAGGATCGATCAGCTCGTCCCATACGCCCGAGATGTACTTTGTGTTCTCGGTATCCTTGAAGCCGTTTGCATCGAGCTCCTCATACGCGATCCTGAACTCACTCGTCGGTATGTGGAAGAACGCCACAGTCTTAGGGCTTCCGAGAGCCTTTATGGACTCAGCTGCCCAGTCGACAGTGGAATCCCTGATGATGTCGTAGTCCCAGTTGAGGACAGCCTGTATGGAATTGTCCACGTAAGCGTTGCTGTCCACCAGAAGGATAGCCTTTGTGAGCTCGCCCTTGGTGTTCTTCACCTGTATTATCTGGTTGGTGACAGACGGAAGGTCTCCGCCGTCAGTGAAGTTCTGGTCGAAGATGCAGTGCTCGAACTTGTCTTTCATGTACAGCTGCCCGAGTTTCTGTCTGCCTGTGTAGTCAAAGACCTCGGTATCGTGGTTGCCAAATACAGTCGAGAAGTATACGCCCTCATGCTCAAAGATCTGTATAACGTCGCGGGCCGCCATGTAGTTGTTCAGCGTTCCGCCGCCGTTGTATACAGGTCCCGGCACGGCAAAAGTGTTGTCGCCGTCAAGTATGACCAGATCAGGCTTCTCCTTCTGCAGCATGCTTATGACTTCGTATACAGTCTTGCGGTCCTTCTCACGGCTCCAGAAACCTCCGCCGAGGTGGATGTCGGTGAGCATCATTATCTTCAGCTCACGGTCAGTCGTGAATGTGTAGTATCCTGTCGCCTCGTCTATCTCAGGGACCAGCCTGTCGGCCTCGCTGTACTCAACAGGATCGAAGCTGTTGATGTAGTGCCTCAGGTGCAGCGACACACCGTAATTGACCAGCGCCGAGGCTCCGGCGCAGACGACTGCCACGATTACGATCCACATAGGGATCTTCCACCAGAGACCGCGTTTTTTCTTCTTTTCCTTCACAGGCTCGGGAGCCATGTGCTTTTCACTTTCCTTGAATCTGCTCATCGCCTTCCGTCCTTTCCTACAGTTCGACCGGAACAGTCTTGCTTATAGGCTCCGTCATCGATTCAGGATGCGTGAGCATGTAGTCCGCGATCCTGAGAGACTTTGCAAAGTAGAATCCGTCCGCAAGTCTTTCGTCGATATTGAATGTGCAATTGATAACATCTCTCTCCTGCCATGAGCCGTCGGCCATCTGTTTCTGCTCCTTATGAAGGACTCCGATGGTGATCATCACAGAACAGGTCCCGTAATTGCTCAGGTGGTGGTAGCATGAATCCGACTTTATCGATCCCAGGTTCGAAAGCAGTACCGATGAATAGTTAGGGTCGCCCGCTGTGAGTGACTTCGGCATGATCCCGTGGTATTCGAGGACTCTCAGAGACCCGAAGAAGACCTCAAGGACCGGCCTCGGAAGGGATCCTACAAAGTTCATAAGCTTGTCGAGGTCGTTGGATTTCTCCTTGCGCACCTTTTTAACGTCGCCGATTATGAGTTTTGAGATCGAATCGAGGTTCATGTCCGGATCGACCTTGAGAAACATCAGCGTCTCGTCGGCTTCGTCCTCAAACTTCTGCTTCACAACGAACGACAGCGTGATGTCAGGTCTCTCGTAATATCTGCGCCCCGAGATGAAGTAGTTGAGCTTAGGCCTGTGGTAAACAGTCCTCGCCACGGCAGTGCATATCGCATGGAAGATCTTGAGGTTGGTGCCCTCTTTCTCGTTGCGCTCAGCCATGTACTTCACCAGATTGGTCACGTCAAACTGCTGGGTCATCGAGACTTCGGCCTCTGTCCTCTTAGGCATTATGTACGGCAGGATATTATGATAGCCGTCAGGCCATATGATCCTCTTTCCGTCTCTTCTCTCCATCTTCTCTTTTCTCTTCTTAAGCATCGCTCTTCCTCTCAGTTATATTTCAAGCTTTTTCCGCCTGTTGTTGGTATATTCCTCTATCTGTTTCCACAGCCTGTGGAGCTGCTTCTTCTGATGGCACAGTTTCTCGGTGCAGTTGGCACATTTCAGGTAGCCGTTCGTGTTCTCGGAGAATCTCTCAGGATGCCTGTAGAAGGTGATCTCCCATCTCACCAGAAGCGCCACCGAAAGCAGCAGCAGGCTCCATGTATACGTCTTCTCAACAAAGAACAGCGGCGTGAACATCATCGCATAGTCCCAGTTGTATATGCGGCACGATCCGCAGCACTTGTTCTTCAGAAACCACGACTGGAACGGGCAGAAGTACATGATGCATATCATGTCGCAGACCGAATACGCGCTGCACAGCACTATCATGACGCCGTCATCCAGTATGCCCATCATGTGCAGCATACCGAATATGCCGTTGAAGACTATCCATATGAGGGCCACCAGCATGACCGCGTTGTTGTCAGGTATGACGACGTCGGTCCTTCCGGTCTTTATGTAATTGCGCGCAAACTGCTTCTGGCTGCCCGGGCTTTCTATCTTCGACGGGAAGAATCGGAATATCATCTCGATTACGTATACCGTCCATACAAAAATGATAAGCCCCGGCATCTTCTCGAGCCCCAGTATGAAAGGCTCTCCTGTTACGAACCTGTAGCGGATATATGCGAAAAGCACAAGCAGAAACAGCGCTGATCTGTATATCAGCCGCACGTAATGCCATATCCCCACAGGTGTAAGTTTTCTTTTAGTCCCCATAGATACTCCTTCTCTTTTCAGACTGAAGACTCAGCCCCTGCTTAATCTTCCTTTTCGCCTTTACCGCGTTCCAGAAGATCCTCTACCTTAGGCCTGAAAGCCTCGAGCTTTTTCTCTCCCACGATGTACGCGCCGATCGCGGCCGCCCACGCCAGTATTCCTGCCGCGGCTCCGATGCCCTGCGCTATCCTGCGGCGGGTGTTCCTCTTTATGATCTTTTTCATCCTTCTTTCAGTCATCTCAGTCCTCCTGTCCTCAGCGGACCAGTTTCTCAAGTTCTTCAGGCGTTATCTGCTCAAACACAGGTATGCGCCCCGCGGCGACCGTCGCCGCATAGTCTTCAGCATTTTTGATGGTCCACGCCACCTCAGGCAGACCTTCCTTTTCGACTGCGTGCCTGAGAGCGTGTCTTCTGCGGTCACCTATCCTGCTCGCGATGAAGTCAGGCTTCGTCAGCTTATTGAACATCAGATATGTGAGCATCACCACCTGGTACATATGCAGTTTCTCCGGTGTGACAAAGAAGTCCTGCACAAGCTGTCCCCTTACAAAGTCCGGTCTGAACTTTTTCACTGCAAGCACCGCTCTCGGATCAAAGCTCTCCAGAACGAACTCGCCTTTGTAGCTGTCGAGCCTTTTGCACACCGCCTCGGCGAGCTTCGTGTAATTGCCCCTCGCGGACTTCAGCTCTATGAGAAGCGGCAGCCCCGTGTCCTCGTAAAGATCAAGCACCTCGTCGAAGGTCGGGATCATCTCGTCCGTTCCCTCGAGCCTCAGCTTTCTGAGGTTGGTGATGTCGTAGTCCTCTATCTCGCCCTTCACGCCCGTCTGGCGCTCTAGCTGCTCGTCGTGAAAGATCACGAGCGATCCGTCAGCTATAAGGTGTACGTCGAATTCCGAGCCCAGCCCGTACTCAACGGCCCTTCTGAAAGCGGCCATCGAGTTCTCCGGTATCTGTGGCTTATCGTGATAGCCCCTGTGGGCATAGTGTTTTGCAAGTTTTATTTCTCTTCTGCTCATTTATGAAAACATCTTCTTTCAGTAGTTTTATTCGTTGAGGTCGTCCATGTCCTCGAAGGCTTCGAGTCCGTGCTTCACCTCAGGTGCGGCATCGCCGTGCTTTACCATCGTCATAGTAACAAAGCTCAGCAGCACAAAGATGGCTGCATACGGGAAGAGCACCTTGTAGCTGACGTTCCTCATAAGGAATCCCGCCAGTATAGGTGTCACAACCTGCGCCGCCATCGACGCGGTGTAGTAGTAGCCGGTGAACTTTCCGATGTCCGATCCGCGGCACATCTCGACCACCATAGGCAGCGAGTTTACGTTGATAGCCGCCCAGGCAAAGCCCACGAGCGCGAACACGACAAACATTATCGCGTTGATGCTGCTGAATGCGGTCGTAAGGAAGAATCCCGCCGCGAAGCATGCCGCAAGAAGGATTATTCCTATCTGGATAGTCTTTTTGCGGCCTATCTTATGAGCGATGCTTCCGATAGGTATGTAGGATATGATGGCGCCGCCTGTCGCAATGAGAAGGCATGTCGAGGCTCCGCCGAGTCCCTGCCCCATCACCTTGTCAACGTATGTGGTGAACCATGTCGTGATCCCGTTGTAGCCGATAAACCAGAGGGCTATCGACGCAAGCAGGAACCCGAGGCTCTTCTTTACCTCAGGAGGCAGCACCTCATTGCCGCTTCCGTCGTCCTCGGCGAGGTTCCACTCAGGGTGCTCCGCCTCGAGCTTGCGGTTCTCTTCTGCCAGCTTAGGCTCCTTGATGGTGATCAGCAGGATCAGCACAGCCGCAGCCATGATAAGCGAGACTATCACGAAGAGCGGACCGTAGTTTACGTGTTCCTGCCCCAGTACCTTTGAATTCGGATACATCACCGCTGCGATCGCCAGGTAGATTATGCCTCCGACCGCTCCCATCAGATTGATGATGGCGTTAGCGCGGGAACGGAGAGGCTTTGGTGTCACGTCAGGCATCAGCGCGACCGCAGGCGAACGGTATGTTCCCATCGCCACCAGCAGGAGCGCCAGTATCACGACGAATGCGACCATCTTGCCTGTGCTTGCTGCTTTGTAATATGAATTGTCCAGCACAGGCAGTATGTTGAGCAGTATCACCGCAGCGGCCGTACCGCCGATGATGTACGGAGTCCTCTTTCCGAGTTTTGTATTCGTCCTGTCTGACAGTGTCCCGAAGAACGGCAGCAGGAAGAGCGCCAGTATGTTGTCGGCAGCCATGATGGCACCCGAGAACGTTTCATGCAGATGGAAGGTCTTTGTAAGGACCAGAGGAATAACGTTGTCGTACATCTGCCAGAACGCGCATATCGAAAGGAATGCGAGTCCCACCAGAACGGTCCGCCTGTTGTTAAGCTTCATTGTGTTTTGGCTCCTTTTTCTTTCTTTTGACAGCTGCCATTATGCAGCCGGTAATTATCTACATAAACCCCAGATCTTTCAGCATGGCCGGCAGATCTGCGAAATCATGAAGCACCGCCTCGGCGTCGCTTATCTCGCCGAAGCCGTATTCTGCCCAGATGCATGGTACGCCCGCCTCGTGGGCAGCGTCGGAGTCCTTCTGGATGTCTCCCACATATATCCCGCTGCCTGCGCCGTTCCGTTCCATGACGAGCTTTATGTTGTCGGCCTTCAGAAGTCCGCTCCTGCCCCACTCCTCGTAGTCTTCGAAGTACTTCCACATGTCCATCGAATCGAGGAAGGCCTTCACATAGCCCTCCTGGCAGTTGCTGACCACAGCCATAGGAACGCCCGCGTCCTTAAGTGAGCCAAGAGTCTCTTCGACACCGTCAAAGAGGCGTCCTCCGTGTTCGGTTATGTAGCCGTTCTCGAAGACCTCGCACTTGCGCGCCAGGGCATAGCGTTCCTCTTCGGGCATGTCCCCGAAGAGGTCGTCGGCTATGGCGTTCATGGTCTTCCCCATATTGCGCGATATGTCTGCGGCGGTAAGACCGCGGTCATAACCGTATTCATTTTTTATCAGGATATTCCACGATTCGGCCACCTGTACGGAAGAATCCCAGAGTGTGCCGTCCAAATCAAATATAACCATATAAATCTCCAATCACAGTAAGTATAACATGGATGGCGCCGCGGTAGACACAGGGGACTGTTCTCTTTGTCAAGTTTTCCTTTTTCAGGCCTATGCTTCACCGGCGTACAAAATCCGGTACGTTATTGATTTATTCAATAGTTAGTGATACAAATTGAGAGTATATTTATTGTGTATGGTTTGCCCCGCAAAAAGGGCAGAAATCAACTGAAAACAGTTAATACACAATAAATCGGAGGTAATTGAAAATGAGAATCGATGCAGGCGGCAAGCAGTGCCCTATTCCTGTAATTATGGCTAAGAAGGAGCTCGAAGCAGGCGAGCAGGATGTTGAGATCATCGTTGACGGCCCTACTCAGGTAGGCAACCTCGAGAGACTCGGTGACGCTCTCGGCAGAAAAGCTACAGCTGAAGAGTTTGGCGACAAGTTCCTCGTAAAATTCGCTAACGGCGAGACTATTAAGGGCGCAAGCGTTGCAGAAGCAGATACATACGCTGTATTCTTCAACACAAACGCTATCGGAACAAACGACAGCGAGCTGGGCGGCAATCTTGCAAAGATGGCTATCTTCACACTCAGTGAATCCGACAGAGTTCCGTCATACGTTCTCTTCATGAACGAAGGCGTTAAGCTTCCAGCCGGCGACGAGCCACAGATCATCGAGAACCTCAATACCCTCATCGAGAAGGGAACACAGGTCCTCGTATGCGGAACATGCCTCAACTTCTACGGCATCAAGGACGACCTCAAGGTCGGAACAGTAAGCAACATGTACGACATCCTCGGCGCAATGCAGGAAGTCAGCAAGGTCATCAAGTTGTAAATGGACGAATATTATCTGCTCACATTTGAATCAACGCACGCTGCCATCATGACAGAGAAGCTTCTGAAGCCGGCAGCAGTTACCGTAATGCCGGTCCCGAGATTCATCTCGGCCAGCTGCGGTATTTCAGTGCGCATCCATCCGGATAAGAAGAGCGAGGCAGAAGAGCTCTTCCGCGAAGGCAGCAAGCTTACGGCCGAAGACTACGCGTATTACCACATAACGCGCCACGAGCCGCCGGCAGCGCCAACGTGCGACAGACTTGAACCGATCAAATAGCTTTTAACGGGATTCTACCCGTAATTGCAGAGAAGGAGATGATAAAGGGTCTCCAAAAACAATTGGGGTCTGTGAAAGAATGAAATCAAGTTTGGGGGATGCCAGTTACGTACACCTGGTTTCGGGGCGAACTTTAGGGGACTAAAGTGAATTTCAGAAAATAAAGCAAGAGGACAGCACTTTGAAGTGTTGCCCTCTTTTTCTCACTTTTCTTATCATTAGTGTGTCCAATACCACAACAAGAAAGGAGAATTTGTAAGTGGATAATATCATAAAGTTTGTGAATTTAGAAGATTCCGACGTTGAGCTGGTAGACCAGTGCATCAAAGATAAGAAGCGGATAGTCACGATCCAGAAAAAGCTGGATCTATCTCAACAAACTCGCAAGAAGACTGCGGCTTCGTGATGAGGAGCGCCACCGGGAGCGCGAGGCATACTTCCACAAGCAGATAAAGTTCACCCTTCGAGGGAATACTATCTTGTAAAGCACTTTCAGTGGGTCATACTCTCAAATCCGGACGATCTCAGATAATCGGATCCTCCCAGATTCAATTACAGGATCGGATACTATCTTGATCTTTCTGAGATAGAGCGCCTTCTCTTCCAGATAGACCCTGACCTTAAGCAGCTTCGGCGCCTCAAAGATAAATACATATTCTTCAACAATTCTTATGGCAATAACCCTAAAAAGGCATGGCCTGCACTGAGGCAGCTTATCCAGGAATACCGCAATCCAGGATTCCCGATCTTCCGCGACATCGCATATACCCTGGATTACCATTTTGAGTCCATCATCAATTCTTTCATCGTGATGGAAAGGTTCTGTGCTGACGGGTCTCATTTAAGCAGACTCTCAAACGGACCGATGGAATCTCTGAACCGGATCGCTAAGGACCTGAAGCGCAATGCCAGAGGCTTCCGTAATTTTGAGCATCTGAGGAACAGATTCCTGTTTGCAGAAAGGAAGAATGCTCAGATGCTGGCATCTCCTCTTCCACCGGAAAGATACGAGGTGAAGACCGGTCAAAAGCGAAGACCATACAAAAGAAATATACGCTGAAATGAATACGGGAGGATCAGTTGATCCTCCCGTTACTCATTTTGCTGGGTATCCAAAATCATTTGGGGTCTGTGAAATAATGAAATCAAGTTTGGGGGATGCGTTTTTCGTACACTTAGTTTGGGGGCGAACTTTAGGGGACTAAAGTGAAAATAAAGATATAAAGCAAGAGGACAACTGAGGTGACCCCAAATAGTTAGACTTTTGCTCCGGCGAGAAATCGCCGGAGTTTTTCTATGCAGCGAGCATTTCGTTCCGGTACTCGATTGGGCTCCGATAGCCAAGGGATGCCTTGCTGCGTTTCTCATTGTAATAACGTATATATTGATCTATTGCTTCTTTGAGTTCATCAAAGCTATTGTAAACTTGCCCATAGTACATCTCCTGCTTCATGATCCCAAAGAAGTTCTCCATTGGAGAATTGTCGTAACAATTACCTTTGCGGGACATGCTCTGGAATATGCGATTATCTTTCAGCCTTTGACGGTAAACACCCATCTGGTATGCCCAGCCGCGGTCGGAGTGGAAAGTTCGTCTGTACTTGCAGTCGCTGGTTACGTCGATGGCTTTACCGAGAGCTGTCATTATGCTATTCGCAGAAGGCCTATCTGAGATCCCATAGCTTAATACCTCCAGATTCCATAGGTCCAGGAATGGGTCGAGGTACAGCTTCTTGATCGTGACTCTGCCTTTCTCATCAGGCTCATAATACTTGAACTCAGATGTATCCGTAGTTATCTTCTGATGTGGAATACAGGTCGTAAACCGTCTATTTACTCTGTTAGGAGAGATCCTTCCCACAACGCCCTTGTACGTGCTGAACCTGCGGCTCTTACTGGTGTATGAAGTTACTTGCAGGCCATACTTCTGAACTATGCGATGGACTCGCTTCTTGTTCACCTTGATCCCTTGCTTTCTAAGTTCACCCCATAGTCTGCGATAGCCGTAATCCTTATGATCTGCTCTTATTCTCTTGAGTTTCCGCAGCAATTCCGCGTCCGGATCTTCTCGATCGAATCTCTTTTGCCAATACATGTATGTCGCCTTTGGAAAGCCGACTGTCGCGAGAATGTCCTTTAATTTGAATTCTCCTCGGAGACTGTGGACGATTCTCGCAGTTCGTTCAGAAGAGCTTCCTCCTCTAAACGCAGCCTCCTCGACTCTTTTAAAAATGCATTCTCAATACGCAGCTTGAGGTTCTCTTCCTGCAATTGCTTTAAGAGTTCCTTTTGCTCGTCGGAATCACTTTCTTCGATTTCTCGAATGATTTTATCCTTGTCCATCGATTTCCTTCGGCCTTTCTTTCTGGGCTTCAAAGCTTCGGGGCCGGCAGCTCTGTAATCCATGACCCATTTTGCGACTTGCGATGGATTAGTCATGCCAACCTGAAATGCCACGTCCTGATAAGAGAGCTCACTTGTTAGATACAACTCTACTACATGAAACTTGAATTCAAAAGTGTAGGCTTGATTTTGTCTACTTCTCACAAGACCTTCTTTCCCGTGCTGCCTGTAGATCGCTACCCATTTCTCAAGATTGTGATGATGGATACCATATCTCTTTGCAATACCTCTTAGACCCTCCTGCCCATTTTCATACTCGTTAACAAGCTTCAGTTTAAATTCAAAGCTATATTTTGCCATAAAAACTGACCTCCTCCGTAAGCGCTTAATATAACGGTGCCTTGAATAAGGCAGTTCTCCATGAGAGACTTTAGAATATTTGGAGTTAGACTTTTTCGAGTTTTTCGACTTTTTCG
>CACYYD010000034.1 GCA_902778585.1 uncultured Eubacteriales bacterium | reverse complement strand
TTCCGGAATTAGTTATGCCGATGTTTTTGATCGGGAATCCTATGTTTTCAAGGACTCGATCTGAACATCGGCATTTCTTAAAAGTCGACATAATTCCAACTCAGCAGACCCCATACGGCAGTTTTATTCATTTGGTTTCAGATGCGGTTGCTGCCCGGCTGAACTCATTTTTTGATTGAATGCTCCGTGTCAGGCAGAGCCTTCAGTGCATTAAGTGATCTTCTGCAAGTCTGACCGCGATCTTTGCTGCTGGTGTCACTAATGTGTTATGACTTTTCGCCTGTTATGGCACCATCTGCTGCAAAACCGTTTATATGCGCAACCTTTGATATATATCGCGCCTTTTCAGACATCTGGACGGCATCAGATATGCTGTGATTTGATACCGGCCTGTGTACTCTTCATCCCTGCTGATCATGATCCAAGGAAATCCCAGTCGATACCCTCGGGCTCAGGTTCTTCTTTCTGTTCAGAAGAGGGTGGCGCTTCCGCTGTCTTCTGTACCGCCGGAACAGGCGCAGGATGCATGGCGGTTATGCCAGTCATGCATCCTGCCAGAAACAGCGGCAGCGTCTGCCTCAGCGATTCACACACAGCATCTACGATCTGCTGCACGAATCTTTCCTCACGCTCCCGGGTCTCCAGATACGGATCTTCCTGGATCCTGTAATAGCGGTCAAAGTAGTCAAGCAGAGCGAGATGGATCACATGGTTCCAGGAAGTGAATACACTCCTGTCCATCGTCTGCAGATACTCCCAGGCTCTCTTCTGATCGGGCTTATCCAGATTGAAGCGAACGGGAAGTTTTCTTGTGTTTTCTTCCATCATTTCCCCCTTCTGAGCATCTGATAGGCCAGATACTCATAGCCCTTTGCCGTTGCGCATATGTCGTCGTTGATCTCGACCCTGTCCGGATCATATTCACCGAAGTTCTGCACGAGGCATGCTCCGCCTCCGACTATGTGAAGCCTGACAAGATCCGCGTCATACTCGTATTTGCGAAGTGCAGCGAATATGTTTTCTACATATTCCTCAGCAACGCTGCGTATGACATCAGTGAACTTCTCACTGATGTCAGCTGTGCCAAACCTGAGAATCCTTTCGACTATGGATTCGTCGATACTCACTGCATATTTGTCCATCACTGCATTACGTGCCCTGATCATGCACTGGTTGACGCCAAGCTTCTCTGTCCAGCAGCGACCTTCCTGAGGCTTCTTGTCGACGATATACATGATGTTCATCGTGCCGTTACCGATATCCACCAGCATATGAACCCCGCGGTACTGATCGATATTCCTGACTATCGCAGGGTAACCCTGCGGGAAGACCGTGCAGCCTGTGATCCTGATGCGGTATTCGGTGCCGTTGAATTTGAACCTGACACTTTTCTTTTTGAGCATATATTCTCTGAAGGTCTCCCTCTGGGTACTGACCCATCTGAGCGGCAGGCCGCATGCGATATGCACATCGGCTTCCGTGATATGCTCCTGATTGAGCTCTCTGGCGATGGCCATCAGGGTCAGAAGGTAATAATCTTCATCGATCGCCTTGTCAGGTGTGAATTCCTTATGGCCTTCGCCGATCCTGTACCATCTGCCTTCGTATTCCAGAATGTTTCCGGTAAAGACTGGCGGGCTGTCGTAGGCTGTGATAGCTGTTGGTGTCACGGTGTTTGCTGTCTTGATGTTGCCATAGCCATGATCTATGGCGATGATCTTATTTCCTTTTAGTTCTGTCATAAAATGTCTCCTTCTGAAAAATTCCTTGTTCATCCGGAGGAGCCATGTGATATACTGATGGTGCTTAGAGGTATATCGAGGCTCCTGCCGGATATCCCGTTACATCTGCGGCTCCCGTGATGGGCCGCTTTTTAGTTTACATATCCCGTGAGAGGGATCACTTCCGCCTGATTCCTCAGATCAGTGTTGCGGTTGAGTTCGAGGAATCTGTCAAGGTCCTGCGTCCTTATGAGGACTTTGCGTCCGACCTTGATCGTAGGCATTGTTTTCCAGCTTATGAGCTGTCTCAGCGTATTTCTACCGATCCCGGTGAAATCCGCTGCTTCCTCAACCGTCATTGCGATCTTTTCTGTCATTCGTTACCTCCTTTCTGCAATTGATGTTCTTCTTTTTGGGTTGCGTTATGCAACATTTCTTCATCGATATAATACCACATTCAGAAATAATATCAAGCAAAAAGCAACAATAAAAAATAATAATAAATTGCATATTGCATATATTTTGCAAAAATGGTATATTGTACGTGGAAGATGATCAATAATCAAAAAGCCTGCGGTCTGGCCGCAGGTGATTCATAAAAGGGGTGCATGTCATGAACGATACAGAACTTCGCAGAACTATCGGAAGCCGTGCCAAGGCAAGACGCAAGGAACTTGGTCTAACTATGGACTACCTGGCAGAGAAGCTGGACGTTAATAAGTCTACTATCATGAGATATGAGAAGGGGACCATAGACAATACAAAACGTCTGGTCATTGAAGGCCTGGCCAATGCACTCCATGTGACGCCTGAATATCTCAGAGGAGAGACCGATGAATACAATACGGAGATCACCGATAAAAGATCGCTGCTGATACGCGATCTCATGGAGAAGATACAGGGGACAGTACCGCTTGGCATAGCGTCGTCAGATAATGAGTTTGCGGAGAACATGCTTCTGGTCGTTCTGGCAGAATATCTGGAATTTGCAGACTCGTTCACAAAAGCCTGCCACAGATTCGATTTTGACGGAAACAAGGAGAACGAGACGTTTGCAAAGCTGATGGGAGAGTCATTGGAGGACTTCAGTTCCATGATGTTCCAGCGCGAGATCATGCACACTGTAAGCACTTTTTATGATATAAGCGAAACTCTGCGCAACTATGTGAAAGACCCCGTGGCTTCACAGAACCACATGAAAGCAATATTAAAACTCTACAATATATAACAAGGCAGTACCGGCCGTGAGAACGATATACCTCTAAGCAATTTATATCTTTACCCACAAAAGGTTCTGCCGGAAAAGGAGGATCTTTTGAAACATAAAATATCTTATCAGGAGGGAAGCGTAAGAAAGAGAGGAAACAAGTACTATTACAGATTCAGGATGGAAGAGCCGGACGGCACGATGAAGATGCATGAGTTTGTTGGGACTGAATCAAAGCGTGAAACTGAAAACATGCTGAAGAAGGCTGTTGAAGAGTATAACGAGCTTGGCAAGATACTCGACCCTGGTGACATTACGGTAAGCGAGCTTATGGACGAGTGGTTCCGCACCGAGATAGAGCCGAGCAGCCGCGCTACCACAACTCTTGACAGTTATCGCAATGTGATGGATCACGTGATGGCTCACCGCATAGGCAAAATGAAGCTGAAAGAGGTGACGGTGGAGGCTCTGCAGGCATATGTAGATGAGAAATACTTTGGCGAATACGATGAGGAAGGCAGTGAGATCAAGCATGCCTATTCTGACAGTACTATGAAGGAAGAATTCGTGGTGCTTAACGGGATCTTCAAATATGCTGTCTATCCGAAAGAGTATCTCAAGTCGAGCCCGATGCAGCATGTTAAGAAGCGTAAGAAACCTGAAGAGACCAATATTTTCGGTGATGAGTCCGAAAAACTCGAGATCATCACGCATGATGAGTACAAGCGGATCATAGAATTTCTCAGCACTCACAAGAACAGCTACGGAGATGATTACAGGTATATGATACTGCCGGTGCAGATATCCTATTACACAGGCCTCCGGGCAGGAGAACTCGCAGGGCTTTGCTGGGACGATGTCGACATTCCAGGCAGAAGACTCATTGTGAGGCGATCCATGTTCAAGGATACCGGAACTAAGAGCTGGGAACTAAAAGTACCTAAGAACGGAAAGCAGAGAGTAGTGGACTTTGGTGAGACTCTCGCGAACATCCTCATGGAAGCCAAAACTCAGCAGGAGAGCGACAGGAAACTGTACGGCGAAGTGTATCAGAAGCATTACTGTCAGACACAGAGCATTAAGGGCAGACCGCACAATATAGTGTTTACGGATATCCATACTGATACCGGGATAATCGGAAGCAGGGTAGGCCACGGTAAGCTACTGGAAGAAGCAGAGAAAGGAAAAAGTCTGGTGCCGCTCGAGTTCGTTTGCAGGAAGGTTGACGGAGAACTGGTCACGATACAGACTCTCAAGAACTGTAACAAACTGGTTCAGACGAATCTGGGGATAACATGGTTCCACATGCATGGACTTCGCCACACCTATGGATCGAACATGATCGCAAGCGGTGCGAACTACAAGGATGTGCAACTGCTTATGGGGCATTCCGACATAGGGATCACGCTGAATACTTATGTTCATCCTAATGAAAAGACTCGTAAAACAGCTGTGGATCTGCTGGAAAAAAGTCTTGGTTGAGAGTGATGCCGTTATTATCTGAAATGAGCTTGCCCACAAACTTGTGGGCAAAAATGTGGGCAAACCGCAAAAATGTCTGTTTTTTCGAAAATGAAAAATCCGCAACCCGTTGCAATTGCTTGGGTTGCGGATGTCTCTGGTGGATGATCAGGGGTTCGAACCCTGGACACCCTGATTAAGAGTCAGGTGCTCTGCCAGCTGAGCTAATCATCCATATTCATTTGTTGTTCGGCTCCGTTCCCCGAGCCGCTTGATGATATTACCATTGGAAGTACCCTAAGTCAAGAGTCTTTTTCAAAAAATCCCTTACAATCCGTTCATACTTTTCTCAAAACATTGAATTGTCAATTAAAATATTGTAGTATTTCACTGAATAATTGTGAAAAGACACATTTTTTGATGTGCAAAAATAGTTAAACCTGCCCGACGAGGGTGATAGACCATACGGAGGTAGTAATGTTCTGTAGTAATTGTGGAAGCAGGCTTGTTGAGGGCGCTAAATTCTGCAGCGAATGCGGAGCCAGAGTGTCCAGGCCGGAAGAGCCGGTTATCAGTCCATTCGAAGATATGGAGATAGAAGAACCGGAATTCGCCAAAGAACCTGCGGCAGCAGAGGCTCCTGCTGTTGAAGAAACTCCTGTAAAGCCTGCAAGAGAAAAGGTCTCTTTTGACTGGAGCAATGTGGTCGACGAACCGCACCGTAAGGAGATCAAAGAGATCAAGTCGCCGTGGGGGACGACAGGAAGCATAGATGAAAAAGAACTCTACGCCGAAATGACTCCTTCGACAGACAGAAGCCGTACGATGAGCTTCATCGACGTGCTCAAGGCTGAGAAAGAAGAAAAGGAAAAAGCTGCTGCTGATAAGGCGATCGAGTATACCGAGGTCCTGCACTTTGACCCGGATCTGACCGCATTCGACGAGGCGCCGCAGCTTCATATGGCACCGCTGTACGATGACGTCGATGAGCCTGTAAAGACTCCTTTCGATGAACCTGAATTCACAAAGCCTGAACCTGTCTTCGAAGAAGAGCCTAGATTCGAAGAGCCTGTAAAGGCAGAGGAGCCTGCAGAAGAACCTGAAGAACCTTCAGTTGAAGTTTCCAAGGACACTATCGCCCAGTTCGATGAATATGTAAAAAGCTTTGAGAGAGAAGCGGGAATAAGCAGCGAACCGGAAGTAGCTGAGCCTGTATTTGAGGAGCCTGTATACGAGGATCCAATGGCAAGCGCTTCAAAGTTCGAGCTTCCTGATTTCCTGAAGAAGATAACTGACTCCTTCAAGGAGCCGGAGCCTGAATATGTTTCGGATGAGCCGGCTGTAATAGAACTCAAGGAAGAGATCGATGAGCCTGAGTTCGAGGAACCGGCATTTGAGGAACCTGCTTTCGAAGAGCCGGCAGAACCTGTATTCGAGGAGCCTGCATTTGAGGAATCTGCAGCTGAAGAGCCTGCATTTGAGGAACCTGCAGCCGAAGAACCTGTATTCGAGGAGCCTGCATTTGAAGAGCCTGAGGCCGAGGAGCCTGCCGATGAAGGCGACTCCATGGAAGACCTTTATCTTGATATAGATACAAGCGCTCATTCAGCAGAGTACACAAGCAGACTGTCAGCAATTGTCATCGATGATGATGACGATGACGACGATGACGATGATCACGACGACGATGATGATCACGACGATGACGATGATCACGACGACGATGACGAGGAAGAAGGCATCGACGAGGATGAGCTCTTCAGAGAAATAGAAGAGTCCTCGCCTGGGCATGGCATGACTATCGCTCCGCCGGCAGACAAAGCATCTGAGATCGAAGCTCTCAGAAGGCGTCTGGCTGAGCTTACCGGTACTATAGACAAGTCCGAACTGGAAGCAGCTGAAAAGGCGGCACGCCATGAAGATCCCGAGGCTGAGTCAGAGCCTGAGGCAGAAGAGCCTGAAGACGAACTGTTCGAGACACCATCTGTATACTTCGAAGAAGTAGAAGATGAATACACAGAGCTTACATTTGAGCCTGAGGTGACACCGGATATCGACGAGCTTTTCGCCTCACTCACTCCTGCAAGCCAGCCGGCAGAACCTGTAGCTGAGGAGCCTGAAATTGAGGAAGTCGCTGCAGAAGAGCCTGCAGTCGAGGAACCTGTAGTCGAGGAAGTCGCCGCAGAAGAGCCTGTAGTCGAGGAATCTGCAGTCGAGGAAGTCGCTGCAGAAGAGCCAGTGGTCGAAGAGCCTGCAGTTGAGGAACTTACATTTGAGCCTGAGGTCACACCGGACATCGACTCACTGTTCGAAAGCCTTATCCCTGCAAAGAAGGCTGCTGAGATCGAGGAAGAGATAAAGGCAGAGAGCCCTGTAGAGGATCTCTACCTCCAGGTAGATCCGGCTGAGGCTGAAGCTGCTGCAGAAAAAGCTGCAGAAGAGCCTGTAGCTGAGGAACCTGCAGTTGAGGAAGTCGTCGCAGAAGAGCCTGCTGCAGAAGAGCCTGCAGCTGAGGAACCATCGATCGAGGCTGCGATCGAAGAAATATCGATACCGGCAGAGGAGCCTGCAGAAGAAGCTGAGGCTGTATCTGTTGAAGAAGGAATAAAGCTCGAAGCTTCTGCTGTCGAGGAGAAGAAAGAGACAGATGCTCTTTCGCTCGAAGAACTCGAGAGAGATCTCTTCGGTGATACTATGACCGAAGAGGTAGAAGCTGAAGAGACAAAGAAGATCGACAAGTTCTACACACTCTACCGCAAGAACGAGGAGTTCCAGAGACTTCTTGACGAAGAGTATGAGAAACTCAGACATGGCGGCGGCCTGACTGAAGAAGAAAAGCAGGCTGTTGATGCCATTCCTAAGATGGCTGATATCGAGGCTGCAAAGGCAGCAGCTGCTGTCAAGCCTGCAGAGCCTGCTCCTGCACCTGCACCGGCTCCTGAGGTACCTGTAGAAAGCCAGAAGGCTTACAGACAGGTAGAGGATGAGACCATCTATATGCCTAAGGAACTCGTTGCCGAGCAGGTAAAGAATGAAGCTGCTGCAATAGCTGCCGCAAAGGCTCCTGTGGAGATCCTGGCAGAAGCACCTGCAGCTAAGCTCAGCAAGAGAGAAGAGAAAAAAGCTGCCAAGGAAGCTGCAAAGGCTGCAGCTGCTGAGGCAAAGAAGGAAAAATCAGTAGTTGAGGTAGAATACGAAGACGTTGAGAAGGGCAGCAAGTTCCTTACTATCCTTGCTGTTATCATCGCGCTCATTCTGATCTGCCTGCTCGCGGTTATCCTTATCCTGCAGATCGCTCCTGACAGCGGAGCAGCTGCATGGATCGATTCACTTATTGAGAGCATCACATCAAGGTTCAACCTTATAATGCCGGGAATAAAGTTCCTGCTCTAAGCAGCAAGTGAAATAAACAACCTGACTTGCAGCGGCAGCCGACGCTGTCGCTGCAATTATTTTCATTAATGCCGTAAAGGCTTCGTGCCGGGAGGATAAAACTTTGGCAGAGTTTACAAACGGTGAAAAACCGAAAAGAAGAGCGAGAGGCAGAAGAAACGATGGTGAATTCGTAGGAAAGAGAAAGAGAGGCCGCAAGGGCCTGTCTCTTGTCATAATGATCATTGCCGTCGTCTTTGCGTTTCTTGCAATGATGGTCGGATTCATTACCGACTGGATGTGGTTCGGAGACCTCGGATACACGAGTGTATTCTGGAAGAGACTGGTCACACAGCTCGAGATCGGCGTTCCGGTATTCCTTATCGTTACGCTGCTGTCCAGATTCTATCTGAGGACTCTCAAGAACGGATATTTCAAAAAGATCGAGTCGCATGAGATCCCTAACCTGCGCAGGATCAACTCTACTTCATGGATACTGTCCATAGTATTCGGACTCGGAGTTTCTTTCTACGCATCTGCGGGCACATGGCTCACATTCCTTAAATCGAAGTATTCCACAGAGTTCGGACTTAAGGATCCGCTGTTCAATCTGGACATCGGCTTCTATATCTTCAATCTCGACTGGCTGGACAAGGTAAATGAGATCGTGCTGGTCTCGGTCATCGGTCTTGTTGTGGTCACAGTTGTCTACTATATGTTCCTGCTTTCGGTAAGGACACCGGACATCTTTGAGCACGATGACGATGTTCCGCCAGAACCTGAGTTTGTAGAGGTGGACGAGGATGCCGAGCCTAAGGTCATCTACCGCACACCTATCGATCATTCGGTCATCGGCAGAATGGCCAGGGCCGGAAAGAAAGCCGTTGATGCGGCCTTCGATAACAACAGGCAGAAAAAGAGAGGTCATAAGACCGACATCAACAACAGCAACGTAGAGCAGCTGATGAACATCGCAAGCGGCAAGCTCATAGTGCTGGGCGTGATCTTCTATCTGATGCTTGCGGTCGACTTCTTCCTCAGGCAGTTCGACCTGCTCCACGAGCACACCGGAGCTGTCTACGGCGCGGGCTTTGTTGACGTCAACATCACGCTCTGGGTATACCGCGTGATCATCCTTCTCTGCATCGTCGGAGCAGTAACTCTGGCGGTCCACATAAAGAAGGGTGAGATCACCAAGCTCCTCAAGCTGCCTATAATCATGATCCTCGTTTATGCTCTGGGAGTCGGAGCAGGCACTCTGGTGCAGTCGCTCATCGTAAGCCCGGACGAGATCAACAAGGAGTCCAAGTACCTCGAGAACAATATCGAGTACACAAGACACGCTTACGGCATCGATGATGTAAGAGTCGCGAACTTCTCGGCCGACGATTCACTGAATGCCGATGCTATCAGCAACAATGAGGAGACTATCGGAAACATCCGTATCAATGACTACGGTCCGGTAGAAGATTTCTACAACCAGACACAGAGTATCCGTCAGTACTACAGATTCAACGACGTAGATATCGACAGATACGATATAAACGGAACTATCACGCAGACCTACCTCTCAGCCAGAGAGATAGATGAGGAAAAGATCTCCAATACATGGATCAACAAGCACCTCAAATATACTCACGGCTACGGAGTCGCGGTATCGCAGGTAGACACGGTCACATCATCCGGTCAGCCTGACGTAGTCGAAGGAAACATTCCGCCTGAGACGAACGTTCAGGAGCTCAAGATCGAGAGACCTGAGATCTACTTCGGAGAACTGTCAAAGGACTACGTGATCGTCAATACAAAGGAAGCCGAGTTTGACTATCCTGACGGAAGCGAAAACAAATACACTGAGTATGAGGGCAAGACCGGCATCAAGCTGAACCTGCTCAACAGGATACTCTTCGCGATGAGAGAGGGTAACGTGAACATCCTCGTGTCCTCCAACATCACCTCGCAGTCGAAGATCATGTACGTCAGAAGCGTGGTCGACAGAGTTGAGAAGATCATGCCTTATCTGGCATATGAAGAGGATCCGTACATGACGATCGTTGACGGAAAGCTCTACTGGATACTTGACGCGTACACAACAAGCAGCAAGTACCCTTACTCGGAGCCGTACAACAGCGATCCTAACGCTCTCAACCCTACCAACTACATAAGGAACTCGATCAAGGTTGTCGTAGACGCGTATGACGGAAGCACAAATTTCTACATCGTGGACGAGGCGGATCCGATCGCGCAGACATACCGTAAGATCTATCCGAAGCTCTTCAAGCCGTACAGTGAGATGCCTGAAGCGATGAGGTCGCACCTGAGATACCCGAACGCAATGTTCAAGATCCAGGCTCAGGTCTACTCGAAGTACCACATGGACGAGGTCAAGGTCTTCTACCAGAAGGAGGACCTCTGGGATCTCGCTCACCAGATCTACGGCACGGAAGATGTGGAGATGGAGCCGAGCTACTATGTATTCAACCTGCCTGACACAGAGGAAGGTGCCGAGTTTATCAACATGGTACCGTTCACTCCGAAGTCGAAGCAGAACATGACGGCCATCATGATGGGACGCAACGACGGCGACAACTACGGCCAGCTGATCGTTTACACGATGCCGAAGAACAAGACCATCTACGGCCCGATGCAGATCGAGGCGCAGATAGACCAGAACACAGAGATCTCCAAGGAGTTCTCGCTGTGGAAGTCGTCAGGCACTTCGTATAAGCGCGGAGACCTCTTCGTCATCCCTATCGGCACATCGCTCATGTACGTCGAGCCGGTATACCTCGAGGCTACAAACCAGGCTATCCCTGAGGTCAAGAGGGTAATCGTTGCTTACCAGGACAAGATCGCTTACGAGCCTACTCTGAGCGAGGCACTTGTGAGCCTGTTCGGCGGTTCGGCCGGAGATCAGGAGAATAAGATCGATGGAGTCGGAGGCGATGAGGGCGATGCGAATGAGGACGTAAAGTCGCTCATCAAGAAAGCACAGAACGCTTACGACAAGGCCATCGAGGCTCAGAAGAATGGTGACTGGGAAGGCTACGGCAAGTACATCAAGCAGCTTGAGAACTACCTGACCAAGCTTACAAACGAGACCGGCACAGGTGCCGATGCGGCCGCAGAACCTGCTGCTGATGCAGCGGCTGCAGACGATGCTGCATAAACCAACAGAGAAAGGGTAATTTGGATGATCAATTTTGATCTTAACAGAATGCTGTTTACACTGACTCCGGACGAGCATGACGAGGAGACCGTCCGGAGTCGTCTCGTGTCTCATCCGGAAGTAAAGTTTGTATCTTTCACCGGAAAGGACATGGGAAACCATAGTACTGATGAGAAGATACCGGTCGCGGTGTTCCTCGATGACATGGAAAAGATGCTGGAAGGCGGTGTGCAGACCGACGGATCGTCAGTAGCTCTGCCTACCATAGCTGACCTTTCAAATGCGAGAGTTGACATCGTTCCGGACAGGGACGTAAACTGGTTTGTCGAATACAATTATGACAACCGCGATTACGCTACCGGTCTTCCGACGGGAACGCTGAGGATCCCGTCCTACCTGCGCCACAACGGCGACACGATGGTGGGCTCGAGAATATACCTCAAAGAGTCAGTCAACAGATTCATCTCTGGACTCAGGGACGAGCTTGAGAAGCACCCTGAGGTGTTCGCTCATATAGGCGGCGTAGACAGCGCGGACGAGATAGAAGAGCTCCTGCTCACAAACGCTACCGAGCTTGAATTCTGGGTAAAGACACCTGATGACAGGGCGAACAGAGATCAGCTTTCGATCGCTCAGGAACTTAAGGAGCAGTACTGGCAGAGAGTTACCGGCCCGGTAGGGACCGCAATGGAGCAGACTCTGGAGATACTCGACCATTATGGCTTCGGAGTAGAGATGGGTCACAAGGAGGTCGGCGGCGTAAAGGCCAAGATGAGCAAGTCCGGCAGCTTCGACCATATCATGGAGCAGCTCGAGATAGACTGGAAGTACGCCGATCCTATGCAGACCGCGGACAACGAGTCCCAGGTAAAGCATGTGATCAGAGACGTCTTCCGCATGAACAACCTTGAGGTAACATTCCTTGCAAAGCCTATGAACGGCGTAGCAGGATCCGGAGAACATACCCACTTCGGTGTGGCGGCGAAGCTCCGGGACGGCAGGGTGGTCAACCTATTTGAGCCGGCCAACAAGGACACGGACTTCATGAGTCCTGTGGGATACGGCGCGTTGATGGGAATACTTAGGAACTACGAGATCCTGAACCCTATCATCTCGCCTGAGCATGACTCATTCCAGAGGCTCAAACCGGGATATGAGGCACCGGTATGTATCGTCACTTCGCTCGGAGTCGACCACAGCACTCCGTCGAGAAACAGGACGGTACTCATAGGTCTGGTCAGAGACCTTAAAAACCCTATGTCCACAAGATTCGAGCTGAGGTCGCCTAACCCGCATACAAACACTTACCTGATAATCGGAGCAGGTTTCCTGACCATGCTTGACGGTATAAAGGCAGTGCTTGCATCAGGCAAGACACCTCACGAACTTGAGACATCGATCAGCAAGAAGTACGGCGAAGAAGACTTCTACCTCGAGAAGGATCGTGAGTACAGAGCTGAGCGCAACATATACACCGAGTTCACACCTGAGGAAAGGGAAAAACTTTTCGGAAGAGCTCCGGCCAATGTATGGGAAAGCTTCCTCAACTGGGGAGACGGATGCTTCGACGAAGAGAAGGTGGAGCTCATCACGGGCGGCGACTCAGTGATGGCAATGATACTGAGGTCGTACCGTGCCCAGATGATATACAAGTGGATGATGGAGTATCATGACAGGTATATCGTCAACACCATGGACTTCCTCAGAAGTGTCGTGAAGATGCATGCGGACGACAGCAACGAATATGACGCTGCAAACTGGAGACGCTGCCAGGAACTCAAGACGCTTATAGGGCATGAGTCCGGTGACCGGATGTCGCTGCTGATGCAGGCGAGGATAGCCATAGATGAGGATGACTGCGCCGGGCTGAGCAGACTGGAGCTTGAGATCGAGGAAAAACTTGAAGAGCTTCGTGCATTGTATTCAAAATACATGCGCAATATACTATAGAAAGAGGAGCAGAGAAAAATGCTGGATATCAAAAGGATAAGAGAAGATTTTGACGGAGTTAAGGCAGGAGTCGAAAGACGCGGCAAGGGCGACTTCGGACTCGGGAAAGTGAAGGAACTCGATGTTAAGAGGAGAGAGATACTGGCTGAGGTAGAGGCTCTCAAGAACAAGCAGAACGTTACTTCGCGCGAGGTGCCTAAGCTGAAGAAAGAGGGCAAGGATACGACCGAGCTCTTCAAGGAGATGAAGCAGCTTTCCGCACGCATCAAGGAGCTTGACGGCGAAGTCGCTGAGGTCGAGGAAGAACTCAGAAACGTCCTGCTCGGAGTGCCTAACGTTCCGAACGCACAGGTCCAGGAAGGCGCTGACGACACAGCCAATGTGGAGCTCCGCAAGTGGGGCGAACCGCGTGAATTCGGCTTTGAGGCCAACGCGCACTGGGATATAGGCGAAGATCTCGATATCCTCGACTTCGAAAGAGCGGGCAAGATCGCCGGAACAAGATTCACCGTCTACAAGGGCATGGGCGCAAGACTCGAAAGAGCCGTCATCAACTTCATGCTCGACCTTCATACAGAGGAGCAGGGATATACTGAGATCCTGCCGCCGTTCATGGCCAACAGAGAGACCATGACAGGCACGGGCCAGCTGCCTAAGTTTGAAGATGACATGTTCCACGTACCTGCAAAGGATTTCTTCCTTATCCCTACAGCAGAGGTCCCTGTAACAAACCTCAGAGCAAAGGAGATAATCCCGGGTGAAGAGCTCCCGATCTACTACACTGCTTACACACCTTGCTTCCGTAAAGAGGCAGGATCGGCCGGAAGAGATACAAGAGGACTCATCCGCCAGCATCAGTTCAATAAGGTAGAGATGGTCAAGTTCACAACACCTGAGACATCCTACGACGAGCTCGAGAAGCTGACGAATGATGCAGAGGAAGTCCTGAAGAGACTCGGCATCCCTTACAGGGTAGTAAGACTCTCGACCGGAGACCTCGGATTCAGTTCGGCAATGACTTATGACGTCGAGGTCTGGATGCCAAGCTACGGCAGATACGTTGAGATCTCGAGCTGCTCGGATTTCGAGGACTTCCAGGCAAGACGCGCAAACATCCGCTTCAGAAGAGACAAGGACTCGAAGCCTGAATTCGTGCACACACTGAACGGATCGGGACTCGCTGTCGGACGTACGGTTGCCGCCATCCTCGAGAACTACCAGCAGGAGGACGGAAGCGTCGTGATCCCTGAGGTACTGAGACCTTATATGGGAGGCCGTGAAGTTATAAAATAGCGGCCGGGAAATATCCGCATATCAAAAGAGGCCACCGAAGTGTGGCCTCTTTTTAGTAGTATGACGGGCATGCCGTCAGTCTGTGGTGAAAGTCCACAAGGGGCGTAGTTGCCGACGAACCCCCATAGCGATTTGCAAGGTTTGCATCG
>CACYYD010000033.1 GCA_902778585.1 uncultured Eubacteriales bacterium | reverse complement strand
CGCACCCATAAACTGGGGTCGTGGAGTATGCTGAGCTGCGAAAAAACGCACCGCCGCACCCATAAACTGGGGTCGTGGAGTATGCTGAGCTGCGAAAAAGCGCACCGCCGCACCCATCGATGCAGCCCGACGCGCGCCTGCAATTAACCGGCTCCCCTACAGTAAGCTTCTCTGCATCGTTCATAGTAAGTTCACAATTTCGAGTACAGATGTGCTATACTGTTTGCGTTGAATAACTCTGAATGCATCCGGCTGGCCTGGGCTTGAATAAACGCAGGTAAGGCCGGATCAACGGATAAAAAGAATAATAAGAAGGAGGATACAGCAATGGTTTTACAGCTTACAAATGATAACTATGAGCAGGAAGTCATGAAGTCTGAGGGCACTGTCCTGGTAGACTTCTACGCTGACTGGTGCGGACCGTGCAAGATGCAGGGACCTATCGTAGAGCAGCTGGCTGAGGAGAGAACAGACGTAAAGTTCTGCAAGCTCAATGTCGATGAGGTCATGCCTGTAGCTATGGAGCTCGGTATCACAAGCATACCTACTATCATGGTAGTAAAGAACGGCGAGATCACATTCAAGGAGCCGGGTCTGATGCAGAAGGCTCAGCTCGAGGCTCTGCTGTAAGGAGGTAAGAAAATGCCGCATATCGATATCAGCATGTTCGCCGGAAGAGACGACGAGACAAAGAAGAAGGTTGCCGAGGCTGTCGTTGAGACGATGATGAAGGAACTCGGATGCCAGAGAAGCCATCTTTCGGTAGCGATCCACGATTATGATCCTGCAGAGTGGAACGAAAAGGTCGGCAGCAAGGTCGACAAATCGAAGCTCTACGCGGGTGAGGTATTTGAAAACAAGTAGTATGTAAATAGCACCGAAGCACTTTGTGAATTAATACAAAGGCTTCGGTGTTTTTGCTGTGAAAAGTAATAAAAAGCTATTGACCTTTGTCAGACATAGTAGTAGAATGCGCGTAAAGCAAAAGGGTTAACATATAAAAAGCACTTATGGGAAAGCTGGCTTATGCCGGCTATTTCGTTGCCCAAATTTTATGGGTTTATGCTATACTCAAAACGTGAATTTTATAGAAGTAAGAGATCTTAAAATCGAATTTACAAAGATCGATGAAAATGGTGCGGAAGTACCCGGCAAGGTGGCTCTTAACGGTGTCAGCCTCGACATCGAAAAGGGCAGTTTTGTCGCGGTCGTAGGAATGAACGGTTCCGGTAAGTCGACTCTGGCAAAGTGTTTCAACGGCCTTCTTATACCGACAGCCGGAAGCGTGAAGGTCGACGGTTTTGATACAGCCGATGACTCCACCATATGGGAAGTCAGGAGCCGCGTGGGCATGGTCTTCCAGAATCCTGATAACCAGCTCGTTTCGTCGATAGTAGAGGACGACGTAGCCTTCGGACCGGAGAACCTCGGGGTGGATCCGGCTGAGATACGCCGCCGTGTTGATGATGCGCTGAAAAGAGTCGGCATGTACGAAAAGAAGGACCGCGGAGCGCATATGCTTTCGGGCGGGCAGAAGCAGCGCGTCGCGATAGCAGGAGCTATAGCCATGAGGCCTGACTGCATAGTCTTCGATGAGCCGACCGCTATGCTGGACCCGAAGGGCCGCGAGGGCGTCATGAGCATAATAAAGGATCTCAATGCCGGGGGCATCACGTGCATACTCATCACTCATTTCATGAATGAGGCAGAGCAGGCAGACAGGGTGATAGTCCTCAAAAAGGGAAAGCTGCTCTGCGACAGGACGCCGGCGGAGCTCTTCTCAGACAGGGAAATGATAGAAAGGGCCGGGCTCGAGATGCCGCCGGCCATAGACATACGCGACAAAGCGGGTCTGCCGGAATCATTGACCACGGCAGATGAGATAGCTGAATACATAGCAGCAGTATAGATACAGAAAATGCCGATATCCGTAAAGAATCTCAGATACGTATACAGCCCGGGGATGCCGGACGAGACCGTCGCCATAAGCGATGTCTCTTTTGATGTCGCGGACGGCGAGATCCTTGGAGTTATCGGCCACACGGGATCGGGCAAGTCGACGCTGCTCCAGCACCTGAACGGACTCATAAAGCCGACGTCGGGTGAGATATACATTGACGGACAGTGCATAACCGACGGCAAGGTAAAGATGACCGATATAAGGCGCAAGGTGGGCCTCGTTTTCCAGTATCCTGAGTACCAGCTCTTTGAGGAGACCGTGCGGCTCGATGTCGCTTTCGGTCCGAAGAACCTCGGTATGGATGAGGAAGAAAGAGAAAAGCGGGTCAGGCACGCAGTAGAACTTGTGGGACTCGATTATGACGAGATAAAAGATATGTCGCCGTTCGAGCTGTCGGGCGGTATGAAGAGACGCGTCGCTATAGCCGGTGTCATCGCCATGGATCCGAAGATCCTGATACTCGATGAGCCGACAGCCGGTCTCGATCCGTCTGCGCACAGGGACATCCTTGCGATGGTCAGGAGGATACACGACGAGATGGGGATAATCCTCATCTTCGTCTCGCACAATATGGCAGACATCGCCTCGCTGTCCGACAAGGTCATCGTGATGAACGAAGGCAATATAGCACTGTCGGGTACGCCTGCCGAAGTCTTTTCGCAGGGAGAGAAGCTCGCGGAGATGGGGCTCGGACTGCCTCCGGCGAAGGAGATAGCGGATCTCATAAAGAGCAAAGCTCCGAAGTTTGAGAGCTCGGCGCTCACCGCTGATGAAACAGCAGCCGATATAAGAAGATATCTGGAGGAAAACCGCGGATGATAAGAGATATAACTCTCGGACAATATTATCCGGGCGGTTCGGCGGTCCACAGGCTCGATGCCAGGACCAAGATAATCGCGACTCTGCTCTATATAATAGAGCTCTTTGTCGTGAACAATTTCTACGGCTTCCTTATCGCGGCCGCGGCTCTGTTTGCTGTCATCGCCGTATCAAAGGTGCCGCTGAAATTCATCTTCAGAGGTCTTACGGCGGTATTTCTGATAATCGCCTTCACCTTCCTGCTGAACCTTTTCATGGTGGACGGCAGGGTGCTGTGGCACTGGAAATTCCTTACGATCACATATGAGGGTCTCATGCGCGCTTTCTTCATGGCGGTCAGGCTGGTGCTCCTCATAATCGGATCGTCGATACTGACGCTGACAACAAAGCCGATCGAGCTCACAGACGGACTCGAAAAGCTGCTCAAGCCGTTCTCAAAGATAGGCCTTCCGAGCCATGAGATCGCGCTTATGATGACCATAGCGCTGAGATTCATCCCGACGCTGATGGAAGAGACGGACAAGATAATCAAGGCGCAGCAGGCAAGAGGCGCCGACTTCGAATCCGGCAATATAATACAGAGAGGAAAGAACCTGATACCGATACTCGTGCCGCTGTTTGTGAGCTCATTCAGGATCGCGCAGGACCTGGCTCTGGCGATGGAAGCCAGATGCTACAGGGGCGGGAGCGGGCGCACACGCATGAACGAGATACACTTCAGGCGCGGTGATGCTGTTGCGGCCGTGCTGATGGTGCTGTTCCTGGCGGGTATAATCGCGTCGAGGTTCATTTAGAGATGAGACAAAGAAAACTGAGAAATCTGGATACAAAATATGAGGCTTATGCGGATCTGATCATCGATGAGCCTGCGGAGATGCCAGGCAGATGGTCCGAGAGATCCGGCGGCGCGCCTCTCTATATCGAGATAGGCTGCGGCAAAGGCAAGTTCATATCCGAGCTGGCCGCGAGGGAACCGGAGCATTATTTTGTCGCCGTAGAAGGCAACAAGAGCGTTATGCTGAGGGCCATGGAGAAGATCAGAAAGCTGGGTCTAACGAACGTGTGCTTTGTGCCCGAACACGCCGGTGATCTTTCGGAGTGGTTCGCAGACGGAGAGGCTGACGGCATCTACCTGAACTTCAGCGATCCGCTGCCAAAGAATTACTGGTACAAGAGAAGGCTCACATACAGGGACAGGCTGAAGTCATACTTCAGGGTGCTGAAAGCTTCCGGGACGGTCACATTCAAGACCGACAATACCGATCTTTTCGAATGGTCGGTACTCGAGATAATGGCGGCAGACCTTAAGATACTGGATATAACGCGCGACCTCCATGCAGATCCGGAGGCCTCGGCGGACAACATAGAGACAGAGTACGAAGCCAAGTACAGCGGCTTCGGAGAGAAGATAAAGAGGGTGGTCATAGGCCGGAGAACAGGCGCTGATGACTGCGGCTCTGAAGAGATAAAGAGTGAAGATATGATAAAAAGCATAGCGGCATACAACGGCAGAGAGGTCCCGAAGGAAGACAAGGTGTTTGCATCCGTGGCAAGAGCCAGGGCGGCAACACAGGAGAAGGGCGCGGAGGCGATCTTCAACGCGACAGCAGGAGCTCTGCAGGATGACAGCGGCAAGCTCGTGGTCTTCGGACCTGTTGCTGAGACTATCAGGTCACTGTCGGATACGGACTTCGCGGAATACGCGCCGATAACAGGGACGCCTGAGTTCAGAGAGGCTGTCCTAAAGGCTGTGTTCGGAGACTTTGTGCCGAAGAGCTACGTAAGAGCGGTCGCCACACCCGGCGGTACGGGATCCGTAAGGACTGCTGTAGACGCTTATTCGTGCCCGGGAGACCGCATCCTCACGCACAGCTGGCACTGGGCTCCGTATAAGACTATAGCTGCGGAGCTCGGAAGGAGCCTCGAGTGCTTTGAGATGTTCAATGAAGAGGGACACTTTGATCTGGCTGACTTCGATTATAAGGTGAAGAAGCTGATCAGGAACCAGGAGCACCTCGTCGTGATCCTCAACACACCTGCGAACAACCCGACGGGATACTCGCTGACCATGGAAGACTGGTACGGCGTCAAGAAGACACTAGATGAAGTGCCTCTCGACAAGAAGGTGGCGCTGGTGGTCGATGTCGCGTATATCGACTTCGCGGGCGAGCCTGCTGAGGTAAGAGAGTTCCTCAGGGTGGCAGACAACATGAGGGCAAACATTCTGCCTGTCATCGCCTACAGCGCGTCAAAGACATTCACGATGTACGGTTTCAGATGCGCGGCCATGGTCTGCCTTGCGCACAGCCCTGAGGTGGCGGATGAGTTTGAGAGTATCTGTTCGTTCTCGGCCAGAAACACATGGTCAAACTCACCGAGACCTGCGATGACTGCGGTAAGCAGAATAATGAACGATCCTGAGCTTCTGGCAAAGACAGAGGAAGAAAGAGCAAAATGGCGCGGCGTGCTGCATGCAAGAGGAAGAGCCTTCGAGGCAGCTGCACGTGAGGCGGGTCTTAGGATAGTCCCGTTCACGGCCGGATTCTTCGTAACTGTGCCGTATGCTGAACCGGACAGACTTCGCGATGCTCTCGAGAAGAAGGATGTATATGTGATATCCATCGCCGGCGGAGTAAGAGCTGCTGTAGCTTCACTTTCAGAGGATAAATGCCGCAGACTTCCTGCTATAATAAAAGAGACGATCGATGAGCTTGAGAGCTGTGCGGAATAAAACGTTCACCGGCAAAAATCTGTAGTATATTTTCCTTAGCCGTTAATGCTGCAGTTATGGAGGTGAAACGTATGAGAAAAAGACCAACGGCAAAGTAGAAATACATGTAAAGGGCTTTGGTGAATAGAAAAAATGCTTTGTACGGAACACTGGTAACCCTTGCCGGAGCGGCGCTCTGGGGTCTTAATGCTGTTGTCAGCAAGTATCTCATGGGGCGCGGTATCGATACGATGTGGATGGTCAATTTCCGTATGATCTCGGCAGGTGCAGTACTGCTCCTGTTCGCATTTATCAAAAACAGACGCGGTCTTTTCGATATCTGGAAAGACCGCGCTTCCGTTATTAGGCTGCTTGTTATAGCGGTCTTTGCGTTCGGTCTCTGCCAGCCGACGTATTATATGTCGATCGATTACAGCAACGCGGGAATAGCGTCGGCGATACAGCAGACGGCGCCTGTGTTTGTGCTGATATATGTGATAGTAAAAGAAAAGAGAAGACCAACTGCCGCAGAACTGTCGGCACTGGTCCTGGTAATAGCGGGGTCGTTCCTCATAGCGACCCACGGAGACATGCGTGCTCTGGCTATACACCCGGCTGCTCTCGCGGCGGGACTGTTCTCAGCGCTGATGTGTGCGCTCTACATGACACTGCCGTCGCCGCTTATCAGACGATACGGCACCTTTGAGACCGTAGGCTGGGGACTGTTCATAGGCGGATGCTTTCTGGCTCCGTTCTGCAGGCTCTGGAACTTCCCGGCCCAGTGGGACGCATCGATGGTACTCGGGATGGCGTTCATAATCCTGCCGGGTGCGGCCTTCGCGTTTGCGCTCTTCCTTTACGGAACGAGCATAGTAGGACCTGTGCGCGGAGGCATATATAATCTGTTTGAACCCGTGGTGGCGCTCGCGGCGTCGGCACTGTGGCTCGGCCAGGGATATCACGCAGCTGAACTATTCGGAACGGCTGCCATACTCGCCGGAATAGCGATAATGACAGCCGGCAAAGAGAACGAGACTGAAGGATCGGAAGATCTTTAATATAAAAGAGAATCACTATTGTGGACAGGAGGAGCAGGGCTGTCGGTGTTTCAGCAAAGATATGTGCGGCGCTGGCAGATGAGGGTATAAACATCCGCATGCTCAATCAGGGAACAGGCGAGATCAATGTCATAGTCGGAGTCGAGGCTGCAGATTTCGAAAAGGCAGTGCGTGCGATATATAACGCATTCGTGCCGACGAAGAAATAAAGAAATGACAAAAAAAGTATTCTGAGGTATACTTACAGGCGGCACATAAAAGTGCCGCAATAATGCAGGTGTAGTTTAATGGCAAAACTTGAGCTTCCCAAGCTTACGTCGAGGGTTCGATTCCCTTCACCTGCTCCATTTGAAAGCACCTACCATATTCGAACACAAAAGTCCGAGTGGTAGGTGCTTTATGTTGCAATCAGCGGGAGACAGGGCGGCTCTGAATCGAACAAAAAAAGAGCTCGTATAAAAACGCGCGGTAAAATGTTCAAAAAGAACTGTTTTCGAACACTAAAGTTCGAAAGCGATTTACCTGGATGCCTTGTGTTTACTGTAGTATTCGGATTCCCGCTTTTCAGGAGTCCTGTATTGGAACATCTTTATAGGTCGTTTGTTGTTATAAAACGATACGTAGTTTTTCAATGCCTCCAGGAACTCTCTTTCAGAGCGATAGTCCCTACGATACAGTTCTTCCCGCTTCAGTGTTGAGAAGAAAGATTCAATGACAGCATTATCGTGAGGAGTATATGGTGCAGAGAAAGAGTGTAATATTCCAAGTTTGGCTATATATTTCTCGACGGCTTCACTCTGATAATTCATGCCCCTGTCGTTATGCAGGATCAATCCCTTTTCAGGATTGCGCTTTGAGTAAGCTTCTTTGATTGCCATTTTCACCAGGGCAGAACTGTTGCGTTTGCTGACTTTACAGGCAATCACCATTCTGGAATATAGATCTAGGATCACACAGATGTAATAGTGTTTTCCCTTAAGCTTGTAGTATGTGACATCACTTACCCAGACCTTGTTCGGAGCATCAGGATTGAACTGGCGTTTGACCCGGTTTTTATGACCTTTGTTGTTCTGCTCGTAATACAACCTTGAATCATTTCGGATACTGAAAAGACCCATCTCTCTTCCAAGCTCGCGGACATATTTATTGCTGACGGTGATACCGCGTGATCTGAGAACCGCTGCAATAGAGTCATAACCAAAACGTTGCTCACTCTCGTCATATACCTCCTGAATAAGAGGTTTCAACTCTTCACGCCTGCGTGCAAACCAGGCGTTGTCTCCCTTGCTCCGACGCATATGGTTATAGAAGGTACCTCTTGAAATACTCAATGCATCACATATGACGTGTACGGAGTAGTTCCCATATAGGCGTTCTGCTTCATCCAGCTTCTCTTTCAGCGGTGCATTCGGTGGGCAGTTTGCCTCTTTCAGACAAGAGATAACTTTCTCCATGTGCTCGGCGTGATGCCTTAACCTATGAAAGTTGGCAGCACTGAAATATGAAGTGTCATGGGCAGACGCCTTTCGTTCAGCCTCCAGCCAACCGTAGAAGGTGCTTTTGGGAATGCCAGTATCAGCAAGAATATCTGAAACAGATTCTTGACTTACAGCATATCGGGAAATAGCGGATTGTTTCTCTTCTTGTGTGTACTTATGCATTTTGTTCCTCCTATAATTTGTTTTTCTGTAAATGAACAAAATGTATAATATAATTAAAAAAGATATTGATTGAAAAATATCTGATTATTATCCAAAGCAATTACAGTGGAGAAGATTGCTACCGTTAACAATGGCTTGCGGTTTCGTAATGGTTCCTGCAGAGCTGGTAGGATTCTTCAACCTGGTTTTATAGCAGTGCCGAGGATGCGGTATATAAGGCGCTGAAGAGTGGAATGAGGAGTTTTATATGTGGAATGATATAGAGACTTCAAAAGATTATCTACATTTTTCCGTAGTTTCTCAAGCGGTTGCGGATATGATTGTTGACTCAGGTAAGAGTCCAATATCAATAGGCGTTTCAGGAAGCTGGGGATCTGGAAAGTCATCTCTGGTGAAGATGATAGGCCAAGACTTAAAAAACTGCGATGAGAAAGGCGATAACTATATTTTTTTAGAGTTTAACGCGTGGCTTTATCAAGGATATGATGATGCCAGAACCGCACTGTTACAATCTGTTTCCAAAACACTATCTATAGAAATGAAAAAGCGTAATATTCCTGAGAATGATGGCGCTTGGGACAAACTGAAAAAATTCACGAAAAGGATTAGCTGGTTTCAGGTCTCCAAGTTAGCACTTCCTCTTATTGCTGGCTTTATTCCAGGAGTAAATGCGGTTGGTGCGATAGGTGGCCTTGTATCCGCAATTTCAAATAGTATAGGTAATCCAGAAGAAGAGCTGAAAAACAGCGAAGCTGTCAACAGTGCAGTTGAAAAGCTTGCACCTGAAGTAAAGGAACTCTTAAAAGACGAGGCGACAAAACCAGCTACAGAGCAAATCGAAAGTTTACGTAATGAATTTAAGGAACTCTTAGAAAAGCTCAATGTGAAACTAGTAGTATTGGTAGATGATTTGGACAGATGTTTGCCAGAAACTGCCGTTTCAACGCTTGAAGCTATGAGGCTTTTGCTGTTTGTCGATAGAACAGCTTTTATCATTGCTGCAGATGAACAAATGATACGAAACGGTGTACGAGCACATTTTGGAGATGTTGAATTATCTGAAGGCTTAGTAACAAGCTATTTCGATAAGTTGATTCAGGTGCCGATTACTGTTCCTCGTTTGGGTGTTGCCGAAATCAAAGTATACATTGTCCTTTTGTATATCGAGGCGGATATAAGAAAAAACATTCTGGATGAAAGCGTACTTACTTATGCTCAGAACAAACTGAATGATTTGCTCTCTAGAGCATGGCAAACTCCTGTAACCAAGGAGACTATTGAAAAAGCTCTGGAAGATATTACTTTGGATGGCCTCTCTGAACATGTCTCTATGGCAGACCAGTTGGCTGGTATTCTTGCAACAGCAGAAAATATTAAGGGGAATCCGCGGCTGATCAAAAGGTTTATGAATTCATTGGAGATTCGTAAGAAAGTCGCAGAATTAAACGGTATTACTGTTGATCCAGGACTTCTTATTAAAATGCTACTCTTTGAAAGATGTGCCTCAACAGGAGCTTTTGATTACTTGTCTCAGCAAGTCTTACAAGATGAAGACGGAAAACCGAGTTTTATAAAAGAATTGGAAGATAGTTTGGTAACCGGTAATGAATACAAGGCGCCTGACACAAATTGGGAGACAGATTTTATCAAGAAATGGTTGCTGCTATCACCAGCTCTAGGAGAAATGGATCTGCGACCGTTGATTTATCTGAGTAAAGATAGATCAATGCCATTTGCTGCATATGATGAGTTGTCACCCGAAGGCAAGAAAATACTAGAAGCGTTGAAAGAAATGAAAAATGTACCGTTAAACCAAGACCTTATAGACAAGATCAAAGGGCTAGGTGAGATGGAATCCACCCTGTTATTGAATCAGATTGCACGAATAGGCAGAGGTAATCAGTGGACAACGGGCACTGTGTGTGCAGCAATACATATTACAGAGGCATACCCTTCTATAGGCGATAGGTTGGCATTAGCATTAAGTGAGATTCCATCGAAATCAGTTAAAGCTGCAATAGTAGAACGTATTAAAGATAAGGAATGGGCAAGAGACTTGCTTGAAAAATGGGCTAACGACTCAGAAACACCAGCGTCGGTTAAGAATGCTATAACGTCTAAGAAATCGAGGGGATAAGTATGGGAACTTCCGCTTCAAGTAAAGGACCAGGAGCAGGCGTTTCTTTTGATCCGCCATGGCTTGATGATATTGATATTCCTGCACTGGACAAACAGAATAATAATATGAATCCTGCTATTGGAATAGCTCCAAAAGCAAGGTTTCGAAGTGCACGAAAAAACATGGGAGAATATGTCCGTTCTGGTAGCAGAGATTCTGCGCGGAAATCGTTAGGGCATTATTCTAAAAATGGAATGGGCGGAGCGCAAAATGTTGCACGCAGGATGCGCACGTCAACAAAAACTGCATCAAACTTCTTCAACACATTCCGTTCTCTCAGAGATGATACTACTTTTTCGTTAGGAAAAGAGATATTAGAGCTCAAGAATCGCGGAGCAGGCGCATCAGAAATTATTGATGCTATAGTAAGCCATGTATGTCCAAAAGGCGGAAGTGTTGATGAGGTATCTTGTCGTGATTCGGGAACAGCCGCATTAAGTGAGTTTATGGATCAGAATCCAGATGCTGATTTCAACAATTTGAGTGACGATCAGATTTGGTCATTAATGGCGATATATCTTGGTAATGAGACATTTAACAGGATACAGATGGATATTGGCCAGGCCTTTGAAAAACAGGATGTTCCATATGTTGACCGTGTGACTAGATTGAATGATATGCGAGAGTATATTCAATCGGAAATTGCAACGCAGATGGATGCATTAAGAAAAACTGCAGATCAAAATGTGGACTTAAATCAGCTTTTTCAAAGTACAATAGAAAATACATTTGAGGTATTTGAGGTTGAGGTATGAGTAAAGTCATTTGTTATCCGCGATGCTGTAAACCCTCAGTTTACGACGATGACACATTATATTTTGAAGTGTTCTCTACTCCCGAAGAGAATCGTGCGAATGTAGGACATGTTGGGGTGCAAATTCTTAAAGATATGCGAAGATCCCGAATACATCCTTCAGTGCCTGCTTTTGATTTTCTGATGATAGCGTTGGGAGTTGTTTCTGCAGACAAAGCGGTATTAAGAAGCGATTCTGCTGATGGATGGACGCGCCAAATTGAGTTGATAGTATATGTCCATGAGTATGATAAGTGGCTGCGAGAGAAAAACCAACTTGAAGAAATGCTTCGCTTTCTTACGGGGGACTTTTGGACTATATATTTTGAAAAACTTGATACATCAATATATCCTGAAAAAGAATATTCAAAGAGAAAAAATGATTGCATTTGCCTGCTTTCAGGAGGAATGGATAGCCTTGTAGGCGCTATTGATCTTCATGAGGAAGGACGGAATCCACTTTTTCTTGCTCAAATAGTCAGAGGAGATGCAGAGCACCAGCGTGCTTATTCTGCTGCTGTTGGAGAAGATAACCTATGTCAATGGAGTAATAATATAAAAAAGCATGGACGGTCAGAAAACTCCACAAGAGCACGATCAATAATATTTTTTGCATATGCCCTTCTGGCTTCATGTGGTATTGATTACAACGAAGAAGGTCGCAAAGAAATATTTGTTCCAGAAAACGGATATATAAGTCTGAATATCCCTCTTGATAATATGCGGATTGGGAGCTTAAGTACAAAAACAACTCATCCGGTCTATATGAAAATGCTCCAGAGTATTTGGGATGATCTTGATCTTAAGGTAGATCTTATCCTTCCATATAAATTTAAAACGAAAGGTGAAGTTCTCATCGATTGTAAGAATCAAGATTTGATGAGGTCACTCATTTTCGGTTCGACAAGTTGTGGTAAATATCAGAGACACGGACTGCGACATTGTGGTGAGTGCGTTCCATGTTTGGTCAGGAGAGCAGCGTTTCTAAAGGCTGGATTAAATGATGAAACTGAGAATGGCTACTGTGTTGAATCTTTAAAAGGCTCTTCTTCTCAAGATGTTGCCGCAGCAGCTATGGCGAGTATAGAAGTAAAAAACCATGGAATTGAAAGATTTGTTAAGTCTTCCTTGTCATTTTGTGAATCAGCTGAAAGAAGTAAGTATCTTGGTGTTGTTAGCCGCGGATTAGAAGAAATTAGGATGCTACTGAAGGAACATGATGTATTATGATTGATTTTCACTGTCATTTAGATTTGTATGCAGATCCAATGAAAGTATATGACGAAGTTAGGAGAAGGAGAACGGAAGTACTTGCAGTTACTACCAGTCCCAGAGCATTTGCAAAAACTTCGCAGTACTTCCAGGGAACAGATTGTGTAAGAGTTGCACTTGGATTTCATCCTGAACTAGTAAAACAGCGTCCATCGGAAAAGCAATTGTTTTTAGAACAAATGAGGTATGTCAGATTCCTGGGAGAAATCGGTATAGATGGGTCACCGAGAGCGAAACAATCAATTCCTGAGCAGATAGAGTTCTTTGACGAAGTGATTCATGCTGCTGCTGTATATGGAGGGAAAATCTTAAGTATCCATTCCAGGGGAGCCGTAAAAGAAGTGCTACAAATTCTTGGGAAATATGAAGGGAAGTATGTCCCAGTACTGCATTGGTTTACTGGAAGCGTTAAAGATGCTGAAAAAGCAATTGAACTCGGTTGTTGGTTTAGTATTAATCCCAATATGTGTTTCACCGCAACGGGAAAAAGAGTAATTTGCTGTATACCAATTAATAGGATGCTTCCAGAAACTGACGCTCCATTTACACAAAAGGGAATGGAGCCTTATATGCCGTGGGATAAGACTGTAACCTCCTATTTAGCAAAAGAGAATAGTGTTGGATTTCAAGAAATGAATGAAATATTTCATCAGAATCTCTTAAGTATAGTTTCAAGATAAGGGGATAATGATATGCAATGGAAAAAACTGTGTAATACGGTGGCATATATATTTAATAGTGGAGGAGTTGTTTTTGTCAGTCCTGATGAATAGACACATTTGAACTTGAATATTTAACACTGAAGTTCAGTTATTTGTGACAACACTGTTGACACAAATATGAAAGGCGGCACATCGTATGGATAAAAGCATTACTGTTGCGAAAGAACTAATAGAGATTATTAATCAATCACGTCAAAATGCTTTCAGGAAAGTAAATGAAGAACTTATAAATATGTATTGGCGCGTTGGAGAGTATCTTAGCAATGAATCCAACAAGGCTGCATTTGGTGACGCTTACATAGAGTCTATCTCTGCGGAGATTCAGGAAGCTTTTCCTGGCATAAAGGGCTTTAATAGGCGAGGCCTTTATCGTATGAAAAAATTCTATGAAACTTATAAAGATGATGAATTTGTGACAACACTGTTGACACAAATTAGCTGGTCAAATCATCTGGCTATCATGTCCAAGTCAAAATCTGAAGAAGAACGACATTTTTATATTGCGTTATGCATAAAAGAAAACTACTCAGCAAGAGAATTATCGAGGCAAATTGACAGCGCATATTATGAGAGATACATGTTATCTCAGGAGAAGTTGCTTCCGGAACCAATAAAAGGACTAAAGGAAAACCCATTCTTAGATTCATATGTGATAGAGTTTTTGGATCTCCCATCAGATTATAAAGAAGCAGATTTAAGGAAAAGTCTTATTCAGAATATGAAGGAATTTATTCTGGAGGTAGGAAAAGATTTTACATTTATTGGTGAGGAGTATCGAGTACAGGTAGGGGGAGAAGACTATAAAATCGATTTGTTGTTCTTTCATAGAGGGTTACAATGCCTAGTAGCAATTGAGCTTAAGATAGGGAAGTTCAAGCCGGAATACATATCCAAGATGGATTTCTACTTAGAAGCGCTCGATAGACAGAAGAAAAAAGAAAACGAAAACCCAAGTGTAGGAATGATACTCTGTGCCTCTAAAGATGATGAAGTAGTTGAATATGCAATGAGCAGAACGCTATCACCATTGATGGTAGCGGAATATAAACTTCAGCTACCTGACAAAAGGGTTCTTCAAAAGAAATTATCAGAACTGATTAATATGCCGCTGATAGAGGACGAGGAATAGAAAACAGTTGGAGGAAACCAGCCAAAAATTGGAGAAAACTTGAACAGAAGCCCTGAGCCTGTTGAAAACACTGGACTCTACAAAAGCGTTTCTGTTCACCTGCTCCATAGACTGGGATTCTGGCATTTAGTCAGGATCCCATTTTTATTTCTGGGGATGAGGAAAAGCACTTATTTGATCTGCTGGAGATTTTTGAGCGATTTGGTGGGTTTTCCTAAAAACGGAAATCCGCAAGTCCTTGCAATCACTGAATTACCCAGGGTTCGAATCTGTTCACCCGCTCCATAGATCGGACTCCAGAGGCCATCTCCGGAGTCCTTTATTTTGCCCGCAACCGTTGAAAATACGCCATTTGCATCCTCCGAAAACGACGCATATAAACTCACAAA
>CACYYD010000032.1 GCA_902778585.1 uncultured Eubacteriales bacterium | reverse complement strand
ACGGAGAGGTGTCCGAGTGGTTTAAGGAGCCGGTCTTGAAAACCGGTGATCCCGCAAGGGACCGTGGGTTCGAATCCCACCCTCTCCGCCAAGAAGCCTTTTTGGAGAAGTACTCAAGAGGCTGAAGAGGACGGTTTGCTAAACCGTTAGGGTTCGTATAGGGCCGCATGGGTTCGAATCCCATCTTCTCCGCCATTTTATAGGGGTATAGCTCAGTTGGTAGAGCAGCGGTCTCCAAAACCGCGTGTCGAGGGTTCGAGTCCTTCTGCCCCTGCCAAGTTAATAGTTAACTCTTTCGGGGTGTAGCGCAGTTTGGTAGCGCAACTGGTTTGGGACCAGTGGGCCGCGGGTTCAAATCCTGCCACCCCGACCAATTTTTAAAATAATGCATGGGCCATTAGCTCAGTGGTTAGAGCAACCGGCTCATAACCGGTCGGTCCTTGGTTCGAACCCAAGATGGCCCACCATAAATAACGGGGTGTAGCGCAGTTTGGTAGCGCAACTGGTTTGGGACCAGTGGGCCGCGGGTTCAAATCCTGCCACCCCGACCAATAAGCTCAGATAGCTCAGTAGGTAGAGCAGGGGACTGAAAATCCCCGTGTCCCTGGTTCGATTCCGGGTCTGAGCACCAGAAATACCGGCAAATAAGCCGGTTTTTTCTTTGCCGGAAAATCAGCCAACGTAAAGAGTACTTGACACATAAGCATATAGTGGTAAAATACACATATATACACAACATGTTGCGGTCGAGAGGATCTATGGAAAACAATCTCGCAAAGATCAGAAAGGAAAAGAAGATCGGGCAGAACTATCTGGTTGAGAAACTAGGTGTTTCAAGACAGTCGATAAGCTCGATCGAAAACGGGAGATGCACTCCATCGCTTGAACTTGCAATGGATATAGCATATCTTCTTGAAATGCCGATCGAAGAGATCTTTATCCATGAGAACAGATTCAAGTAATAAAATGGGTATCTGAATATTCTGTAATGTTCGGATTCTGAACCCCGGTTAAAGTATAAAATGAGGACGTATATAGGTTAACAACCTATACGTCCGTTTTTTATTTACAAATAACAAATTATTAAAAAGCTATGCAAAAGACAACGACAACAAAACTGAATATAGGCATAATCCTGTTCATCATGACAGCTCTGATCGCAGTTTGCTCGTCGGGGGTTTTTGCTGCATCGGCACCTAATGCTTCCGGTCTGGTAAATTCATCAGACGGAGCCATTCTGCGCAAGTCGTCGAAGACCAGCTCAAAGCAGGTCGCTGTTCTGAGTGACAATACGTCTCTTACGATATATAAGGAGGTCTTCAAGAAGAAGTCCAGCACTTCGAGTAAGAACAAATGGTATTATGTATCGGCTAACGGACAGAAGGGCTATATAAGAGCTGATCTTGTAGACAATATCAGCTATGGAAGCATACAGGGTACGATCAAGTCCAAGGTGAATTACCGTAAGGGCGCCGGGACAAAGATGAAAAAGGTTGGGACATTGAAAAAGGGCAGCAGTGTAACTGTTGTACTCCTGTCGAATCCTGTCAACTCAGCAAAAGGCTCCAGTATCAAGTGGTACAAGATACAATCAGGTTCATCTTATTACTATGTATGCTCAAATAAGGTGAAACTCACAGGCGGTACAGTCGCGGCTGCAGCTGCAGCCCCCGCAGCGGTCTCGTACTCCAACTATGTGAGCAAGCCATCATCAAACATGGACGACGCAAAGTTTGAGGAATATCTCAACAAGCAGGGATTCCCTGAGGAATACAAGGTAAGACTCCGCGCGCTGCATAAGGTACATCCTAACTGGGGATTCGTAGCTTATCATACAAATATCAACTGGGCTGATGCTCTTGCAAGACAGAACAGCGGCGGAACTTCACTGATTTCGAGCGCATATCCATCATCATACAGAAGCGGAAGTAAGCAGTATGAGAAAGGCTGGTATAAGGCAAGCAGCACAGTAGTCGCTTTCTATATGGATCCGCGAAACTTCCTTGATGAAAACAGCATCTATATGTTTGAGGATCTGTCATACAAGCCTTCATACCAGACAGCTTCTGTAACTGCAGCGATACTGGCTCCTTCAAGGCTTCCGGGGTATGGTTTCACAGGAAATCTCTTTGTGAATGCTGCGGCGGCAAATAACGTGAGCCCGGTATTCCTGGCAGCCAGAGCCAGACAGGAGACCGGAAACGGCGGAGACGCGATAAACGGAACAAAGATACTCGGAACGAAAGTGTACAATCCTTTCAATATAGGAGCATTCGGCGGAACGAATCCTCTGTATAACGGACTGCTTTACGCATATGCAAAGGGATGGACGACTCCGGCGCTTGCAATAAACGGCGGGGCACAGGAACTCGCAAAGAACTACATCAACCAGGGACAGTACACAGGATATTATCAGAGATTCAACGTCAGAAACGGAGCCGGTAAGGTTGGTACGCATCAGTACATGACCAATATAACGGCGCCATTCACTGAGGCAAAGAACACAAAGGATTCATATACGAAATACGGACTTACAGGCCAAAGCCTTGTATTTGAGATCCCGGTCTACACAGCAATGCCTGCATCGACAAAACTGCCGTAAGTCAGCGCTAACGGGCCCGGGCACCCTGGAAGGTGTTCCTTTCAGCAAGTCCGCGGTTGATCTCATTGAGGATGGTCCGTTTTCTCCAGCTCCATTCGGGAGAGACAAGGAGCCTGCGGGGAACGTCTCCGGTGAGACGGTGGATCGTGACATCAGGAGGGATGATCTCAAGACAGCTGATAACCAGGTCAACGTATTCATCAATAGAATCAAACGGAACATAGTCAGGCATCGCTTCGTAAAGAGGCGATGTCTTTACTATATTCATCAAATGGAGTTTGAGACCGAAAATGCCTGTGCCGCATACGTGACGGACGGAATCGAGCATCATTTCACGGTCTTCTCCCGGAAGCCCCAGGATAAGATGTGCAACGACGCGGATCCCACGCGTATTAAGCTCGGCCGCAGCTCTGTCGTAAGTGCTGACCGTATAGCAGGTATTCATCGCCTTAAGTGTGCTGTCATGCGCACTTTGGAGCCCGAGCTCGACCCAAAGGAAGTGTCCTTTGTTTATCTCTTCAAGCAGGTCAAGAACATCTTCGCCTAAACAGTCCGGTCTTGTAGCTATGGCTATTCCGCTGATGCGCGGGTCGCTCAGAGCAGCATAATACAGCCTTCTCAGGTCTTCGACAGGAGCATATGTGTTTGTGAATGACTGGAAATATGCGATATATACAGCATCGGGCCATTTTTCTGAAAGGCGGCCGATCTGTTCCGTAATGGACTCAGATATTCCGGCTTCATCATAACCATTATGCGCAGCGAGCTCGCCCGATCCTCCGGCAGAACAGAAGGCACATCCGCCGGTGCCGACTTTGCCGTCTCTGTTAGGGCAGGTAAAACCGGCATCTATGCTGAGCTTAACGGTTTTGTGTCCGAATACTCCCTTGAGATAATTGCTTATTGAATTGTATCTTTCGCCGCCTTGCATATGTTGTGAAACCTTTGTTTATGCTACAATAATATGGTTAATCGTATCAGACCGTACCGCATCTTGTCAGGAAAGGAAAAAACCTTTGAAAAAAGCATCTGCATTCGTACCGTTCATACAGGGTGAGGACCTTAGCAAACTGTCCGGAGAGTTCTCCGGTCTTGCTCTGATGCCTCATAAGCCTAAGGTGCTTATGCATGCGTGCTGCGGTCCCTGTGCTACTTCCTGTGTTGAAAGGACAGCGGAGGATTACGATCTTACGCTGTACTATTATAATCCAAACATCACAGACAAAGAAGAATATTACCTGAGACGTGATACATTGCTGCAGTTCCTCGACGCTTTCAATGAGGAACACAAAGACATGTATTCCGCGGGATTTCTCGAAGGACCGTACGAACCTGACAGATACATCGAAAAGGCAATGCCGCTCGCTGATGAGCCAGAAGGCGGAAGACGCTGCGATCTCTGCTTTGCTCTGAGACTTACAGAGACGGCGCGGATGGCAAAGAAGCTTGAGATGGAATACTTTACGACCACTATGTCGGTCAGCCCGCACAAGAATTACGAAAAGATAAAAAAGCTGGGGCTGGCTCTCGAAGAAGAGATAGGTGTGAAGTTCCTGGATATAGACTTCAAAAAGAAGAACGGCTTCGGAAGAAGCGTGGAACTGTCAAAAAAATACGGCCTTTACAGGCAGAATTTCTGCGGCTGTGATTTTGCGAGATATGCTATGAAAGAAAAAAGGGAAAGGGACAAATAATAAGGAGTTACACAATGAGCAAACTGATAATACCTAAGGACTATAAGCCGTCACTCGATCCTACAGAGACACAGCGTGCGATCAAAAGGATCAAGGATCACTTCCAGAGAGAGCTGTCACACAGCCTCAATCTCGGAAGAGTTACCGCGCCGCTTTTTGTGTTCCCTGAGACAGGACTGAACGATAACCTGAACGGCTATGAAAGAAGGGTAGATTTTACAATAAAGGATATCGATGAGAGACATGTTGAAGTAGTACAGTCGCTTGCCAAGTGGAAGAGGATGGCTCTCGGAAGATACAATATCGAACCGGGCGTGGGTCTCTATACCGACATGAACGCTATCAGGCGCGATGAAGAACTTGACAACATCCACTCCATCTATGTTGACCAGTGGGACTGGGAAAAGGTCATCACAGCTGATCAGAGAAATGAGGAGTACCTTGAGCAGACAGTCAGGATCATTTACAGATGCCTCAAGGACCTTGCTGATTACGTAAACGACCAATATCCTCAGATCGGCATAGATCTGCCTGAGAAGATCAAGTTCATCGATTCCCAGCAGCTCGAGGACTGGTATCCAGACCATACAGCAAAGGAAAGAGAAAGATTTGCGGCTGAGGAGTATGGTGCTATCTTCATCAAGAGGATAGGCGGCGCTCTCAAATCGGGCAAGCCTCATGACGGAAGAGCTCCGGACTATGATGACTGGGACCTCAACGGAGACATCATCCTCTGGAACACTGTCCTTGAGGACGCTTTCGAGATAAGCTCGATGGGTATCAGAGTCGATTCGGAGTCAATGCTCCGCCAGCTCGAGATCGACGGCAAAGAAGACAGAAAAGAACTGACCTTCCATCAGAAGGTCATAAACAATGAACTTCCGCTCACTATCGGCGGAGGTATCGGACAGAGCAGGCTGTGCATGTACTTCCTTAAAAAAGCCCATATCGGTGAAGTGCAGGTATCCGTATGGCCTGAGGACATGCAGGAAGAGTGCGCTGAGCACAATATATTCCTCCTGTAAGACCGGATCAGAAAATGCAGTATATCGACGTTGTAATAGACAATAAAAGTGTTAATACGGACGCACTGTACACATATAAGGCTCCGGACGAAGTCCGTGCCGGCGCCAAACTGACGGTGCCGTTTGCACGCAGGAGCAGCGTCGAGGCGTACTGTGTGAGGAGCTGTGTGACACCGTCGATCGATGGCTCAAAGATCAAAGAGATAATCTCTTTCGATCCTGAGCGCTCGCTCAGCAGTGAGATGGTCGAAACTGCTCTCTGGCTCCGCAAAAGATGCGGCACCAAATACATTGACGGCCTTAAGATGTTCGCGGTCGAGGGCAAGCGTGAAAAAGCCCTGAGCCGCCGTGAATGCGGTCCTTCGGAGCCTGGCTACGAGCTCACAGAAGCCCAGTCTGAGGCTGCAGGGCGCATATGCACATCCATAAAAAAGCGTGAAAACAGAACATTCCTCATTAAGGGTGTTACAAACAGCGGAAAGACTGAAGTGTACATGCACGCAGTGGCTGAAGCGCTTTCACAGGGGAGGACGGCGATAGTCCTTCTGCCGGAGATAGCTCTTGCGTCTCAGGTAGCAGACCGCTTCAGGGAGAGATTCGGCAGCAGCATTATAGCTACTCTGCACAGCAGGCTCAGAAAGTCAGAAAGGCTTTCCGAATGGCTCAGGATAAGGCGCGGCGAGGCAAAGATAGTCATAGGCGCCAGGACATCGGTGTTCGCTCCGCTTGAGAACATCGGGATCATCGTGATCGATGAGGAACACGAAAGCACTTACAAGTCTGACCACAATCCGAAGTACGAGACCGTAGACGTAGCCTTCAAAAGGGCTGCGCTTTCAGACGCCGTTCTGGTCCTTGGAAGCGCTACGCCGGGTGTTACTTCATATTACAGGGCAAAGAGCGGCATATACGAACTGATCGAGATGAATGAGCGCATAGGCGACAGCCGGATGCCGGTTCTTGAGACCGTAGATATGCGCAAGGAGGCTGTATCGGGCAACACGGGCGTCATTTCAAGAGAACTTGCGGGACAGATAGACAGGTCTCTTCAGAAGAAAGAGCAGGTAATACTGTTCCTGAACCGCAGAGGTTTTTCGACCAGGATATTTTGCCCGGATTGCGGATACAGGATGACGTGTCCGGACTGCGGAATAGCGCTGACCTATCACAGGTCGTCCAACGCGGCAGTCTGCCACTACTGCGGAAGGAAGTTCCCGCTCGCCGGTACATGCCCGGACTGCGGAAGCAAGTTCATTAAATACGCGGGCGCAGGCACCGAAAAGGTAGAAGAAGAGGTAAGGACGCTCTGGCCAAAAGCCGGAGTCGACAGATTCGATCTGGATACGGCTTCTGCGGCAGATGATCCCGCTAAAGTCATTGCTGATTTCCAGAAGGGAAAAACAGATATCCTTGTAGGTACGCAGATACTTGCTAAAGGACTTGACTTCAGGAATGTCGGACTCGTAGGTATAATCAATGCCGATGTGAGTCTGAACATCCCGGATTACAGGGCTCCTGAGCGCACATACCAGCTGATCACGCAGGTCGCAGGGCGCGCCGGCAGGGCAGGCGGCGAAAGCCTGGTCCTGATACAGACCTATGAGCCTGACAGCGATGTAATAAAAGAGGCAGCGGCCGGTGACTATGAAAGCTTCTACGAATCGGAGCTTTTACACAGAAGCATCATGAACTATCCGCCGTACTCTGATATAATCTCTGTCGGTTTTGTTGCGGATGACGATGACACGGCGCTTTCGTATGCTGAAGCTTTCAGGTCGAGACTGGCGGGACTCAAGTCGGCACCGGAGGGAGCTGTTGTCATGCGGCCGAGACTCGACGAGAGACGTACAGACGGCAGGTCGAGGGCCGTGTTCATAGTAAAAGCGCCGGGCGGAAGCCGGGCGGGCTATGTGAATGAGTACATGGCACTGCGTGACAGGCTGATACAGAGCAAAGCGCCTGTATTTGCAGAAATAGATATCAATCCGTACGGATCAGTATAAATAATAAGTTTTACAAAGAAGAGAAGAAAAATGGCATTAAGAAACATCACAGTACGAGGCGATGAGATACTCGCAAAAAAGTGCAAACCGGTAAAGGAAATAACTCCGCGCATCATTCAGGCGTGCGAGGACATGGCAGAGACCATGAAGGCGGCAGACGGTGTAGGCATCGCTGCTCCGCAGGTCGGGATCATGAAAAGATTCTTTCTTGCCATGCCTCATGTGGACGCTGATGACGAGGAGACCAGAGAGAAAATATATTACATGGTCAATCCTGAAATCACCTATAAAGAGGGCACTCAGGAATCAAGCGAGGGCTGCCTTTCGGTCCCGGGATACATGGGACTCGTAGACAGACCGTATAAGATCCGCATCAAGGCTATGGATCTCGAGGGAGAAGAGCATGAATACGAATTCGAAGGCTTTGAGGCCACCGTATTCTGCCACGAGTATGACCATCTTGACGGTATACTCTATACGGACATCGCAAAGGACATGATGACAGTAGAGGAGTATTCGGAAATACTTGAAGAAATGAAGCAGTCACATGCTGATGATCCTGATGCAGACAACAAGGACATCTGGACAGCTAAGAACGAAAGAAACGGCAAGTAATTTAATGAAAATAGTATTTATGGGTACGCCCGCATTTGCGGCGTGTTCACTGCAGAAGTTAATAGATGATGGCTATGATATACCGCTGGTCGTGACTCAGCCGGACAGAAGGGGCAACAGGAACAAGATGATCCTGTCAGAAGTCAAAAAGCTTGCGGTCGAAAACGGGATCGAGACCGCTCAGCCGGTCAGGATAAAGAAGGATCCCGAGCTGATCGAAAGGATCGCTTCGATCGGGCCGGACCTCATAGTCGTGGCGGCATTCGGCCAGATACTTCCGAAGTCTGTGCTGGAAATACCGAGACTCGGATGCATAAATGTACACGGCTCACTGCTCCCGAAACTGAGAGGAGCGTCCCCTATGCAGGCCGCTGTCCTCGAGGGACTTGATGAATCCGGTGTCACTATAATGCGCATGGCAGAGGGTCTGGACACGGGCGACATGATAAGCAAGCGGGTCTGCGATATAAAGGGAATGGACTTTACAGAAGTATCTGAAGTCCTTGCAGCTGCAGGTGCAGAGCTTCTTGCGGAGACCATACCGCACATTGCTGACGGAACAGCTGAATATGAAGTCCAGGATGATTCTGAAGCGAGCTATGCCGGGATCATCAGAAAGACCGACGGCTATACATCGTTCGATGAAGACGCAGAAGCTATTGAGCGTAAGATCAGAGCGTTCATTGAATGGCCTTCCTGCTACAGTTATCTTGAAGGTCTGCAGGTCAAATTCTATAAAGCAGAAGTGCTCGATGAAGAAGCTGACGGTGCTCCGGGCGCAGTCAGCGGTACAACCAAGACAAGCTATACCATAAATTGCGGGAGAGGAAAGCTCAGGATACTTGAGCAGCAGCTCCAGGGCAAGAAAAGAATGAGCGCCGGAGATTTCATGAGAGGGCATAAGCTCGCTCCAGGAGACAGATTCGGCGCAGAGGAGGGACTATAATGTATTACTATTACGATTACTCATGGTTTGTCCTTTTACCGGCGATCTTATTCACGATGATCTGCCAGGCCAGGATCAACAGCGCGTACAGAACATATTCACAGGTACGTGTCAGCACAGGCGTCACAGGCGCTGAGGCTGCGAGAGCAATGATGGATGCGAACGGCCTTTCGGGCGTGGCTATCAATGTCCTGAACGGAGGGAATCCGCTATCGAACTTCTATGACCCGAAGACAAAAAGCCTGAACCTTTCGAGAGAGGTCTTCGCTTCAAATTCGGTTTCATCCGTATGTATCGCCTGCCATGAGGTAGGGCATGCCATACAGGACGCCACACATTATGCACCGCTGGCATTCAGGAACGGCATCGTTCCGGTCGTGAATCTGACTCAGATGGTATCGTGGCCTCTTATCTTCTTCGGACTGATAATGTCGGCCGCATCACCTTACGGAAGCTTCCTGTTCCTTATCGGAGTCGTATGCTTCCTGTTTGTAATACTCTTCCATCTGGTGACACTGCCTGTAGAATTCAACGCATCAAACCGCGCTCTGGCTAATCTCAGGGAGCTTAAGCTGGTGAACGAAGAAGATTACATCGGTTCAAGAGCCGTCCTGAAAGCGGCAGCCATGACATACGTCGCAGCTCTTGCAACTGCGGTAGCCAGCCTTCTCAGGGTCTTTGTCATCGCCGGAAGGAGAAGGTAGAACGACCTGATGAACAACGACTGGCTTTCGGCATTCGAAGCTCTGAATGCCGTATACACTGACGGAGCATTCTCAAATATTTCTATCAACGAAGCTGTTTCGCACCACCACGGATCGCGGGAGAGCTTCGTTCGCACGTTTGTCAAAGGGGTGATCAGGGACAGCATCAGGATCGATCACATTATCGACAGCCTCGCGCAGAAGGGCATTGGCAGCATCAAGGCCAGACCTCTCATTCTGCTCAGGATGGGCATATTTGCAATTGACGGCCTGGACAGTGTTCCCGATCATGCTGCGGTCAATGAGACCGTAAGCCTGGCCAAGAAAACAGCAAAGGGAAGCGACAGATTCATCAACGGTATGCTGAGGTCGTATCTGAGGCGCCGTGAGGAGTTCAGACCTGAGAAGCTTGAACCTCATATAAGATGCTCGTTCAGCAAGCCTGTATTTTCGCTTCTGGAAGACCAATACGGCGAAGAGGCGACAGACATAGCAGAGGCACTCAACAGACCGTCAGAGGTCTATTTAAGGGTAAATACGCTTAAGACAAGCAGGGATGATGTGATCTCCGGTCTCAGCGCTCTGGGCGTCAGAGCTTCTGCCGCAGACGAGAACACAGAGGCTGTTGCGGTAGCGGGCGGCAGCATCATAGCAAATGATATGTTCAGGGACGGCCTGTATACCGTGCAAAGCCTGTCCTCGATGATGGCTGTAAAAGCGCTTTCGCCTGAGCCGGGAAGCAGGGTGCTCGACCTGTGCTGCGCGCCGGGAGGAAAGACCGGCTATATGGCAGAACTCATGCAGAACAAGGGCAGCATCACCGCGTGCGATATTTATCCGCACAGGCTCAGGCTCACGGAGGCTGCCATGAAAAGGCTGGGGATAACGATCTGCAAAACAGAGGAGCGCGACGCCACGGTATTTGATGAAGACCTTTGCGGGAGCTTCGACTTTATCCTCTGTGATGTTCCTTGCTCCGGCCTTGGTGTGATCCCAGGAAAACCCGAGATAAAACTCAACACCGACCCGGATTCCTATGACGGACTGACTGCCGTCCAGAAGAAGATACTGGAGAACGCACTGTCGTATCTCAGACCGGGCGGAAGGCTTGAGTATTCAACATGTACGATCAATAAAAACGAGAACGAAGATGTAGTTAAACATGTATTAAGCAATGCCGGCACTTCGTTCCGTCTTGTTGAAATGACAACCCTTTTGCCATATAATGGCAAAGTAGGTTTTTTCTATAGTATTATCGAGAAAAGCGCGAATTGACGCAGCGGAGACCAGACAGATATGAACATCGGTTACATGACAGACAGGGGCAGACGCAGACCCACAAACGAAGACTCTCTGAGAGCTTGTGAAGATCTCAGTTTCTTTATGCTTGCTGACGGAGTCGGAGGAAACAGATCGGGTGAGATAGCGAGCCAGTCAGCACTTGATGCGCTTGAAAAATTTGTCCGTCACAATCCGCCTGAATGGCTTGGATCACGTGACGAGGTCTTCAGATATTTCAGAGCTGCAGTCAATTACGTCAATCAGTTTATAATCAAACTGTCCGAGGCCAAGCCGCAGTACGCAGGCATGGCGACGACACTTACTTTTGCATATATCCGCGATGACGAGATGTATGTCGCCAATGTCGGAGACAGCAGAGTCTACCTGGCACATGGAGATATGATCCAGCAGATCACTGACGATCATACATATGTCAATGATCTTGTAAAGATGGGTGCTATCACAAGGGAAGAGGCACATCTCCATGCACGCAAGAATGTCATCACAAGGGCTATCGGGGCAAATGCCAACAACGAACCTGACTGCTTCAGCGTTCCTGTTGAACGAGACGACAGGATACTTCTCTGCAGCGACGGCCTTTACGATGAAGTGGATGATGACACCATTCTCTCCACTCTCATAAGATCAGACGATATGAAGGCATGCGCGAGCGAGCTTGTGCTGATGGCAAACCAGAATGGCGGCAATGATAACATTTCTGTCATCTGCATCGATTTGGAGGGCTAATTATTATGGCAAGCAGGATACTTTCCGGGCGATACGAGCTTCTTGAGAAGATCGGCGACGGCGGTATGGCTGTCGTATACAAGGGGAAGGACAGGCTCCTCAACCGTTTTATTGCCGTAAAGATCTTAAGACCGGAATTCACAAAAGATGCCACGTTTGTCGAGAACTTCAAGCGGGAGTCTCAGGCAGCCGCGGGTCTTTCGCATCCGAATATTGTTGGTGTATACGATGTAGGCCGCGAGGGCAACATCAATTACATCGTTATGGAGCTTATCGAGGGAGACACCCTCAACAAGATCATCGAGAGAGAAGCTCCGATGGACTACCGCAAGGTCATCGATATTTCCAAGCAGGTAGCATCGGCACTCAGAGTCGCTCATAAAAACAAGATCATCCACAGAGACGTCAAGCCTCATAACATCATGATCACGAATGACGGCGTGGTAAAACTCGCTGACTTCGGTATCGCAAGGGCTGTTAATGACGCCACACTGTCTACGGGAAGCAAGATCGTCGGATCCGTACATTACTTCTCGCCTGAGCAGGCAAGGGGAAATTATGTTGATGAGCGTTCAGATATCTATTCACTCGGTATCGTTATGTATGAGATGCTTACAGGCAAGGTGCCGTTTGACGGTGACAACCCTGTTACGGTAGCTCTCAAGCATATCAATGAGGAGATCACTCCGCCGAGAGAACTCGAGCCGGGCATTCCTCCTGCTCTTGAGAGATGCGTGATGAAGGCGACCAGCAAGTTCCAGACAAACAGGTATGCCAACGCGGACGAGCTTATTCAGGAGCTCGACAATATCAAATTCGTAAGTTCTGTTGCCGGAGATTCGATCTTTGAGTCCAGCGAGGTCGTAGAAAAGCGCAATAAGCGCAGAGAAGAGCTCGAAAAAGATATCAACGAAGCTGTTGAGGCAAGGGAGCGCCGGAAAAAGAAGAAAACGAGAAAGGTCATCGCTATAGTTGCAGCTATATTCATATTGCTGTGTGCAGCAGGCGGCGGATATGCAGCCTGGAAGATGGGCATGTTCTCCGACACCAAGGCGGCACCTGATCTTCTCGATATGACTCTTGAAGAAGCTACGGCCAAGGCTGCAGAAGACGGATTCAAGGTCAAGGAAGGCAAAGCTGTATATTCATCGGATTACGCTGAAGGCAGGATCTGCCTCCAGGATCCTGAACCGGGTGTCGAGACTCCTAAGGAAGGTACCATAACGGTCCACCTGTCAAAGGGCAGCAAGGAAGGACTGGTTCCTAACGTTGTGGGCATGAAGGAAGAAGACGTAGCAGCATTCCTTGAAAGCCACGGATATGTTTTGGGCAATGTAAAGACAGAGACATCACCTGAAGATAAGGGCACGGTTCTCGAGCAGACACCGGTAGCAGGCTCTACACTGGATAAGGAGAGCAAGGTAGATATCGTTGTATCTGACGGAAAGGGTACTGAGAAAGGAATCGTTCCTTCAGTTACGAGAATGTCTCTTGAGGACGCTAAGAAGGCTATCCAGTCAGCCGGATTCACCGTAGGAAATATCTCATACGACTGGGATGAGTCCATCGGTAAGGGATATGTTATCTATCAGCAGTATCAGGCCAACTCGCAGCTCGACAAGGGCACAGCGATCGACCTTCAGGTAAGTTCCGGTCCTGAACCGGCACCTACACCTGCTCCGACTCCGGAAGGCGAAGATGCCGCCGGCGGTGAGGGCTAACGGATACGCTGTATGACAGGAACAGTAGTAAAGGGTATCGGAGGCTTCTACTTTGTCTATGACGGCAGTGAGACCGTCATGGGCAAGGCAAGGGGGAATCTCAAAAGAAATAAAGAACTGATCTATGTCGGTGATATAGTCGATTTCGACATAGATGAGAACGACAAGGACGGTGAATGCGTTATTCACCACGTTGTCGAGCGCAGAAATCACCTGAAACGGCCGCCGGTATCCAATCTGGATATCCTGGTGGTCGTGTTTTCGTTAGTCAAACCGGCTGTCAATTATCCTGTAATCGACAAGCTTATAGCAGGATGTGAGCTTGCCGGCATAAAACCGGTGATATGCATATCCAAAAAAGATCTTGTGACAGCTGAAGAAGCAGAAGAGGCGCGCAGAATATACGCGGATATCTATCCGTCTGTATGCGTAAGCGGCGCAAGCGGCGAGGGAATAGAGGACCTGAGAAAGATGATCAGCGGCAGCAACGTCGCTCTTGCGGGGCCGTCAGGAGTCGGAAAGTCGACTATCACCAATCTCCTGCATCCTGAAGCTGATCCTGAAAGTGAAGATGATGCGGAGCCTGTCATCGCTCAGACGGGTCATATAAGCCATAAGACCGGGCGGGGCAGACACACCACGAGGCACGTTGAGATATTCCCGCTGCCGGACGGCACGATGCTGTACGACACACCGGGATTCACATCTCTCGATATGCCTGAGATAAAACCGGAGAACGTGGGAAAACTCTTCCCTGAATTCAATATATCCGGACAGAGCTGCAGGTATTCTGACTGCATGCATATCAATGAGCCTGAATGCGCCGTGAAAGAGGCGCTTGCAGCAGGGAAGATCTCCCAAAGCAGATATGATTCTTATGTGATAATGACAGAAGAGGTAAAGAAATGGCAAAAATAGCACCATCGATCCTGGCGGCAGATTTTTCAAGACTTGGAGAAGACGTAAAAGATGTATGCTCAAGAGGCATTGATTATCTTCATGTAGACATAATGGACGGAGAGTTTGTGCCTAACATCAGCTTCGGACCGGATGTCATGAAGAGCATGAACAGTATTGCAACAGTTCCTTACGATGTACATCTGATGATCGTAAAGCCTGACAGATATATCGAGAAATTCATTACTGACAACACTGAGTTTATCACCGTTCATTACGAAGCATGTGATGACCTGGCTTCCACCATACAGCATATCAAGGACGCCGGTGCAAAAGCAGGTGTTTCGATCAAGCCGGGAACAGCTCCGGAAGTGCTCGACGATTACCTTGCCGATATAGATCTTATACTCGTTATGTCCGTAGAGCCGGGATTTGGAGGACAGAAGTTTATGGACAGCAGTCTCCCGAAGATCGAGTACTATGCAAAGAAGAGAGAAGAGCTCGGTCTTGATTATGTGATCGAGGTGGACGGCGGAGTAGGAGCAGGCAATGCGCACCTCGTAAGAGATGCGGGCATCGATATCATCGTAGCCGGCTCAGCGGTATTCAAGGCTGCCGACAGAACGGCCGAGGTCGCTGCGATCAAAGGCGAGTAGTATCTGACTATTTCCGGAATATTCAGTCCGGATCTGAAATAAAGTGTCTGCATAGGCAGGCACTTTTTGTAGTATGACGGGCATGCCGTCAGTCTGTGGTGAAAGTCCACAAGGGGCGTAGTTGCCGACGAACCCCCATAGCGATTTGCAAGGTTTGCATCG
>CACYYD010000031.1 GCA_902778585.1 uncultured Eubacteriales bacterium | reverse complement strand
TCTCAGCAGAGATTTTTACGCCCTTCCTTTCCATAAGAAAAACTCCCTCCATGATTAACAGTTTTATTTTTTACTGTCTCTCATAGAGGGAGCATATCAAACATCCTCCACGACATGAAAAAGCTGTGTAAAAATGCCCGGGTGGATCCGAAGAAAGTGCACCCCCACAATCTGAGGCATCTGTTTGCCGCTACATATTACGACAAGTACAGGGACCTTGCTCACCTGGCCGATATTCTGGGACATTCAAACGTGAATACTACGAGGATCTACACGGCTGTTCCGAGGAAAGAACTTACGAAGAATATAGAAAATCTAGGACTTGTAAGTATCTGAACTGCTGCCTAAAGTGCAGTAAATAAGTTAAAACAAAAGACCGCATAATGGATATTATGCGGTCTTTTCTTGTGGTTTTACATAACTTACTAACCCTAAAGTAACACCATTCCGGTCTCTTTACAACAGATTTTTACGTCTCCGGCTTGCTTTTGTTTGTTGCAGGTTTGTTATGCGGGGCAACAAGCACCGGCGGGCGGCCTTTTTCAGCATTCCAGTCCCTTTTTCTACCGCATAATATCCATTATGCGGTAGAGCAACGAAGGAAAGAGAATGGAAGAAAAAGGGATCCTCGAGGTCAGGATGATGGGAGACTTTTCCGTGGCCTGGGATGGAAATAACATCTGCAGCAATCCGAAGACACCGGACTCGCAGATAACGCGCCTGCTGCAGGTCCTTATCTACAACAGGAAGGAAGGCGTTGAACGCTCAAAGCTTCAGTCACTCATATTTGATGACAGCAATTCAGACGATACGGGACATCTCCTGAGAAGTGTCATTTACAATGCTCAGAAAAAACTTGAACAGTCAGACCTGCCGCATGCCAGATACATAGAGTTCAGGGACGGAAGATACTACTGGACTGATGACATACCCGTACGGATAGATACGGAAATATTCGAGCACCTCTGTATCGAGGCAGAACTCGAGCGTGATCCGGATGAAAAACTGGATAAGCTCCTTAAAGCCACTTATGCGTATAAGGGCGACTTTCTGCCTGACCAGACAGGCCTTTCATGGGTCGCGGGAGAGGAGCGCAGACTCAAGCATATATTCAGGCTGAATACCGAAGAAGCTGCAGAGATCCTGAGAGAAAACAGAGACTATGCCGGAATGGAAAAACTCGGCAGCTATGCGGTCAGCGTGTGCCCGCTTGATGACTGGGAAACGCTCCTGGTAGAGGCCTATATTTTCACCGGACGGCTGAGTGCTGCACAGACTCTCTATGAAAAGACAGCTGAGCGCTATCAGAAAGAACTCGGAATAAGACCGGTACCGGAACAGGCGAACCGCATAGAGCACCTTTTTGAGCAGGCAGACAGGACCCATTACAACCTTGAAGATATAGAGAGAGATCTCAGTGAAGAAGCTGCAGACGGCAGGGGCATGTACTGTGCTTATCCGATCTTTCGCGGTATTTACCGCGCGCTTATAAGATCGCTTCCTGCGCAGAGCATGCCGTCCTGGCTCGTTCTCTGCACACTGAAAGTGGAAAAGGGAAAAGCCGGATCCGTCCGCATAGATCTGTCCGATGCTATCGCCGAACACATGAAGACAGCCATGTGCGAATCTACCGAGTCATGTGATATCGTGTGCAGATTCGGCCGCGAACAGTATCTTATCCTGCTCAGAAACAGGACCGATTCAGACTGTGAGGCCATAAAGAGACGCATAAAAGAAAAATTCGAAGAGGGCGAGAAGAAGAGCACAGCCGTCACATTCAGCGTGAGGAAGATAGAAGGTCATGAAAGTGACTCAGAGGGAGGTGCTTTATGAAGCAGCTCTATATAGTCACAACGGATAAAGCCCTTTTCGACGAACTCTCGTCATACATAAGCTCTGAAAGAAGTGACTGCAGGGCTGTCCGCATTTCATCTGCTGAAGAAGCAGGCGAAGCTGCAAAGAAGGGCCTCATGCAGCTTGTCATCATAGATACGGCATTCAGGGAAATTGACTGCATTTCGCTTACCGCAATGATAAGAGATGACTCCCCGGATACAGGGGTGATCTTTATCGCGAAAAACGCGGGTCTTGCCGTGAAAGCATACGAGGCACATGTTCAGGGCTACATCACAAGACCGGTCACGGCAGGAAGACTGAATGAAGAGATAGATTATTTCAATGAGCATTTTTCTGCAAAGAAAAAAAACAGCAGAGTTGAAGTGATGACAAGAGGTTCCTTCGAGTGCTTTCTTGACGGAGAACCGGTCAGGTTCAAGCGGAGAAAGGCGAAGACCGTGCTTGCATATCTGGTAAAGAAGAAGGGGAAGATGGTCACCAACACAGAACTGATAAAACTATTGTGGGAAGACGATCCGAAGACTTTGAACGAGCAGCAGATGATGAGCAGAAACTCGAATATACGGAATATAAGGGCAGAGCTCGAGAAGACCTTCAGCGATGCCGGGGTGACGGACATACTGAAGAAAAACTGGGGAGAGATCGCAGTCAATATGGACGCGATAAAGGTGATTGGCTAAAAGTTAAATTCCTAACAAATTACTAATATTGACACCTCGATTGACACCATTAAATCTACACTATATGAGATTTAATGGGTCTTTTCGACTCTTCCAAAAAAATTTCAGAGAAATCACGGAGATATACCTGATGCGCCTCATGTATTCCCAGGAGACACTTTCGATGTGCTAAAGGAAAACGCGATGATGACGGTCACCGAGTGGGAAGATGAAGAGCACACGATCGTCAAGAAGGCTACATACACCGTTTAGCTGCGCGCCGAATACGGTGATGCCGAGTCACATACACCGACGCATATCACATGGTATGCAAACAACGGCACAGGCGATTCATATACAGACGAGCACCTGATGATCAACCAGGCAGTCGATGTCGAGCATCCGGGCGGCATCTTAGTTCGCGAGGGCTATGACTTCCTCGCGGCTGGGCGAGAATGACCGAGGTGTCGGATGAGAGCGGAAACGTCATGTCCATAGGCGGCGCCCCGCCCGCCGGTCTTGATATCGATCTTGATGAGGACGATCTGTTCCTCAAGTATGAGAACGGCAAATTCTATTCGACTCTGAAGACGAGTGAGGGCCTGTCCGGGCCTCCACCGAATACCGAGATAGGTCAGATAGCTGCTGATGAAAGGCTCGACTATCATGGAATGGTGGCTGTGTGGAAGCCGAAGACCTACACCGTGAAGATAAAGAAACTCGTTGACGGCAAGCCTGAGGACATGGCCGCGACCCGCAAGTATGAGATCTCATACAGCTACGATGAAACGAGCGGGACTGTGCGTCTGTCTCACGATACGAGCGCAGAGGCAAGTGATGCGGTCGCATATAACACGCTGTTCACCGTTGAAGAGGCGGGAGAAGATCTCTTCGACAAGACCTACGAGGCTAAACGGACGACCAATGCTGACGGCGCTCCGCTGCTGATACCTGCGACGGTAGATGAAGAAGAGGGCGGCGGATTCAGGATCACCGGCGACACGACCATCACGGTGACGAATACCAGAAAAGAGAAAGATGTCAGGATCCTCAAGGTGGATGATTCGAGTGATCCGAAGCCTCTTAAGAATGTAGAGTTCACTATCGACAGCCAGACTCTCTCGACAGGCAATGACGGATATACCCGTACAGTGACACTGGCTGCGAGCGATACGGCTTACATGCTCGAAGAGACCGGCCCGGATAAGCGGTATAACGGACTTGGGCAGCCCGTCGCGGTAACAGTAAGCAGCACGGGCGTAAGCGTCCCGGCAGGAGTCGATAATGTATCGGTCAGCGGTCCAGATGCGGAAGGCGTATATACCGTCAGAGTCGTGAATGAGCTCAAGACGACTGCTCTGACCATTGGCTGCGGAACTGTACTGACAGCACGCATGCGCATAAATGGCTAAAAACTATCATTGCAATCAAGAAGGCCGGGGGCAGATTTGACTCACGGCCTTTTGAGTGGTCTTTAAGAACTTCTTTTAACAAATCTTTAGCAGTGGTACGAGGCCCTATTGACACTTTTATTGACAGCAATAGATGTAAATTTAATTGAAAATGTGAACCTAAATGAAACCATTTGCTGTCTTGAAAAACAACGCTAAATTACCGGCGTCAACTGTGTTATGGGACCACCCTAAGGCAAATGACACTGTTTACGTTGAGAAGATAAAAAAATATAACACAGGATTGGTATATGCATTGTCAAAAAGGTGCTTTGATATCATTGCATCCCTTTTTGGACTGATAGTTTTGTTTATACCACTTCTTTTGGTTTCGCTGATTGTTGTCATCGATTCTCCCGGTGGTCCATTCTACTCGCAGACAAGACTGGGAAAGGACGAAAAACCTTTTACACTTTACAAGTTCAGGACGATGCGCATCGATGCTGAATCGGATGGCGCACGCTGGGCAGATGATGACGATCCGCGGGTCACAAAGATAGGCAGGGTCCTTCGGAATACCAGGATCGACGAGCTTCCGCAGCTGGTCAACATTTTGTTGGGACAAATGAGTTTTGTAGGACCTAGGCCTGAAAGGCCTGAGTTTTATGACGTTTTTGACACGTACATTATTGGGTACAGGCAGCGTATGAAGGTGCTTCCGGGACTGACCGGGTATGCGCAGGTCATGGGCGGCTACGATCTGTATCCGGAAGAGAAAATCGTTTACGACATCAAGTACATAGAGAATCAGTCATTTAAGCTGGACATTTACTGCATCCTGAAGACGGTCGGGATCGTGTTCAGCGGCAGAGGTGCCAGATAAGTGATAGGTAATGGGAATTCAATTAATTTAATATCGGTCATCAAACTTTTCCTTACGAAATTTTATGTTCTCCTTTTGGCAGGGCTGCTATTTGGCGGGGCTGTTTTTGCAGTTACAACATATCTGATCACTCCGGTGTATGAATCCCGAGTTAGTTTTTATGTCTACAATACATCCAGCATCACATCGCAGCAGGGAACCGTAAACAGCAGCGATCTTCAGGCAGCTGAAAGTCTGGCAACGACTTATTCAAAGATACTGGGCAGCAATTCGGTGCTTGATGCTGTGGTGAACGATGTTAATCGTACTGAAAGCGATAAGTCTCTTGAAAGAAAAGACCTTGCCGAGATGATAAAAGTATCTGTTATAACGGATACTCAGCTCCTCGAGGTTGTGGTCTCTTCGACTGATCCGGAGTATGCCTGCAAAATTGCCGGCTCTTTTGGGCGTGTTGCACCAAAAGAAATCGTAAGGATCACGAAGGCGGGCGGAGTAGAGGTCGTTGACAGGCCGGAGGTCGCAGACGAACAGACCTCACCAAGGAGAATATTCGATTCGGCGATCGGATTCATAATCGGAGGTATCATTGCAGGCATCGTTCTCATTATGAGGGCGGCCTCTGATACAAAGATTTATTTGCCTGAAGATATTGAAAGCATACCTGGCTACGTTATTCTGGGACAGATCCCTGAAATAATCAGTGATGGACAAAAGCGGCAGAAATGGCATCTGGAAGAAGGAGGGGAGATTCACTTTGAAAATAAGAAAAAAGCCAATTAGCAAAAAATCTCCTTCGGAAACGGTTGCAAGAGCTGACAGAAGTCTTCTGCTGACAGATGATACTCCTTTTGGAATCAAGGAAGCATACATCAAATTAAGAACTAATTTGATGTTTTGCATGACTGCGGATGGTAAAAGCCAATGTAAAGTATTTGCTATTACAAGCGGCAGACCTTCAGAAGGAAAGAGCCTGACCGCGGCGAATATAGCCATAAGCTGCGCCATGCTGGGAAAGAAGACTTTGCTTATCGATGCGGACCTTCGAAAGCCGACGCAGAGGAAACTGTGGAGGATAAGTGAAAAAGCCGGTCTCTGTGATTTCCTGGCGAAAATAGAGCCGATGGGTACTACAAAGGTTTCAGAATTGCCGCTCAGCATAATCTGCACGGGCACCATTCCACCGAATCCGTCAGAACTGCTCTCATCAGATACAATGAAAAGTTTCATTGCTTTCTGCAGGAAGAATTTCGACTACATAATAATCGATACGCCTCCGATCAACACAGTGGCAGATGCACAGATCATTTCGACTTTTGTTGACGGAATGATCATGGTAGCGAGATCCGGCAGCACCGATCAGGAAGAACTCAGTGCAGCGGTAGATGCGGTCAATGCTGCGGGCGGGAACCTGTGCGGCATAGTACTGAACAGTATCAACGCAAAGACTGCTAAGAACTCTTACCGCTACAACTACAAATACGGTGGGAAGTACGGATACAAATACGGATATAAGTATGGAGGAAAGTATTCGTATTCAAACAAATATGAAGCAAGGCCTGATGAAAATTGACCTGAAGAAAGACTACCATGCACACATCCTTCCGGGATGCGACCATGGCAGCGACAGCGTTAGGACCTCGCTCGGCCAGCTTGAGCTGGCAAAGTCTGCAGGCATAGAAACGATCTGCGCTACGCCTCATTTCTATCCCAACAATGAGTCCGTGAAGTCCTTTCTGGAAAGAAGGGCCCGGACCTTTGAGGAGTTGAGGGAAGCTGCGGCAGATGATGATCCGGTAGTCCTTCTCGGAGCGGAGGTGCTTATATGCGACGGGATGGAGCGCCTGACTGACCTGACGAAGCTGTGCCTTGAAGGCACGAATGAGCTTCTGCTAGAAATGCCGTTCTATGAATGGCCGTCAAATATATGGGATACGGTCTTTGAACTGAACGATATCGACGAGCTGCAAATAGTGATCGCACATGCAGACAGGTATCCGGTCAAAGACATAGAGATACTTATAAAAGAAGGCATCCCGCTGCAGCTTAATGCTGTTTCGCTGATGAACGTATTCAAAAGGGGAAAGTACCTTTCCTGGATAGACGGCGGATACGTTTCATATTTAGGCAGTGACATACACGGTCTGGGAGAAGAATACAGATATTTTGAGAAATGCGCGCATCTGCTGGAACGCAGATACGGCAAAAGGGAGAACGCGTAATTGAAGGCGAAATCCGACAAGCCGACAGTATCAATAATAATGCCCGTGTACAATGCGGAGAAGTATATAGCAGAAGCTATCACCTCAGTGATCAGGCAGTCATTTACGGACTGGAAACTGATCGTGGTTGATGACTGCTCAGAAGACCGCTCAGCTGAGATCGCCCGGCGTCTTGCGGATACTGATACGAGGATCAGCATCTGCATCAATGACAAGAATCACGGCGCTGCAGGCTCGAGGAACAAGGGTATAGCTCTTGCAGATGGCGAGTGGACGGCTTTCCTCGACTGCGACGATATATGGAGGGCCGACAAGCTCGAGAGACAGCTGGCTCTGGCGGAGAAGACCGGAGCAGGACTGATATATACGTCTTACTCGTTGTTCTCTGACGAAGGCGGCAGCAGGAAAAGCAAGAACTACATGGTTCCTGCCGTAGTGACATACCGCTCCATGCTTCGTGAGAACTACATAGGCTGCTCGACAGTGATGGTAAAGAGTGAGCTGCTTGATGAGCACAGGTTTTCAGAAGCTCTTCATCATGAGGACTACGCACTCTGGCTTGAGCTCCTTAAATGCGGAGTAAAAGCCGCAGGCTGCAGACAAGTCCTCACGGACTGGAGGATCACTCCGGACTCCAGATCGGCACACAAGATATCTGCCGCAAAAAGCAGGTGGACCATACTCAGAAATGTAGAAAAACTGCCTTTGCATACATCGCTGAGCTGTTTTGCGGTATATGCGATCAGGGGCGTTATCAAAAGATATACGGGATATAAGACAGTAACAGGGGCATGACCAAGTGAATGACCACCAGAAAGTACTGTTAGCAATGCTCAAGGACCTCGACAAGGTCTGCAGGGACAATCATATAAAATACATGCTCTTCTCCGGGACAGCGCTTGGAGCAGTGCGGCATCATGGATTCATCCCCTGGGATGATGATCTTGACGTTGTGATGATGAGAGCTGAGTATGAGCGTTTCCTTGATGCAGCTGAGAAGGGCATGGACAGGGAAAGATACTTTATCCAGCGGGAGTACAGTGAGCACTGGCCGATGCAGTTCTCAAAGATAAGGCTCAACAATACGGCCTGCATCGAGAAATTCCGGGCGAAGGATCCGCTGATGCATCAGGGCGTATATATCGACGTTTTTCCATGCGATAACCTTGCGGATTCAAAGCCGGCCGGGCTTCTGCAGTTCGCTGCGTCAAAGGTCGTGATCGCCAAATGTCTGTATTCCAGGGGCTATGAGACAAGCAGCTGCATAAAGCAGGCATTCATGCAGCTTTGCAGGATTTTACCGCTCAGGCCGTTTTTCGAAATATGCAAGCGGAGCGGAGACGTCAAAACCCGGAAAGTTCATACGTTCCTCGGCGGCGGCTCAAAATACGGAAGGTCTGTATTTGACAGAAAGTACTTTGAAGAGTCTGTAGAAATGATCTTCGAAGACGGGGAATTCCCGGTATCGGCCTGCGCAGATGAGATGCTCACCGTGATGTACGGCAACTATATGCGCATCCCGGATGTTTCCGAGAGAAACTGCAAGGAGCATGTCGAGATACTCGATCTTGATACGGACTACACTCATTATCTTGAGACGCAGAAGACGATGAAGATCCACGGGGTATCGAAAAGCATAAGATAAAAATCCTTTAGGAGGCACATATAAATGGAAGTCAAAAAAACCGATAACAACAAAAGCAAACTGATAATCATAGCAGTACTGCTAGTTGCACTTATAGCCGGTGTCTTCTTCCTTGTGAAAACTCATGGAAATCCTGATGTAAACGATCAGCCTGCCGCCGAGGCAGAAGATGACGTGCTGAAGGGCGATCCTCTCGAAACACCGGCAGGTGAGCTGATCATACCTGAAGCATGGTCTGACTACGTAGAAACAGAAGACACATCAGCGGATGGCGGCTACTCGAAGTCGTTCTACATGACAGTTGGGGGCAAGAAGGTCCTCCTCTACGAGCTTATCATGGGTGAGAACGGCAACGGGTATGAGCTCGGAAGTGTTCCGGACAAGGACGGCGGCCGTACGAAGGTGTGGCTCAACATCAATGTGATCGACAAGGATGAGTCCTGGTCTGACGATGAGTATGAAGAGGTAAATACCATTCAGTCAGGAGTCAATGAGCTTATCGACCAGATCTATCAGATGGACGGCTTCAGGAAGCCTGAAGAATAGAGATGCTCTCTAAAAAAGTAAAGAGAAAGATAGGCTCTGCACCGTATTACACGGTAGGGCGCAGGATGCCTCCTTCGTGGAACGGCATCAGGATGGGACAGATGTAACTATCATCACCAGGAATCGAACGAATATACCGATGGACATGCAGGGCTTTGAAGAGGAGAAGCCTGTTACCATCGAAAACGATGAGTGGATCGGGGACAGAGTGGTGATACTTCCCGGAGTGAATATCGGGGACGGATGCATTATCTCTGCGGGTGCGGTCGTCATGCACGATGCTCCCGCGTACAGCATAGCAGGCGGAGTGCCTGCGAAGGTAATAGGGAGCAGATAAATGGCGGATAAGTAAAAAAGGAGTGTAACTGCCTATGGGGGTATTTATTAGTAACAATTTCCTGTGGATTATGCTCTCTATAAGTGCACTATTCACAATGATTTGGCTTCTGCTACTGCATGAGAGATTGCGAATGACGTGGTATGTGGCGATACCGATAGCAGTATTGCATGTGATATACGGAGTATTCTGTGTAAGAGTCTTTGCAAGAATGGAAGGTGCTGGAAGCGGCGCCATGAGCCTGTTCGGCGCAGTGTTCCTCATGCCTGTAGCTTACTACATTGGGGCAAGGCTAACAAAAAGAAGCGCTGCAGATGTATTCGATGTATTCACAATACCGCTGGTATTCACATTGATGCTCGCGAGAGTAAACTGTCTGCACGCAGGTTGCTGCCTTGGGAAACTGATTGGCAGCACTGGAATGCGATGGCCAACTCGTGAAACTGAACTGATCTTCTACTTGCTTTTTCTGGCAATTATTATCCCGAAGGTCAGGAAAGACAAGACTCACGGTACGGCATACCCAATATATATGGTGGCATACGGAGTGTTCAGACTGATAATTGAGTTCTTCCGGGAAGCCTCAACAAACACCTTGTTCCACTTATCCCATGTATGGGCGATTGCAGCATTTGCCCTGGGCATAAGTGTCTATATAGAATTGAAAAACAGATCAATCAAAAGAGAAGTAAACGAGATAAAGAGGAGGAAATGAGATGGCAAAGAACGTTCTGAAACGGTTCACCTCCATCATTCTGGCCACCTTAATGGTGATACTGATGCTTCCTGCAGACTTGTTCCAGGTATATGCAGCCAGCGTTAACACAGGCGTTACGGGGCTGAGCGCAGAATATGACAGCGGAACATGGTCTGCATCAGGAGGAACGATAACTGGGTCTGTAAAGACTACATCATCTTCAAGTTGTGGCAGTCCTAGTTATACACCCGCAACCGGCACTTTGACATTAAAGAACACTTTAGATAATGAAGCAACACTTAGTTTCAAAGTCACGACGAGTTTGAATAGTGGTACTGCAACAATAGATGGCAGCAATGCGACTAATTCATTTACTAAGGTACTGGGAAGCGGAGAATCAATAACAGTTGCGATATCATCCAATCCTGATGGGGAAGACACCACAACAATTACACTTAGTGAGATTAATTTAGCTTTACCGCAAAACATAACGGTCTCATTCAAAAAACCTGTTAATGGCTCTTATAGCGTTGATGGAACTTCAATTACTGAGGATACAGATATTACCAAACTTTCAACTGAATCGTTTGCATTAAATGCAACGCCAGCAAGCGGATATAAGTTTGCAGGCTGGAAGGGAAGCGTCGACGGAAACATCTCTAGTGAAAAAAATACCGAAATTGTATTAACGAATAGTCAAACGGTTGAACCTATATTTATAAGTATTGATACAGCTGTATTTGATGTTGAAGGCAAAATATTCTATGACTTGGAAGAGGCAATTCAGTATTCAGTAGACAGCGGAAAGAAATTGATTACTCTTATCGAAAACGGCACTATCACGGGAGACTATACAATTCCTAGCGGAAAGACGCTCCTTATCCCTTTTGATGAGGCGAAGACCATTTATAAAGAAACACCGGCTGTAGTCTACAATAGCTATACAACTCCAAGTGCTTTCAGAACTCTGACAATGGCTTCAGGTTCCAGTATCTCGATACAATCGGGTGGAGCTATTTCATTAAGCGGAAAACTATCGTCTAAGGGACAGTTAGGAGGGAATAACGGAACTCCTACAGGACCTGATGGACGCATTAAGATGCTTTCAGGAAGTTCCATAAATGTACAATCAGGCGGAAATCTTTACGCTTGGGGCTACATTTATGGTTCGGGTTCTGTCGTGGCTGAATCAGGCGCAACAGTCCATGAAGCTTTTCAGATTAAAGACTGGAGAGGAGGGTCTGCAACAAGTAATATTTACAGCTATGCATTCATCCTCAGCCAGTATTATGTTCAGAATATTGAAGTTCCTCTTACAGTGTATGTAGGTGCGACCGAGAAGCTTTATTCTGCAGCAAACGCTTCGGGCAGCGCATATACAATGGGAGCAACATTTATCGGGAACAATGGATTGTTCAAGCTTTCAAGCGGGTATCTCATAAAAGATTATATAGAAAGCACTGACCGCCTCGAAGTCTCAGTAAATGGTAATGTTTCTGTATCTCCAATGTCTTTGACCGGACTCCCGTTCATTGGAAGCATTTCAACAGATGACTACGAGTTGCCTGTTACCAGCAATATTACGATCAATATGAATTCCGGAACTGCATCGGTTGCACAGGATATTAAGCTTCTTCCTGGTGTTGAATTGAATTTAGCAGAGGGAACAGAACTGGAGATACCATCTGGAAGATCGGTATACATGTATGATAACGATAATTGGGGCAACTTCACTGGTTCTGCAAGGCTATATGTAATAGGCTACTCAGTAGCAAATGGTACAACAACGAAGAGAACAGCTGCTGGCCTTAAGGACGCAAAGATAAATGTCAATGGAACAGTAAACGTATCAGGAGATTTGTACACATCTGAAGGTGGAGCAGATATCACGAGTTCAAATGCCACAGGAGAGGTTATTCTTACTAAAGCGCCGGCAGCAGGTGATGTAACTATCTATGAGATGGAAAATAATAGCACTAAAACGGCTGTAACGTTTACTGCTGCTAAACTTCACAACGGCTGTGCTGAACCTGAGTACACACCAACGGCAGGCGAAGCTGCAAATACTACTTTCTACTATTGTAAAGATTGCAATTCTGACGGTATCTGGGAGAAAGGGCACAGCGTTGCTCAGACCTATACAGTCACATGGAAGAACGCTGACGGCACAGTGCTTGAGACAGATGTGAATGTCCCTGCAGGTCAGATCCCTACATATGATGGTGATACACCTGTCAAGGAAGCAGACGCAGAACATGTTTATACCTTCAAGGGCTGGGACCCTGAGGTCGCTGAGGCAACTGAAGATGTGACCTATACTGCTGTCTTCGCCGAGGAGGCAAGGAAGTACACTGTCACATGGCAGAATGCTGACGGTACCGTTCTCGGCACAAGCGAAGTCGCGTACGGAGAGACTCCGGTATACGGCGGAGAAGAGCCTGTAAAGAAAGGTGATGCTCAGCACTCCTACACATTCTCAGGCTGGGATCCTGAAGTTGCTGCAGTTACGGGAGACGCGGCATATACGGCGCAGTTCACTGAATCTGTGAACACTTATACCGTGACATGGGAGAATGCTGACGGCAGAGTCCTCGAGACAGACGCGGATGTTCCTTACGGTACAACACCTTCATTTGACGGAGAAGAGCCATCGAAGGAAGCTACAGCTCAGTATACTTATACATTCGACGGCTGGGATCCGGAGATCGCTGATGTTGCGGGCAATGTGACTTACACGGCGAAGTATAAGAGCGAGGTCAATAAGTATACAGTCACATGGAAGAATGAGGACGGTACGGAACTCGCTTCAGGCAAGGTAGCTTACGGAACAGTACCTGAGTATAAGGGCGAGACTCCTGCAAAGGATGATGACGCACAGTACTCATATACATTCGCCGGCTGGACTCCTGAGGTAGTTGCAGTAACAGGAGAGGCGACATACACGGCTGAGTTCACGCCGACTGTAAAGAACTACAAGGTCGTATGGAAGGATGCCGATGGCACTGTTCTTGAGACTGATGAGAGCGTGGCATACGGCGACAGGCCGTCATATGACGGTAAGGCACCTGCGAAGGCTGCTGACGCTCAGTACACTTACACATTCGACGGCTGGGATCCTGAAGTGAAAACAGTCACAGGAGATGCTGAATACACTGCAAAGTACAGCAAGACAGTCAATAAGTACACGGTAACATGGGTCGGCGAAGACGACAGCGTCCTCGAGACCGATACTGACGTTGAATACGGCACGACACCTTCGTACGACGGAGCGACTCCTTCAAAGGAGGCAACTGCACAGTACACTTACACATTCGATGGCTGGACTCCTGACGTCGAGGCTGTATCAGGCAATGTGACATATAAGGCCACATTCAAGGAAACAGTTAATAAGTACAAAGTTACCTGGAAGGATGAGGACGGCAAGGTCCTCAGAAAAGGTGACGTCGAGTACGGCAGCGTACCTTCATACGGAGATGAAAACCCTGAGAAGGAAGCAGACGCGCAGTATACCTACTACTTCGCGGGCTGGACGCCTGAAGTAAAGGCAGTTACTGAAGACGCTGAATACACGGCGACATATACGACATCGACCAACAAGTACACTGTCATCTGGAAGAATTATGACGGAAGAGAACTTGAAAAGGACAATGATGTTGAATACGGCGAGACTCCTGAATACAACGGCACGACACCGGTAAAGGATGGAGACGCGCAGTACTCATATGAATTCAGCGGATGGGAGCCGAGCGTAAGCTCCGTAACAGGTGATGTTATATATACTGCTGTATTCACTCAGAAGGTCAACAAGTACACAGTCAAGTGGCTGAATGATGACGGATCAGTGCTCAGCTCTGAAGAGTATGAATATGGCGCTGCACCTTCATACAGCGGTGAGACTCCTGCAAAGGAAGCAGATGCGCAGTACACATACACATTCAAGGGCTGGACACCTGAGATAGCTGAGGTCACAGAGGATGCTTCGTACACGGCTGAGTACGGTAAGACAGTCAATAAGTACACTGTCACCTGGATCAGCGGCGGAGAGATATATGCGACAGAAGAGTACGAGTATGGCGCAACGCCTCAGCATCCTGCAAAGGACCCGGTACTTGATAAGAACGATCACTTCGTATACACCTTCACCGGCTGGGATCCTGAACTGAGTACTGTAAAGGAAGCTCAGACATACACAGCTCAGTTCGACAAGAAAGTTGCGACATACAAGGTAAGCTTCGAAGCAAACGGCGGATCCGGTTCGATGGATCCTCAAGAGATCAGCTACGGCGAGACCGCTAAGCTTAAGGCGAATGAGTTTACTAACGAGGGTTACTCATTCAAGGAGTGGAATACAAAGGCCGACGGAGCCGGCAATTCCTACAGCAATGAGTTTGAGATGGCCGGCGGTCTTACGGAAGATCTGACACTGTACGCACAGTGGATGCTCGAAGGCTGGCACAAGGACGACAAGGGCCTGACATGGTACAAAGACGGAGTACAGGTATACTTCGGTACATGGGCGACGATAGACGGAAACGACTATTACTTCGATGCTGACGGATACGTTGCTACGGGACTGTACAAGACGACTTCAAAGGACGGAAGCCACGAAGCTACATTCATCTTTGATGAAGAGACCGGAAAGTTCATGTCAGACCAGAGCGGCATCTATGAACACGGCGGCGATACTTACTGGACAAAGGACGGCGAGGTAGTAGAGAATGCCGGACTCGTACGTGTGGAGAAAGAAGACGACGAGATCAACTATTACTACTTCGGAGAGGACAGCAAGGCTGTCAAGGACGGAACGTATAAGGTTGAGAACAACAACGGTCTCAGGCTCCCTTGTGCAGGCTATAACTTCGGTCCGGATGGAGTCATCGAGCATGACCCGGATACTTCGAAGAACGGTATCTGCAATGGCGACGGATCGGTATTCTACTACATCGACGGCGTCAAGGTAGGTGTTGGTCTCATCCAGGTCAACGGAAGCTACTACTACGCAAGGACATCTACGGGCGAGATCGTAAGAGACCGCAGCTACTGGATCACACAGACCAACGGTCTGCCTCCTGCAGCCGGCGTATATGAGTTCGATAAGGATGGAAAGATGATCCTTAACGGATGGATAAACGATGGCAGCAACACATACTACTATGTTGACGGAGTCGACTACTACTTCTTCAACAAGAGCAGCGGAAAGCTTTACAAAGATGCTACTTTGTGGGTTGCTGACAATGAAGAGTATGGATTTACAGGCGGAATGTACTACTTCGATGCAGACGGCAAGATGGTCGTTCCTGACATGGAGCATGGACAGAAGAAGATCGTATCTGACGGGGGAGATCTCTATCTGACCATTGACGGAAAGAGGATGACGGACGGCCTGTACGAGCTTGATGGTGAATACTATTATGCCCATAGCAGTGGAAAGCTTGCTGTAAACAAGGCCGTATACGCAAGCAACAAGGATGAAGGCGTTATCAGCGCACTTCAGGCAAAGAAGAATTACTGGCTGTACTTCGGCGAAGGCGGAAAAATGCAAAAGACAGGCTTTGTTGAAGGCGGAGGAAGCACATATTACTACGACTACTACTTCTTCAACAAGAGCAGCGGAAAGCTTTACAAAGATGCTACTTTGTGGGTTGCTGACAATGAAGAGTATGGATTTACAGGCGGAATGTATCACTTCGGCGCAGACGGCAGAATGGAACAGTAACAACAGCAGTAAGATAAAAAAGAAAGGAACAGTACGATGATCAGACACAACAGATACAGATGGCTGTCTTTCATACTCGCAGTACTGCTGATTGTCAGTTCCAATGCTTCAGTGGCATTCGCCATTGAAGGAACCGGCTCTGACACCGGCAATGCAGCCGGTGAAGTGTCGGAACAGATTGTAAATCCTGAAGAAACTCCTGCGGCAGAAGGCTTAGACCCTGCCGCAGGGGATGAATCCCCGGAAGGACAGTCTGAAGATGCGAATATAGAAGACCAGGGAACTGCTGAAGAAGAGCAGACTGAAGATGATCAGACTGAAGAAGAATCTGCAGAACCAATTGAATATGAAGGAATAAGCGATTACCAGTCGTTTATCGAGGCCCTCACAGTTCTTGAAGGTTACGCTGAGGAATATGCGGGCGAACATGCCGGAGAGGACGCTGCGGCTCTCGTTATCAACTACATCCGTACCGGAGTAGAGAAGTATACGTCGAGCTCGTGGACCACTTTCTGCGGCGAGGAAAAGAAAGCATTTACAAATTATGTTGCCGAGCAGGACGCGGCGAATAACACAAGAGCCGGCGACCTCAAGAAACTCGGCGAGTTCACTCTGCCGAACGGAGATGAGGTGGAGTTTGCCCATATGTTCGGATGCATGGATATGGCATACCATACCGGCAACCAGAACACTGCAGACCTTGGCAGCTGGGCAGGAGACCTGTGCGACCTCGTGCAGCTGTCTCAGAACGGCGGTGTAAGCGGCACTGTCGAAGAGATGGCTGAAGAGATCCGCACGAATAACAGCAAGTACTTCCTGTACGACGATCCTAATGCTCACTCATTCGGTCAGAAAGACCTTTATGGCGACATGGATTCGTACTATATCCTCAGAGAACTCAACGGAAGAAACAGTATAAGCTCCATAATGAAGAGCTATTACACGAAGACTCTCAATGACAAGGTCAGAGCGGCTTATTTCCTTAAGCACAGACTGGGCGGCGTATCTTCCAGAAATGACATAAGGAACAAGGTATTTGATATCTACACAGCGAATGAAGGTATCAAAACTCTCGAGGGCACATATCTTCCGGACGGAGTGAATGCAGATATCCGCAAGGCATGCTGCTATGCATTTGCTGACTACCTGTATGAAACGGCGATAGACACACTCGAAAACACGTATTACAAAGTGTTCTCGACATCTTCTTCCGTATTGGCTCCGGGAGTCGTAAGGGAAGACAAGCTGGCCATCACTGCGGATGACAAGCAGATCGCCTACTATGTGGCGACTGTTGACATCAACCGCAAGGACGTCAGTGTACATGCGAACTACAACAACAACGACGGCTCGAAGTGGCAGATGGCAAGAGTAACAGATCAGATGGCTGCTGCTCAGAAAAAGCATTCTGACCCTGACAGCGAAAACTATGTCCAGAACTACAATGCTGTGCTGGGCACCAATGGTGACTTCTATAACATGAGCACGGGAGCGCCTTCGGGTGCGCTGGTCATGGAAGGCAAGGAGTATCACGGCGTAGGCAATGAGAACTTCTTCGCGATACTCAAGAACGGCAAGGCTATCATCGGCGGAAAGTCAGATTATGCCGCTTATAAGAATGACATCCAGGAAGCCGTCGGAGGCGGAGCGTACCTTGTAAGAAACGGTGAGATATCCGTTTCGTCGAGTTCGAACTATTACCTCGACAGGGCATCAAGGACCTGTGTCGGCATCACATATGACGGCAAGGTCGTGATGATGGTGCTTGACGGACGTCAGGAGCCGTATTCAGCAGGCGGAAGCGCTGTTGAAATAGCACAGATCATGCTGGATGCAGGCTGCGAGACTGCCATCAATCTTGACGGCGGCGGCTCGACTACTTTTGCAGGCAAGGCTGAAGGCTCGGAAGAGATCGCGGTCCTGAACAGACCGTCTGACGGATATGAAAGATCGGTCAGCTCGTCGCTGCTGGTAGTATCAACTGCGAAACCATCGAACGTATTCGACCATGCGTCAGTTACAGCTGACTACGATTACGTAACAGTAGGAACTGAACTGCAGATCGACGCTGCAGGCGTTACTGCGACCGGCGGTGCGATCGACCTGCCTGAAGGCTCGACATTCACCGTAGCTGACAGCAGCATCGGGACTATATCCGATGACGGAGTATTCAAGGCTGCTGCAGTAGGAGATACACAGGTAAGGCTGTTATCCGCTGAGGGAGACGTCCTCGGAAGCAAGACCATCCATGTAGTACAGCCTACTGACATCAGATTCACAAAGAATTCGATCAATGCGGTCTACGGCAAGGCTGAGGACTTGCCGCTCGAGGCGACCTACAACGGCAACCTCGTCAAGATAAATAACGGAGACGTTACTTTCGGATTCGTTAAGATCTCGCTGCAGTCGATCGGTTCTGTCGAGGGCGGTTCTGTCAATACGACGAAGACAGAACTGGTATTTGAGTACCCTGAAGCAGGCACAATAAATGACTTTAAGTTTACCGGCAACGAAGACGGAGGACTGAGGGTAATTACTGTCGGAGCTGTTTTAACAAACAAACTCGATGAATTCCAGGCAATTATAGGAGAAGAGTATCAGCGCGTATATGCAGAGGCACTTTCAAACGGTTTCTCAAAGCAGGAAGCAGCACTGCAGGCTCAGGAAGCAGGTGTCAACAAGGCTCTGGCGTCTGCAGCAAAGCTGGATATTTATCTCTACAACGCTGATGAAGCGACATTCGATTTCGGTGACGCTTCCGGCGGAAATGACCTGCTCGCCTGGGACCGCGAGGTATCCAACTCCAACTATAAGCAGGAGATCGAGACCTATTACTGCCTCGATCCTGAGAAGGACATGGAGACGTCTTACACCTTTGCGGTAGACATGTCAAAGGTTCCGATCCCTAAGAAGCTGACCGGACTCCTGTACATGCTCCCTGGAGGAGACCAGGAGGGAAGGACAGCATGGGACTTCCTGCTGCAGCTTGCTGAGAGGATCAGCCCGCTGACGACAGTTACTGTTACCATCAATATTCCTGACGGATTTGATGCTGACATAAAGGATCTCAAGATCGTAAACGAATACTTCAATCTTACATCCGCTGAAGTCAAGGACGGAAAGATCGTAGTAGTCTGCAACTTCAAGGAGCAGGGCGAGCCGATCAATCCGGCGACCGCAAATCCTCTGTGCGTATTGAGCGGGATAAAGCTGACCCCTAACGAAAACGCAGCATGGAACGATGCGGATGAGCTGAAGGTATCCGTAAGCGGAGGCCTCGGCTACGACATCTACGCTCACTTCCATATACTGAAGTCGCTTGCTCAGCAGGAGGAGTATCAGGTCAACTACGGACTGTATCCGTATGACAACAGCAAGAATATCAACGGAGACTACGGCGCTCACTTCTTCAGCAGCGACGATCCTGAGTTCTCATTTACTGATGAGTACACTCTCTGCAACATCTCCAAGAACGGATGGGAGAGGAACGGAGACAATTGGTCGTACTATGAGAATGGAGTTGCTCTGACGGGACCACAGAAGCTTCCTAGCAATGTCGACGGCGAGGACGGCGAGTTCTGGTATGACTTCGGCACTGAAGGCAGCTGCAAGGATAAGCTGACAGGTATCTTCGAAAAGGATGGCGACCACTTCTATGCAAGAATGGGAGTCCTGATCAAGGGCTGGCAGTCCATTGTTGCTGAGGACGGCAAGTCGTATTTCTACTACTTCGATAAGAATGACTACAAGATGCACACCGGAGTAAGCACCGTAGACGGTCTTACTTACACCTTCAATGATGAAGGACAGCTTATAAGAGGAGCCTTCCGCACAAACAGCAAGGGAACGAAATACTTCTGGGCCGGCGAATCGCTGTTCAGGAGATTCATCGAACTCGAAGAGGGCACATACTGGCTCGATACTGACGGATATGTCGCTTACGGCAACGCATTCACCGTTACTACAAACGTAAAGGACATCACCTGGTATCACTTCAATGAAGAGACAGGCCTTCTTGAAGGAACCTGCAGCGGATTCTTCGATTACAAGGGCGAGCTCTACTACTGTGATGAGAACGGTAAGGTGTTCTACGGAGCGATAGGTGTTGACGATGGCGTGATCTTCACGGCAACAAGAGGAAAGGTCTACGTCAACCAGAGCTGCTACATCGATTCGACTACTGCACAGAGAAACTGCAGCCTCGAGAACGGAAAGTACTGGTGCGGCGAGGACGGATTTATCGTTGGCAACGGCTTCGTCGATATCGACGGAAGCACCTATTACTTTAAGGACTACAAGAGAGCCAAAGGCCTGACAAAGATCGGCGACGACTACTACCTGTTCAACGCCGGAAACGGCAAGATGTACAAAGACGCCACGATGTGGGTCGGCGCGAACGATTACGGCATCGAAAGCGGCATGCATTACTTCGATAAAGACGGCAAGATGTTCATCCCTGCACCTGAGAGCGGCACCGAGATCGTAGAAGAGGACGGCAAGCTCTATCTGAAGGTGGACGGAGTCATCATGAAGGACGGCCTGCATGAAGTCGACGGCGAGTACTACTACGCACAGAAGGACGGAACTCTTGCTGTAGATAAGACCATCTGGGTCGATCAGAGGAACGGTCTGATCCCTGAAAAGGGTGAC
>CACYYD010000030.1 GCA_902778585.1 uncultured Eubacteriales bacterium | reverse complement strand
CGCCGAACGGCACATGTTGAAGTTGATTTGAACCGCCGTATGCCGAACGGCATGTACGGTGGTGTGAAAGGGCGGAGGAAATCCGCCCTATTCGATTGTTTGAAATTTATATAAAAACATTTTGATATTTATACAAAGAATATTGAAAAAACTGGCGTTAGGAACTGTTAACCATTACGATTATCAATTTCTATTGTTGTCAATACGGCTCTATAATATCAGCGTTTGTGAATTATGTGACAGGAGAGAAAGATGAAGCACATACTTGCAGTTTCACATTGCATTCTCAACACGGCATCTAAGGTGGCACAGGACGAATCAGGCCTGGCCGAAGAGTACAGGCAGCGCGATGAGCTCCTGAAGACTGCGATCGAAAAAGGCGTTCAGCTTCTGCAGCTGCCATGCCCGGAGTTTATGCTCTACGGCGCGCGCAGGTGGGGACATGTAAAGGACCAGTTCGATAATCCGTTCTTCAGAGCTCAGTGCAGGTCCATGCTCGAACCCGTGATGATGCAGCTTTGTGAATATGCCTCCGAGCCTCAGAGATTCTGCCTGCTCGGTATCACGGCGGTAGAAGGAAGTCCGTCCTGCGGAGCGGCACGCACATGCAGAGCCGCTGACTGGGGCGGAGAATTCGACGGGAAGGCGTGCGGCGATCTTTCCGCAGCTGTCAGCGAGGTGAACGAGCCCGGCGTATTCATGGAGGTGATCGCCGAAATGCTCGAAGAAAACGGACTTGAGTTACCGCTTCTCAGCATCTCCTCGGCAAAGGAACAAATAGAAAAAGTTTTAGGTTAATGGAAAGTAAAAAGAGATAGTTAGGAGAAAACACCAATGAAAAAGACAAGCACTTATGCACTCGCATTCTGCGGAATCTGCATCGCGCTCAACATCGTGCTGGGCATCATCACTTCCGCACTCGGAATTCCTCTGTACCTCGACACACTCGGAACAATGCTGTCCGCAGCTGTTCTCGGTCCGGTACCGGGCATGATCGTAGGATCCCTGTCCAACATCATCACAGGACTCATCTACAGCGTATCTGACATTCCGTTCTTCATCGTAAACCTCTTTGTAGGACTGATCACAGGTCTCGTTGTAAAGAAGTGGAAGTACTCCATCGTTACAGCTATCGTTCTCGGTCTCGTTCTTGCTGTAGTCTGCCCTGCGATCGGAACACCTATCGGACTGTATGTATACGGCGGATTCAACGGATCCTTCTCAGATGTTCTGGTTATGTCGCTCGTAGAAGGCGGAAAGACGATCTTCCAGGCTTCGTTCCTGAGAAACATCGCTTCGAACCTGATCGACAAGATCGGCACAGCCGTTATCGCATGGGCACTGCTGAAGGCTCTTTCGCAGAAGTTCTATGCTAACTTCGACAAGGAGAAGTTCGACATCGTCAAATAATCAAAAGACAACCCATAATTACTCCTTTATAAATGATTCTGACGGATAAGATAAAGCACCAATACGATGTATGGCAGGGCGACGAGAAGTCAAAACGCACCGCGCTCGATGGAGTGAGCATCGATGTGGCGGAGGGCGAATTTCTCGCTATCCTCGGAGCCAACGGTTCCGGCAAATCCACACTTGCCAAGCATCTGAACGTTCTTCTGCTCCCTGACGAGGGAGTGGTGCTTGTCGACGGCAAGGATACCGCAGATGAGAAGCACCTGTGGGAGATCCGCACGACTGTCGGCATGGTTTTCCAGAACCCGGACAATCAGATCATAGGCACGAGCGTAGAAGAAGACGTAGCCTTCGGACCTGAGAACCGCAACATGGAGCCGTCAGCGATCAAAGAAAAAGTAGCCGACAGCCTCCGGGCTGTTGGTTTGCTTTCTAAAAGAAAAGTCTCGCCGTACAGACTGTCGGGCGGGCAGAAGCAGAGGGTCGCTGTAGCGGGAGTTCTCGCGGCGGACTCAAAATGCATAGTGCTTGACGAGCCGACAGCCATGCTCGATCCCGTATCGAGGCGTGAACTCATGGACGTGATTCAAAAACTCCATGAAGACGGCAGGACTATAATCCTCATAACACATCACACGGACGAGGCCGCACTGGCAGACCGCCTGATACTCATGGACCACGGACATATAGCCGCGCAGGGAACGCCGGCGGAGCTGTTCGCGGATCCGGAGCTTCTGAGAAGGATCAGGATGGATATCCCGCCCGTGACAGAACTTGCAATGATGCTGTCAGATGCCGGAGTGACCGGCGATGACGGCACGGTGCTTACAAAGGGTGAACTTATCGCCCGCATTATGGAAGAAGGCAGGAATGCCTCTTCGGGCACAGGCCACAGAGAGGGAACGGCCGGAAAAAAAGATGACGATTGCACCATCTCCGTAAGCCCGGCCGTTGGCCCTGTGCTTGAGGTCAAAGACCTCCATTTTACATACTCAAAAGGAGAGATAAATGAGACGCCGGTGCTGAAGGGCGTGTCGTTTTCGCTCCACGAAGGAGAGTGCATCGGACTCATCGGCACATCGGGCGCAGGCAAAACGACGCTTGCCAAAAACCTCAACGGCCTTCTCAAGGCAGGATCGGGAGATGTGCTGTACAGTGGAGAGAGCATATACCGCAAGGGATATAAGCTGAGCGGTCTCCGCAAGGAGGTGGGACTCGTCTTCCAGAATCCTGAGACCCAGCTCTTCTGCAAGACAGTTCTTGACGATGTCATGTTTGGCCCGCGCAAGATGGGAATGACGGATGAAGAAGCGCTCGCCTCGGCAAAAGAGGCGCTGTCTGTCGTGGATATAGGAGAAGAGTACCACGGCATAAGTCCGATGGATCTCTCAGGAGGACAGAAGAGGAGAGTCGCGCTTGCCGGAGTACTGGCGATGAAGCCATCGGTCCTCATACTCGATGAGCCGGCTGCCGGACTTGATCCGGGTATGAAGACGGAGATTTTCAATATCATAGAAAAGACCCGCAGAGAGAACGGGACAGCAGTCATCCTCGTTTCACATGAGATGGAAGACATAGTCCGCTACTGCGACAGGGTGATGCTGATGGCGGACGGCACCATAAAGCTGGAAGGAACACCGGAAGAAGTGTTCACACAGGTGGATGCGGTCAGAGAGTTCGGCGCTGATGTGCCGGCAGTGACTGACCTCATGTACGACCTCAGAAAGGCGGGACTCCCGCTCGAAAGGCTGGCTGTGACGGCGGCTGATGCCGCAGATGAGATCACAGCTGCGGTCCGCGCAGGGAAAGGAGGGGGCAGATAATGAGAGATATCACTATCGGCCAGTATTATCCGGCCGACTCCATGATCCACTCGCTCGATCCGCGCAGCAAGCTGATGGCGGTCCTGCTGTACATAGTGGCCCTCTTCCTGGTAAAGAACCCGCTCTGGTACATAGTATTCCTTATAATAACAGTTGCAGAATTCAGGCTGGCGAAGGTCCCGTTCAGGTTCTTCCTGAAAGGCCTTAAGCCGATAATCATACTGCTTGTATTCACCTTCGTGTTCAGGACGCTCGCGACTCCGGGAGAGGTGCTCGCTGAGTTCTGGATATTCGAGGTAACAAGGGAAGGACTCATAAAGGGCGCGCAGCTGGCAAGCCGCATAGCCCTCATGATCGTCGAAGCCTCACTTCTAGGTTACACAACGACTCCGAAGGAGATGTCCGACGGGCTCGCGCAGGCTTTCAGGCCGATGCAGAAGATCGGCCTCCCTGTAGACGAGATGTCTGTGATGGTGATGATAGCATTCAGATTCATACCGGTGATGCTTGAAGAGGCGAACGACCTTATGGACGCTCAGGCGTCAAGAGGTGTCGAATTCGAGAACTGCTCGGTATTCACCAAGATGAAGAACGTGTTCTCGCTGCTGATGCCGCTGTTTATCGGATCCATAGAGAGGTCATCCGAGCTTGCGATGGCAATGGAGGCGAGAGGATACAGCGCAGACAGGCCGCGCTCAAGGATGGAGCCGCTGGTCTACTGCAGAAACGACAAGGCAGTCTACACATTCAGCGCGCTGTTCCTCGCGGCCGCGATCGCACTCCGCATAGCCGGACTCTTATAAATAAGAAGCAAATAAAAATCCCTGTGTATCGTGATCAGCTGATCGTAACACAGGGATTCATTATTTTTATAGCGAAGTTATTTAATTACATGCATGTGTATCCGCCGTCAACCGGAAGCATCATTCCTGTAACATAAGTTGTCTTAGGCGATGCCAGGAAGATAGCAGCTGTGTCAAGCTCGCCCTCGTGACCATATCTTTCCATAGGGATCATGGTCTTGGCGTTTGCCTGGAAGAAATCACTGTCCAGTGTCTCTCTTGTAAGATCTGTATAGAAATATCCCGGGCAGATAGCGTTGCATGTGATGTCGTACTTGCCCCATTCAGCAGCGAGAGCGCGAGTCAGGTTGACTACGCCGCCCTTTGCAGCGTGATAAGGAGCGGAGCCGGCTACTTTGTTGCCTACGAGTCCGTACATCGAAGCGATGTTGATGATGCGGCCGTACTTTGCAGGGATCATAGCCTGCTTTGCAACTTCGCGGGCCATCTTGAACGAACCGAAGAGGTCGATGTTCATCTCGTGCGCGAACTGCTCATCTGTAATATCCTCGGCAGGACCGACAGCGCCTGTTCCGGCGTTGTTGATGAGAATGTCGATGCGGCCGAAGTGGTCCATGATAGTCTTTACGGCTTCCTTGACCATCTCTGTATCTGTGATGTCGCAGCGTACGCCGATAGCGTCAACACCGAAGTCTTCCTTCAGCTTTGCGGCTACTTCCTCGATGAGGTTCTGGCGGCGGGCGACTGCTACGATGTTGCATCCCTGTGAAGCAAGAGCTCTTGCCATCTGTACACCGAGTCCGGTGGAGCAGCCTGTTACTACCGCTACGTTACCTGTAAGATCAAAATAATTGCCCATTGGGATCTACCTCCTTAGTTAATGCATAAGTGCAGTTTATGCATCAATTATCCCATTCATACATCCCAAAGTAAATGAAGATTAATTATTTAACGCTGCAGAGCGCTGTTCTGTTCCGGTTTTGCTTTCAAACAGGAAACTGAGAGCGCAAACAGGGTGCGCAAGCGGGTTATTTTTTTAACAAATTTTTGGGCGTTAGTCAGCTGCTTTTCAATCGCTGAAACCCTTGCAATAACTGAATTGTGATGAATAGGTGAACTCACGGAAACGGACGATAAGACTTCCTAAACGATAACTAAATGTCAATTTTAGATTGACTTAATGCTGGAATAGGACGATAATATACCCATAGTTATATATCATCACCACACCCATTCTTATTGCGACAATTCGAATCAATAAAGATAAACCGGATTTGAAAATGCCGTAAAAAATAAAAACTCGAAATAAGCCTAAGAGGTGATGATAGAAAAGGAGTAATATATGAGTTCTGAAATGTTAACTTTTATTTTGTACTTTGTGGCCCTGATGGGAGTAGTAATCTACTTCTACATCAAGGATAAACAAAGAAGCCAGGAGGACTACTTCCTCGGCGGACGTGCGATGGGTCCGTGGGTAACGGCTCTCTCCGCACAGGCATCCGACATGTCGGCATGGCTGCTGATGGGACTTCCTGGATCGATCCTGGCCTTCGGATTCGGCCAGATCTGGATCGGTATCGGACTTGCACTCGGTACCGCACTCAACTGGATACTCTGCGCAAGAAGACTGAGAGTATTCTCTGAGGAAGCCAACGATTCCATCACTATCCCGCAGTTCCTCGCAAACAGATTCGATGCTGATACAAAGACACTGCAGGTAATATGCGCGCTGATCTTCCTCTTCGCATACACAATCTACGTTGCATCCGCATTCGTAGCCGGCACAACAGTATTCGGAACACTGTTCCCGGGAATCTCGACAACACTCGCGATGGTCATCTTCGCACTGCTGATCGTCTTCTACACCATCTTCGGAGGATTCACAGCTGTATGCTGGACAGACTTCTTCCAGGGCATGCTGATGATGATCGCTCTGATGGCAGTTCCTATCGCTGTAATCGCTACTCACACAGAGCTCGACACATCGCTGCTTACTCAGGTATATGAGTACACAGACGCAAGCGGAGCAGTTGTAACATGCGACTTCGGCGGCGGACTCTTCAGCGCAAGCTGGCAGGACATCGCAACAGGTCTTGCATGGGGACTCGGATACTTCGGTATGCCGCACATCATCGTAAGATTCATGTCGATCGAGAAGCCTTCGGAAATCAAGAAATCCTCGACGATCGCTATCGTATGGGTAGTCATCTCCCTCGCAAGTGCATGCCTCATCGCATACATGGGCAGAATGCTGGTAGCAGACGAGCTGCTCCCGCAGGGACTCCAGAAGCTGGTATTCATCACAATGGCAAGGAAGTACTTCCCGCCTGCACTCTCCGGACTGCTGCTCGCAGCTATCATCGCGGCTTCGGTATCGACTGCAGACTCGCAGCTGCTGGTAGCTTCCAGCTCGTTCACAGCTGACCTCTACTCGATCTTCAAGAAGAACGTATCCGAGAAGGAAGGCGTACTGGTAGGACGTATAGTAGTAGTAGTAATCGCTGTTATCGCTTACCTGATCGCATCCTCGAAGGGAGCAGGAGCTCAGGCTATCATGAACCTGGTAGAGAACGCATGGGGCGCATTCGGTGCTTCGTTCGGACCGGTAATCATCCTGTCGCTCTTCTGGAGAGAGTTCAACTACAAGGGCGCTATCGCCGGAATCATCGCAGGATTCGTAGTAGACCTTGGTTGGCTCTTCGGCGGACTCTCCGCTTCGACAGGCGTTTACGAACTGCTGCCTGGATTCATCGCAGGCACTATCGTAGCATTCATCGTTGCCAAGGTCACACCGACTCTCGACAAGGAAAGAGCTGTATTCGACAAGGCAAGAGAAAGAGACGCTCTGGCAGACTAATGACAGCCTTGGCATAAAAGCATATACGGCTATCATGGAATAAGAATGGACAATTAAAAGACGGACGCGGGCCTCAGAAGGGCCCGCGTTTTTATTGTGTATCGAAATATGTACAATTCTGTAAATCTGTTTAGGAACGGCATAACAGCCATTTATATTTGTTTACGAATAAAGACAGCGCGATTATTCTGTGTCACAGTGGGGCAATGTGACCTCAAAAAAGGGGGTAAAACTATGAAAAGAAGAACCACTACTTTACTGCTGGCACTGGCGCTCGTATTTACTTTGGCGCCGCAGCTGTCCTTCGCGGACACAGATCCGCTCACGGACAAGAAAACTTACTACACGGAAGAGGAGGACTACATCTCCGGCGACTGCATCCTTACCGCGACAAGGATGATGATCAGGCGCGCCGCGATAATGAACGGCAAGGCGGGATGGAACAAGATCACCAATGAAGTCCTGCGACAGGTCGCGACTGTCGACGGCTGCCTGCTGAGCAGTTTCACATTCAAGGATGAGGGCACGACCTACGAGGTCGGATACGGAGAGTTCAAGGGCGAGGACGACGCGGCCAGGATAGGCGAGTTCGCGAAGCTGGTCGAGGAGCATCCGGAAGGAGTGGTCGTGCACGGAGACTTCGCAGCAGAAAGCGGTATGCACGGCGTACTTCTTACCGATGTCGTGGATGGCGTTCCTTATGCTATGGACGCATCCTACAACATGGGCATGTTCAGCGAAGGCATACAGAAGTGGTCAGACACCACGATGCTTGAGCCGAGCCTCTGCCTCAGGTACTGGTACATAAAGGATGCTGAGGAGGGCAAAAATAGCGTCATAGACGATTGTGTGAGCGGAGATGAGATAATTGCCCTGGTTGACCCGTCTTCAATCACTGAGGTGGCTCACGCGACGCTCCAAGGCCTGCAGTCGGGCAGCTTTATGTTCCGCCTGTCGAAGTTGGGCTCCATCCGCTGAATGAGTCGCATAACAAGTGTTTAGATTCGTTTACGCTCGCGGTTAGAGGGTGTATCCTTTACCGTGCGGAGGAAGCTTATGAAGAAAAGAATAATTGCAATTATGGTCGCCCTGGCGCTTGTGGTCACAGTTATGCCTGTGCCTGCTTTTGCTGCGGGCTCACCACTCGACGACAAAGCTATATACTATACGCCTGCATCTGACTACAAGAGCGGTGACTGCATACTGACCGCGACCAAGATGATGATAAGGCGTGCGTCGATACTCAGAAACACGGGGGACTGGTCAAAGATCACGAATGCGTCTCTCAGAAGCTGGGCAACCATATTCGGACTTCTGCTGAATTCATTCAAGGTCGACACCGAAGGACTCGTCTATCAGGTGGACAGCGGCCTCTTCAGCGGAAGCAGCGATGAGGCGAGGATAAAAGAGCTCGAAGAGCTCCTGCGTCTTCATCCTGAAGGCATAGTCGTCCACGGAGACAAGGCAGCTTCGACGGGACCTCACGGAGTGCTGGTCACGGCCGTAAAGAACGGTGAGGTCTACGCTGCGGATCCTACGCACAACACAGGACTCAGCAACAAGGGCAAACAGAAGTGGAAGAACACCACGATGCTCAATGTGGGCAGGATAGAGAAATACTGGTACATAAGCGGTATCAGTCCGTCTTCGAAGACAAGGCCGTCGAATGTCTCGGCATCGACAGCCTCTGAGGGCAGCACTCTCAGGATCAAGTCCGTGAGAGCGCCGTCAAGCATTAAGAAGGGCAGATCGTACACCATCAAGGGCACAGTGAAGTCCAACAAGAAGATCAAGAAGGTAACGGTGCGCATACTTGATGTAAACGGAAACGTCAAGCTGTCTGCATCTAAGAAACCGAATTCAAAGTCCTTCAGCATCAAGAAACTGGATAAAAAGATCAAGTTCAAGAAGCTGAAGAAAGGCTCCTATACATATCAGATAATAGCGAAGGACTCTGTCCAGGAGCTGATGCTTGTGAACAAGCAATTCATCGTCAGATAGAAACAGAAAAGTAAAGTAAAAGTGGTAATAAAAAGATCCCGCAGCTTATGCTGCGGGATCTTTTGCTTCCTGTATTTCGCAATTTATTTTGCGATGTAGCGGGACTCGATGTAGTATCTCTTCTCGTTAGCTTCGCCCATCGAGAATGTCTTTCTCGGGAGAGCTCCGTCTGCTGCAACAGCAGGGAAGAGCATGAACTTGTCCATGGCCGGCAGCAGGAATCCTGCGTTGCCTTCCTTCGAGGACAGTCTGCCTACTACCTCTGAGCCGTGGATGTAGTCGATGTCGCAGCACTTTTCTTCCTTGACCATGATATCAAGAGCGTGCTGGAGTGCGCCTACCTCGAGCTTGTTCTCAGGCTGCTCAACTACGATCTTGCCGCGCTTGTCAGCTGTGATGTAAGGGATCTCGAATGCTCCTTCAGGAACAGCTGCATCGGACTCAGCGATGTATGCCTTGCCGTTGTCCTTGTCCAGAAGCTCGACAGTCCTGTTTACGAGGTCCATGCCGGACTGGCCTTCCTTAGCGAAGATGACTCTGTGGATAGGCTCGAAAACGATACCGTCGTCGTGGATGTTCTCGATCTCGCAGAGTGCGTATCTTGCAGGGTGAGTCTCGATCTCCTCAGGCGAGAGAGTCTTCTTGATGTTCTCCCATGCAGTCTTTGCTGTAGCGAGGGAGTGGTTGCCGTCGCCCATAGCTTGGAAGATTACATGTCCTGCGCCATACTTCTCCTCAGCCTTGTCATACAGTGCCGACAGAGCTTCCTTTGCGCCCTCGAGGTTCTCCTCTGCGATGAACGAACCTGTGATGTGTCCGCCGTCCATCATGAGGTCTGTGTCGTAGATGACTTCTTTCTGCTGGTCAACGAGCGGCTCGATGACTGTCTTTTCAGGGTCGTCGATCAGGATGAGGATGTGAGGCATCTCGATAGGAGCGTCTCCTCTGATCCTCAGGCGAGGCGGTATACGCTCGACTACAGTGCCCTCAGTCGCTCTTGTAAGCGATGTTGAGCCCTTGCTGAAGTCATATGCCTCGAGGTCTGTAGCGATGACGAGACCAAGGCGGGAGCGGCCTTCAGCCGTTCTCTTGATGAGCATGCAGCCCGGAGCCATCTTTCTCAGAGTTCCGTCTGCGAGGTACTTGTCCATAGTTGCGCGGATGTCTTTGATCCTTTCGGCTTCACCCGGCTTGTCGAGATAAAGCTCAGGGAGCATCAGTCTCAGTGTCGACGGTGCATCACCAACGATCTCCTCGACCTTTTCCCAGTATTCAGGCTCGGATGTGAACTGGTCGCAAGCTACGACAGCCCACTTGAAGTAGTCCGTGCCTTCCTTCGGCAGCATGATCTCAGGGATATGCAGACCGAATTTGCTCCAATCATATTTAGCCATTTTGTATATCCTCCATTGCATAAAAAGGTTAACAACGACTGCCGCAGGCCGGCGGCAGAACTTGTCCACTGCATTAATTATCGAACAAAAGGAGATATATTGCAAGGCTAACTGTGATACAATAAACATGTAAATGACCGCACTCAATCAGTGCAAATCACGGCGGCTGCGCCGTGTAAAAAATGCAGCTGAAATCGTTTTTTGAGGAGGGGATTACAATGATTTCCAAAGCAATGCAGCCGTTCCTTGCAGGAAGCTCACAGATCAGAGCTATGTTCGAGGAAGGCAAGAAGATGGCTAAGATCTATGGCAAAGAAAACGTATATGACTTCAGCATAGGCAATCCGGGACTTAAGCCGCCTCAGGAAGTCTTTGATGCCATCGACGAGATCAATCATCAGCTCGATCCGCTGCTGGTACATGGTTATCCTTCAAATGCGGGCTATGAGTCGACCAGAAAGGCTATTGCCGATGACCTCAACGACAGGGCAGGCGGTGAATTTTTCGACACTGATCACATCATAATGTCCTGCGGAGCCGCTTACTCCATTAACATGATAAACAAGTGCATCTTTGACCCGGGCGACAAGCTGGTGGTATTTGCGCCATACTTTGTCGAATACGGCAATTGGGCACGCAACTGGGGCGCAGATGTCATCGAGGTCCCTGCGAATGCAGAACTCCACTTTGATCCTGATGCAAAGGCGCTCGAGAAACTGCTGGTGCCTGAGGTCAAAGCAGTAATGCTCAACAACCCTAACAACCCGACAGGCAAGATCTACTCAAGAGAATCCCTCGACGCTGTTGCGGATGTACTGAGAGCTGCCGAGAAGAAGTTCGGCCACACCATCTATCTCATCTGCGACGAGCCATACAGAGAACTCGTCTACACAGATCAGGACGTTCCTTTCCCTGGCGACTATTACGAAGACTCTCTGATCGCTTATTCCTGGTCGAAGTCGCTGTCGATGCCGGGAGACCGTATCGGCTACGTAGCTGTTCCTAAGTGCGCAGAAGGGCACGACGAACTCTGCCATGCACTGGTAGTTGCATGCAGAGTACTCGGCGGAACAAACGCTCCGACTATCCAGGAGCTCATCGTAGAAAGATGCCTCAAGTGCAGATCTGACCTTGACTACTACAAGAGAAACGCGAAAGATCTCTACGAGATCGTAACAGCAGCAGGCCTCGAGGCTCTGTATCCGCAGGGCGCGTTCTACATGTGGATCAAGTCGCCTGTAGAGGATGAAATGGAATTCGTAAAGGCAGCCAAAGAGGAGAGGATCCTCATCACACCGGGAAGCGCATTCCACGGACCTGGCTGGGTAAGAGCTTCATTCTGCGGCTCCAACTCCATGATCTACAGATCAAGGGAATCCTGGATGAACCTCGGTAAGAAGTTCGGCCTCATCAAATAATGACAGAAGAGACGGTTCTCACAGTCAAACAAGATTGTTATCTGTCTGCAACAAAGCGGCGCCATCAGGCGCCGTTTTTTATTGCCGCTCGTCTCCTCTGACTCGCGTGGGCTGCTTGGCAAAACGGCCTCGCCTTACAGCTGCCTGAGCGGGCAAAGAAATCCCCGCAAGGCAGCGCGGGCCGTTTTGAGCAGCCCGTATACTTTTGTAACCAGGGTCAGAAAGAAACAGCACTGTTAATTAGGCCAATTTCGTACTATCCGCATTTATGGTCCTAATTGCAGGCAGATACAGCACTTTGAATTAGGACGATTTCTTCGTATTCACAAATAAGGTCCTAATTGCGGGCAGAAACAGCGCTGTAAATTAGGCCGATTTCGTCGTATCCGCAAATAAAGTCCTAATTGCAGGCAAAAGCAATGCTTTTAATTAGGCCGGTTCTGTAACATTTGCATCTTTAGTCCTAATTGCAAGCAGGTCCGATGTCATAGATAATGAGTAGTGGCCAGATATGTAAAGAATACTTTACGTATTCAAGCGCTTTCTAACTCTGCATTCATTGCTGATACTGCAGAATGTAATAGCCTGGCGCGGGCCGCCCCGCGTTGCCGCGCTGGCCGGCGGGGTCTACTCAACCCGTCCGTGCCAGCATTTATCGGAGGAGCATAGCCTCCGGAGATCAATGCTTCCTACCTTACGGCAGCCGTATGTTCATAGGAAGCATTATAGGGCGAAGCATAAGCGGCTAGGCGGCCCCCGCGAGCCAGGGGAGGCGAGCGGAAGCGGCAACTGTTGCTGCTTATACCTTTGCCTCTTCTAATGACTCATATGAGTACACGTTTTCTGCACAACAAAACGGCGCCATCAGGCGCCGCTTGCAATAAACAAATCTTATTGTCACTTGTCAGTAGGAACAGTCTCTAATGACAACTAATGACAAATTCCTGTGCCGATTATCTCTCAGGTGCTGTGTATGGCTCAACGCCCGGATATATGCGGATGCGGTCTTTCGCTGTTGCAGCGATCTCACCGAAGTCCTGAAGTTTTTCTTCTCCGCGGAGAACTCTCAGGCAGCCTGCTGCGAGAGCTTCCATCTCATACTCTCCAGCCATTACCTCAACAGGGCAGATGAACTCAACATGCTCCCTGATGTAGTCGGCAACATACTTCGAATACGAGATTCCGCCTGTCAGGATGATCCTGTCGACCTTGCCGCATACGGTAGCAGCCAACTTGCAGATGTCCTTCGCAACATTCAGGCACATTGCCTCGTAAACGATGGCCGCATAGCCGTCGCCGTCAGCGATCATCTTCTCCACATCACGTGCATCAGCCGTTCCGAGGTGGGCAATGAGTCCGCCCTTGCCGTGGAAGAGCTTCATAGCTTCTTTATATGTATACTTGCCGCTGTAGCAGAGGTCTACAAGGCCCTTAGCGCCGACTCCGCCGCCTCTCTCAGGTGTGAAGTTGCCTTCATCGTCGTTTACGCTGTCGATGTTGACGCCGTCCTTATACAGACGGATAGCACTGCCGCCGCCAAGATGTGCAACGATGAATGTGCATTCCTCAAACTTCTTGCCGAGCTTCTCCTCAGCACACTTGATGGCCATAGCGCGTGTGTTGAGCGTGTGACCTACTGTGAAGTGCGGGAGCTCAGGTACACCGCTGACTCTGCAGAGAGGGATCTTCTCGTCAGTTCCGATCGCGTCGTAGATGCAGACCGGGATCCCCTTCTCCTTATGAAGGTCGAAAGCTATCATGCTTCCGATGAGCGACGGATGCTTCGCCATGTCTTCAGGCCTTGTGAGATAGTCGATCATGGCCTGATCGATGCCGATAGCGCCGTGCGGACATGCGATGATGTTGCCGCCTCTGGATACTGCCGCTGTGAGAGAGTCGACAGAGATGCCGTTCTTCTCGAGCGACTCAAAGATCTTGTCTCTTCTGAAATCGAACTGCTCTACAACGTCGCCGAAAGGAGCGAGCTCCTCGGTCGTGTGGCGCAGAGTGTCATTGAATACTTCTTTGTCGTCATCATAAACCGCGATCTTGCTCGAAGTGGAGCCGAGGTTCATAACGAGGATCCTTTCTGTTCCCATAGTGCTTTACCCTCCATCAGGTACCGGTATCCTCCGGCCGGGCAGTCCCGAAACCGCGGATATCTCTTTGCATTAGCGTTTTAAACTGTTATGCAGAAATTCTAACATAAATCCCCGTAAAAAAGATGAGCCGTTTGTGAAAACGGCCCATCATATTAGCAATATTTAACCGCCTCTTACGAGAAGGACTTTGCTCCGTCTTTGATCTCGCCTTCAGTTTCTTCGTCAGCATCCTCATACTCGTTTGTGAGCTTGCCCTTGTCGAGCAGGTACATGACCAGTCCGAGGACCATTCCGACTACCGCCGCAAGGCTCATACCCTTGAGCTGGACCTGTCCGAGGTTGATAGCGATGCCGGAGAGGCCGACTACGAATACTACGGAAGTGAGCGCCAGGTTGCGTGCCTTCGAGTAGTCGATCTTGGCGTCTACCATCAGTCTGATACCGGAAGCTCCGATCATTCCGTAGAGCAGGAAGCTCACGCCGCCCATAACAGGACCAGGGATCGTCTGGATAAGAGCCGATGCCTTGCCGATGAAGGAGAGGCAGATCGAGAACAGAGCCGCTCCGCCGATAACATAAACGCTGTAGACCTTTGTGATCGCCATAACGCCGATGTTCTCGCCGTATGTCGTTGTAGGGCAGGATCCGCAGAATCCGGAGAGCGCTGTCGAGAAACCGTCAGCGAACATCGATCTGTGAAGACCAGGGTCCTTCAGGAGGTCCTTGCCTACGACTTCGGAAGTAACTACCTGGTGTCCGATGTGCTCGGATACGACTACCAGAGTCGCCGGGATGATGATGGCGATCGCCTGTCCGCTCCACTGAGGAGTCTGGAATGCCGGAAGCTCGAATACGCTTGCAGTGCCGACTCCCGAGAAGTCTACGAGTCCGAACAGAAGAGCCAGAACGTATCCTGCGACGATCGCGATCAGGATGGCGATGGCGCTTGCGAATCCTCTGTACAGAACGCCGCCGAAGATGGCGAGACCGAGAGTCACGAGGAATACGATGAGGACCTTAGGATCAAGGTCGGCGACCATCTGTCCGTCGTCTCCGAGGATGCCGGCTGTCTGAGCAGCGGATCCCGCGAGCTCAAGACCGATGAGCGCTACGATAGGTCCCATAGCCGCAGGAGGCAGGATCGCATCGATCCACTTAGTGCCTACGAATTTGATCAGTATAGCCACACAGCACATCAGAAGGCCTGTCACAACGAAGCCGCCGAGCGCATATCTGTAGCCGAGTCCCGGCTGGGCGATCACCAGCAGGGCAGGCGAGATGAACGCGAAGGAGGATCCGAGATAAGCCGGAGCCTTGCCTTGTGTGACAAAAATAAAGATAAGCGTTCCTATGCCGTTCATGAGGAGGGCGATGGAAGGGCTTATCCCTAAGATGTAAGGTACCAGTACTGATGCACTGAACATTGCGAATGTGTGCTGGATAGAAAGTGGAATCCCTTTACCGAGAGGCACTTTCTCCTGGATCTGGATGATCTGTCTCTGCTTTGACATTGTTCTCTCTCTTTCGTTAAAAAAGTCTTAAAATTTCATTAGATGAATTATACAAATCCACAGATAGCGATACAATAGATTGAACCACAATATCTTGTACAAAATATTGACCGAATTGTCATACAGATACAAGCAGTGCTTTTCTAAACAGGGCGCAGGTGGTATCATATACGCATCTATGGGCAGAGAAATAAGCGATGAAGAACTGAAAAAGGCCAAAGAGAAGCTGGCGTGCCATATAGAGCCGCAGAAATTCTCAACCGGCGGCGCATCCGGCAGCACTCCGTCATCGGGCGGGGCTTCTTCTGTTGCGCCCGCAGATCCGAGCCAGTTTATCGGCCCGGACGGCAAGGTCTTCCTGACCCGTATGACGTCTGCCGGCGGATGAGGCGCCAAAATAGGGCCGGGAGTCCTATCAAGCCTTTTGGCGGGCCTGCCTAAGATAAGCGACCCGCGCATACTAGTCGGATTCGAAAGCAGCGACGACGCCTGCGTCTACAAGCTGACCGACGACATAGCAGTGATCAATACAGTGGATTTCTTCCCTCCGATCGTAGACGACCCGTACATGTTCGGGCAGATCGCGGCGGCCAACGCTCTGAGCGACGTATACGCAATGGGCGGCCAGCCTAAGCTCGCCATGAACCTTCTGACTTTCCCTAACGGAAAGCTGCCGCTCGACGCGGTAAAGGGCATACTCGAGGGCGGAAACGACAAGGTATCCGAGGCCGGCGCAACTATAGTCGGCGGCCACAGCATAGACGACAAAGAGCCTAAGTACGGGCTTTCCGTCACGGGCTTCGCGCATCCTGATGCCATACTGAGCAACAGCGCCAACGCCGGAAACCTTCTGATCATCACCAAGAAGATCGGAACAGGCATACTCACAACGGCCTCGAAGGCAGACCTTCTGACTGACGAGGAGAATGCCGAGATCGAAGCCACCATGGCCTTCCTCAACAAGTACGCGTGGGAGGCGATGCAGGGCGTAAAGGTGGACGGCTGCACAGACATCACCGGATTCGGCCTTATGGGCCACGCCGCAGAGATGGCGCGCGCGGGCGATGTGACACTCGAGCTTTACAGCCATAAGGTGCCTGTATTCGAAAGGGCCATCGAGATGGCCGAGATGGGCATCATTCCTGCGGGAGCCTACAGAAACAGGGATTACGTCGGAAAGGACGTCATCGAGTTCCTCTCAAAGGATCCGAACCGCGACGCGGAGTTAAGAGCCCGCATCGACTGCCTGTACGACCCGCAGTCATCTGGCGGACTTCTCATAGCCGTCAACGAGAGCGAGCTTCCGAGACTTCAGGAGCAGCTCGGCGAGAAGGGCTGCGAGACCGACGTCATCGGCTGCTTCAAGCCAAAGACCGGCAGGTTCGCCGTCGAGATCCACGACTAAAATGCTCAAACAACAGCAATGAAAAAGCCTGAGTCCGATGAATGAAGCGTACCCCTTGTCAAGGACAACTTTGAATTTAGGGGTGCCGACTGACCCCCGCTTAGATATACTGTAACTACTTTACCGGATACGGAGGATAGT
>CACYYD010000029.1 GCA_902778585.1 uncultured Eubacteriales bacterium | reverse complement strand
GCAGCTGAAGGCACTGTTCGAAAAGCAGTGGGAAAGCATCGTAGGCAATACTGACGAGTTCGTATATTTGGGTGGAAACGAACAAGCAACACATAAGTATGTGAGTGAGCTGCTTGGCAAGGAGACGATAGACACCAACACTTACGGAAAAAGTACAGGTCGGAACGGCAATTACTCTACGAATTATCAGAACACGGGAAGGGAGCTTATGACTCCTGATGAGGTGCGTATGCTGGATAACAAATACGCACTTCTTTTTATTCGCGGAGAAAGACCGGTCATGGATCTGAAGTACGACATCCTGAAGCACCCCGACGTGCGGATGACAACGGACGGAGACATGGAGCCGTATATCCACGGAGTGCCGTGGGATGCCGGCTCATCAATCGAGCTCGTCTACGACCCTGAGCTTATAAAGGAAGCTGTAGAAAACGCTAAAGTAATCGAACTGCCGGAGACAGACTATGAACTTCTGTCAGAGGCAGATGTAGAAAAGATGATAGCCGAAGAGGCTAAGAAGAATGGAGGCAACAAATGATCAAGAAGGAAAACAAGATAATCGATCTCAAGGGAGCCAACAGCACGATGAAGTTGGGCTTTGTGCTCTACTCGGTAATGGTAGTGGCGTTCATACTGTGCGCATGTGTCGCATACGCTGCGGGTGACCCGATCAGCACGGTAAACAAGCTGTCGGATTTCATATTCAGCCTGATCAGAGCGATAGGGCTCATACTGCTCGGTCTGGGCATCATGCAGGTCGGACTTTCACTGAAGTCCCATGATCCGTCACAACGCGCAAATGGGTTTCTGACAGTGGCAGGCGGCATTATTATCACATTTACGAAAGAGATCCTGCAAATGATAACAGGCTAAGAAAGGAGAGAACATGAGTACACCCAATGAACCTAAATACTATCAGCACATTGAACTGCATATGAAAAACGGAGAAGTGGTGCACGTGTATGAGGACTATGACATCCCGGTCGAAGATGGCATCGTAGGAGATTTCAAGAAGAAAAAGAAGAAGTATATTGAGTGGGGAGACCTTTTTGTCGGATATGTAATCCCGCTTGACCAGATTTCTTTCATCGCCATAACTGACGTAAGACAGGGATTCTGAGAACCGGCAGCATAATGCTGCCGATAGACACAGGCCTGTGTTCGATATATACTATTACGAAAGGACGGTGACAATATGACTAAACCAAAGACAGTAATTGCAATGCTTTTGAGCCTTGTGCTCGTGCTTGCTCTGGCCGCATGCGGCTCGAAGACTGAACCTGAACCAGAAGCGGAGCCTCAGATAGATACCGGGCAGGAGACCACGGAGGATTCAGATGACTATAACATCGCATCCAACCTGCAGCTTGCGGGCGGCGGTGATGAGAAGGCGATTGATACTGATCATTTCACGATTACGCTTACTCACGGCAGCAGCTGGGACTACACTGTGGACAGCAGGACATCCATCACGATCTATAATGTCGCAGCCAGAGAAGCAAACTGCGGCGGAAGGCTTGTTTCGATCAAGGCTTATGATCCGGCGGACAAGGACTACGAGATGCTTCCGAGCTATAGTGTCATAGGAGAAAAGAACGGGAAGATGTATATCGCTGAATATCCATCAGATGTGCAGTTCGACCCGTCGGACGAACAGGCTGCTGCAGACTATCAGACGGTATACGAGGAAGTGAACAAAATCAGGGAAGGTGCGGCAGACAGTCCGCTAGTGCTGAAATAGGAAAGTGATGAACAAAGAAGACCTCAGAGAATATCTGAATACCAGAAGGCTGGGCTGGCCATATGAGGATTCATACCATGTTGACCATATAGGCGGCCATCGTTTCGTTGCCAGGATAGGTGACGAGCTTGCCGGCTTGTCATACGCTGAAACGAACTCTGACGGCACTGAGGCTGTCATGAAGATGAATCTCAAGGGTCAGTTCGCTGAATACGGCATAGGAACGGAACTCTTGAACCTTCTCATGGATGATCTTCAGCAGTCAGGCTTTGAGACCATCCGATACGAGATTCCGCCAGCACGGTATGCGTTCCAGATATATCAAAATCTAGGCTTTTCTGTAGAAAGCAGGGATGAAGAAACAGTCAGTTTCATCTGGAGAAGACAAAAATAATATTTTTTTCAAAAACTGCTTGACCTTCCACTTTATGGAAGGCTTATCGTTTGACCAGGATAAGGAAGCAGACAGGAGATATCGCGATATGAAGATCAATCAGATCGCCGAACTGGCGGGCATGACGAGCAAGAATATCAGGTTCTATGAGGATCAGGGACTGATCAAGCCCAGACGCGATCCGCAGAACGGGTACAGGGAATATACCCTTGAGGATGCAAAGCAGCTGGAGAGGATAAAACTTCTGAGACAGCTTGGGATATCCTGCGAGAACATCCGGATGCTACAGAACGGCGAACTGGATTTCGACACATGCATGAGCGGGCACATGGAAAAGCTCGATCGTGAAAAGGAGAATCTGAATCACATGGCAACGCTTTGCCGTATGCTGTCGGACGAAGTAGACGACGTATCGGATATCGATGCTTCCGCTTATCTTGACCGGATGAAGGAGCTGGAGAAAGGAGGCGTCAGGTTTGTGAATGTAAAGATGTCTGATGTTAAAAAGCGCAGGACCGGTGCGATCCTGTCCGCCATCGCAGTCATAATGATCGCGGCACTTATGTTGGTCGCCATAATGCTGGCGAACAGCGAGGATCCGGCACCGTGGGGAGTGATCGCGGTATTCGTGATCATATTCGGCGGAATCATTGTTGGAGTAATCGTAGCTCTGGTGCAGAGACTCGGCGAAGTAAAGAGAGGAGAGATCGATGAAGCTTCTAAGTATTGATTATATCCCTGGCGCAGACATAGAGGTGCTGGGAGTCGTTAAGGGCACAGTAGTGCAGAGCAAAAACATTGGCAGGGATTTCATGGCGGGCATGAAGACGCTTGTCGGCGGTGAAATAGTCGGCTACACAGAGATGCTGGTCGAGGCCAGACAGATTGCCACGAAGCGCATGGTCGATGAGGCAGAGGAGCTTGGAGCCGACGCAGTCATAGGCCTCAGATACGGATCGTCTCAGGTGATGGATACTGCGGCTGAGGTGCTGGCATATGGAACTGCGGTAAAGGTCATAGGGAAGAAATAATCGCTAAGGTAATAAAGATATTGGCGGCCGGTGCGAAAGTACCGGTCTTTTATTATGCGCAGGGAAGGAGGAAGCACATGACGAACAACAGAGTAAAGAATGTGGACGGCATGGTCGGCGAAGGCGTTAAGTTCGAGCGGATCAGAAGGGTCACCGGCTATCTTTCTGGCGATTTGTCCAGATTCAATAATGCCAAGAGGGCTGAAGTGGCAGACAGGCTTGAGCACGGGCTGGGACGACGCCCGGCAAAAACTGACCGTGACAGAGAGGAAAGGTGAGACTAATGGTAAATAAACGAATCAGGAGAGGAGGTGACAGGGCTTGGACAGCGACAACTGGGTAGTGCAGAATCTTGAAAATGCGCTGAATACTTGGAATGCGAAGATGGCGGAAGTGTGGTCGCTTCTGACCACATCACCTCAGAGCTTCAAGGGCGGAGGCATATGGCACGTCATCGTACAGATCAACGGAGCAGTAAAGGGTATAGGCCTGGCACTGCTCGTTTTGTTTTTCCTGATGGGAGTGGTCAAGACCTGCGGAAGCCTTACCGATGTGAAAAGACCGGAGCATGCTCTGAAGCTGTTCATCAGGTTTGCGATTGCAAAGGGTGTAGTCACTTACGGACTCGATCTGATGCTGGCGCTCTTTGACATAGCGCAGGGTGCGATGAGAACGATCATGAATGCGTCCGGCATAGGCTCGGCTACTAAGACGACCCTGCCGAGCGAAATGGTGTCTGCGATTGAGGACTGCGGATTCTTTGAGAGCATCCCGCTCTGGGCTGTGACGCTGATTGGGAGCCTGTTCATCACTGTGATGTCGTTCATAATCATACTCACGGTCTATGGCAGGTTCTTCCGCCTGTATATGTACACGGCAATCGCGCCAATACCGCTATCAACATTTGCCGGTCAGCCTACCCAAAGCGTAGGAGTCAGTTTTCTGAAGAGCTATGCGGGAGTATGTCTGGAAGGCGCGATCATAGTGCTTGCCTGCATCATATTCAGCAAGTTCGCAGCCAGTCCGCCTGTCGTGGACAAGGATGCTGCCGCAGCGACTATGGTATGGAAGTATGTCGGAGAGCTGGCGTTCAATATGCTCGTGCTCGTAGGCATGGTCAAGATGAGCGACCACCTCGTTAAGGAAATCATGGGTGTCTAAGAAAGGAGGCAGTTTTGGAAGTTATCACTAATGACATTGCCGTGATCCCGGCAGACTCTGCGGAGAACGCAAGAGCAAAGAGGATCGATCAGTACCGTTACAAACTGTGGAAAATGAAATGGAGGAATGCAAGAAATGCTGGAAGTAAAAGAGTTCATTGAGAAGATGAAGGAAGAGGTCAGGGATTACCTGCCGGACGATGTGCATAAGGAGATCATCATCGATGACGTTGAGGTCGTAAAGATGAACGACCAGAAGCTGCACGGCCTGACCTTCAGGATGCCGGGCAGCGATGCTGCGCCGACACTGTATGTTGATGAGATGTATCAGGCATACAAGGACGGAGCGGATATCGGATATCTCGCGACTGAGATGTCGAATATGTACTCGGCATCGAGAAACGCGGTCAAGCCGCCTGAGATAGACCTGAGCTACGACAAGGTCAAGGACAATCTGACTGTCAGGCTCCTTGAGAAGAAGCGCAACCGCGAGTTCCTGATGAACACGCCTCATGTGAGCGTAGGACACGGGCTTGCCGTCATCGCAGACATCAACATGGGCGAGGACAGAGGAGGCGACTGGAGGATCGCGGTCAACAACAACGTGCTTGAAACGCTTGAAGTAGACAAGGAAACACTCTTCGCACAGGCGATGAAGAACTCCGCTGTCGTGGAGCCTGCTATGCTCATAGACATGAACAGCGCACTCTTCAGCCCGGAGAGAGTCAATCTCCTCGACAGGGAGGAGCCTATCGCACCGGAGGACATCGGAGGCATGTATGTGCTGACCAATGCAAGCGGCTCGCTCGGAGCGGCTGCGCTGTTCTACCCGGATGTGAAGGAGAAAGCAGCTGAGCTTCTCGGCTCTGACTACTATATTCTCCCTTCGAGCGTGCATGAGGTCATCCTTGTGCCGGACGCTCCGGGAATCACTGAAAAGGAACTCTGCGACATGGTGAAGCAGGCCAACAGGACTGTTGTGGACGAGAAGGACATCCTCTCGGACAACGTCTATCACTACAGCAGGGGCGACCGCGGACTGGATAAGGTGAACCCTGACCGTGAGCGCGGTGACATGGTAGCCGAAGGGAGGTAGACCCTATGGAGGTTCGCATCAACAGAGAAATAAGAGACTACACAGAGTCAATGTTCTTCGGACTGTCGCTGAGGCAGTTCTTTTTTTCTGTCCTTGCATGCGGCGTGGCAGTCGGCATCTACCTTGGTCTCAATCCCATACTCGGGACTGAGACCACCAGCTGGCTGTGCATAGTGGCGGCATTCCCGTTCGCAGTTATGGGGTTCCTGAAGTACAACGGTATGACTGCAGAGAAATTCATTGCTGCATGGATCAAATCGACATTCATGATCCCTAAGGTGCTGCTGTTCGGCAATACCAATTACTACTATGCAGTTATGGCGGGAGACAGTGAGGATCACGGAAAAAAGAAACCGTTTCACAGACGCGGTTCAAGGCACAAAAGGTACTCCACCCGCAAACAGGGTGTGAAGAGCAATAAGCAGAAGAAACGAAGGAAAGGAGCTGATGGCAATTGATCAAAACACTTACTAACGTCCTGAAGCAGGACAAAGAGAAGTTCGCTGTGCCTCGCAAGGTGCAGGACATCATTCCCGTCAGATCCATCTGGACTGACGGCGTTTTTATGACAGGGAAGAACAAGTTCAGCAAGATGTGGCGGTTCACGGACATCAATTATGCTGTCGCATCAAGAGACGATAAAGCCGGGATGTTCCTCGGCTACTCTGAACTCCTGAACTCGCTCGACTCAGGCTGCACGGCCAAGATCACCATCAACACAACCGCAGGTTGAACATGCTCGATTTCGAGGACAGGATACTGCTGAAGATGATGGGCGATCCGCTCGATGTCTACCGTAAAGAGTACAACGACATGCTGACCGATAAGGCGACCGGCAGCAATGCGATCATCCAGGACAAGTATATTACCATCTCGGTGAACCGTAAGAGCATCGAGGATGCCAGACTGTACTTTGCCAGGATAGGAGCGGATCTTACCGCGCATTTTTCAAGGCTCGGATCAAAGTGCATCGAAATGACAGCCAATGACAGGCTGCGCATCATCCACGACTTCATGAGGACGGGCGAAGAGACCTCGTATCACTTCGACCTGAAGGATCATATGAGGAAGGGACATGACTTCCGTGACTATATCTGCCCGGATGTCTACGAGAACAATGCCGACTATTTCAAAGTCGGAAATCGTTTTGGCCGTGTTCTGTTGCTGAGGGACTATGCGTCGTATATATCCGATGACATGGTTGCCGAGATCACGGATCTTTCCCGCAACCTGATGCTGTCGATCGATATAGTTCCAATCCCGACGGACGAGGCGGTGAAGGAGGTCGAGCAGAGGCTGCTCGGCGTTGAGACCAACATAACCAACTGGCAGCGCAAGCAGAACATGAACAACAACTTCTCCGCTGTGATTCCGTACGACATGGAGCAGCAGAGGAAGGAGACGAAAGAGTTCCTTGACGACCTGACTACCAGAGACCAGAGGATGATGTTCGCGGTGCTGACGCTGGTGCATACGGCTGACAGCAAGAAGCAGCTCGATAACGATACCGAGGAGATTCTCACCATCGTCAGAAAGAGGCTCTGCCAGATGTCAGTGCTGAAGTATCAGCAGCTGGACGGACTCAAGACGGCTCTGCCGTTCGGAGTAAGGAAGATCGACGCCTTCAGGACGCTGACCACAGAGTCGCTGGCGGTGTTTATGCCGTTCAGGGTGCAGGAGGTCTATGACAGCCACGGCATCTATTACGGGAACAATGTGATATCCAAGAACATGATCATCGCCGACCGCAGAAGGCTGATGAACGGCAACTCGTTCATACTCGGTGTACCAGGCGGAGGCAAGTCCTTCACGGCGAAGAATGAGATAGTCAATCTGATGCTCTCTGGCGATGCGGACATCATAATCATCGACCCTGAGTCGGAGTACGGTCCGCTGGTCAGAGCGCTCGGCGGATCAGTGATCAACATATCCGCCAACTCGCCGAATCACATCAACGCGATGGATATGTCAAGAGACTACGGCGAGACCGATCCTATCATCGAGAAGAGCCAGTTCCTGCAATCGCTCTGCGAACAGATAGTAGCAGGGCACAAGTTCCAGAAGGGCCAGCAGTCCATCATCGACCGCTGCACCGAGAATGTGTACCGCTACTACAAGCAGGGCAACTATATGGGCACGCCGCCTACGCTGGCGGATTTCAGAGAGGAGCTTTTGAAGCAGCCTGAGCCTGAAGCACATTCGCTGGCACTCGAGCTTGAGCTGTTCACAAGAGGCTCCCTCAACACCTTCGCGAAGCAGACCAATGTGGACACCTCAAACCGTCTGATCTGCTACGATATCCTTGAACTCGGCGAGCAGCTGAGAGCCATCGGCATGCTGGTCATCCTGGATTCGATCCTCAACAGGATCACTCAGAACAGGCAGGCCGGCAAGCGCACGTATATCTTTATCGATGAGATTTATTTGCTGTTCATGCACGAGTACTCGGCGCAGTTTCTCTACAAGCTGTGGAAGAGAGTGCGTAAGTACGGAGCCTTCTGTACCGGAATCACCCAGAACGTCGCCGATCTGCTGCAGTCGTACACGGCAAGGACGATGCTCAGTAACTCCGAGTTCATCGTCATGCTCAATCAGGCAGCGACAGACCGCATAGAGCTGGCGAAGCTGCTGAATATTTCCAATGAACAGCTGTCGTATATTACGAACGTTGATGCCGGGCACGGGCTGCTGAAAGTCGGATCAAGCCTTGTTCCGTTCGAGAACAAGTTCCCGAAGGATACGAAGCTCTACGCATTGATGACAAGCAAATTCGGTGAGGGCTATTTTGCCGGCAATGCCAATATGCCTGGTGATCCATCGAATATACCGCGCAGCAATTCTGACGAGCAGGAGATACTGAGGAAGATCCGTGAGGTGGCTGTGAGCAACGCTGACTTCGATGAGATGGTCAGGAAGTATCTGAATCAGGCGGAATCCTGAAGAAACTGTAATTTCGTGAGAAAACTGCTCTGAAGAAAGTGACTTTTCGGGCAATAAGGAGCGGCGAGTCCGCTCCGCTACATGACAGCTCCCGTTTGGGAGTTCTTTTTATTTTTTGAATGAAAGGAGGAGCCGGAGTGGCAGACATAAAAACAAGAGATGTTACCAGGGGCACGATAAAGACTCTGGACAGGGCAGCAAGCTCCATGCATCACCTGAAGGAAGAGACGATAAGGAACAGGGCTGCAGATATTGGAAGAAAAGCTGACAGTGAGTCTTCGGGTTCATATGCACAGGACACTGCAGAACACTATGCGGGCGGCAGTGCGGCATATGCTGCAAAGGCAGGAGTGGAGATGATGCTCCAGTCAAGAGAGAAGGCAGGATACAGATCCGAACCGCTGCCTGATTCGCTGCCTGATGATGCAGATGCAGTCATTATCCCCGGCAGCCATAAATCACCAAAAACCGCCAATGCATCATCGGATAATGCGGAGCAGGTACAGAGGGCATTCCGGGAGCAGGGGATCAAGACCATCCGCAACCGGCAGAGCAGGGCGAAAATGGCAGAGCAGGAAGTCCTGCGAAATGCTGAGGAAGACAGGGTGACCGGTCGTGTGAAAAGAGCCTCGGCAATCAGGAGCAAAGAGCTTGCCGGATACAGAACCAGCAGGGTCGCCAGAAACCGCCGGAAACCGCTGAAAAGTGAAGAACTCATCCAAAGGCGAAGGAAGGAATATGCGGTAAAACGCATAACAGAGCAGAATGCGAAAAGTAGCGGTTTACAGCGAATACTTGCGGTCGTCAAAGGTTCCCGCCCGGATAAAACAGCACGCAGAACAGGCGGAGTACTTGCAGGCGTTGCCAGGGGTACAAAGGCAATATTCGGCACCTTGTCCATAAGCGGCGCTGTTGCTGTAGGCATCATCGTGATCATGGTGCTGTTCGGAGCTGCTTCCAATATGACCGAGGATGGATATTATATCGATGGGACCGGCGATACCGCGATAGTTGAAGTGGCCAGGGCACAGCTTGGCAATGTTGGCGGAGATAAGTTCTGGAAATGGTACGGATTCAAGACCCATGTGCACTGGTGCGCCTGCTTTGTCAGCTGGTGCGCAGATCAGTGCGGCTATATCGATGCCGGAATAATGCCGAAGTTCGCAGGCTGCGATACCGGAGTCAGCTGGTACAAATCGCATCACCGATGGGCAGGAGGAGGCTATACGCCGCATCCCGGAGATATCATCTTTTTTGACTTTGAGAGAGACGGGGTGATAGACCATGTCGGGATCGTTGAGACCTGCGACGGAAAAAGTCTCACTACTATCGAGGGCAATTACAGCAATGCGTGTAAACGTGCTTCATACGGAGTCGGCGACCGTCGGATAGCAGGTTATGGCCTGTCTGTATCCGTTTCGGCACATGCCTCGTCAGCGATTTTCGAGAGAGCGATCGGCTGGGCAAATTTGGTAGCCAATGATGACAGTTATCATTATGTGCACTGGAAAAGCGGAGACAGTAAGACACAGGAATGTCCTGTCTGCAATAAGCATCCGAAAGGGGAATACCGCGGATGGAACTGCATCGGCTTCGCGTTCGCCTGCTGGAAACACGGCGCGGGAATCAACAGCAGATGCAGCTGTGGTGTCATCGATGACGGGACATGGAACAGGCTTCTTAGCTGCAGCTCTGACGCGGAAGCAGACAGAATCGCTTCGGGAAGAACAGGAGTGAAATGCAAGGTGATCCGAAACGGCGGAGCAGCGATACCTTTAAGCATGCTGAGACCGGGAGACATAGCGGCTTTGTACTCCGTGAGCGGCTACTACCATACCATCTTCTATGAAGGAAACGGACTGTATGCCGACTGCACAAGTGGCAGAAGCGACAATATCCAATCAGGCAATACCCTTTCAGCAGGCACCAAGTCACGGATCAAGGTTGCGATAAGATATGTAGGATAAGTCTGACGAACAGTAGCATTTTATCAGGAAATATCGTATACTCTGCAAGGTTGCTGCGGGAAGTTCCTCGGTGGCCTTGTAGATACGACATTCAATAACATTAAAGATACAAAGGAGAAAACAGAAATGACAAAGGTAGAATTCGTAGAAAAGTATGCAGAGAAGACCGGAATGAGCAAGAAGGACGCTGCAGCTGCAGTAAAGGCGTTCTTCGAGGTAACAGCTGACGCTCTGAAGGCAGGCGACAAGGTAGTATTCCCTGGAACATTCAAAGCAGAGGTTACCGAGAGAGCAGAGAGAACAGGCCGCAATCCGATCACAGGCGCAGAGATGGTGATCCCTGCAAAAAAGGTTATAAAGGTAAAGTTTTCAGACAAACTGCTCGGATAATTACAGAGAATATCATAGATAGCAGACCTTATTGTCATATGTGGCAATTTAGGTCTGCTTTGTTTTTTGATGTAATTCATGGCACCTTAAAAGCACATCTACGCTGTTTTATCGCAATACCTTGCGATTTCATCTTGAAGATGAGTATGATAGATGGTATTATACAAGCGGATAAAAGGAGGTGCATTATGGCAGTGTCCTACAAAAGACTTTGGAAGCTACTAATAGATAAAGATATGAGCCAAGTTGAGCTTATGAATGCTGCAGGGATAGCTCCGAACACAATGACAAAGCTGCGTCGAGATAAAGACGTAACTCTTGGAGTGCTAGGCAAAATATGCGAAGCTCTTGGTGCAGATTATGGAGATATCATGGAATATGTCTCTGATAATAAAGTAATGAAAGAAGAGGAGATTTAAGAGGGCATGGCTGTGAAAAAATCTGAATTATACTCGCTCCTATGGGAAGCGTGCAATAAACTGAGGGGCGGTGTGGAGCCGGCTCGATATAAGGACTATGTACTTGTTCTTCTGTTTTTCAAATATGTATCAGACCGCTATAAAGGACAGCCTTTTGCTGAATTTACTATTAGTCAAGGCGCCTCCTTTGATGATTTGATTAAGGCAAAAGGAAAAAGTGATGTAGGGGAAAGAACTGATAAGATCATCCAGAAGTTTCTTGAGGACAATAGGTTGCAGGGATCTCTCCCGGATGTCAGTTTTAACAATCCAGAGGAACTTGGATCAGGGAAAGAACTGGTCGACAAGGTGTCTGGCCTGATAGGCGTATTTCAGAATCCGGCTATCGACTTTAAGAATAACAGGGCAAGCGGCGACGATATCATTGGTGATGCCTATGAGTATTTTATGATGAAGTTTGCTCAGGAGTCCGGTAAGAGCAAGGGCCAATTCTATACACCGAGTGAAGTGTCAAGAATCATTGCCCGTTTAATAGGCATTGGGGATATCAAGCAGACAGCAACAAAAAAATGGACGCTCTATGATCCGGCAGCAGGAAGTGGAAGTCTGTTGATTCGCGCCGCAGATGAAGCACCTGTCGATGAAAACGGAGATTCAATTGTTACAATATTCGGCCAGGAGAAGGACCATGCTACAGCAGGTCTCGCTAAAATGAACCTCATTCTCCATCAAAAGGGGACGGGTGAGATCAAACGCGGTAACACGCTTGTTGATCCGGCATTTACCACAGAGTTTGGCAGCCTGCAGCAATTTGACTTCATCGTCATGAATCCTCCTTTCTCGGATAAGTCTTGGAGCGATGGGATTAAAACATCCGACGACAAATACAAGCGGTTTGATGGTTACGGCATTCCTCCTGAAAAGAATGGAGACTATGCCTGGTTTCTTCATGTCCTTAAATCACTAAACGCTACTGGAAAAGCTGGCATAATAATGCCACATGGCGTTCTGTTCAGAGGCAACGCAGAAGAAACCATCCGTGTTGAAGTGTTGAAGAAAAGATACATTAAAGGCATAGTGAGTCTTCCTGCAAACCTGTTTTACGGAACTGGCATCCCTGCATGCATTGTCATCATTGACAAAGAGGACGCAGACACCAGAGAGGGCATCTTCCTGATTGACGCAAGCCGTGGTTTCAAGAAAGACGGCAATAAAAACAGGCTCCGTGAACAGGATATAGAGAAAATAGTACAGACTTTTATTAACCGAGAAACCATACAGGGCTATTCTCGCTTTGTGAAATACGAGGAAATCTTGGAGCAGAATGCAGGTAATTTGAATGTGCCTCGCTACATACAGAAAATTGATGAAACGCTGCCACAGAATATAGCGGCACACCTAAAAGGCGGTATTCCGGGGACAGATATCGAGTCTCTGAAGAGACTGTGGGATATATCACCGAATTTGAAGAAAGAAATCTTTACATGTGTGGATGAAGCGCACGATGTATATAACCTCGCTCTCTCTTCCGGCGAGATCGAGGGCGTGATCATACAGGACGCCTGTATCATCAACGAAAAGCAGAAAGAGACTGGCGCGATATTTGCACAGTGGCGTGATTCGGTAAAGGGGATACTGCTCGGCATTGAGTCCGAGACAAACCCTAAGGAGCTGATCCGTGCGATTGCGGTCATGCTCCTCAAGGCCTATGAATCCGCACGTCTTCTTGATAACTATGATGTGTACGACTGTCTTCTGAATTACTGGAATGCTAAGCTGCAGGACGATGTTTACGCCATCAAAGCCAGCGGATATGAGGTCGGTCGTGAAATTGAATACGAGTATGCGCAGAAGAAAACGAAGGATGAAAATGGAGAGACGATTTCTGTAGACGATACTTCCAAGGTTAAGTCCTTCGAGGGAGCACTCATCCCGAGAGAAATCATTGAGGCGGTTTATTTTGCAGATGAGCTTGCAGCAATAAATGAATTGATGGAACAGTCCGCTGCTATCGAGGCAGAACTTGATGAGATGCGTGAAGAAGAGTCCGGTGATGAGGGCTTGCTGAAGGATGTGCTGAATGAAAAGGGTGATAGCATTCCGAAGGCAAATCTTAATAAGCGACTCAAGGAACTCGACACAAAAAAGACGTCTGCCGTCATGGATGCCATGACACGTCTGGTTGTGCTCTTTGACGAGAGCAAGGTCGATGAGATGGAGAAACTCATCCGTGAAATGCCGGAACTGGCTGACTTCGATATCCGCAATAAGAACGGCAAATTCGGAAAAGGTAAGCTTAAGGCGGCGCTCAAGGCGGCTGCCGATTCCGCAGTTGTGCCGGAGATTTACGGGGACGAATATGATGCGCTAACAGCATACGCGTCAAAATCCGCAGAAAAAGATGAGGCAGACAAGGCTTGGAAAGAAGCTCGCAAGGTTCTAGATGGGAAGGTCAAGGCGAAATATGACGAGCTAACTGAGGATGAGATCAAGGAACTCCTCTTTGACATGAAATGGATGGCAAAAATAGAGGCGGATATTTGTGGCGAATTTGAGCAAGTGCTAAACAGCCTATCGTCAAAAGTCCTCCTGATTGCCAAACGATACGAGCACACGCTTGGTGAGATCGAAGATAGAACAATAAAATCGAGAGCAGCGGTAGTAGCAGCACTGGAAAGGATGGGATACAAATGGTAAAAGAATGGCCAAGCATTCTCATCGGTGATGTTTTTGAATTTAAAAATGGTCTTAGTAAAGGGAAAGAATTCTTTGGACAAGGGACTCCGTTTATCAGCTATTCAGAGGTGTATAAGTATAACAGTCTTAAAGCAGCCGATATTAGAGGGAGAGTGCATCTGACAAAGGAAGAAATCAGTAAACTGGCAGTTCAAAAGAATGACGTTTTTTTTACAAGAACCTCCGAAACTCCGGAAGAAGTTGGGTATAGTGCAGTGCTATTGGAAGATGTGCCAGATTGTGTCTTCAATGGGTTTGTGTTGCGTGCAAGGCCCAAAAACAATTGGCTGTTTCCAGGATACTGCAAGTACTGTTTTTCAACAAAGGCTGTACGAGATGAGATCGCAAAAAGGTGCAAATTCACTACACGTGCTGGAATAACAGGCAGAGCACTGTCTGAAATTGAAATCCCTCTTCCCCCAATGGGAGAGCAAAAAGCCATATCTGAGGTGTTAGATGTTTTGGAAACTCAAATTCAGAATCTGTCTGGTCTTATAGAGAAAAAGCGTAGCATACGTGATGGCGCTTTAGAAGACCTGATTCGACATCGAACACGGCTTGATGGATTTAATGACGAGTGGGCAACGGTGACATTTAATCAGGTCATTACTCCGAAAGCCCGAATCGGCTGGCAAGGCTTGAAAAAGCATGAATATTTACGAAATGGATATAGTTATCTGATTGGCGGCGCGGATTTCTCTCATGGAACCATAAACCGTGATAGTATTTGGTATGTTTCTAAAGAACGCTACGACATGGATGTAAATATTCAGGTATCGGAAAACGATGTGCTTGTGACGAAAGATGGCACTATCGGAAAAGTGGCAATTGTACCTGAACTTGGAAAGCCTGCCACGCTCAACAGCGGGGTGTTTGTATTCAGAACAAACAACAAATTGTCTCCAACATTCTTGTTCAGAGTTTTATCCTCTTCTGTGTTCAGAGAATTTATTGAAACTTTGTCGGCAGGATCAACAATTAAACACTTGTATCAGAAGGATTTAAAAAACTTTGAATTTGAAATCCCTGTGGACAAGAAAGAACAGGAAGCAATAGCGGATACGCTAACTGCAATGGATGAGGAAATCGAGGCGTTGGAAATGGAACGGGATAAAATGATTCAAATCAGAGAAGGTGCAATGGACGACCTGCTGACAGGACGCGTCCGTCTGGCAATTTAAGGAGGAAAAGAATGCCAACAGTAGATGCTGAGAGAAAATTGCAGAATAGAGTCCTGCATTGGCTTGTTGAAGATTTGGAATATACATATATTGGCAATCTTGAAGATCAAGACAATGAGCCGGTAAAGGAAGATCTTCTTATTGCCAATCTTAAAAAGCGTGGTTATACGGATGATCAGATAAGTGTTGCCGTTATCGAGCTGGTAAATAAGACGCATAATCAGGCGGATACGCTCTATAAGATCAATCAAGATGTGTATTCATCCCTGCGCTACGGAAGACAGGGCGTTAGGGATAGAAATGGGAATCGTCAGACAGTCCACTATATCGATTGGGTAAATATCGACAACAACGATTTTTGTGTTGCTGAAGAGGTTTCTGTTCTCCGTTATGATAATGTCACCCGTAAGCGTCCGGACGTTGTACTATACATCAACGGAATAGCGTTGGGCATCTTTGAGCTTAAAAGTTCCTATGTTAGTTCTGGGAATGGCATCAGACAGCTACTTCAAAACCAGAAGCAGGAAAACATCCAAAATTTCTTTAGTACGGCACAGTATCTCTTTGCCGGGAATGAATCAGAAGGCCTATTCTATGGAACAATCAACACCCCAGAGAAATACTATCTGAAGTGGAAAGAGGACAAGAAGGCCACTGATGATCTGTCTGCAGAAATCAAGAGCCTGCAGGAAAAGGAAAACAATCGTCTGAGAGATGGGGTTGTTTCTCTTTGTCAGAAAGAGCGATTCTTGTCATTAATCTATGACTTCATTATTTTCGATGCAGGCATCAAGAAGGTAACACGTCATAACCAGTATTTTGCTAATATTGCTGCCAGGAAAAGAATAAGAGAAAAAGAAGGTGGCATCATATGGAACACGCAGGGTTCCGGCAAGTCGCTCATAATGGTCTGGCTCACCAAATGGATCATAGAGAATATTGATGACAGCAGGGTAGTTATCATAACAGATCGTGATGAGCTTGATGATCAAATAGAAAGTCTCTACTTTGATGTAGGCGAAAAGGTGACACGTGCTAAGAGCTGTGCCAATCTGCGGGATATTCTCGATAAAAATGAAGACAGAATTGTCTGCTCTCTTATTCATAAATATGGCCACAATGCAGGCAGCCAATCGGACATAGATCAGTATCGCCGTGAACTGATAAAAGATTTGCCGGCTGATTTTAAAGCGAAGGGCAACATTATTGCTTTCATCGATGAGTGTCATCGTACCAATTCAGGTAAGCTCCACCAGGCAGTAAAACTATTGATGCCAGATGCTATTCTGATTGGTTTTACTGGAACGCCGCTTCTTAAGACAGATAAGAAGACAAGCTTGGAGACCTTCGGGACGTATATTCATACATATAAGTTTGATGAAGGTGTGGCTGATGGCGTTGTCTTAGATCTTCGATACGAAGCGCGAGATGTTGATCAGGATCTTTCAAGCCAGGACAGGGTAGATCTCTGGTTTGAAACAAAGACGCGTGGTTTGACAGAACGTGCAAAAACACAGCTGAAGCAAAGCTGGACATCGATTAATAAGCTATATAGCTCAAGACAGCGGTTGGAAAAGATTGCGGCAGATATCGTGTTTGACATGAGCCTTAAACCCAGGCTAAGAAATGATCGAGGTACGGCAATGCTGGTTGCCGGAAGCATTTATGAGGCTTGTAAATATTGGGAAATCTTCAATAGCATGGGATTTACCAAATGTGCGGTTGTTACTTCCTATGAGCCAACAACACAGAGCGTCAGGACGGCGACGTCAGATCTTTCACAGGAGAGTGAGGAGGAATACAAAAAAAGCATATATGATCGTATGCTGAACGGAAAGAAGCTTTCGGATTTTGAGCGCGATGTTAAAAAGCAATTCAAGGAAGAGCCAGGACAGATGAAACTGCTTATTGTTGTGGATAAGTTGCTGACTGGATTCGATGCACCTAGTGCTACATATCTTTACATTGATAAATCAATGCGTGATCATGATCTATTCCAGGCAATCTGTCGTGTTAACAGACCAGATGGTGAAGATAAAGACTATGGCTACATTGTCGACTATATGGACTTGTTCCGGAACGTTCAGGTTGCAGTTGCCGATTACACATCGGAAGCGTTTGACGGCTATGATAAGGAAGATGTCGAAGGCCTGATAAAGAGCAGGTATGATGAGGCAAAATCGGAACTGGAGGGAACGCTTGCTTCATTAGAGGAGTTGGTTTCCAATGTCGATATGCCTCGGGCAGATACTGACTTCATAGAGTATTTCTGCGGTGATGATAGTGAGGATGAAGAGAAAATCGCCAGAAGAGATACCCTTTATGTACTGACGGCCGCACTCTCCAGATCATTTGCAAATTGCTGTGATAAGCTGGTTTCTGATTATGGATTTACCGAGGAAGAGGTTGATCATCTCCGCCATGATATTAATGGTTATAACAAAATTAAAGAGATGATTAAACTGGCAAGCTGCGATTATATCGACCTAAAGCCGTATGAAGTAGATATGCGGTATATTCTTGATACGTATATCCGTGCTGAAGACAGCAAGGTTGTCAGTGAGCTCGGGGAGATGTCTCTTGTAGAGTTGCTACTGCAGGGGGAAACAACAACCCCTGTTGATTTGATCAAAGGTTTGCCTGGTACTGATGAGGCTAAAGCCGAAACCATCGATAACAATCTCCAACATGAAATCGTAAAGAAGATGAGCTCCAATAATGTATATTACGGGAAACTGTCAGAGATGCTTCAACGGGTCATATTGCAACGCAAGATGGAGGCAATGAGCTATGAGGAATATCTGCGTCAGGTTGTAGAACTGGCTAAGGCAATCCTTCATCCTGAAACTAATGACAGTTATCCGGACAGCATAAGAGACAGTGCAGCAAAAAGAGCATTATTCGATTATTTCTATGAAGATGAGAATCTTACTATTGAAATAGACCATGCAATACGATCTTCTATTCAGCCTGAGTGGAAGAAGAATTTTCAAAAGCAGCAGAAGATAAGGCTCGCTATATATAAGACTTTATTGCAAAACGACTATACTGAAGAAGATGCGCAGGTAAAAACAGTAGAGATATATGCTGTAGCCGAGAGGCAAGAGGAATACTATGCATAGTGGAGAAATGATTATCGGGGATATTCCTGTCAATATACAACGAAAGAATAGTTTAAAAAACATGTATATTCGGGTCAATCCACCGGAGGGAAGTGTGGTAGTGAGCGCACCGATAGATTTGACCGATGATGAGATTAGGCTATTTGTTCTTAGAAAGATTCCTGAGGTAAAAAAGGTAAGAGATCGAATGCTCGCTCAGGAGCGCCAGACTAAAAGAGAGTACGTTTCTGGCGAGTCACATTATTTGTGGGGCAAGCCATACAGACTGCAGGTTATTTATGAGGGGAACAGTCGTAAAATACTGAAAACGCCTACAAAGATAATAATGACGGTTCCAGAAGGGACGCCGGTAGAGACTCGCGAGACGATCTTCACGGAATGGTATAGACAGGAACTAAAGCGGATTTTGGACTCTGTTGTGACACGCTGCGAAAAGAGGACAGGATTGCAGGCGAACGAATATCGTATCAGAAATATGAGAACTCGGTGGGGAACCTGTAATGTTGAGGATCGCAGGATATGGATCAATCTACAACTTGTAAAGAAACCAATCGAGTGCCTTGAATATGTTGTGACACACGAACTGGTACACCTGGTGGAGAAGAATCATACCCATAGATTTCAATCGCTGGTAGCGGAATACTATCCGGCATGGAGAGATGCTAAGAAACTGTTAACAGAAATGCCTCTTGATTACATGGAAAAGGGGATAGTGGATATAGATGAATCACAAGAAGACACCGAGTGACATTTTAGATGTCGATCAAAAGACGGGCGCACTAATCATTGGAAAGAATAGACTCGATGATTATGCAAAAAAATACCTGAATGAACACTGTAAAGAGGCATTGATGGAACCGATGCCTCTTCCTGTCGAGAATATTTTAGAAAATGCTGGGCTGACCATCAAAACGGCTTCTCTTTCAAGAAACCTCGATATTTTTGGATGCTGCATGCTCTTGGATGGTTATGTTGAGATTTATGACAAGGAAACCCGGGAAATGCGGGAAACATTTTATCCGGCAGGTACGATCTTGTTTGACCCGGATTCTGAGTGGGCATATGGTGAGGGTGCCAAGAGAAATACGTTAATACATGAGGCACTGCATTGGGAGAAGGATAAGAAGTATTTTCAGGTTCTGGAGCTTAGGAATAAAACGGAATCAGAAAAACTATATCCCATAATGTGCAGGCAATCGGGCATGTACTATGAACCACCCGAAGGAAAGAAAACGAAGGCAAATCAGATAAAATGGCTGGAGTGGCAGGCGCATCGACTTGCTCCGCGTGTATTGATGCCAATTGATATGTTCAAGCAAAAGGCTCTGGAGATAATTGATTCATGGACTGAGAGCGATATCATTCCATCGTGAGATTCTCTGATAGAAGAATTAAGCGCTTTCTTTATTGTATCCAGAACGTCCGTCAAATACAGACTGATAGAGGTGGGTCTTCAGGATGTGATATCAGTATTCGACGATTATGAAGAGTTGTATACTGAGATCAATAACATAACGGAACATATTGCTCTAACTCCAGAAGAAGCTTTTGTTCTTTTATCGCAAAATGTGATTCTTGAGGAATGGGTAGAGAGTAGGAATCTTATTTTTGTAGATGGATACTTTGTTATACCATCAGAGAAGACTATCCGTATCGATTCTAACGGAGACCTTCATCTTACAAAGACTGCAAAGAAAAACCTATCCCTTTACACCCTTAACATAGTCGAGCATAAGAGCGTTGAATATAAGAATTCAGCAAAAGATCTGGTAGGCTATGCCTATATGTATAAGCTGGAAAGTGTTGATAAGAGACTGATTGCTTTCCATCCCAAATTTCAAACAGACTTAAAAGATGAGCCCTCCAAAGTATATGAAGGATTCGTTCAATATATTGCTTCCTTCGATGAGGATGAAGAGAAAGAATTACTGCGGATGCTCGGAGATCCTGACACTACGCTTTGTCAGTGCCTGTGGCATTCCATACAAAAGGCAGGTTGGAATCAAGGACTCGATCTGTACGATAACACGCTGGTACATGAAAATTATCACGGGCGGATTAAGAAGAATCAATACAACAATATGGGTAGAGATGTGCTCATGGCAATCTGCGTTGGCCTGAAATACAGAAGTAACATTGTAAAAAAGGTGTTTGAGAAAGCAGGGATCGTGCTAAAGGAATATCATGATCCAGATAAAACATACCTGCGTATTATAGAAATGATGCCAGGCCTGTCGATCCGAGAGTTCAATTCCATACTGGAGAAGGCTGGCATTAGACAATTAGGATCGGCGCAAAAATAATATCAACTTGTAAAGTTGGAGAGGTCTCCCGAAAAGGGGGCCTTTTTTGTTGCTTGAATTTTGAGATTGCTGCAAATACAGGGGTTCTTTCCAACTTGCCAAGTTGTGCATTGCTGGTGGCATTAATCAATAATAGCAATTGTAGAAACGAACAAATAATTACTGCTCAGGCATCACACCCTGCGGCTTTCCGGAGGCAGTACCCATCGCGGGTGTGATGATAAATCAAATAACGTAACCGGTTCATGGGTATGCCGGTCGCAATACTGAAGCGTTGATGCTTTTGGTGCGGCCTTGGCATACCCGTGTTTTGGTGCATCCGACACCTTCGCTTCGGCAGTGAAGCGGAGGTCGGGATGCATATCAGTAAAAGACATAATCTGCACTGCAGATCGCCGTAACTCTCGTGGATTTCGAGAATACATAAGTTTTCGCAATTCCACGGAGGTGTACGGATGAAAAAGTATGAGTACAGTTTTAGCAATGAAAGTGTAATTATCGAAGTAAGCGATGAATGGGCCGGCATTCTGGCGGAGCTCGACAGAGAAGAGTACAACAATGACCACGCTGAGACCAGAAGACATGTTTCACTCGATGACGGAGAAGACGGCGAGTGGCTCAGCACCGCAAAAAAGGGGGAAACGCTCATCAGGGTCGCCGGAAAGATCTTCAGTCCTGACGACAGGAGATTCAGAAAGGGCAGAAAGGCTCTCTCAAAAAAGCAGATGGAGCTCTATGAGTCAGTATATGACCGCGGCGACAGCATTGGTGAGTATGCTGCGGATAACAGCGTCGATCCATCAACTGCATCGAAAAGAAACAGCGCTGTGATCGAAAAGTTCAAGAAGATCTTTGAATAGGATCAGTCCCGGGGATTCCGCTGCTGTATGGCGGAGTCCCCGCTTTTTTATTATGCGTATACAGATAGTGCCCTGTGCAAAAGAAAATGTATGGATGTTCGGCAGCCTTATATTTCAAGGGTTTCAGCAATTGGCATCTTTATGCAGCCCGTATCCTACAGTATAATAAACAATAGCGTATTGAAAGACAGGATCGTCGATGTGGAGGTGCTATGACAGATAAGGATAAGAAAAACATGGTCAAAGCTAGACTGCTGGTGCTGTCGGAGATGTTCTGCGAGAAGACGGACGATGAGCACCCGATGGACACCTTCGAGATCATAGATTATCTGGCGGATAACGGTGTGCCTGCGAATACCAAGACGCTTCGCAGCGATATCGCTTTGCTCAGGCAGCGCGGTATGGACATCGTGACGATCACCGGCAGGCCTAACAAGTATTACTGCGGCAAGAGGCTCTTCGATATCCCGGAGCTGAAGCTGCTGATCGATGCTGTCAACTCGTCACGCTTTATAACCGACAAGAGAAGCAGAGTGCTTAACCGAAAGCTTCTCAGCACAGCGAGCGAATATCAGAGGAAGCAGCTGAAGCGCAGCGTATACACAACCGAGAAGATCAAGCCGAAGAACGAGAAGATATTCACCGTGGTTGACAGCATCAACGATGCCATCCAGGATAAGGTGAAGATCAGTTTCAAGATAAGGGAGTATGACGGCAACAAGAAGAGAGTCCTCCGTAACGGAGGTGAAGTCTACGTCATCAGCCCGTACGCCATGTACTGGAATGAAGACTTTTACTATGTAGTCGGTTGGAGCGACAAGCACGATAATGTATCAGCATTCCGGGTTGATCGCATGGCAGAGGTGACTCCATTGAAGGAGAAAGCAGTCAAGAAGCCTGAAGGCTTCAACGTATCTGTATATGCTCATAAGATATTCGAGATGTACGACGGAGAGGAAGTCAGAGTCAAGCTCGAATGCAGAAACAAGCTGATGAAATATGTCGTCGACAGATTCGGCGAGAGCGTTGAAACAGAGCCTTCCAACGGCGAGACCTTCATCTGCTATGCCCATGTATGTCTTAGCCCGACATTCTATGGATGGGTTTTCGGGTTTAGAGGAGATATACGGATTTTGGAGCCAGAGAAGGCGACTGAAGACATTCTCAATATGGCAAATGCGATAATAAGGGTGGACTAAAACCTGTTGATATGCTGAAAGAAATGTTTTTCAGCATAAAAAGAACCATCCTCACTCAGATAAACTGCGGAAAAACTCCAGGTCTGAAGCAAGAGCTTCTTTAGCAGGCACGTCAAGCCAGTTTCTTCTTGATCTGCTTACGCTCTGTATGAACGACTTGCTACTGAATACCTGCTCAAGGCGCATTGTAACATCGGTCATGTTATTGACGGACAGAGTTTTATCCTCAAATATGTATTTTTCCATGCAATAAAGCAGCTTTTCTTTGTCTGCCCGCTCACTGAGATAACAAATGTCGAACACATCCCTGTATCTTGTGGATCTCGTTCCGAATCTCAGCAGGGATTTCAGTTTCTCTGTGATCATCTGAGCAGGGCTGTTAATGAGAAGGCTGACAGCGTCTTCCTGAATGCCTATATCAAAAGAGTATTGGTCCTGCTCAATGTCAAGATCCTTGTGTACACCTATATCCATCTTTAGTGATAGTGAGTTGGCATGTTCGTCTGTGATG
>CACYYD010000028.1 GCA_902778585.1 uncultured Eubacteriales bacterium | reverse complement strand
CGATGCAAACCTTGCAAATCGCTATGGGGGTTCGTCGGCAACTACGCCCCTTGTGGACTTTCACCACAGACTGACGGCATGCCCGTCATACTACAAAAAAGCCCTGCCTGTTCAGAGGCAGAGCTTTACCGATATGTAGATTCTGAAAGCGGCCGGCCGTAAGTCATGCAAGACGTCCATGCCGGAATGTGCAGCCGCTTATTGCTATTCCGCTTCCGGCAGCTTGGAGATGTCGATCCAGGCGATGGAATGCGAGACCTCAAAGAGCTCGTCCGGTGTGAATTCCGCGGCGGAGTTCGACGACCCGCAGGCCGGGAACACCGTTTCGAACCTCTTCATCGACTCGTCGCAGTAGATCTTTACGTCGTCGCGCGTCACGCCGAAAGCGCAGACGCCGCCGATCTCGTGATTCGTGTACTGCGGCACCTCCTCAGGCGAGAGCATCTTAGCCTTCTCGCCAAAGTATTCCTTATATTTCTTGTTGTCGACCCTGGCGTCGCCGGCTACCTGGATGAGTATGCCGGTCCCGTCCTTCAGCTTGAAACTCAGGGTCTTGCAGATGCGCGCCGGCTCGACACCTACAGCCTTCGCGGCCAGCTCTACCGTTGCGCTCGATACTTCGAATTCCCTTACGCGGCCGCCCATCCCCATCTTCTCGAGGTAGGCGCGTGCGATCTCAATTGACATGCAATTCTCCTTTACCCTTATAAAATTGCCGCACCGCCGAAGCAGCGCGGCATATCTTCTTTATTATATATAGCTTTACCGGCCGCGGTCTTTATGCCCGGCCTTCGCCATGCGCGGCTTTACCGGCCGCGGTCTCTATGCCCGGCCTTCGCCATGCGCGGCTTTACCGGCCGCAGCCGTTTACATGCGGCTTCGTTTTTATGCGGCCGCCTTGCCGGACTTACCGCGGTTGATGAGCGTCAGCACGATCCCGATCACCAGGCCGATAAGAGCCGGTACCACCCAGCCGAGGCCGTGGTCGAAGAACGGGAATATGCTGCGTCCGAGTTCTGTCATCGCCGGGATGTGAAGAGCTGTCTGAACTCCCTCAGGCAGCGTCTTGCAGAAGTCGAATACCGCAGGGATGAACGCTCCGAGAGTCACCCATCCGTAAACGTACTTGCTCTTGCCGAAAGCCTTCTCGAAGAGCGCCATTATGATGAGCACTGTTGCGAGCGGGTACAGCAGCATCAGCACAGGAACGGCATAGTTGATGATCGCAGTGAGTCCCACGTTCGAGATGATGAACGAGACCAGCGTGAAGAGCATCGCCCAGCCCCTGTAGTTGAGCTTGCCCGGGATCAGCTTGAGGAACATCTCGCCGCAGCTCGTGATCAGACCGATCGCCGTCTTGAGGCATGCCAGTGTGATCGTGATAGCGAGGATCACGCTGCCGACTGCTCCAAGGTAGTGGTTCGAGATCTGTGTGAGCGCGATGCCGCCGTTTGCCGAGAGCTCAAAGAGTCCTCTCGACTGAGCGCCCATGATTATCGTGAGCGCGTAGATGATGAGCATCAGTATGCCGGTGAAGATGCCGGACTTGAGAGTCTCCCTTGCGACATCTCCGTCATCGTCGACGCCGAGGTCTCTTACGACATTGATGATAACGATGCCGAACGCGAGTCCCGCGATGGCGTCCATGGTGCCGTAGCCTTCGATGATGCCGTTGAAGAGAGCTCCGCTCTGATATTCTTCGACAGGCGCGACCTCAGATACAGGAGCGCCCGGGTTGATGAGCGCCACGATGATGAGTATGCCCAGGAAGACCAGGAAGAGCGGATTGATGACGCGACCGATCCATGTTGTGATCTTGCCCGGCCTGAGCGAGAAGTACATGACGAACGCGAAGAATACGAAAGTGAACGCGAGCTGCCACAGGCCGTGGTGAGACTCGCCGACTATCGGCTCCATACCGGTGGTGAAGGATACCGAAGCGCATCTCGGGATCGCGAAGAACGGTCCTATTGTCAGATAAAGCGCTGCGGTAAACACCTTTCCGTACCAGCCCGAGACCTTGCTCGAAAGATGCATCAGATCATCGCTGTGTGTGTTTCCTATGGCCGCTACCGCAAGGATAGGAATGGTCACCGCCGTGATGACGAATCCTATGATCGCCGGCACGGCGTTGCTGCCCGCCATCTGTCCGAGATGGACCGGGAAAATGAGGTTGCCTGCTCCGAAGAACATTCCGAAGAGCGTGCTCGCCACGACGATGGTCTCTTTCATCGTCAGTTTCTTTTTCATATCAGAGATTCTCCTTTCGAATCTTCCATATTCTTTCAGCTGCAGACCCCCGATCTGCAGCTTTCACCGGACTGCCCTGCCGCACATACCCGCAGTACTTGCTCCGGAACAGTCCTTATCATAATATTATTATAACATTCGTAATAAGATTTACAGTTCTCTGCGTCCCTCTACCGCTTTGAGAAGTGTGACCTCATCTGCATATTCGAGGTCGCCGCCCACAGGAATGCCGTGAGCGATGCGGGTGACCTTTATCCCCGCAGGTTTGAGAAGTCTTGCGATATACATCGCTGTCGCCTCGCCCTCGATGTTGGGGTTAGTGGCGATAATGACCTCTTTTATCTCATCGGAAGTCTGGAGTCTCTCGATGAGGCTTTTCAGATTTATGTCTGCCGGACCGATGCCCTCTGCCGGAGAGATCGCTCCGTGCAGCACATGGTATGTTCCGTGATACTCGCGTATCCGCTCCATCGCCATGACGTCCTGCGGTGTCTCGACAACGCAAACGATGCTGCGGTCCCTCGCTCCGTCGGAGCAGATGCCGCAGACATCCTTGTCTGTCAGGTTGCCGCATACGCTGCAGTAGTGAAGCGAACGCTTCGCCTCCACTATGGCTTCGGCCAGGGCTTCGGCTTCACGGTCCGTAAGGCTCAGCACATGGAACGCCAGCCTCTGCGCCGTCTTTCCGCCTATGCCCGGCAGCTTGCCCAGCTCATTTATTAACTTATTGAGAGGGCGCGGGTATTGCTTCATCAGAAACCGAGTCCTCCGAAGCCGCCGCCCATGGCTCCGAGTCCGCCTGTGATGCTGTTCATCTCAGACTCCTCGAGCTCTGTGATCTGCCTTATAGCCTCGTTGACAGCAGCCATTACGAGATCCTGGAGCATCTCTACATCGTCAGGATCGACTACGTCCTTGTCGATGACGAGCTTTGTGATCTCCTTCTTGCCGTTCATGGTAACCTCGATGGCACCGCCGCCGGCAGTAGTAGTGATCTCCTTTTCTTCGAGTTCAGCCTGCTTCTGCTCCATCTCGGCCTGCATTGCCTGGAGCTGTCTGAGCTGCTTCTGCATATCCTTGCCGCCGCCTGCAGGTCTGTTTTTAGGCTTCTTGCCGGCCTTCATTCCTTTACCCATATTATCCTCCTGTGATCGTCAGTGATTCGGACTCCGGCCGCGTCAGTCTTCGATGACCGGCGTGATACCGAAGAGGTTCTGTATGTCCTCTATCACTTCATTTTTATCTATATCTTCATTTATTATGCGCGAGGTCTCTGCCTCACTCATCCTGTCCGCGGTCTCTGACGCGCCGGACTTTGCGATGCTGCCGCTTCTCATGACGACGAAGACCTCGTCTCCGTAAAGCATCTTGGCAGCTCTCGCTATCTCTGCCGATTTGTCCTCGGCAAGTCTCAGCTTGTTAGGGCTCACTATTACGAGCAGTTTGCCGGCCTCATACTCTGTGCCGACGGAGTTTCGCCCGACAAGACTCATGAATGTGCGGTCTGACGCGGCGACCTCTCTTACGATGCGGTCCCACATCTCGCCCGGATCTCCCGCCTTCTCGCGCGGAGCGGAGGCTATCATGCCGGCGAGCATCTCGCCGGCGTCCGCTTCGTCATCGGCTGCGGGAGCAGCCGTCCTTGCCGCAGGAGCGGCTGAAGGCGCGGAAGCCCTTGATGGGGCAGCAGCTGTCTGCTGTGCTGCCGGTGATCTTCCTGCTGACGCGCCGGATGCCGCGGATGCGGCTTGCGAAGGCGCAGGCCCGGCGGCGCTTCTCTGAAGCGGCGCCGCATCGCCGTCCGGCGATGCCAGCCTGACCGCCGCGGTCTCAAGAAGGATGCGGGGCCTCTCGCTGTATCGTCCCAGATTTATGTATTCGGATATGAGCCTGATGGCCCGCTCTATGAACGCCGCGTCGGTCCTGCCGGCCTGCGCCCTGAGCCTCGCTATGTTCTCCGCTGACGCTCCCACGATGCGCTCGGCCTTTCCGACGTACTTGACTATCATGAGGTCACGCATGTGTTTGAGCCAGTCCTTGAGTATCTGTCTGGAGTCCTTGCCCCTCTTTACTATTTCATCTATGTATACCAGCGCCTTGCCGGCGTCACCGTCCATGACGGCACCCGTAAGCGCCAGGAAGAAGTCCTCACCTGCGGCTCCGGTGTATTCGAGCACTGCAGCTCTGCTGAGCTCCCTGTCGCCCGCCGCTATGCACTGCTCCAGGATGCTGAGCGCGTCTCTTACCGAGCCGTCAGCCCTCGAAGCTATAGTCGCGAGCGCGTCGCCCGTGGCATTGATGCCGCGCTTTTCGCATATGCGCCTCATGCCCTCTATGAGCTCGTCCTCCGTGACGCGCCTGAAGTTGAGCTGCATGCAGCGCGATCTTATGGTCGCCCTTACCTTCTGAGGGTCGGTCGTCGCGAGTATGAATATCGCGTGCGCAGGCGGCTCCTCAAGGGTCTTCAGGAAAGCGTTCTCGGCGGCGGTGCTCAGCATGTGGACCTCGTCGATTATATACACCTTGTACCTGCCGACCGTAGGCGGGTATTTTACCATCTCGATTATGGAGCGGAGATCGTCCACGCCGTTGTTTGACGCGGCGTCGAGCTCTATGCAGTCGACGAATCTGCCCTCGCGTATCGCCTCGCAGTTTTCGCAGTGTCCGCAAGGGAGCTGTGCCCCTTCCGTACCCGGCTCGCCCTCAAGACAGTTGACCGCCTTAGCAAGTATGCGGGCCGTGCTCGTCTTGCCCGTGCCGTGAGTTCCGGCAAATAAATAAGCCTGGCTCACCGTACCCGTCCTGATCTGATTCTGCAGGATCCTCACGATGTGCTTCTGGCCTATTATATCTTCGAATACTTCGGGCCTTTCGGCTCTGTATAATGCGGGCTGCATCCGGCTCTTCCTCTCCAAACCTGTAATAAAAGAGGCGGGCGATCTGCAGTACGCAGAGGCTGGTCTGCGGCACACAAGACAGATCGCTTAATGCTGCTACCTCTCGGTCCTGACATGGTTCACGGAGCCCTGTTGCGCAGGGCCCCCGCGCACAGCAGGTCGCCCGCCTGAATTTCGGGTTTTATTGTATCATAAAGTCTGCTTCAACTAAAGCATTATCTCACTCTTCGCCTTGCTGGCCGCTATCATTTCGTTGAGCTTCTTAGCCGGCGCGTAGAACGCCATTCCGAAGAGTATGGCGCCCGCCATAAAGAGCATCAGTATCCCTATGCACTTCCAGTAAGTACCGTCGTACATACCGCCTATGCACTCGCGCATCGCATCCATTGCGTAGCGGAAAGGCATCGCCGGGAAAAGTACTTGGAAGATCTTCGGGAGCACCTCCACCGGATACGTGCCGCCCGAGCCCGCTACCTGGAGCACCAGGACTATGACGCCCGCGCCGAGTCCGATGTTGTCCAGCGCGAATACCAGCGCGTAGTTTATCATCATGAACACCATGCCGTTCACGCACGCCTCAAGGACAAACAGCAGCGGGTGCCCGCACTGTATGTGAACGTACAGAAGGTCTCCAAGAGCGACCACCAGCGCCTGCGCCAGTCCTACCGCAAGGTAGAGGCCGTACCGTCCGAAGTACCACTCGTGCAGCTTAAGGTGCGTAAGATCGTCACGCTTCCTTATCTTTACCTTTATGAGAACAGCCGTCAGAAGAGCCCCTACCCACTGTGCAAGCACGGTATAGAAAGGCGCCATAGCCGAACCGTAATTCTCTATAGGCCACATGACCTCTGTATCCATCTTTATAGGATTGGCCAGATACTCGGCGACTGCCGTTTCATCGTTCGCGAGCAGATCACTGAGCTCCTGAAGCAGCACATTGCCCGATGTATCCTTCATAAGGTCTGCCAGGGCATCAGCTCCGCCCTGTACCGACCTGAGGTTTGCGGTGGTTGTATCTATGCTGGACTTGAGGCCCGAAAGAGCGCTGTTGTAAGAGCTCATGTTATTGCCGAGCTTTGTCAGGTCCTTATCGGCCGAAGACATGGCTTTTCTGAACCTCGACATCGCGGACTTTGAGTTCTCAAGCGCTTCGGCAAGTCCGCTGTCTATATCCGTCCTTATCATCTTGGGGATCTCGTTCGAAAGATCTGAAGCCTTTTTCGAGTCCGCTTCTATCTGCTCGAGTATAGCCTTTCTTTCTTCATAGCTCATGCCCTTCTCCAGCTTTCCGTATCCGGCCGAGATGCTGCCGAGCGTTTCCGCAAGTTCTGCGAACTTATCCGCGACAGCCGTGAAGCCCTCGCTCCTCATGACCTTTTCCTGTTCTTCGGCAGAACTCTTCATTCTGTTCACAGCGGCGACCCTTTTGTCACGCTGGGTATCGATGAAAAGATCAAAAGCTATGTCGCTTGCGCTGAGAAGTTCCGTGACCTCGGTACTGACAGTCCTGAGCGACGAAACGTCTGTCTTCGCCTGTTCTACCGCTGCCTCAAGCTTTGAAGTATCTGTCTTCTTTATCTTTGACAGCTCCGTCTCCAGATTCTGAAGGAGCTTGTCATTCGAGGCAAAGACATCATGCGTGCTGTCCATGAAACCGCCGCTTACTTCCATGAGGTTCCCGGCCGCGTCGGTAAGTCCCGATGCCGAATTGGTGAGTGCTATGCAGTCATCCAGATCTCCGCTGAGGTCTTCGATCCTTTCAGAAAGATCATCAAGCATCTGCTGCGGATCAAGTCCGTTGGCCTCTGCGATCGATGCCGCATCCGAGACATAGCCCGCAAGAGTTTCAACGAATGTCGCGTTCACCTGCTCCTGTACCGCCGTCTTTGCCTTGCCGGTTATCTTAGGCGCTATGGCGTTCTTCTTTTCGTTCTCGTAATAATGCAGTTTAGGGTTGGTGAGGTCCCCGCTCATGAAGCTCAGGACGTGCGTCGTGAAATCTTCAGGAACAACAAGAGCCGCATAGTAATCACCGGCATACACGCCGTTTATGGCCTCTTTGTCGCTGTCAAGGAAGACCCATCCGATATCGTCGTTGGCTGCAAGGCCCTCTACGATCTTCTCACCCACGTTTATTTTGAGTCCTGCGGCGCTGGCTCCTTCGTCCATATTTGCGACCGCGACAGAGATACGCCCCGTGGCCTCGGACTCATACGGAGCCCAGTTTGAAAGTATGTTGAACCAGGCGTATGAACACGGAACAAGGCAAAGTCCCATGATCGTCACAATAGCAACTACACTTCCGCTTATCTTTTTAAGATCGTGTCTGATTATGTTGAGGATGTTCTTCATTCGTCACCCTCACTTTCTTCCGCATCCGGAGCCGATTCCGCGGCTTCTGCGGTCTCTGTATCCGCCGCGTCATCTGTGGCTTTTTCATCCGCTGATGGCCACAGACCGCGGTGCTCGTTCTGAAGTTCCGTTAAGCGCTCATGTATGATCTCGCGCATCTCTTCGGTGTCAGGCAAAAGCTCGCTGAACTCCATCTCACGTTCCGTTACCTCTACAAGAGTCTTGTTCAGAGAACTGTCTATGTATTCCACGCTTATGAGATATATGGAAATGGCGAACATTCCCACGACCCACAGCACCATGAATACGACCCTATCGCTTCCCGTTGCCCAGCGTACAAGTATCATGCCGACCGTGAACACGGCAAGGAAGATGAGCCCTATTCTTATGCGCTTCTGGTTGCTTCTGTGCAGCGCTTCGCCGCGCTCAAGCAGTCTGTCATACAGAGCTTCGTAGCCGAGATCCTGTTTTCTGTCCATCACAGCACCTCCGTTTCTTCGAGCTTTTCGGACACAAACTCGTTCATTCCTATGAACGGCTTGCGCACCAGCAGGCCTACCGCAAGGGCCAGCACCGCAAACTCGAGGAGTTCTGCAAGATATCTCCAGAAGTCATGCGCATATGTACCGCACAGTGCCTCTCTCATCGCGTTGATGGCGTACGGGAACGGGAAGAAGATATAGCCCTTGCTGAATATCACAGGCAGTATCTCGATAGGGTATGAGCCCGATGATCCCGCTATCTGAAGCACCATGATCACTACGACTATGGCCTTTCCGATGTCGCCGAAGGATATCGTCAGCGCGTATATGAGCAGCATAAATACAAAGCTTGCGACTGACGCCGAGAGCCACATGAGCCACGGATGCACAGGCGCGCATCCCAGCATGAATATATCGCCGGCCACTATGACCGCCGCCTGCACCTGCCCTATCAGGAAGAACAGTATGAAGCGGCCAAAGAATGCCTGTGTGTCTGTAGCGTCAGGGAATTTCTTTCTGTCTATATGCGTTTTCAGTATGGATACAAGTATTACTCCGCCGACCCATATCGCCAGTACCGAGTAGAACGGCGCCATTGCCGCTCCGTACGAGGCGACCGGATATATCTCCTCGACCTCAACGTCTACAAGCGCTGAGAAGAATGCGGCAAACTCCTCAGGATCTCCTCCGAGGAATTCCTTCAGAAGTGCCAGTTTGTCTTCTTCCTTGGCCTGTTGCACCCTGTCAATGATGGAGTCGATATCGTCAGCCGTCGACCTGAAGAGAGTCTGCATCTGGCGGAGCGAAGCATCGAGTCCGCTAACGGTCTCATCGGCGCTTCCCAGGACAGGCAGTAGGCTGTTCAGCATCGAAGACATGCTGTCCATGAGAGGCGACGTCAGATTAAGCGTACGGTCAAGAGAATCTATGAGAGACTGGACCGAGTCGCTCAGGGAATCCTGACTCAGCGCCTTGAGTTCTCCCATTATGGTCTCGGTCTGATTGCCGTTGTTCAGCATTTCCTTCAGGGTGTCGACATCGCTTATCATGGCGGTGAGCACCGAGCGCACGGCCTTGGATGAGGCGGAGCTTCCTTCCTCAGGGAACGATGCCAGCATTTCTTCAAGAGCTGCTTTAAGCTGGTCGGCTTCTTTATTTGCCTGCTCTGTCAGTTCTTTTTTCTGCTCTTCTGTCAGCCCATCGACATTCAGTTTTTTAAGAGTATTATCCAGTGACGTACGGGCTTTCTCAATGCGGGACTCGTGAAGTTCGAGTATCTTTTTAAGCACTGAAAGAGAGCTTCTGGCTTTCAGGAGGCTCTTTTCGGCATCGGAGGCCGTGCCGTCCACCGAACCTGCAGTCTTTGAAAGCTTGTTCTCCGCGTTTGATATCCCCGAGTGGATCTTGTCGCTTTTTGCCGTAAACGCGCTTATCGCCGAATCGTATGAGCGCAGAGTGTCTCTCAGGCCCTCCAGCTGCGCTATGATATTATCTGCCGTATCGCCTTCAGCCACCCTGTCGGCCACGTCTCCTGCTTCATCGAAAATAAAGCTGAATACCGTCTCAAGGTACTTTGTCTTTATGGACTGCTGGAGCGTAGTCGCTGCTGTCTGTGTTATCTTTGGCGCTACGGCATTGCGCTTCTGGTTTTCGTAATACGTTATCGGCGCCTTCTCATCGAGCATGGCCTGCTCGAAGTGATACATGTTATATGTGAAGTTGTCTTCGAAAATGACGGCAGCATAATACTTGCCCGATCTTACTCCGTCGATCGCGGCATCTGCGCTCTCCGGGAACTGCCAGCCTATCTTGTCGCTCCCCTTCAGATCTTCGAAGACCTCCTCGGTCATGTTGATATGCGTTCCGCCCTCAAGATCTATGCCCGGATCGAGCGATGCTAGCGCGATCGAGATGCCGCCCGTATTCGCGTAAGGATTGCCGTTGGCGTAGATATTTACCCACGCGTAAAGAGCCGGCAATACGGATATCGCCACTATAATAGCCAGCGCGAACAAGCGCCGGCTCACAGATTTGACATCATTTGCAAAAATGGACAGTATAGTCCTCAATTCAATTCCCCCTCGGATGTCAGAAAGGCATATGTCCCCTTTACCATAGCCCCGTCACCCTATATGTCCCCGGCATGACACCGGGAACGGCTTATTTATAAACTATGCTTGTTCCTTGAAGCCTTTATACGGCTCATGGCTCTTGAGAGTTCCGCGCTCGCAAGAGCGACATCGCGGTTTGAGTTCGCGCGCTTCAGAGCCTCCCTGGCGTGTTCCTCCGCGCGCCTTGCTCTTGCCTCATCGATGTCCTCAGGCCTTTCCGCTGTGTCTACAAGAAGCATGACTTCGTTGTTCTCGACCTTCAGAAGGCCATCCGATACTACGACCGTCTGCCTTCCCGAAAGACCTGCTTCGCGTGCTGCATCACCGGCCGGCACGTACTCTACAGTGCCCGGAACTACGGCCATGACAAGATTGGAGTGGTGAGCCAAAATGCCGATGCTCCCCTCCGTGGTCATGAGCGATACCGATTCGGCCTCGCCGTCATATACCATATGTTCACTTGCCATGAAATGCAGCCTGAATGTTTCCATATATCAAAACCTTCTGTATTTAAACCATTACAATGTCTTAGCTTTCGCTATTACGTCATCAATAGTTCCGACATTAAAGAATGCCTGCTCAGGGTATTCATCCATCTCGCCGCTTACGATAGCGCCGAAGCCCTTGATGGTATCGGCTATCTGTACGTAGACGCCCGGCATGCCGGTGAACTTCTCGGCTACGTGCGTAGGCTGCGAGAGGAATCTCTGGATCTTACGCGCTCTGTAGACCGTCGCCTTGTCTTCGTCCGAAAGCTCGTCCATACCGAGGATGGCGATGATGTCCTGGAGCTCTGCGTACTTCTGCAGTATCTCCTGTACCTTTCTTGCTACCTCGTAGTGCTCCTCTCCGACGATGTCGGCCTCGAGAATTCTCGATGTCGAGTTCAGCGGGTCGACGGCCGGGTAGAGTCCCTGCTCCGCGATCTTACGCGAGAGTACCGTCGTCGCGTCGAGGTGGGCGAATGTAGTAGCAGGAGCCGGGTCTGTCAGGTCGTCGGCAGGCACGTATACGGCCTGTACCGATGTGATAGATCCTGCCTTTGTCGATGTGATACGCTCCTGCAGAGCACCCATCTCCGATGCCAGTGTCGGCTGGTAACCTACGGCTGACGGCATACGGCCGAGCAGTGTGGATACCTCGGAGCCCGCCTGTACGAATCTGAAAATGTTGTCGATGAAAAGCAGCACGTCCTTGTTCTGCTTATCGCGGAAGTACTCTGCCATGGTAAGTCCGCTGAGACCTACTCTCATACGAACTCCCGGAGCCTCGTTCATCTGGCCGAATACCATGGCAGTCTTGTCCATGACGCCGGCTTCCTTCATCTCCTTCCAGAGGTCGTTTCCTTCTCTCGAACGCTCGCCTACTCCCGTGAATATGGAGTAGCCGCCGTGCTCCATGGCTACGTTGTGGATGAGTTCCTGTATAAGTACGGTCTTTCCTACGCCCGCACCTCCGAAGAGGCCGATCTTGCCTCCCTTAGGATACGGCTCCAGAAGGTCGATGACCTTGATGCCTGTCTCGAGTATCTCTACCGACGGGCTTATCTCGTCAAAGCCCGGAGCCTTTCTGTGGATCGACATCCTCTCGGTGTCCTCCGGAAGCGGCTCGCCGTCATCGATAGGTTCGCCAAGAACGTTGAACATGCGCCCGAGGACCCTGTCGCCCACAGGCACCTTGATGGCACCGCCCGTTGCAGTTACCTCCATGCCCGCGCTCATTCCCTCGGATCCCGAGAGCATAATGCACTTTACGGTGTTGTTTCCGATGTGCTGTGCGACCTCCATGACAAGAGTCTTTCCGCCCAGCTCTACAGTCAGGGCGTCATTGATCTTAGGCATCTGGCCTTCATCGAATTCCACGTTTATTACAGATCCGGAGACCTGCACTATACGTCCGGTCATAATCTTTCTCCTATCAATAATCTGATCAGGGTCCAAAGCCCCGCGTCGTTATTATCCTTATGCGTTCTTGCTTCTGAGGCTGCGCGCGCCTGAAGAGATCTCGGTGATCTCCTGCGTTATGGCGTTCTGCCTCAGGTGGTTGTATTCAAGCTTCAGCTGAGCGAGAAGCTCGCTCGCGTTGTCGTTTGCGGCATCCATCGCCATCATCCTCGCGCTCTGCTCGGACGAATAGCTGTTTACCAGAGCCGAGTACACATAGCCCACAAGGTAGGACTGCATAATCCTCTCGAGCACCGTCTTTACATCGGGCTCGTACTCGAAGACTGTCGATGCGTCCGCATCCGTCTCCTCGCCCTGCGGAACAAAGTCGTCCTTGTCGAACGGGATGAGTCTGTCATGCGTGGCATTGCCCGAACTCATGCCGCCCGCGAAGTATGTGTAGCAGACGTAGAGCCTGTCGAAAGCGCCGTCGTCGAACTCGTCGAGGAGCTCACGCGTGATGTCTCTGGCCATCGCGAGGGACGGCTCGTTCATCGAGTGCTGAAAGCTCTCGACGACCGGAACTCCATGAGTCCTGAAGAAGCGCCAGCCGAAGTCGCCGACCACGTACAGCCTGTACTCGTCGCTCCTGTCGATAAGCGCCTGCGCCTCCTTGACAACGTTCTGGTTGTACGCTCCGGCAAGGCCCTTGTCACCTGTGATGACAAGAATGCCGTTGCGTCCGCCCGCCACGTTTTCATCCACGGCAGAATCATAGTATCTGCTGGAGACGTCGCCTCCCACGGCAAACATCCTGCGGATCTCGCGCCTCAGAAGGTCAAAGTACGGCTTGGTCTCCTCGGCCTCCCTGCGCGCCTTGCGCATCTTGGTCGAAGAGATCAGATACATCGCGTTCGTGATCTTCTGCGTGTCGCCGACGCTCTTTATTCTGTTTTTTATCTCTTTTGTACTTGCCATTACCTGTCCGGGTGTAACTTTTTGCAAAAATTCTTTGCAGATACACCATTTTTTAAGAATTTGCCCCGAAAATCAGCTCGATTTTTGCCAAATGGTGTATTTCCCGGAAAAAAATCCGTAAATCTACACCCATTTTGGCAAAAGTGGTGTATCTAACAGACTTTTTTCTCGAAATCTACACCCGTTTGCTGATTTGGGCTCTGATTTAGCCTGAAAAGAGTCCTTTGGGTGTAGATCTCAGAGTTTTTCTTCTCAATATACACCCGACTGTCTCCTTTAACGCTTTTTCGATCCCCCGGCCTAAGCTACCTTATACTTTTCGCGATATTTCGCAGATATATCGAGGATCTCCTTCTTCAGATCGTCGTCGAGCACGCCTGTCGAATCGATGCGCTCGCATACGTCTCTGTGCTCCTCCTCGAAGTGCTCGATGAGGCCTGCGATAAAGTTGTTCACTTCATCGGCGTCGATGCCCTGCATGGTGTGAGCCAGAGCCATGACGAGCGTTATTACCTGCTCGTGCTGCGACTTAGGCCTGTACTGCTTCTGCCTCAGCATGCGCATAAGACCCTGTCCGTATTCAAGCTGTCCGCGCGTCTGATCGTCGAGGTCGGACGCGAACTGTGTGAAGACTTCCATCTCGCGGTACTGGGCCAGGTCGATCCTGAGAGTACCAGCGGCCTTCTTCATAGCCTTGGTCTGGGCGTCTCCTCCTACACGGGATACCGACAGACCTACGTTTACGGCAGGTCTCTGTCCCGCGAAGAAGAGGTCGGACTCAAGGAATATCTGTCCGTCAGTGATCGAAATAATATTTGTAGGAATGTATGCCGATACATCGCCCGCCTGCGTCTCGACTATAGGAAGCGCCGTGATGGAGCCTCCGCCTATCTCGTCCGAAAGCCTTGCGGCTCTCTCGAGGAGTCTTGAATGCAGGTAGAATACGTCTCCCGGATAAGCCTCGCGGCCCGGCGATCTGTCGAGCAGCAGTGAGAGCGCTCTGTATGCCACGGCGTGCTTCGAAAGATCGTCATATACGATCAGTACGTCCTTGCCCTTGTGCATGAAGTACTCGGCCATCGCGCAGCCCGCGTATGGCGCTATGTACTGAAGCGGAGCAGGATCGCTCGCCGAAGCGGTGACTATGATGGAGTGGTCCATCGCGCCGTGCTTCTTGAGAGTCTGCTGTATCTGTACCACTGAAGATGTCTTCTGGCCTATCGCTACATAGATGCAGATGCAGTCCTTGCCGTTCTGGTTGATCATGGCGTCAACGGCGATAGCTGTCTTTCCGGTCTGTCTGTCGCCTATGATGAGCTCTCTCTGGCCCCTTCCTATAGGGAACATGGAGTCGATCGAGAAGATACCGGTCTCGAGCGGCGTGTCTACAGGCTGTCTGTCTATGATCGCAGGAGCCGGAGCTTCTACAGGCATGTATCCGGATGCCTCGATGTCTCCGAGTCCGTCGACCGGTGAACCGAGTGAGTCGACTACTCTTCCGAGGAATCCTTCGCCTACAGGCGTACCGGCTGTCTTGCCCGTTCTCTTTACGCTCGAACCCTGTGTAACGCTCTCGTCATCGCTGAAGAGAACGCAGCCGATCGAGTCCTTGCGGATGTCCTGCACCATGCCTCTTACGCCGTCAGCGAAGAGAAGGATCTCTCCGAAAGTCGCCTGTCCGAGGCCGCCTACTGTTGCGATTCCGTCTCCTACCGTGAGAACTTCGCCCACCTGCTCGGCCATGGCCTCAGGTGTCCACGCTGAGATGCTCTCCTTGAGGAGCGGTATGATATTGCCATTGTTTGTAGGCACCTTAACCAGCGTATCCCTCAGCTGGCGGAACCTTCCGCCTACAGACCAGTCGTAGATGTCCGAACCTACCTCAAGTCTGAATCCTCCGGGGAACGCATTGGACATCTCCCATGTGAGGTCTACGTCCGTGCCGTACTTATTCTTTAAAAAGCGTCCGAATCTCGCCTTCTGCTCTTCGCTCGGCTCTGCTGCCGAGTAGATGACGGCGGTGCGGATCATTTCTTCTTTACTCATTTATCTGCCTCCTCTGCGGCATCAAGGAACTGGTCGAAGGCATCCGAAGCAGTCTGCTCTAAAGTCAGCTTCTCCATGGCGTCCGTGACCATCTCCGTGATCTCTTTCTGCGCAGATTCGATTATTTCTTTCTTCTCTCTGTCAGCCTCGCCGCGCGCGTCTGCGATCAGCTTCTCAGCCTCGCTCCTCGCGTCCGCAAGTCTGCGCTCACGTTCAGCTTCGATCTCCTTACTGAGGCTGCTCTTTCTTGCGCGGATCTCCTCGTCAAGGTTTCTCTCCTTCTCTTCATAAGAAGCCTTGCTTGACTCGGCATCAGCCAGCGCCTGATTTGCCTTGCTGTCAATGTTAGCATAGTGCTTTTCACGGTTTTCCATGAAATCCCTTACCGGCTTGTAAAGCAGTATGTAAAGAGCGCCAAAAAGTATTGTGAAGTTGAACAGGTGAAGCAGTATCTGCTGCCAGTCTACATTAAGTGGTAATCCTGTCATCTGAATTCTCCCTGTCTTTCAAAAATTCCTGTCGTCCTGACTATTAGAGTACGAATATGATCAGGATTACTGTGAGCAGCGCATAGATGATCGCCGTCTCTATGAATACAAGTCCAAGCATAAAGCTCGTTCGTATCTTTCCGTCTGCCTCAGGCTGCCTCGATATTCCCTCTGCGGCCTTACCGCCCGAGATACCCATGCCGATGCCGCCGCCGAACGAAGCCAGTCCGATTGCGATGCCTGCCGCGATAGCCTTGAGGCCTGTAGTGTTGTCGGCAGCAGCGTCAGCATTAGCGACATACCCGTCACCCGAAGCTTCAGCCGTTACAGCAGCAGCGCCGTCTGCGTTCCCGCTGTATGCATACGCACCGATCGTTGCGATCAGTCCCATGATGACGATGACTGCTCCGAGTACGATTGCTACTCTTTTCAGTGATTTTGCGTTGATGTTAAACATTTCGGTTCTCCTTATATCTGATATAAATTGATAACTTATTTGTGTGCGGCGCGCGATGCTTAAGGCTATTTCTAAGCAGCCTCCTTCACTACAGTTTTGCGTTTTCTGCCGCGCTGCTTCTTTTCTTTAGGCGGCTTCACTACTTTCTCGGAAACCTCTCCGTAGAAGAGTGAGGTCAGCATGGTAAGCACGTATGCCTGGATGAGTGCGTGCATCAGCGTGAAGAGGACTCCCACGATGACCGGTGTCACGTAGCTCATCGCCGTGTAGTAGTACACGAGCTCGGTGACCAGGGCTCCCGAGAGCAGCGCTCCGAAAAGTCGGAAGCTGAGCGAGATAGGAAGCGAGAAGTCCTTGAGCGTCTTGCCTATCCCCTTGATGCCGTTTCCGGCGATGCCGCCCGACATTATGACCAGATACGAGAGGCATCCCATCATTATGGCTCCGTTTACATCGGCAAGCGGCGCCGGCAGCGAGATAGCGTGGCCTTCGGTGGTTATCACCTGCACTCCCAGAAGCTCAAACAGCGTACCTGTAAAGATATACGAGCCGGCCGCAAATATGTATGCGCCGAGGAATCTGTTGATATGCGAGTTCTGCTTTGCCATTCCGTCAAAGATGCCGACCACGGTCTCGAGGACCAGCTGGAACTTTCCCGGAACGAGCTTGAAGCGCGGTATCACGAATATCCTGCAGATGAGAGCGAAGAGTATCATGATGCCCGATACGATGAATGCCGCGATCAGTGACGGATTGACGTCCTTCAGTCCGAAGAGGCTCACACGGTTTACTTCGTGCATGACTGCGTCTCTCATGACGACCTGCACGGACTCCTCTTCTCCGCCGTGACCGCCTGTCATGATGGCTCCGATCATGAACACGAGCGCTATCACCGCAAATATTATTATTGCTTTTTTACGCTCTTTTTTAGTCATAAGCGTCTCCTTTTGTTTCAATCTTAACCAACTAATTATACTACAATAAGATAACAATTCAACCCCCTTTGCTTCCCGGTATCATAATCTTAAAGCTGAGGGCCTGCTAAGCCTGCTGCAGTATCCGCACCGCAAAAAAAACTGCGCCGGCGGACCGGCGCAGCCTCATGATTTGTTTTTCTTATACCAGCTCGAGGTATACGACTTCTGCATTGTCTCCCTGTCTAGGTCCAAGCTTGAGTGTGCGTGTATATCCGCCGTTTCTGTTCTCATAGCCCGGAGCGATCTCATCGAAGAGTTTTGTCACAACGTCTTCGTCAAACAGATACTCAAGCAGTTGTGATTCTGCCTTCTCTGAAAAGATCGGTTACCAGGTTTCTCAGCATGGATTTTCTGTGTGCAGAATTTCTGCCCAGCTTCTTATAACCTTTCATTAATCGGCTCCTTTCAATTACTCTTCTTCGCTCGGCTTGAGAGAAAGACCCAGCTCAGCGAGTTTGTTTTTAACTTCTACCAGCGACTTCATTCCGAGGTTTCTTACCTTCATCATGTCTTCCTCAGTCTTCTGTGTGAGCTCCTCAACAGTGTTGATGGATGCTCTCTTGAGGCAGTTGAATGAACGTACGGACAGCTCGAGCTCTTCGATAGCCATAACGAGAGCCTTCTCCTTGCGGTCCTCATCCTTCTCGATCATGAATTTCATGTCGCTGACTTCTGCACCAAGGCCGATGAACAGCTCGAGGTGCTCCTGGATGATCTTTGCTCCGATCGATACGCCTTCTTCAGGTGCGATCGAACCATCAGTCCAGATTTCCAGTACGAGTCTGTCAAAGTCTGTTACCTGACCGACTCTTGTGTTTTCTACAGTGAAGTTGACCTTCTTGACCGGTGTGAAGATCGAATCTACCGGTATAACTGCGATCGGTGTATCAGCTGTCTTGTTCTGCTCTGCAGGAACATAGCCCTTGCCTGTCGCAATGTTCATCTCCATTACCAGCGTGGCGTTGTCTGCCAGTGTGGCGATGTGGAGGTCCGGGTTAAAAATCTCTGTGTCCGCGTCAACCAGAATGTCTCCGGCTGTGACTTCACATGGTCCTACTGCGTTTATGATAGCTCTTCTGTCTTCGTCTCCGTCGACTCTTACAGCGAGTCTCTTGAGGTTAAGGATGATCTCAGTGACATCTTCCTTTACGCCAGGGATCGTCGAGAACTCATGAAGGATCCCGTCGATCTTGACGCTTGTGATAGCTGCACCCGGAAGAGAGCTCAGCAGCACTCTTCTCATGCAGTTTCCGAGAGTTGTTCCATAGCCTCTTTCAAGAGGTTCGATCACGAATTTGCCATAACGTCCGTTTTCATCAACTTCCTTGGTAATTGTTGGCTTAATAATTTCAATCATAATCTTGCCCCTCCTGGATTATTCAGTTATAACGACTGCACTGCCGGCTATGCCGGCTCATGCGGCTATCTTGAATAGAACTCTACGATGTAGTGCTCTTCGATAGGAAGGTCTACGTCAGCCCTCTCAGGAGTTCTTGTGATCTTACCCTCAAACTTGTCGAGGTTAAGGTCGATCCAGGCCGGTGTTGTGATGATCATTTCCTTAAGCTCTGCGAACTTAGGGGATGACTGCGACTTAGCCTTTACGGAGACTACGTCACCTGCCTTGAGCTCCATTGAAGGGATGTTTGCCTTCTTGCCGTTAACCAGGAAGTGACCATGATTTACCAGCTGACGGGCTTCTCTTCTTGTTGCTGCGAATCCCATTCTGAATACAACGTTGTCCAGTCTGCTCTCGAGCATGATGAGGAGGTTCTCACCTGCTCCGCCTGCTCTCTTCGAAGCCTTGTCGAAAAGGTTGCGGAACTGAGTCTCGCTGAGTCCGTAAGTGAATCTTACTTTCTGCTTCTCGGTCAGCTGGATACCATATTCACTCTTTTTGCGGCGTCTTACAGCGCCATGTCTTTTAGACTTTTTATTAACACCCAGGTACTGAGGCTCGATGCCCAGGGCTCTTGCTTTCTTCAGTACAGGTCCTCTATCTCTTGCGGTCTGCAACCATTGTGAGGAATCGGTGTGATGTCCTTGATCATGGTTACCTTGAGTCCTGCAGTCTCGAGTGCTCTTACTGCGGAATCTCTGCCCGATCCCGGTCCCTTGACGTAAACTTCTACTGTCTTAAGACCGTGCTCCATAGCCGCCTTAGCTGCTACTGTAGCTGCCTCTGCTGCTGCGAACGGTGTGCTCTTACGGGAGCCTCTGAATCCGTTCGAACCTGCGGAAGACCAGCTGAGTGCGTTTCCGTCCATGTCGGTCAGTGTGATCAGCGTATTGTTGAAGGTGGACTGGATATGAGCCTGGCCTCTTTCAACGTTCTTACGTTCTCTCTTTTTCTTTCTTACTGTCTTTTTAACAGCTGCCATAACTTATACCTCCTTCCCCTTATCTCTTCTTGCCAGCAAGACGCTTTGGTCCCTTGCGGGTTCTTGCGTTTGTCTTGGTCTTCTGACCCCTTACAGGGAGTCCTCTTCTGTGTCTGATACCTCTGTAAGATCCGATCTCCATGAGTCTCTTGATGTTAAGAGAAACCTCTCTTCTGAGGTCACCCTCTACCATGTACTCAGCGTCGATGACTCTTCTGATCTTACCGGCGTCTTCTTCTGTCAGATCTCTGACTCTGATGTCAGGATCAACTCCCGCCTTAGCGAGAATCTCTCTTGATGTTGCGAGACCGATTCCATAGATATATGTCAGACCGTATTCGATCCTCTTATCTCTAGGCAGGTCCACTCCGGCAATTCTTGCCATGTTTTTCCTCCTTTCCCATCTTCCGTCGCTTTGTCCGGGAGCGATATAGACGGGTGTTCCATGATTTTTTAAGCGTATCCCCGCAGACCCGGTCCTGCAGCGCTTATTAACAATAATCGTTATCGCACGAATGCCCAAGGCATACTAATCCCTTGGGTTTCACGCGAACGTCTTATAGTAACATTTTTGCAATGTTTTTTATTGTTCTTTTTTCCGTGCTTATCTGCTGAATTAGCCCTGTCTCTGCTTATGTTTAGGATTTTCGCAGATAACCATTACACGACCGTGTCTCTTGATAACTTTGCACTTGTCGCACATAGGCTTTACTGAAGCTCTTACTTTCATTTTGATTCTCCTGTTTTATTTCTCTCTCCATGTGATCCTTCCGCGCGTCAGGTCGTAAGGTGAAAGCTCTACCTTTACCCTGTCGCCCGGCAGAATGCGGATGTAGTTCATTCTGATCTTGCCGGAGATGTGAGCGAGTATTTCGAAGTCATTGTCGAGTTTCACTTTGAACATTGCGTTCGGCTGCGCATCGACAACGGTGCCCATTGCCTCTATAGTGTTGCTCTTAGCCATTAGGTACCTCCTATTGCAGAGTTAAGATCTCAGGTTCTCCGTCAGTGACTAATACGGTGTTCTCATAGTGAGCGGACTTTCTGCCGTCCACAGTGACTACAGTCCAGTCATTGCCCAGAACTCTTACTTCATAGCTGCCCAGAGCTATCATGGGCTCTATGGCAAGAGTCATGTTTCTCTCGATCTTTGCTCCCTTGCCGGGCTTGCCGTAATTCGGGATGTACGGATCCTCGTGGAGCTTGGTCCCGGTGCCGTGTCCGGTGTAGTCCCTTATGACACCCATTCCGAAGCTCTCGGCATACTGCTGAACAGCGTGCCCTATATCTCCGATCCTGTACCCCTCCATAGCGTACTTGATACCTTCGAAGAAGCTCTGTCTGGTAACATCGATCAGCTTCTGGTCCTCGGCGCTTATGACGCCTACCGGATAGGTGCGTGCCGCGTCGCTGTTGTAGCCCTTGTAAGTAGCTCCTATATCGACGCTTACGATGTCGCCTTCTTTAAGAATTCTCGTCTCATGCGGTATGCCGTGAATGATCTCTTCGTTGACAGACACGCAGGCTGCGGCGGGGAATCCGCCATAGCCCTTGAATGTCGGTGTCATGCCGTGTCCGGTGATCCTCTTTTCGATGAAGTTGTTCACATCCATCGTGGAGAGGCCCGGTTCGATGTAATCTGCAAGGTCATGCAGAAGCTCTGCAGTGACCTTGCATGGCTCTCTCATGAGTTCGATCTCGCGTTTAGACTTGATAATGATCATGCCTTATTTACTCTCCGATCTCAGCAACGATTTCTTCAAAAACTACTTCCGGAGCTTTCTCCGCGTTGAAGTTTCTGATCGTTCCTGCCTTCGTGTAATATTCGATGAGCGGGGCAGTCGACTCCTCGTAAACTTCGATTCTCTTTTCGGCTGTCTCTCTTGTGTCATCCTTGCGCTGCTCAAGTTCTCCGCCGCATCTGTCGCATACGCCTTCTACCTTAGGAGGCATATTCTTGATGTGATAGCTTGCGCCGCATACCTTGCACAGCCTTCTGCCGGTCAGCCTCTCCATGAGGGCTTCATATCCGACTTCAAAGTTGATTACTGCGTCGAGCTTCTGTCCGTGTTCCTCGAGGAACCTGTCAAAAGCCTCTGCCTGAGCGATCGTCCTTGGGAATCCGTCGAGCAGATAACCGTTAGCGCAGTCTTCCTGCTGAAGTCTGTCGGCTACCAGATCTACTACGAGTTCGTCCGGAACGAGTCTGCCGGAGTTTGTGTACTCCTGCGCTTTCTTTCCGAGTTCGGTACCCTCCTTGATGTTCTTGCGGAAGATGTCTCCGGTCGAGATCTGAGGGATGCCGTACTTTTCTACCAGTCTTACCGCCTGGGTGCCTTTTCCTGCACCCGGAGGTCCTAATAATACCGCTCTCATTATTTACCTCCCGGCTTCTACTTAAGGAAGCCCTGATAATTCCTCATCAGCATCTGATTTTCGAGCTGCTGTACTATGTCGAGGGCTACGCCTACCATGATCAGCAGTGATGTTCCGCCGAAGCTGAAGTTGAACGGTGTGAACACACTCACGATTGTCGGGATCGTAGCTACTGCCGCAAGGAAGATTCCTCCGGCGAAGCACAGTCTGCTCATTATCTTCGAGAGATATTCTACAGTGGCGACTCCCGGTCTGATGCCAGGGATGAATCCGCCGTTCTGTCTCATGTTGTCGGCAACATCTGCCGGGTTGAACATGATGGCAGTGTAGAAATATGTAAAGAATATTGTGAGCACGATGTTAAGTGCTGCATAGACCCATACACCCGGGTTGCCCGAAGGCGACAGATACTTTGTAACGAAATCCGAGAATGCGGAGTCCGGTGCGAAGTATGTGATCGTCAGCGGGAACTGCAGCAGCGATATCGAGAAGATGATCGGAATAACGCCGGCCTGGTTCACCTTCATAGGAATGTGAGTCGACTGGCCTCCGTACATCTTTCTGCCGACAACTCGCTTTGCGTACTGGACAGGGATCTTTCTGACACCCTGCTGCATCTCGATGATAACCATCGTGACCAGTACAGCTACGATCAGCAGTGCGATCACCGCTACGACCGAAACGGCTCCATCCTTTATCTGGGTGATGACGCTTCTTGCCGCGGACGGCAGTCTGCAGACGATGCCGCCGAAGATGATCATCGAGATACCGTTTCCGATACCGTATTCGTTGATCTGCTCTCCGAGCCACATCAGGAACGCTGTTCCGGCTGTCAGTATGATCACGATAGTAATGATGTTGAACGCGCTCTTGTCAACGATCGCTCTTCTGAAGAGACCGACCGTAAGACCTATCGCCTGGATAAGTCCGAGCACTACTGTCATATACCTTGTGATCGCAGCCATCTTCTTACGGCCCTCAGTACCCTCACGGGCGAGCTTCTCGAAGTATGGGAACGCGATCGTCAGCAGCTGTACGATGATCGACGCAGTGATGTATGGTGTGATGCTGAGCGCAAAAATCGTGAAATTGCTGAACGCACCTCCCGAGAACAGGTCGAAGAGATCGAGCAGTCCCGTCTCCCCCGAAAACATCTGTGCAAGATACTCTCTGTCGATACCCGGGACCGGAATATTGGATCCGATCCTGAATACCAGCAGCATCAGAAGTGTGAAGATTATCTTTTGTCTAATCTCCGGTATTTTCCATGCCTTAGAGAATGTCTTCACAAGTTCCATCAGATGACCTCTGCCTTTCCGCCTGCCTTCTCGATCTTCTCGGCAGCGCTCTTGCTGAACTTCTCAGCCTTTACTGTGAGCTTCTTCTCGAGTTCGCCGTTTCCGAGCACCTTTACTCCGTCGAGCTTCTTGCCTACAAGGCCAGCCTCGAGCAGAGCGTCGATGTCAACAACAGCTCCGTCTCTGTAGAGTGGCATCTGGCCACCCTCGAAGCCGAGTCTTACTCCGCCGCCGCTTCTGGAGTTCTGACCGTTCATACCTCTGCCGGCAGTTGTTCCCTGACCGGTACCCTGGCCGCGGCCGATTCTCTTTGGCGCCTTTGTGGAGCCCTCAGGCTTTTTCAGTTCATGAATTCTCATGGCCTTTGCCCTCCTTACAGTTCTTCAACTTTGAGAAGATGTGAAACCTTAGCGATAGCTCCTCTTGTAGCAGCGGAATCTTCCAGCTCTACAGAGTGGTGAAGCTTTCTGAGACCAAGAGCCTCAACAGTCTTTCTCTGCTTAGGCTGACAAGCGATCGGGCTCTTTACAAGTGTGATTCTTACTTTTGCCATTTCCCTTGCCTCCTATCCGATGATTTCTTCCGGTGTCTTACCACGGCGCTTTGCAACTTCCTCAACGGTTGTCAGGTTCTTGAGACCTTCCATTGTTGCTCTAGCCATGTTGCCGGTGTTGCTTGTTCCGAGGGACTTAGCTCTTACGTCCTTGATGCCTGCAGCCTCGAGTACTGTACGTACGGATGAACCCGCGATAACGCCTGTACCCTTTGCGGATGGCATGATGAGGACCTTGCCCGCTCCGAACTCACCAACAGTCTCGTGAGGAACTGTAGTTCCGACTGTCGGTACGTATATCATTTTCTTCTTAGCATCTTCTGTAGCTTTTCTTACAGCTTCAGGGATCTCGATAGCCTTGCCCAGGCCCATTCCTACGTGACCCTCGCCGTCGCCGACAACTACTGTGACGGAGAATCTCATGTTTCTTCCGCCCTTAACTGTCTTGGCAACACGTCTGATGTCCACGATCTCTTCTGTAAGCTCCAGCTTGGATGCGTCTACTTTAGTCTGCATTTACGTATCCTCCCTTAGAATTCCAGTCCGGCTTCACGTGCTGCATCAGCGAGTTCCTTGACTCTGCCGTGGAAGAGATATCCGCCTCTGTCGAAGCAAACTTCCTTGATGCCTTTTTCTGCAGCCTTCTCTCCGATTGCCTTGCCGACCTTAGCAGCAGCTTCCTTGTTGCCGCCGTAGCCGATCTCTTTTCTGAGATCCTTGTCGAGCGAGCTTGCGCTGACAAGAGTCTTTCCGTTGACGTCGTCGATGATCTGAACCGAGATGTTAGCGTTCGATCTGAACACGCACATTCTTGGCTTCTCAGGAGTTCCGAAAACGTTTTTACGGACTCTTGCATGTCTCTTGAGTCTTCTGTCATTTCTGCTCATATTTGCCATTTTCTTTCCTCCTTTCCTATGCTGCTCCGCTCTTGCCTTCCTTCTTGTGGACAACTTCGCCTTCGTACAGAACGCCCTTGCCCTTATATGGTTCAGGCGGTCTCCATCCTCTGATGTTGGCTGCGTAGTTGCCTACCTGAGCTTTATCGATTCCCTTAACAACGATCGTTGTAGCATCCGGAGTCTCAGTTGTGATGCCTTCCGGATCCTCGAGCTCGATCGGGTGGGAGTATCCGAGCTTCAGGACCAGCTTGCTGCCCTGCTTTGCTGCGGAGTATCCAACGCCTACGATCTGGAGCTTTCTCTCAAAACCGTTTGTAACTCCCGTGATCATGTTGTCGATTAGAGTTCTTGCCAGACCGTGCTGCGATCTGTTTTCTCTGCTGTCATCAGCTCTCTCAACCTTGAGAGTTCCGTCTTCAACGCTGACCTTCATGCCGCTTCCGATCTTCTCGCAAAGCTCGCCCTTAGGTCCCTTTACCTTGACGACGTTGCCATCTTCTACCGTTACTTCTACGCCGGCAGGGATGGTGATTGGCTTAATACCGATTCTTGACATTTCGTCTACCTCCTACTACCAAACGTAACAAATAACTTCTCCGCCTACTCCGAGCTTGCGGGCTTCCTTATCGGTGATAACACCCTTGGAAGTCGACAGGATAGCGATTCCGAGTCCTCCGAGGACCTTAGGAACTCTGTCTGCCTTAGCATAAACTCTGAGACCTGGCTTTGAGATCTTCTTGATTCCGATGATTGTCTTTTCTCTTGCAGGACCGTACTTGAGGTCGATCTTGATCGTTCCCTGAGCGTTGTCGGAAACTACCTCGTATCCGCTGATGAATCCCTCGTTCAGGAGGATCTCAGCGATCGACTTCTTCATCTTCGATGCCGGAACATCTACGGATGGGTGACCTGCTGTGTTCGCATTTCTGATCCTTGTCAGCATATCTGCGATAGGGTCTGTCATTGACATAACAGTATGTTCTCCTTTCTTAACGTGGTTCCCCATTTATCTACATATATATATGGGGCCTGCGAAAATAATAGCTTGTTGATTTTACCAGCTTGCCTTCTTGACACCAGGGATCTCGCCCTTGTATGCAAGCTCTCTGAAGCAGATACGGCAGATGCCGTACTTTTTGAGCACGGAGTGCGGTCTTCCGCAAACCTTGCATCTTGTGTAAGCCCTTGTTGAATACTTAGGCTTTCTTGCCTGCTTAACTTTCAGTGAAGTCTTTGCCATGTGTCCCTCCTATACTAGTTAGCACTCTTCTCGAAAGGCATTCCGAGCAGCTCGAGCAGCGCCTGAGCTTCCTCGTCAGTCTTCGCTGTTGTTGTGAAGACGATGTTCATGCCCTTGATAGTGTCAACGTCATCGTACACGATCTCAGGGAAGATGAGCTGCTCCTTGAGACCCATGGAGTAATTTCCTCTGCCGTCAAACGAGTTTCTGCTGAGACCCTTGAAGTCTCTTACTCTCGGAAGAGAGATGTTGAACAGCTTGTCGGCAAATGTGTACATTCTGTCGCCTCTGAGCGTGACCTTGGCTCCGACCGGCATGCCCTCTCTGACCTTGAAGTTAGCGATGGACTTTCTTGCCTTTGTGACTACAGGTCTCTGACCTGCGATGAGAGCGATCTCCTTAACGGCACTCTCGAGCACCTTTGCGTTGTCCTTAGCCTCGCTGAGTCCCATGTTGATGGTGATCTTAGTCAGCTTTGGCACTTCCATAGGGTTGGAGTAGCCGAACCTGTCCTGCATGGCTTTAAAAACTTCATTCTTATACTTGTCTTTAAGTCTGATTTCCACGTTTGCTCCTCCTTTCCTAGTCGATTGTCTTTCCAGTCTTCTTCGAGACTCTTACCTTCTTGCCATCTACGATCTCGTGACCAATTCTTGTAGCGGCCTTAGCTTCCTTGTCATAGAACATAACGTTGGATGCATCGATAGGTCCTTCCATGTGCTTGATCTCGGATCCGGATGTTCTTGTAGCCTTGGCATGCTTTGTCTGCATGTTTACGCCCTCAACTACTACTTTGTTCTTCTTAGGGATCGTTCTGAGGACTGTGCCTGTCTTGCCCTTGTCCTTACCGGCGATCACTACTACTGTATCGTCTTTCTTGATCTGCATCACTTGCACCTCCTACAGTACTTCCGGTGCCAGCGACACGATCTTCATGAAGCCGCTGTCTCTCAGTTCTCTGGCGACAGGTCCGAAGATACGTGTACCAACCGGTGTCTTGTCGTTCTTGTCCTTGATGATAACAGCAGCGTTCTGGTCGAACTTAACGTACGAACCGTCAGTTCTTCTTGTACCGCGCTTGGTCCTTACAACTACTGCCTTAACTACATCGCCCTTCTTTACGGCGCCGCCAGGAGCAGCATCCTTAACTGTGCAAACGATTACGTCACCGATGTTTGCATACTTGCGTCCTGTGCCTCCGAGAACTCTGATGCAGAGCAGCTCCTTAGCTCCGGAATTGTCGGCAACTCTCAGTCTACTTTCAGTCTGTATCATATTCTGTTGCCTCCTTACTTAGCTTTCTCTACGATCTTGACAAGTCTCCATCTCTTGTCCTTGGACAGAGGTCTTGTCTCCATGATCATTACTCTATCGCCGATGCCACACTCATTCTGCTCGTCGTGGGCCTTGAACTTTACGGTTCTCTTGACTCCCTTACCGTAGAGAGGGTGTCTGACGATTTCCTCAGTAGCAACAACGATAGTCTTGTCCATCTTATCGCTTGTTACGATACCGACTCTGGTCTTTCTTCTGTTTCTTTCCATTTGTCAGTTCCTCCTTTCTACGCGTTTCTGCCCTGCTCGACTTCTCTCATGATAGTCTTGACTCTGGCGATATCTCTTCTTACTTCTCTCATCCTTACCGGATTCTCCAGCTGACCTGTAACGTGCTGGAATCTCAGGTTGAAGAGCTCCTGCTTCATTCTTTCGAGCTCAGCAGTTCTTTCCTGATCTGTCATCTTTCTGATTTTGTTCAGATCCATTACTGTGCTCCTCCTTCCTGACCTTTAACGACGAACTTGCACTTGATCGGCAGCTTGTGAGCGGCCAGTCTCATAGCCTCTCTTGCCTGTGCCTCAGTTACTCCGTCGATCTCAAACATAACTCTGCCCGGCTTTACTACAGCTACCCAGTACTCAGGAGCTCCCTTTCCGGATCCCATACGTACTCCGATAGGCTTCTTCGATACCGGCTTGTGCGGGAAGATCTTGATGTAAACCTTACCGCCTCTCTTGATGGATCTTGTCATAGCTACACGGGCAGCCTCGATCTGCTTGGAATCGATCCAGCCGCGTCCGTCAGCAGCAAGTCCATATGAACCGTATGCTACTGCATTGCCCTTAGTTGCAATGCCCTTCATTCTGCCACGGTGCTGTTTTCTACGCTTAACACGTTTTGGCATTAACATGGCGAGTTTCTCCTTTCCTAAATACTATGCTTCTGTCTCCTGAACTGCTTCTGCCGGTGCTTCTACCTGCGGCTCAGCTGCCGGAGCAGGAGCTGTCTTAGGTGCCTTGCGTACTCTTGTTGTAGCAGGCTTTACCTCAGGCTTTGCCTCACGGCCATCAAATCTTCTTCCGTCTCTTCTGTCGGACCTTCCGGCAGCTCTTCTGTCCTTGCGGTCATTTCTTCTGCCCTTCTTGTCTCTTCTGTCTTCCGACTTAGGTACGGAATCCTTGAGGCCCTTGTCGAGAATCTCACCGTGGTTGATCCAGACCTTAACGCCGATCTTGCCGTAAGTCGTGTCAGCCTCAGCGAATCCGTAATCGATATCCGCTCTCAGTGTGTGCAGAGGCACGTTTCCTTCGCTGTACTTCTCGCTTCTTGCGATCTCGGCTCCGCCGAGTCTTCCTGAGCAGACGATCTTGATGCCCTTAGCGCCGGCCTTCATTGTACGGCCGATAGGCTGCTTCATAGCTCTTCTGAACGATGTTCTTCTCTCGAGAGACTGAGCAACGCTCTCAGCTGTGAGCTGTGCGTCGAGTTCTGTTCTTCTTACTTCCTCGATGCTGACGTCTACCTTCTTCTCTGTCATCTTAACGAGCTGCTTCTTGAACTCGTCGATGCCCTCGCCGGATCTTCCGATTACCATACCAGGTCTTGCGCACATAACGATGACCTTTACTTCGTCAGCGCCCTTACGCTCGATCACTACGTTGGAAACTCCTGCGTTGTACAGTTTCTTCTTTACGAATGCTCTGATCTTGTTGTCTTCTACAAGGAGATCCGCAAAGTTCGTTTTGTCGGCATACCACTTGGAGCTCCAGTCCTTGTTTACGCCAACACGCATTCCATGTGGATTAACTTTCTGACCCATTAGCGAACCTCCTCCTTCTCAGCTTCTTTCTCAGGCTCTTCTGCCTTCGGTGCCGCTTTTACAGGGGCTTCCTTTTCCTTAAGAGTAACGTAGATGTTGCTTGTTCTCTTGAGGATCATTCCCGCTCTTCCCTGTGCGCCCGGTCTCCAGCGCTTCATTGTAGGACCCTGGTTTGCGTTGATCTCAGCTACATAGAGCTTTTCAGGATCCATCTCGTGGTTGTTCTCAGCATTTGCTGCTGCGGACTTTACTACCTTCTCTACAAGCTCGGAACCCTTGCCAGGTGTGAACTTGAGGATGGTGAGTGCTTCATTCAGGTCCTTGCCTCTTACCAGATCAGTAACAGGCTTGAGCTTGCTTGAAGACATTCTTACATACTTGGCTACTGCTTTAGCTTCCATAGTATAGCTTCTCCTTTCTGTTACTTACTGCTTAGAGTTTTCTGTCACCGGAGTGACCCTTGAATGTTCTGGTCGGAGCAAACTCGCCGAGCTTGTGTCCAACCATATCCTCTGTGATGTATACAGGCACATGCTTGCGTCCGTCATGGACAGCGATCGTGTGACCGATCATCTGAGGGAAAATAGTTGATGATCTTGACCATGTCTTGAGTACGGTCTTTTCATTGGCTGCGTTCATAGCCTCTACTCTTTCAAGAAGCTTCTTGTTTACGAACGGGCCTTTCTTAAGCGATCTTCCCATTAATTTGCTCCTCTCTACTTGCCGTTTCTTCTCTTAACAATGTACTTGTTAGAGTCTTTGTTCTTCTTGCGTGTCTTGTAACCGAGTGTCGGCTTGCCCCATGGAGTGACAGGACCCTTACGTCCGATCGGAGCTCTTCCTTCACCACCGCCGTGTGGGTGATCGTTAGGGTTCATAACAGAACCTCTTACGGTAGGTCTCCAACCCATGTGTCTCTT
>CACYYD010000027.1 GCA_902778585.1 uncultured Eubacteriales bacterium | reverse complement strand
TTGGTTACAAAATCGATATTCAAGCAAAGAAAAACTGGGATCCACTCAAATTGCAGTTCCCAGTTGATTCTGTTTTGTCATTAACTTAATGACATTGGGCCAAGCCGGCGTTATTTTATTGCCTTTTTAGAACGAAATGATCTCCTGATTGAGGTCGTCTACCGAGATGTTCACATTGTGGTAACGCTCTCTCTTCTCTGTGATCTTTCCGAAGTTGATGGCCTCCTGCGGGCAGTACTGTACGCATGCGCAGCATGAAATGCACTTGTCTCCGAATACGACCGCCTTGCCCTGATATCTGATGTTGCCCATCGGGCATACCTTTGCGCAGGTCCCGCACATGACGCACTTGTCGTTTGCCTTGAGGTCCTGGCCTTTAGCACGTGCGATCGCCGGCCATGCAGCATGCTCTGCGGAGTTGAGATATGCCTTAGGAACGCCCCTCTTTGTCTTTATGTTGTTCTTGATGTCGTTAGCGAACTTCGCAGCAAAGTGCTCCGATCTTGCCTGAGCCTCTACTGCTCCCATCTTAGGGATCATGAGGTCATGCGGGAAGAGCCAGATGCATGTGCACTGATGAGTCACTGCAGCCCAGTAATCCAGCGGAATGATCTCGTTGAGCTTTCTGAGGCCCTCACCCTTGTAGGCTGCGCTCTGGTTGATAGCGAATGTGTAAGCGTCAGGGCTTACCTTGATGTCATGCAGGTATCTTTCAACATGTCCCGGGAGTCCTCCGCCGTAGCAAGGGAAGATGAATCCTACCCTCTTGGCCTCTCTTACATCCGTAACTGCCGGATACTTACGCATCATGATTATGTCTGTATCGCCAAGGCTCTTTGCGATATTCTTTGCCATATCGAGGCAGTTGCCTGTACCCGAATAGCAGAAAATTACGTTTTCTTTCATAATAAATCTCCTCAACATCTACACTACTGTTGCTGAGGAGATTATACACCAATCATTTTATACTTTACAGCACTTTGGAAACCGCTTGCGCTGTCACAGTGTTCTGCTTTTGTGCCATTATGGCATAAAGGACTGTCCTTATTGTAGTTCCACGAGCTCCACTCCTGTGACTTTGTATCCGGTCCCTTTGAGAGCTTCCGTGAAAGTTTCTTCCTTCATCTCTTTCTTTGCGAGGACCTCCGCTCTGTGCCTTCCGAGGTTCACCCTCGCCCAGACTCCGTCGATGCCGTTGAAGGCATTCTGCACATTGGCAGCGCAGTTGCTGCACTTCATGCCGTCCACCGCCACGTTATATCTGAACGGATAGTGCGACTCATCGATATCATCCACAGGCTTCGCAAGTACGGTCTCTCCCGTTCCGCAGCAGCTCGCCTTGGATTTTCCCCTTGCCTTGCGCACCGTGCCGTATACGGCGTAAGCAATCAGAAGTATTCCTACTATTATTATTACAGTCGACATTCGTTATCCTCCTTATTCCATATCCTTGAGCGCCTCATCCATCGGTATGCGGCGTATCCTTCTGAAATCTATGAGCAGGACTATCATGTATCCCGCAAACACTATAAGCCCCATGCGCAGCATGCCCTGCGGAGTGAGCATGAACGGATAATAGCCGCCCATGCGTGCCAGCACCGCCTTCCACAGCTCTGTCATAACGCTTTTTGAGGCGAACACGGCGATGAGCTCAGACACTATCACCGCGATCGTGGTCGTCACCAGATAAAGGCCTGCCACTTCACGGTCTGTGTATCCGAGGATCTTGACCATGGAGATGGACTTTTCGTTCCGCTCCACTATCACCTTTGTCAGCAGATAGATGAGCACAGCCGAGAGCAGTATGCACAGATACTGGAAGTAGAGCATGTAGGCGCCCATGGAGTGGTCGAGCTGTGCGGCCATCTTTGTGATGTCCTCCTCGGTTATCACTGCAGCCACGTAGTCCTCATCTATGTCCTTGACCTCTTCATCAGAGAAGTATCCGTCAAAGCTTCCTTCTTCCCGGTCAAAGGTCTCATTGAAATTATCGTTGTCCATGAATACGGCGACCGCACCGTCATATCTGATTATGTCGCGCACGGTGAATTCGTATGAATCGAATCCGTACTTCTGCTTTATCTTTACGATGTCGCCTTCTTCGATGTCAAACTTGCCGCTCATCGCAGTGGATATGCAGATCTCGCCCTGCGCCAGACCCTCCGGCACAGCTGCATAGCGGCTCCCGTCAGTCACACCGTACGCGTTGATGCTTTCCTCATGCCCGCCTGACTCGTAGACGAGTTCCTCCATGCTGAACTTCTCCGCTCCCGCAGCTGATGTGGACAGCTCCGCTCCGTCTTCGTCATGGTCTGAAGTGAGGACGGTCTGGTACTTCGAGAGCATCATTTCGCCGGCGTGCTCCTGATACCACGACAGCGTGGTAGGCATTCCCACAGCCATGGCCAGCATCACCATCACAAAGAAGATGCCGGCAAAGAGCATGAAGTATCCGGGCAGATTCTGCAGGAATATCCTTATCCTGAAGCGCCTTATGAAGCTGATGTCAGGCAGCTTCAGGGCGCGCCTCCTTCTTATCGTCTTAAGGTCTCCACTCAGGAACCTCAGAGGAGAGAAGCTCATCTTGCGCCTTATGATGAACCAGTTTATGAAGAGCATCAGGATGACCGGGATCACAGTGGTCCTCACAAAGGCATCCGGAGTCCATACCGTCTCATACTGCGGCAGGCTGTAGCTGTTGTAGTACATGGATACGACTACATTCTTGAAGTACGAGTATCCCAGTATGTTGCCCGCCAAAGCGCCCAGAAGAGTCACTATTACAGGCGCCGCCATATAGTTGAGAGTGAGTTCGCGCCTGGTGTAGCCGGATGCCCTGAGCGTGCCGATGACAGGTGCTTCCTTGGCGATGGTATTGCTCTCAGTCACGGCAAATATAAATGCCAGTACCACGATGAGTATGTACAGCACCACGCCGGCCATGGCCTTGTCGCTTCCGAAGTCATCAGGTGCAAACTGTATCGCCTGGTTGGAGTATTCAGGCACATAGTCCGTTATCTCATTATCGTTGAAGGCGGCCTGTGTTATAAGCGCCTTCAGGAAGTTGTCAGCCAGCTTCTTTTCTTCTTTTACATCTGCCGGGCTGTTCTCATAGAGCCATGCGTACTCATAATCTGCACCAGCTTTTATGCGGTCCCAGCCCTCCTGCGTGGTCATTGCCACATCGAATGTCAGAGCATCGAACATCATGTCGGTGCTCTTTTCGTGAAGAGTGCTGTAATTAGGGAAAGCCGCAAGGCCCGCAACGGTGAACTCCTCACCGCCGACGCTCAGCTTATCCCCCACACTTATGCCGTTGTTGTCGGCATGCATGCGGTCGATGACTATCTCATCCGCGCTGTCCGCATCTTCGCCTTCCATAAGGCAGTATGTGTTTATATCATCGCGGTTTATGTAGACACGTATGCCCGAGTCGCGTGTGCCGTCACCGTCGATGTCCTCGTCGGTATCCTTGCGGAAATTCTCAAATATACGCACCGGGACCGGTCTGAAATACGGATCGTCGAGATCGAAATCGCCTACCGCATTCTCATAGTCTTCATGCGCCTTCCGGTCCGCCTCGTCATACAGGTCTTCGAGATTCTCATGGTAGTCTCCCGATCTGAAGGCATCCCTTATGTCATCGGTGCTTATGTCTTTGTACGCATCGTAAACATAGTAAGCCCTGACGTTTACCTTTTCCCCGCTTTCGATGTCTTCTGTCAGCTCCGCATCGGCTTTCTCCTTCAGTATGAAGTGGCCGTCTTCACGTATCCCGCTCGTCTTTACTTCTTCCGTAGCGATGAGCATGGAATTGTTTGCTACGTAAACGCCTGAGATAAAACCTATCATCAGCGTCAGGAATATAAAGATGACTATGTACTTGCGCCATTCGATGCGGAATTCGCGCAGCACCCTGATCCGCAGAGGATTTTTTATTCTGTTTCTGCCTCCGGCATTCATCAGATAAACCCTCCTTACCACTCAAGTTCTGCAGCTGCGAGTTTATGGGTGTTGATCTCGTCCTGGCGGACAACGCCGTCCCTCAGCCTAATAACGTGATCGGCCATAAAGCGGATCGCCTCATTATGCGTTACTATCAGTACAGTATTGTTGTACTTCTTATTGATGTCCTCTATCAGCCTGAGGATCTCCTTTGAGGTCTTGTAGTCCAGGGCTCCCGTAGGCTCATCGCAGAGCAGTATGTCCGGATTCTTCACTATCGCTCTTCCTATCGAGACTCTCTGCTGCTGGCCTCCCGAAAGCTGATTTGGCAATTTATGCTTATGTTCTGCAAGTCCCAGAACATCGAGCAGTTCATTCACATCGAGCGGGTCGTCCGAAATATACGCTCCGACCTCTATATTTTCCTTTACGTTGAGATTCGGTATGAGGTTATAGAGCTGAAAGACATAGCCGAGATGGCGGCGCCTGTACTGTGTAAGCGCGGCCTCTCCCATGCCGGTGAGCTCATCTCCGTTTATGGAGATGCTGCCCGAATCGCAGCTGTCTATCCCGCCGATTATATTCAAAAGAGTGGATTTGCCTGAGCCCGAAGGTCCCAGCAGCGTGCATATCTCACCCTTTGCCACCGAAAAGTTTATCCCCTGCAGCACCTCCTGCCTGGTCTCACCTTCTCCGAAGCCTTTTCTAAGGTCTTTTATCTCCAGAAATCCGTTAGTCATGTTCATCCTCGTGTTAGTTAAGTTTAATAAAGTTAGTTATGGCTAACACATTATAGACCTATTGCAAATCCAAGTCAATAAAACAATCAGAGCGGTGGCCCTGTCAGCATTTATGCTGCCTGGGTCACCGCCCTTTAAGTTCTACTGTATGCGGGGTATTACAATACCCTTATTTTTCCATTGCTATCGTACCTGTACGCTGTATCTCGATTATTCCGTAATTCTTCAGTACCTTTATAAAGTCTTCGACACTTTCTGGATCGGAATGGTATTCGAGCAGGAGATACTTCGGAGCGACTTTCATAACGCTTGCGCCCATCAGCTGGCACAGCTCTATGAGCGACGTACGGTTCGACACATTGTACGCCACCTTTATGAGCATCATCTCGAGGCACACGCTCTTGGCCTCGTTAAGACGGCGCACCTTTATTACGTCGACGTTCTTGTTAAGCTGCTTCTCTATCTGGTCTATCGTCCGCTGGTCTCCCGTAGACGTGATGGTCATGCTGGATATCTCATGGTTGTCGGTCTCGCCTACAGCCAGAGTGTCGATATTGAAGCCGCGTCTTGCGAAGAGTCCTGAAACGGCAGACAGAACTCCATCCCTGTTTTCTACAAGTACAGAAAAGATCCCTTTCATTTCAGCCTCCCGTCACTTTACATTGTTCTCGCTGTCGACTTCGCATACCAGCATGCGCGGACCCTCTCCTCCGAGGAACTCATCAAGAGCCTCATCGAGCGCTTCGTTGGACGAACATTCACTGTACGGGATACCGTAAGCTTCGGCGATCTTTCCGTAGTCCGGCCACTCTTTCAGGTCTACGCCCTCATAATGCGAATCGTAATTATAGTGCTGGTATTCTCTTACAAGTCCGAGATACCTATTTCTCACAAGAAGTATCCTTATGTCCGCATTGCTGTCCCTCATTGTGGCAAGCTCGTTCATGGACATCTGGAAGGCTCCGTCGCCGCAGACAGCTACAGTCTGGCGCTCAGGGCATACAAGCTTGGCCCCTATCGCGGCAGGTATCGAGTAGCCCATGGTGCCCATTCCGCCGGTCGTCATAAAGCGGCCTTCCTTCATTATATAGTTGTCGGCACTCCACAGCTGGTTCTGCCCTACGTCTGCAACGTATACGGCATCCTCGTCCATCTTCTCAGAGAGCTTCTGCACAAGGAGGTTCGGATCGACCAGCCTGTCACTGAATACGCGTGTATCGACCGTATTTCTTTTTATCTCTTCAAGTTCTGCCGCCCAGCTGTCATCCTTACGGCTTATTTCAGCATCGAGCATCAGCGCGAAGATCTCGCGGAGGTCTCCTACCAGCGGGATCGTAGGTCCTACGTTTTTCCCGATCTCAGCCGTATCAATGTCGATATGTATCACGGCACGCCTTGTGAGATTCTCAGGCTTCGGTATCGCCCTGTCAGCGATTCGCGCGCCAACGACTATCAGAAGGTCGGCACGTCCGACAGCCCTGTTCGCGTACGGCTTTCCGTTGTTGCCCAGCATGCCGAAGTTGAGAGGATGCTTCTTAGGGAGCACGCCCATGCCCATCATCGTATGGACCAGAGGTATGTTGAACTTTTCGCAGAACTCCCTTATCACAGGCTCGCCGTTTCCGAGTATGACTCCTCCGCCCGCGCATATGAGAGGTTTCTCCGCCTGATCGAGCAGATTTACGACACGTTTGAGCTGGATCGGATTTATCTTGATTTCCGGCTTATAGCCGCGGATAAACACCTCTTCAGGATACCTGAACTGCTTTCTGAGTTCTGCCTGCTGCACATCCATCGGGATATCGATGAGCACCGGTCCCTTGCGGCCCGTAGATGCTATATAGAATGCCTCTTTGAACACCCTCGGGATGTCATCCGGATCCTTTACCAGGTAACTGTGCTTTACGAAAGATCTCGTAGCTCCGCGCATATCGGCTTCCTGGAAGACGTCGCGGCCAAGCAGTTTGCTCGATACCTGCCCCGAGATGGCAATGAGCGGGATGCTGTCCGCATATGCCGTTGCAAGGGCAGTTATGAGATTCGTCGCTCCCGGACCCGAAGTCACCACGCACACGGCAGGCCTGCGCGACATCCTCGCGTATCCGCTCGCTGCGTGTCCGGCGTTCTGTTCCTGACGCACTAAAATATGCTCGATATCCGAGCCATAAAGCCCTTCATAAAAAGGCGCTATAGCCACACCCGGATAACCGAACACTTTTGTTATGCCTTCCTCCTGAAGGCACCTGACCATTGCCTGAGCTCCAGTCATATGGATTTCCCCCTGTCTCCTGTGAACGCCCCTTTGATTTGTTCCGTTGATTATACACTATAATCATTCATTTTTCAGCGGATTCCTTTTGCCTGCCGGCATCGTTTTTTGTTGACACCGGTACACCGGAGGTAATATCTTAAGACATAGAATTTTTTGACTAATAATGGAAGGAAGGGGACAGGAAAATGACAAATATCGAAATGATACGCGCCTACGGGCATGAACAGGTAGCTTATTTCAACAATGAAAAAGCAGGACTCAGGGCGATCATCGCTCTTCACAACACAAATCTCGGCCCGGCGGTAGGCGGCTGCAGACTCTGGCCTTATGAGAGTGAAGAAGCAGCCCTCTTCGATGTCCTCAGACTTTCACGCGGCATGAGCCACAAGAACGCAGCGGCAGGCATGCCTCTCGGCGGCGCAAAGGGAGTCATTCTTGCGCATCCGTCCGAAAAGACAGAAGCAATGTTTGAGGCTTTCGGCGAGGCAGTCAACACATTCATGGGCAAGTACTACACAGCTGAGGATGTCAACACAGACACAAAGGATGCTGAGTACATGCTCCGTACGACAGACTACGTTGTAGGACGTGAAGACGTATCCGGTGATCCTTCGCCGTTCACAGCCATCGGCGTATTTGACGGCATCCGCGCTGTCGCTCAGTTCATGAACGGATCTGACAGCCTTGACGGAATGAAGATCGCAGTACAGGGTCTCGGCAAGGTCGGCATGGATCTCGCAGAAAGACTCCACGCTGCAGGCGCAAAGCTCATCGTATGCAACAACTCAAACCGTGAGGCAATGAAGTACGCAGTCGAAGAGCTCGGAGCCACAGAAGTAGGCAGAGACGAGATCTACGGAGTTGAATGCGATATCTTCGCACCTTGCGCACTGGGCGCTGTCGTAAACAGCAAGACCATACCTCAGTTCAAGTGCAGAGCCATCGCGGGCGCAGCCAACAACGTTATCTACGACGACGCTGCAGGCGAAGCTCTCAAGGCACGCGGCATTCTCTATGCTCCGGACTTCATCATCAACGGAGGCGGAGTCATCAATGCCGGACAGGAGGCATTCACAACATATGATAAGGAGAACGTCCTGAAGCAGGTACACAACATCTACAATACTGTATACAGGATGCTCGAAGAATCGAAAGAGACCGGCAAGCCTGAGGGCGTCATCGCTACAGAGTTTGCAGAGAACCGTATCAGAAACGGTCTTGACGCATAGTTAAAAAAAGTGCGGACACGCATAAGTGAAAAATAACTGAAAAGGCCACGCCTTCTGTGCGTGGCCTTTTTTGAGGCTCCGCCGGTCCATTTACAAAACCACCCTCAGCGGTTATACTTTTCGCAAAGAATCAAATCAGGAGAAAATAGCATGGCAAAGAACAAGTCAAGAAATAACAGCCCAGCGGCACAGAAGAAGCCATCTTCCGCATCAAAGGCTCAGACTCAGAAGAAAACGACTGCAGCAGATGATCCCGCAGGGCTCAAAGCAGCTGCAAATGCTTCAGCGGCAAATGCCTCCGAAAAGTCCGAGATCCTTTATCAGGTAAAGACCAGACGCACCTCGGATGTCATCAAGGCGTACATCACTTTTACATACCGCGTTTTCCATCCTCAGGTAACTGCAAGGATGGTGCTCTACGGGCTTTTGATATTCGCGCCGGGCTTCCTGGTCAAGACTCAGGCTCTGAAGATCTTTCTGTGGGTATTGGGAGGGCTGGTCATCCTTCTCGGACTGTTCCGCCAGTATTTATCACTTGCGATCACAAAAAGATCTGATGAAGATTACCGCAGCGGCACTGAATTCGTATATGAATTCACGCAGAATGATGCGTCTTTCTTCCGCGGCGGAGAGCTGACTGCATACAGCAGCAAATACAAAAATATAGATGCTGTCTTCTACGATGAGGACTATTTCTACCTCAGCCTTAAGAGCAGGGAGCTCTTTGTTCTGCCTAAGGATAGGTTTACTGTAGGCGACCCTTCGACCTTCGGGGATTTCATGTACAAAAGATGCAAAAAAACATGTCGCTGGATCCCTGCAAAGTTTGGGAATAAGCTCAAAAAAATGCAGTCACAGCGTGCCATCGCAAGAGAACAGATGAAAAAATAAGGAGCTGAACTACTTTCAGTTCAGCTCCAGTATCCTTTTTATGACGGGTTCAAGAGCATCCCTGCTCACGCCGTCATAATTATTTTCGGCTCTTTGTATGATAAGATCAGCATCATCCTTATCATATATACCATATGCCCCGCCGGTCACAAAATCCTTGAACAGTGACCTGTCGAGCATTTTAAGCCGGTCCTTCCTTATCCTTCCCGGCAGTATGAAAAAGTTGACATTGCTCTGATCCTCGCAGCCGTTCCTGCGGCGGAGAAGCCTGAAATATGACCAGCTTTCCGCATCTCCGATCCCAACGCCGCAGATAAACAGATTCCTTCCGTCAAGCCCGAAGTTGTTGTAATTCTGCCACAGCATGTTGAGCATGTGGATGTCACCGTTGCGCACAGCACCGATATATACGACGTTCTTATACATGCTGACATATCCCAGGTTCTTCTTGTTATACTCCATACCGTCGCAGTTCAGCGTCTCCATCAGCCATTTTGCGTACTGCATGGCTGTGCCGCTTCGTCCAGAGCATACAACTATGGTATCTACAGAATCACCTGTCTCGGCTCTGCGGTTTTGTCTTGCCTGTCTGTTGGGATTTTTCATCTTTATTTATCCTTTCGTTCCTTTTGGGGAACATCTAAACGACCCATTTCAATAGGATTTTACTATATGATGAGCGGACAAATCAAACACGGAGCGGCAACTTTTCCGGGCTGCGCGCGAGAGGCGCGGACCGCTGGTTATTCAGGCCACAGATTGTTATATTATCTACACATTAGTATTGACTTGGACTTAAGAAATGCTATAATCAGATTTAAAGAAGCGTTGAATCGCCTATTGAAAATTCTTATTTAGGGTTATTATGATTATAGGAGGTTTTTTATGTCTAAATGGATTCTCATTGGTATCGCTCTTCTGGGCATTGTTTACAATGTCATTCTGATGTACAGAAAGATGAAAGAGATCCGCGCAATGCCTGAAACAGAATTCGGATGCAGCGGTGAAGAGCTCTGGAATCAGCAGAAGAAGCACTTCTGGTACAACTTTATCGGCCCTGGAATCATCGCTAACTTCTTCGATACTCTCGGTATCGGATCATTCGCTCCGACATCGACAATGTTCAAAGTCGGAAAGTCCTGCGACGACATCCTCGTACCTGGAACACTCAACGTAGGAGACACAGTTCCTGTATGCGTAGAGGCTGCAGCATTCTTCGGACTCGTTGATATGGATGTTCTTACACTCGTTACAATGATCGTAGCATCCGTTCTCGGTTCGTACTTGATGGCTGGTATCGTTTCCAAATTCGACCGTAAGCACGTACGTTATGCTCTGTTTGTTGGACTGATGCTCCTCTCCATCATAATGTTCTGCAGATGGGCTGGCTGGGGTCCTTTCAAGCTTGAAGGAACAGAAATGGGTCTCAGAGGCGTTAAGCTGATCGTTGCTATCGTTGTTAACTTCATCCTCGGCGGACTGATGTCCATCGGCGTAGGTCTCTATGCTCCGTGCATGGCTCTCTGCGTAATCCTCGGACTCGATGCTAAGTGCGCATTCCCTGCTATGATGGGTTCCTGCGCATTCCTGATGGCTTACGGCAATGGCCCTAAGTTCATCAAGGAGGGACGTTATGACATGAACGCATGCTGGGCTATGGCTATCGGCGGCGGCGCGATCGGTGTTCCTATCGCAGCTTGGATCGTAGGATCGATGCCTACACACATCCTCACACTGATGGTAGTTATCGTCTGCTTCATCACTTCGCTTCTCTACCTCAGAGACGCTATCAAGAAGGGATCTGCAGCATAGTTCACTGTCAGAATTATCAAATAGGTCTGATTCAAATGATACAAATAAAAGAGCCGATCTCCGGATCGGCTCTTTCTTTGTGTCTTTACCTGATAAGTGCTATCTGTGTTCTTCGCGGTATTTTTCTCTAAGCTTTCCGTCAGCTTTGGTTACCTTTCTTTTATACGGTGCGAGCAGGTCATCAAGTTCGTACTTGTCAAACGGTACAAGAGCATAAAACTCATTCAGGCTTTCTTCGGTTTCACTGTTTCTGGTCTGTATGTTGAGGGTAGCCTTACCTTCGATACAAAGGGCACCCGCCTCATCATCGCGTCTGATTTTTTTGATCTCAGCATCCTTTATGTAATAGGTTTTAAGCTTGAGTCCCTGCTGATATATGTAGTAGATCGTATCGTCACTGACTTCAAACCTTGCGCTGTGAAAGCTTTCAAACGGAGCTGCGGCTATCGTCCTTCCCCGGTGGGCTACAAGATACGTCAGCAGAGCAGTGATCCATATCGCCAGATGGACCGGCAGCTGACTCATCCATGACTGCCCGCCCTGTACCTTAGTCGCCACAAGCAGGATGACTGCAAATCCGGCCGCCAGGACTGCAAATGAGCCTCTTCTGTATTTGGCTCCTCTTTCTTCTCCCTGTATCCATTGATGCTTTCGTTTGTTAAGCAAATTCAGATCGCCAGGATACTTGTCATTGTTGGGATCCAGTGTCATATGTATTTGTCCCCTTTCTTTTGATTCGATTTTCCTGTACATTATACATTTTCCATGCTTAAAAGTAAATTTTGCACTGTTCGTATGGGCCATACGTGAACAGACAGCTATATTATTGTCAACTTCATATGATTGACTTGGTTTTAAAGAATGGTATAATCTGTATTAAGAGATTGTTTTGTCATTTTATTTAAGCGAGAATAGCGTATATGGACATTCTTAAATGCAAAGCATTTGTAACGGCCGCAGATGAAGGCAGTTTTACCGCAGCCGGAAAGATAATGGGATATACCCCTTCAGGCATCAGCCAGCTTGTATCAGCAGCGGAAAAAGAATTCGGCTTTTCCCTTCTGGTACGCAAAAGCAACGGGGTGGTGCTGACCCGCGAAGGTGAATACCTGTATCCTCTTGTCATGGACTATATCGAAAAGGAAAATGCTATCTACAAGGCTGCCACCGAACTCTCCGGCATGTACAAGGGCAATGTCATGATAGCGACATACTCAAGCATTGCCTCTCACACCCTGCCGCCTATCATCAAGGAATTCAGCGACCTTCACCCTTCCATCAACATACAGATAGAGGAAGGCACCAAGAACCGTATTGAAAAGATGGCGGCTTCAGGCAAGGCCGATCTCGCATTCATGTCAAGACCTTCAAATGGCTCTCTGCTGTGGATACCGTTCGGTGAAGACAGGATGGTCGCCGTGCTTCCTAAGGAACACCCTTGTGCGGGCTGGAAGACATTTCCGCTTCACAGAGTAAAAGGCGAACGCCTGATAATGCCAAGCGAGGGTGATGACGCTGATGTAAGAGAACTGTTCCGCCGTAACGGGATAGTCCCTAATATAGGGCTTACAACGCTTGAGAACTATACGGCTATCAACATGGTAGAAGGCGGTCTGGGGATCTGCGTAATGAATGAAGGTATCACAAGATACTGGCAGACAAACACAGTTATCATTCCTGTTGACCCGCCAAGCAGCATAGAACTGGGCATTACTCTGCCTTCTCTTGAGACAGCTGCACCGGCAGTGAGAGAGTTTGTACTCTTTGCCGCCGAAAAACTAAACGCAAAAATACCCGAGTGATTCCCGGGTATCTCATTGTCATATATACGACCGGGTCTTTGACCCGGTTTTCTGTTATATGAATCAAATTAGCCCAGACCTGCCGCAAGTCCGATGAGTCTGACTATCAGAGCTGCCACCCAGGCTATGCCGCACTGACACAGCACTACGTACAGCGCCCAGCCGCCCCCAAGTTCCCTTTTTACAGCAGCGACCGCCGCAACGCATGGGGTATAGAGCAGGCTGAAAACTAGCATGGAAGCTGCCTCAAGTGACGAGAGAGCCGCTGCCACACCGCCCGCAAAGAGGACATTCATTGTCGCCACTACGCTCTCCTTGGCCATAAAACCGCTTATAAGCGCTGTTACTATGCGCCAGTCTCCAAGTCCCACAGGACTGAATACAGGCGCGAGCACGCCCGCCACGGCGGCAAGTATGGAGTCCTGCGCATCGCTTACCATGTTGAAGCTGAAGCTGAAGCTCTGCAGGAACCACACCACTATCGTCGCAAGGAGAATGACAGAGAAAGCCCTCTGCAGGAAATCCTTCGACTTATCCCATATCAGGTGTCCAACATTCGCCGCGCTCGGCAGTCTGTAATTCGGCAGTTCCATCACCAGAGGCACCGCATCGCCCTTAAACAGCGTCTTCTTCATAAAGAGAGCTGACAGTATGCCGGTCACTATTCCAAGAAGATAGAGCGCCGTTATGATCCACCAGCCATGGCGCGGGAAAAATGCGTTCACAAAGAAGCCGTAGATCGGGAGTTTAGCAGTGCATGACATAAACGGTGTAAGCAGTATCGTCATGCGTCTGTCTCTTGAGCTCGGCAGCGTGCGTGTGGCCATAACCGCGGGCACCGTACATCCGAATCCGATCAGCATAGGCACAATGCTCCGCCCCGACAGGCCTATCCTTCTGAGAGGCTTATCCATTACGAACGCGACCCTCGCTATGTACCCGCTGTCCTCAAGGAGCGACAGGAAGAAGAACATCGTCACGATTATCGGGAGAAAGCTCAGAACACTGCCGACGCCTTCGAAGACGCCCTTCATCACAAGGCTGCGGATGGCTTCATTGACCCCGCCGGCTTCCATCGCCCCTTCTACCGCGTCTCCAAGAAGGCCTATCCCGTTCTCAAGCAGCCCCTGAAGGAACGGCCCGATAACACTGAATGTAAGGAAGAATACGAGTCCCATAACGGCTATGAACACCGGTATGGCCGAATACTTGCCCGTAAGCACATTGTCATATCGGCGGCTCCTCAGAAGTTCCTTGCTTTCTTTAGGTTTCTTCACACATCTGTCGCAGACTCTGTATATGAAGGAATAACGCATGTCTGCCATGGCAGCGCTTCTGTCAAGCCCTCTCTCATTTTCCATCTGCATTATAATGTGCTCCAGAGTCTCTTTTTCGTTCTGATCCAGCCTGAGCTGATCAAGGATGAGCTCATCGCCTTCTATCAGTTTTGCAGCGGCAAAGCGCGGCGGTATGCCTGCTCTTTCCGCATGATCCTCAATGAGATGAATAACTGCGTGCAGGCAGCGGTGCACTGCTCCGCCGTGGTCCGTACTGTCGCAGAAGTCCTGCCTGAGCGGACCTTCCTGATACTTCGCGACATGTATGGCATGGCTGACAAGCTCGTCAACGCCCTCGTTTGCAGCTGCAGAAATAGGCACTACCGGTACTCCCAGCATCTGCTCAATAAGGTTTATGTCCACAGAACCGCCGTTTCCGGTCATCTCGTCCATCATGTTGAGCGCCACGACCATAGGGAATCCCATCTCAAGAAGCTGCATGGTAAGATACATGCTCCGGTCTATGCTTGTGACATCCAGTATATTTATGATCGCCTTCGGCTTTTCCTTAAGAACAAAGTCTCTTGAAACGATCTCCTCTCCCGAATACGGCGACATCGAATAAATGCCCGGAAGGTCGGTGATCAGTGTATCGGGATATCCCTTGATGACGCCGTCTTTTCGGTCTACGGTAACACCGGGAAAGTTTCCGACATGCTGGTTGGATCCGGTAAGCTGGTTGAAAAGTGTCGTCTTGCCGCTGTTCTGGTTTCCTACCAGAGCAAAAGTCAGCTTTGTGCCGTCAGGCAGAGGCGTCTCGGATTCCTTATCGTGGTACTTCCCTTCTTCTCCAAGCCCCGGATGATCTGTTTCATCCCTGCGGCCTGTCTCACTTCCCTGCCCCCTGAATTCATCTTCAGTAAGGTTGACAGTGATCTGCTCCGCATCAGAAATACGGAGAGTCAGTTCATATCCGTGGATACGGACTTCCATCGGATCTCCCAGCGGTGCAAACTTAACAAGCTGCACGTGGGCGCCCGGAATGACTCCCATATCCAGAAGATGCTGTCTGAGAGCGCCTTCGCCTCCTACAGAACATATATAAGCTGATTGATTCTGCTTTAATTCGTTTAGTTTCATTTCTTCCCCGATTTAGATATATTTTGTTAACAGACAAATACTCTCATAAAACAGTCCGTCAATCAATGAATATCTTAAAAAAGCGGTATAAGAAAACACGGAGCAGATAGCCCTGCTCCGTGCTTCCTTTCCTTTGTTGTTCTTTGGCTCAGGCACCGCATCCGCCGCCGTTTTTATGCTTCGGACATGAATCCGCATACGGGCATCCGATACAGTGATTGCCTTTTTTCTTTTCTTTGTAAATATATCTGACGGCAAAGAAAAGAATCGCCAGAACGGCTATTACCGCCAGTATCGTAGCAGTATTCATGATCTCTGCCTCCTTTCCAAAGGACAGCGCACGGCACCCGCAGGCACCGTGCACAAAAGTATGGTTTTGCAATAAATATAGTTTCTATTAAGCAGCTGCGCCCTGCTTTGCGCTCTTCTTATGGAGCTCATACTGCTCGTCGAAGTGAGATCTTACTCTCTTTCCGATGAGGACTATGGCAACCACGAAGCATGCGACAGCTATGAGTCCAGGCACGAAGCCTGCAGCGAAGTGGCCCTCTGTAAAGAGCGTTCCGAACTGGTTGATCAGGAATGCCACTGTGTATCCGGTGCTGAGCTGAAGTCCGATAGCTCCCCACAGCCAGCCCTTGCTCTTCATCTCTGAATTCATGGCTCCGATAGCAGCGAAGCACGGAGGTGTGTAGAGGTTGAAGAAGAGGTATGCGAGCGCTGTTACGGATGTCAGACCCATCGTCATAGCGACAGTGTTTGCTCCGCCTGTCATTGCGAGTTCCTCTGTGTCGATGAATGCTGTAAGTCCGTATACTACAGCCAGAGTACCAACGACGTTCTCCTTCGCGATGAAGCCTGTGATGGCTGCTGCCGCGAGCTGCCAAACTCCGAATCCCAGAGGGATAAGCAGGATAGCGAACGGCGAAGCGATCGAAGCGAGGATCGATGTGTTCTCTGCACCTTCCTCAACAACGTTGAAGTGCCAGTCGAAGGTCTGCATTATCTGTACAATAGTGTTGCATACCAGGATGATAGTTGCAGCCTTGATGATGTATGCTCTTGCGCGCTCCATCATCGATCTGAAGGCAAACTTCAGGCTAGGAGCCTTCCACTTAGGCAGCTCCATGATGAAGAACGACTTTCTGTACTTATATCCTGTGATAGCCTTGATAAGCAGCGCTCCAAGGAAGATCAGAACCAGTCCGAAGAAGTAGCTGAGTGTGCTGACCCAGCCGGCTCCCGAGAAGAACGCTCCGGCAAACAGTGCTATAACAGGGATCTTTGCTCCGCACGGGATGAACGTCGCGAGCATCGAAGTAGTTCTTCTTTCTCTCTCATCGCGGATAGTACGGCATGCCATGATGGCAGGGATTCCGCAGCCTGTTCCGATAACTACCGGAATGACGGATTTGCCTGAAAGACCTACTCTCTTGAAGATAGGATCCATTACAGCGCTTACACGTGCCATGTATCCGCAGTCCTCGAGGAGAGCGATCAGGAAGTACATTACCATTACGAGAGGCAGGAAGCCTACTACAGCTCCGACACCGCCTACGATACCGTCAGCAAGGAGTGCCGAGAGGATGGCCGGGCTGTTCTCAAGCTGGCCTGCTACCCAGCCCTGGAAGGTCTCGATCCATCCGACGAGCCAGTCTGCAACAAGAGGTCCGAGCCATGTCTGGGATACCCAGAATACACCGAACATAACTGCTGCAAATACGAGTATTCCCGCGATAGGATTCGTAAGTACTGCGTCCACCTTGTCTGCTCCGGTCGACTCAGCAGACTGAACTTTTCTTGTTTCTACATCTGCTACGATATCATTTACGAAGCTGTAACGCTTACGGTCTTCTGCGTCGACAGCCGCCTTGTCGTGAAGGTTGATGTCAGGCTGAAGATAAGGAGCCTTCTGTGATGTGCCCGCAAGGGAGATCGCCTTTGCGATCATCTCGCTGAGGCCCTTGTTCTCTGTTGAAATAGTCTCAAATACCGGGCATCCGAGCTTAGCCGACAGCTTTGCAGCGTCGATCTTAGTCTCTTCTTTTTCGTTGATATCTGTCTTGTTGAGAGCAACGACTACAGGAATGCCGAGTTCAAGAAGCTGTGTTGTGAAGAACAGCGACCTGCTCAGGTTTGTAGCATCAACGATATTTACGATAACATCCGGGTTTGCTGTACGTACGTACTCACTTGTAATACCCTCTTCCGGTGTGAACGGCGACATGGAATAAGCGCCCGGAAGGTCTACAGCGATGACTTCCTTGTCACCTGCGAATTCCTTCTTAAGCTGGTATTCCTTGCTGCCTACGGTAACTCCGCCCCAGTTTCCGACCTTTTCACTTCTGCCTGTCAGGGCATTGTACATGGTCGTCTTGCCGCTGTTAGGGTTTCCGGCAAAAGCAATTCTCATATTAGTCCTCCTTCAGTAACATTCCCGGCAATACCTATGCCTCAGACGGTCAGATTATGATCGCCTCAGAAAGCAGATTGTCGAGGTTGTATCTGCCGTCTTTGATAACGACGATACAGCTTTTTTTCTTTTTTGAAATCAGAGTTATAGGCTCACCTACATAGCATCCGAGTCTGAACAGGAATGAATTCATTTCATCATCATCTGTGTTGATCTCTTTGATGACATAGGTCTTGCCCGGCTCTGCGCTGAGCAGCGTGTTCTTCGCAGCTGCATTTGCTGTTTCCGTGTCGACTTCGGAAGCAGCCGCTGCGCCGCTGCGCTTCAGTGTAAATTGTGCTAACATTGTGTATACTCCTTAAGGATGTTTGATATGTCTAACCGTGTTAGTTATATCTAATTCCTTTCCCAATGTCAAGTTATTTCCCCCTAAGTTTGTAGGAATTTTGAGCAAAATAAAAAAATCGAATAGGGCGGATTTCCTCCGCCCTTTCACACCACCGTACATGCCGTTCGGCATACGGCGGTTCAAATCAACTTCAACATGTGCCGTTCGGCGTA
>CACYYD010000026.1 GCA_902778585.1 uncultured Eubacteriales bacterium | reverse complement strand
TACGCCGAACGGCACATGTTGAAGTTGATTTGAACCGCCGTATGCCGAACGGCATGTACGGTGGTGTGAAAGGGCGGAGGAAATCCGCCCTATTCGATTCCTGTACCGACTTTTATCATTCCTTCGTCATCTACTCCGGTGATGAACTCGCCGTCTTCTAGTATATCAGAGATGTGGCTTATGACCTCCATCGTGAGGACCTCGCCCGGGCAGGCTATAGGTGTGCCCGGTGGATAGGTGACGATAGGGTCGTAGAGCACTCTGCCGACCGCCTCATAGAGAGGCACGTATTCTCCTTCGACAGGTACATCTGCATACGCCAGCTTTATATCTTCGAATGAGCGCGGCGTGCGGTCGACCGGAACACCGACTCCGTAGCCCGATGCGATGTCTTCGAGTGCATCGAGCAGCTTTTCGTAATCGCTCCTTGTGTTTCCGGCACCTGTCATGAGAAGCACGTATTCACCATGGACCATCTCGCTGATGATGCCTCTGTAGCGGAGTTCCTTGTCAAGGCGCTCGCCGGAAAGACCCAGCTCTGACATGCTTATGTTTATCTTGGTAGGGTCAGGACCTTCGCGGTATCTGTAGAGCGCAAAGACATCTTCGTCCTGCGAGCCGGATCCCTTTGCGCCGCTTCCCGTAACGATGGTAAGGCCGTTGATCCTGGAGGCTCCCTTGTAAAAACCGCGCAGATCTTCTATCCAGGCGCCCGTGATATCGCGCCATTTCTTGCGCATTATCTTTTCGTTTATATCCAGGCTTGCCATCAGAAGGTAGGACGGGCTCGTCGTCTGGACCATCCTTAGCGCCTCGCTTACAGCGTTGATGTCTACGGAGTCGCTGCAGATATTGAGTATTCCGCTGCCGGTAAAGCTGAGCAGCGTTTTGTGCGTGCTGTTTATGACTATGTCTGCTCCGAGCGATTCGGCAGCATGTTTCGGATGCGGGATATATGCGCCTTCGTCGCGCAGGGCTTTGGCGTAATAGTCGAAAAACTTCAGGTGTGCTCCGTGGGCCTGGTCGACTATGATGAGCATGCCGTGGTCGTGAGCGACATCTGCCAGAACACCTATGTCGCTCAGCATGCCGCAGTAATTAGGGCTTGTTATAAGGACGGCTGATGCGTCAGGGTTCTCCTCGCAGGCAGCCTCAAGTTCGTAAGGCGATATCTCGGCTGCTATATTGTAATCCGGATCGGTCTCCGGCCTTATGTATACCGGATTGATGCCGCCGAGGCGGAGCGCGCTGAAAGCGGAGTGATGGGAATTGCGGCCGAGAATGAGCTTGCCGCCAACCGGCACGCTCGAAATGATGCCGGCAATTATGCCCGCGCTGGAGCCGTTGACCAACAGCTCCGTATGGCGCACGCCATACAGCTCTGCGTAATTGTCCATGACATTACGCAGAGCGCCGCGCGGGCTGAAGAGCGAGTCCGCTCCCGGGATCTCGGTGATGTCCCAGGCGGCCGCCTCCTTCAGAAGCTCCGCGTAACCGGCCTCCTCATAAAGACTGCTACGGCCTTTATGCCCCGGCATATGAAATGATATGTTGTCCTTGGCGGCGTTTTCCTTCAGAAAATCCGCGATCGTATACTCTTTCATAGAAGCACCTCGTTGTCCCTTTTATACCCAATTATAGCACAGCAGCTGCAGAGTGCTCGGCTCGAAGCTCGTGAATCCGCCATTGCATCCTCAGTCGCTCCGCAATCGCGGGGAGTTTTCATGCGAAGCGACAGCCTCTGGGGCTTCTAATCAAACTCCAGCCGCTCTGCTGTCGCTCCATCGGTGCAGCTGGCAGGATTCGCTCACGACTCTCGCCTTGCATCTCTGCACCTGCTGCGCTATATATTGTACTCGAAAAGGAACAAACTTGTTCTGTTATGTTTTTGGCAGATATGGTTTTTCGCTTTTTTTGGTATATAATATTTAGGCTGTGTTAAAGCGCTTATTTTTTGGTGTGTAAAAAAGAGCCAAGACACAGCGAAAAGCACGTTAAATGAAGGTATTATGTGAAAGGAGTTTCTAAAGGGATGAGCCAAAGGAAACATTTGCCAAGCATCCATGTACCGCATCACAAGAACACGGCCGCATGCGAGACCGTGACGATGCCGATACCGGATGAAGTAAGCATCAGCATGTCCCAGAACATCGGCGCTCCTTGCACTCCTCTAGTAGAGAAGGGTGATTACGTAAAGGTAGGACAGAGGATCGGCGACGTCGAGGCCTTTGTCAGCGCACCTATCTTTTCGAGCGTCAGCGGTACCGTTAAGTCGATCGACAAGGTCCGCGGTTCAATGGGCGGCTTTGAAACTCACATAGTAATCGAGACCGACAAGAAGCAGGAGGTCAGTGAAGAAGTACAGGTACCTGTCATCAACAGCTTTGAGGATTTCATCAAAGCTGCAAGAGACAGCGGTATGGTAGGTCTGGGAGGAGCTTCCTTCCCGACTCATGTAAAGCTGAACCCTAAGAACCTCGATGAGTGTGAGTATCTGGTGGTCAACGCAGCTGAGTGCGAGCCGTTTATCACTACAGACAACAGAGAAATGGTAGAGAACGGACAGGACGTTCTCGACGGCATGAAGCTTATCATGCAGTGGCTGAATCTTAAGAAGGGATTCATCGGAGTCGAGACAAACAAGCCTGACGCTATCGCCAACCTCAAGAGACTGATCGAGCAGAATGAGATCGATGACATCGAGATCGTTCCGCTTCCGTCCAGCTACCCGAAGGGAGCTGAGCGTGTTCTCATCTATGAGACAGTAGGCAAGGTCATGGATGCCGGAGTACTTCCTGCACAGCTGGGAGTTATTCTCGACAACGTATCGACCATCGGAGTTATGGCCGAGTACTTCAAGACCGGTATGCCGATCGTAAGAAGAAGAGTCACTGTCGACGGCGACGCAGTTGCAGAGCCTAAGAACGTATATGTTCCGATCGGAACAAGGATCGCAGACGTTGTTGAATTCTGCGGCGGCTACAAGAAGGAGCCTCGCAAGATCATCATGGGCGGACCTATGATGGGAAGAGCGACAAAGTCAGACGAGTCCCCGACAATGAAGAACACATCGTCCATCCTTTGCTTCAGCCAGGAGCTCGCAGAGGTAAAGGAAGAGACTGCATGTCTCAACTGCCAGCGCTGCCATACAGCCTGCCCGTTCGGCCTGATGCCGAGCATCTTCGCAGATGCGTATGAGCGCAAGGATGTTGACACACTCAACAGATTTAAGGTAATGCAGTGCATGGAGTGCGGCAGCTGCTCGTACACATGCCCGGCTAGACGTCCGCTGAGCCTGACAAACAAGCTCGCTAAGATGATGGTAAAGGAGGCATCGAAGTAATGGCTAACAAGTTTCATGAAAACCTGATAGTATCCTCCGCACCGCACATCGTAACGGAGTCTGATACCACGAGGCTGATGGGCACAGTTATTCTCGCCCTCGCCCCTGCATGGATCGCAAGCATTTACATCTTCGGACTCAGAGCGCTTCTGCTCTCCGTAGTATGCGTAGCATCCAGCGTACTCTTCGAGTACCTCTACAACCTTCTGATGCACAGAAAGCAGACAGTAGGTGACCTTTCCGCAGCTCTTACGGGACTTCTGATCGCGTTCAACGTACCGGCAAGCTTCCCGTTCTGGCAGGCTATCGTCGGATGTCTCTTCGCGATCGTAGTCGTGAAGCAGCTCTTCGGCGGCATCGGAAAGAACTTTTCAAACCCGGCTATCACAGCAAGAATCTTCCTGTTCATCTCGTTCTCGGCTAACATGTCGACATGGCCTGTAACAAGGCTTGCGGGAGCAACAGATGCAGTGACAGGCCCTACACCTCTCGCTCTTTACGCAGAGGGAAGCACAGACCAGATCCCGGGACTGCTTCAGCTGTTCCTCGGATTCCACGGCGGCTCGACCGGCGAGGTCTGCGCACTTGCGCTTCTGATCGGCGGGATCTATCTGATCGTCCGCAAGGTCATCAGCCCGATCATCCCATGCGCATTCATCGGCACAGTATTCGTGTTCGCACTGATCGCAACAGGAAGCCCTTACTGGGCACTCTTCCATGTTCTGTCAGGCGGCGTCATGCTCGGAGCATTCTTCATGGCTACCGACTACGTAACATCGCCGAAGCTGCCTCTCGGACAGCTCATTTTCGGAATCGGCTGCGGAATCATCACCATGAGCATCAGGCTCTTCGGTTCGTATCCTGAAGGTGTATCCTTCTCGATCCTGCTGATGAACATCTGCACACCGCTGCTCAACAACCTTTCCTACAAGTTCTACCTGAAGGAGGGAGGTGCTAAGAATGGAAAATAAAAACAGCGCATTCAAGGAATTCATCTCGCCTATACTCGTACTTGTAGTTATATGCTTTGTGACCACATTCCTGCTGGCATTCGTATACGGCGTCACAGCACCTATTATCGCTGAGAACACAGCAAAGGCTGCCAGCGAGGCAAGAATGACACTCCTGCCTGCCGCCGACAACTTCACCGAAAGCGGAGCCGACCTCGTAGTTTACGAGGAAGGCAAGGTCTACGTCGAGGACTGCTATGTTGCAGACAACGGTGAGGGCATGGTAGTCACGGTCAAGTCCAACTCGTACGGCGGAATGCTCACAGCTATGGTAGGCATTGACAAGGACGGAGCCGTCACAGGTGTTCAGGTAACTGAGCACGCAGACACCCCGGGCGTCGGAACAAAAGCTCACGCGGAGGGTCACCTCAAGCAGTACGTAGGACACACAGAACTCGCAAGCGACAATATCAAGGCGCACGCTGACGACATCGTAGAGGTGACGGGAGCTTCCGTATCATCCGGAGCCGTCCACAAAGCTGTATACTGCGCACTTGAGCAGTTCAAAGCGATGGGAGGTGTAAACTAATGGAAAAGAAAAGCAAACTGGCGATTCTGACTAACGGAATCATCAAGGAGAACCCTACGCTGGTGCTCCTGCTCGGAACATGCCCGTTCCTCGCTACATCTTCATCACTGATCAATGCGCTCGGAATGGGACTTTCGGCAACAGCCGTACTGATTTGTTCCAATATCGTAATCTCGATGCTGCGTAAGGTAATTCCTGACAAGGTCAGGATCCCTTGCTACATCGTAGTTATCGCAGGCTTCGTAACTCTGGTTCAGTTTGTGCTCCAGGCTTACGCACCTGAGATCAACAAGGCTCTGGGAGTATTCATCCCTCTGATCGTAGTTAACTGCATCATCCTCGGCCGTGCTGAGGCGTTTGCGAACAAAAACTCCGTAGTCGACTCCGCTCTCGACGGAATCGGCATGGGACTCGGATTCACACTCGCTCTGGCATGCATGGGAGCTATCAGAGAACTTCTGGGAACAGGCTGCCTTCTCGGCTTCACTATCATCCCGAACTTCTCGATCGGTTTCTTCAATCTCCCGCCGGGCGGATTCTTCGTCTTCGGATGCCTGATCGCTATCATCCAGGTAGCTACAAAGGGAAAGGCTCTCAAGGCAAAGAGCTTCAGCTGCGGACTGTGCCCTATGTACAATTCGTGCAATACTGCTGAGGCAAATGAGGAAGTTGCAGCAGAGAAGGCGGCAGCAGCCGCTAAGGCAGTATAGGAAGGAGGACAGGCATGATAGTAAACCTTATAGTCATCTTCATGGGTATAGTGCTTGTTAATAACTTTGTACTGTCCCAGTTCCTCGGAATCTGCTCTTTCCTCGGAGTATCCAACAAGATGAGTTCTGCTGTCGGAATGGGCGGCGCGGTAGTCTTCGTTATGGTTATCGCAGAAGCCGTTACATGGCCTGTAATGCAGCTCCTCAACAAGTTTGATCTCGGATATCTGCAGACCGTAGTATTCATTCTCGTTATCGCGGCGCTTGTACAGTTTGTAGAGATGTTCATGAAGAAGTACCTGCCGGCTCTCCAGAAGGCTCTCGGTATCTTCCTTCCGCTGATCACAACAAACTGCGCTATCCTCGGCGCTACGATCAACGCAATCAATTATGGTTATTCATTCGCTGAGTCCATGGTTTATTCCTTCGGAGCAGGCTGCGGCTACATGCTGGCTATGATCCTCTTCGCAGGAATCCGTGAAGAGAAGCTCAACAACCTCGACGGAGTACCTGTACCTTTCAGAGGCGTAGGAATCATCCTCGTATCGGCTTCCATCATGGCACTTTCGTTCATGGGCTTCACAGGGATGTTCCAGTAAGGAGGTAGAAAGATGAGTGGAGTAATGACACCAGTACTGCTGGTAGCAGTTATCGGTCTCGTCTGCGCCGGACTTCTGGTATTCGCATCCAAGGTGTTCCATGTAGCGGTAGATGAGAGAGTTACACAGGTAAGAGAGGTGCTCCCGGGCGCCAACTGCGGCGGCTGCGGGTTCGCCGGCTGCGACGACTATGCATCCAACCTGGTAGCTGATGAAGAACTTCCTTGCACAAAGTGCTCCCCGGGCGGAGCTGCCGTAGCTGCACAGATCGCTGAGATCCTCGGCAGAGCTGCAGGCGCGACAGAGCCTCAGGTAGCACAGGTAATGTGCAACGGTACATGCGAAGCTTCCCGTACAGTCCTTGACTGGCAGGGCATGCAGTCCTGCAAGGGCGCAAAGGGATGGTTCACTTCGCCAAACGCCTGCATGTTCGGATGCATCGGACTCGGTGACTGCGCTGACGCTTGCCAGTTCGACGCGATCGGAGTAGTTGACGGCGTTGCAAAGGTCAACAGAGAGAACTGCGTGGCATGCGGTGCGTGCGTTGGCGTTTGCCCGCAGAAGATCATCAAGCTTGTACCTCAGAAATCTCAGGTACATGTTCTGTGCTCATCCCAGGACAAGGGCGCTGTTGCCCGCAAGAACTGCGACAATGCCTGCATTGGATGCATGAAGTGCACAACAGTCTGCAACTTCGACGCGATCTCTGTTCAGGACAACCTGGCAAGGATCGATTACAGCAAGTGCAAGAGCTGCGGACTGTGCGCAGCGGTATGCCCGACAGGAGCTATCAACAGCTTCAAGAAGCTTCCTAAGAAGGAAGCCGCAGAGAAGGCTGCTGCAGCCAAGAAGGCTAAAGCTGCTGCTGCAAAGGAAGCTGCTGCAAAGGCAGCCGCTCCTCAGGCATAAGGCGCAGGCCACATAAAGACCTATAAACATATAAAGACGGCAGTCACATCGGTGACCGCCGTCTTTTTTCGGTAGAAAACCCGCATCAGGCACGGGGCCTGGCCTATACTAACCTGTAGCCGCAGGCCTGACAGCTCGGTATATGATGTTCCTGACCGGAGTGTCATCAAAACCGCCGTTGGGCAAATCAAATGTAAAGTAGACATCCTTTTCCGGAATATAATTATTGATCCAGTACTTATACACACTTTCTTTAAACTTCTCTCTATAGGCCGGTGTGCTCATCATCCCCTGATGCTCAATAAATATGACTGTCTTATAATCGATTTCCGAAAGAATGGTAAAATCCGGGAGCATCAGACTTTCTTTATTGCCAATTCTTATCCTGAGCGGCAATTCGTATACAAACGTTACTCCAATTTCCAGCAGATAATTGTAGATAAGGCCTTCGCCTCTGGATCTGACATAACTGCCATCCCTCGTTAAAACTGTCAGTTCTTCAGGCCGGTATGGAGGAAAAGATTTTTTATACGTTTCCATGGACTCTTTCCACTGACGAGCTGCTGCAACACCTGATTCGGTATTGTGCAGAGAACCTCTGTACGATTTGGGAAGGTCACTGTTTATGCTTTCGTAACTTACATCTTTTGAAAGGCTCAAAACATTCTCCATGAGTGAGATCTCCCGTGTTAATTCCGCAATGGACCTTTCCAGATAGTGAGCCTCTTTGATTTTTACGACTTCCGGATTTGATTCTGTACCAAGATACACATATTTACTGCTGCCGGGTTCAAGCAGCTTGTAATAACGGCTGCCGTTCTTGTGTGTGTATGACTTAAGCTTCTTTAAGTTGTAGGCGCCAAGTTTGTGCAGGCGCCTGCTCTGATCAGAAACGAGGCGTCGAAGCTCATTTGTGTATGTTAGCAATTCAATTCTTGCGCTTTTACGCATTGAAAGTCTCCTCGTAATACATATTCTGCTTACAGAAAAAAGTGCAGGGTTGGATTAGGTCAGAACTATCGCTGATGGTCTGAATAGGCCTAATAAAACAATTGAAACATAGGCTTATTTAGGCCGAATTGCTTAATATGAAAGTAGAGGACCTAATCTAAGGACTTTCATAAAGCTAGATTTAGGTCGAAAAAATAAGCAAACCTGCAAAGGGCCTAATTCTATTGCTCTTGCCATATATTTATTAGGCCGAATAATAAGCATTTTCAGCAAAGGTCCTAATTATTGATGCAATCGTTAAATGCGAAGCTCACCATAAGAAGTCATCAAAGGTTGAATAGGGACCTGAAGGTGTGAATATCTTCAGATCGCCGTTTTCGCATATGATGAGGTCATCTGAAAGGAAGTCTTCTTCGTTCACGACCGTCCTGTTTCCCTCATGTATGGTCTCAAGCAGCTTATCGGGATCACCCATGGATAGCGGAAGCAGCAGGACCTCATGGACTGATGAAGGCAGAACATAGAAGTCGCCTCCGAGCAGAGCGGAAAGCCGTGATGTCATGCCGGGATACAACAGAGCTGATGCGCCCCAGAAGAATTTATCATTGGTGAGAACGTACAGCGAATCCGGCGCAGGCAGGGGTTCTGTGCTGAGCCCTTTCAGCAGTAGGTTTTCACAATCGTCCTGGCCAACGCACAGCATCTCAGTGAGATCTGCCAGAACAGGAACGTCAAAGGCTGCGGTATTGGCCAGCGCGATAAGCATGAGGTCGTGCTCGCTGATGCCGAATGACTTCATCAATTCCTTCGTGACCACGGCGCGATACGGGCCGGACCTGACTTCCGGGATGAGCGACAGACCGCAGCCGGTTTCGCGGTTCGGGACGGTGCTGAGAAGCTCTGCATTGCGCGAACTATTGATAAGCCTGATGCGAAGATTTGCAGCATCCTCAAAGCTTTTGGCGGATTCCTCAAAAGAAAGCGGCGGATCCTCATGGATATAATGGAAGGCGTTCTGAGCAATGTCAAATGAGAGCTCGCTGATGGAAGCGCCGTCCCTGTACATCCGGTAAAAGTCTTCTACATAGTATGTAGGCGCGGCAACTGTGTCGGACGTTCTGAAGATGAGGCCGCTGAGAGGGCCGCGCTGTGCTTTTGTAACACTCCGTTCTTCGATCTCGATATCCCCGCAGCCGAAGCATTCCGTGAATGATGCGATATTGCTTCTGCAAGCCGAGACAAACTCGCTTTTGAATTCTCTGAAATCAAGCATGTCATTCTCCTATTCTTTTACGGCTGAATCATCCTGTGGGAACAGTATCTCAGCAGGGAAGCAGTCAGGTCAAATCCGTGAAAAGAACAGGATTTTCCTTGAAATTTAAACGGCTTCTGCCGTTTTCGAACAGAAGCCGTGCATATTTTGCCTGAAATAATCCTTCAGATGTCTGAAAAAGGTCTCTACTCGGTGAACAGATCCACAAAGCTGAAGGTCCTGCAGTCGACCAGACCGCGGTTGGTGAGGCGAAGCTCAGGCAGACACGCGAGAGGGATCAGTGCCATGGTCATGTAAGGGGAGTTGATAGAACAGCCCATCTCCTTCCAGGCCTTATCCAGTTCGGCTACCTGTGCCGCGACATCTTCGACAGGGAGGTCGCTCATCAGACCCGCTATCGGCAGCGGAACCGTGGCGAGGACTTTTCCGTCTGCGACAGCACAGAGGCCTCCGCCGCATTCGACCAGAGTGTTGGCCGCTAGTGCCATGTCCTCGTCATTGGTGCCTGCAACGAGCAGATTGTGGGCATCATGAGATACAGTCTGGGCCATGGCTCCTTTTCTGAAACCGAATCCCTTCACGAATCCGCATCCCTTTGTGCCTGTCTCGTGATGGCGCTCAAATACCGCCATCTTCATGACGTCATTTTCCGGATCAGCCTCGACGAGGCCGTCCTTTACATTTAGCTCCATGATGCGCTCATAGTCCCCGACCTTGTTAGGGATTATCTCGATCACGCGGGTCTTTACGCTGTCCTTGCCTTCCGGAGCGGCGATCTTAAAATGATCGGCAGTGATATCATAACCAACGTGCATCGTATCGTAAGCGAAGTCAGGGAAGCGTCCTTCGCCTATATCGACGGTCATCTTTCCGTTTTCGGCGACGACATCACCGTCTATGATTGTGCGGGTGATATGGATGTCATTCAGGTCATCGAAGAATACGATGTCGGCGCACTTGCCCGGCGCTATGCTTCCCATCTCGTGGTCCATCCTGAAGCATGTGGCAGGGTTGATGGTGACATACTGTATGGCCTTGACCGGCTCCAGCCCCTCTTTGATGGCGCAGCGCACTATATAGTCCATGTGGCCGTCCTGTATGAGAGTATCCGGATGTGTGTCGTCGGATATCAGGCAGGCGAAACGGTCATCAACATTGCTGTCCAGTATCGCGCGGATGATGACAGGCATGTCGTGCCAGGCACTGCCGTAGCGCATAAGAGCGTACATACCGCGGCGCATCTTTTCGATCACATCCTCGGCGCGGGTGGACTCATGGCAGCATCTTACGCCTGAAGCGATATACGCGTTGAGCCCGGGACCGATCTCCGGGACCGAATAGTGTCCGGTTATCACCTGGTCGGCCTTAAGTGTCTCCGCGAGTTCGCCGTGGATATCAGGGTTTGCGCCGAGCACATTAGGGAAACTCATCATCTCGCCGAGTCCCATGACCCCGTCCCAGGTCATCATCTCGCGGACCTCGTCGGGACCTATGTGAGACCCGGTGTCCTCGAAGCCGGCGACCGCAGGCACGCATGAAGGCACGTTGGACATAGCCTTAAGAGGAGCTCTTTTGGCATCTTCGATCATTGCCTTTACACCGTCCGGCCCGCATACGTTGCAGATCTCATGCGGGTCCATGAATATCCCGGTAGTGCCGCGCGGGACTACTGCTCTCGCATATTCGCCTACGCTTATCATCGCGGACTCAACGTGTATGTGAGCATCCATGAAGCCCGGCGCGATGTACTGTCCCGAAGCGTCGATCACCTTTGTGTTTTCACCGATACAGTGCGAAGCGTCACCGACAAGGGCGATCCTGCCCTCGGCAATGGCGACGTCGATGCCTTCCTGTATCTCAGCTGTGCATACATTTACGAGCCGGGCGTTTTTTATTACAAGCTCGGCTTTTTCCGCACCCATGGCTACGTTCGCCAGTGTGCGCGTCACCTCATAGAGCGGTTTCCTGCAGAATTTGTTCAGCATATTACACCTCCGTAATAAAAAAGCGGACGCCCGGCGGCGTCCGCACGCTAACGATTGCGTGAAGCTTTGATAGCCTTGTCCATCTTACGCTCGGCGTCGCGCTTCGCCTCTGCCTCGCGCTTGTCATAGTTTTTCTTTCCTCTGGCCAGTCCGAGTTCGACTTTGCATCTGCCGTGCTCGTCCAGATAAACAGTAAGAGGGATAAGCGTGAGACCCTGCTGCGTCTTGATGGTCCCGTACAGCTTGTTGATCTCTTTTTTATGCATCAGAAGAGTGCGGACCCTCAGCGGATCCACATTGAAGCGGTTGCCCTGCTCGTAGGGAGCGATGTGCATTCCGGTCACCACAAGCTCGCCCTTGTTTGTGATTTTGGCGTAGCTCTCCTTTATGCTGCACGAACCCTTGCGTATGGACTTGATCTCTGTACCCGTGAGTACGATCCCCGCCTCATAACGCTCCTCGATGATGTAATCGTGGAAAGCTTTCTTGTTATTCGCGATAACCTTGCGTGAAGTCTTTGCCATCAGAAAGTCCTTATCTTATTGAACGGGAAGAGCCTTACGACGACCTTTCCCTTGATGCTGTCTCTTGAGACGTCGCCCACCTCGGCGCGCCTTGAGTCCACGCTGCCAGCGCGGTTGTCACCCATGCAGAAGTATGAGCCCTCCGGGACTGTGTAGGTCTCACCCTCGGCAGGTATCTCGAAGGCCGGAGTGTAGCCGTCCTTGAGGTAGTCTTCTTTGTATACTTCTCCGTTTATGTAAAGCTGTCCGCCGGAAATCATTATCTGGTCGCCCGGAAGTCCGATGACTCTCTTGATGAGGAGCTTGTCTCTGCCGGAATTCTCATCCGGGAGTCCGCTCTGGAAGATTATGATGTCGCCTCTTTCAGGATCATGGCTCCTGTAAGCCTGGCGGTACATTATCATATAGTCGTTTTCGTAGAGTGTGTCCTCCATGGACGACTGCTTGACTATGGTCGGTCTTACAAAATAAAGGACGGCGCCGGCAAGGCATACGGCTATGATAACGTCTATCAGCAGGCTCTTTATGAAGCTTCCGGCCGTGCTGCGCGCGGGTTTTACATTATGCTCGTCGATGGAGTTGCCGTTCCAGAAGTCCTGACGGTCCTCCTCATTCATTCCTGTAGTGTAATTGGATTTCTTATATCTGTCTGCTCTCATTACTATGGACTCCAGTGTTTAATAATTATTTTTTCCGCCCAGACCCGTAAGGATCTCGCGGAATCTCTTTGGAAGCGGCGCATCGAAGCATCTCTCCGCCAGATATCCGAGGCTTTCGAAATCAGCCGCGGGATCAAGGAACTCGATGCGGTCGGCATGCAAAAGCTGGGTCGAGAGACCAAAGCGTTTGCTCACGTATGCATTGACTCCGGCTGCGTCGCGGGTGGCGTACTTGCTGTCGCCGATCAGCGGGTGGCCGGCATTGGCGAGGTGCGCCCTTATCTGGTGCGATCTTCCGGTCACAAGTTCTACCTCACACAGCGTGGCTTTGAGCCTGCTGCCGAAAGTGAGGACTTCCAGCGGACGAACGATAGTCTCGATATCCTTGCCGCTGTCATCGTTAAGAATGCTGACTTTGTTAGCAGCCTCGTCCTTGACCAGTGAGCCGCCGAGGTGCATGTCGTCTCTGATAATACCGCACGCAATGGTGTAATAGAACTTGCGGATATCATCTTCGCGTATCATGCGGTTGAGCTCCCTCATCGCGGACGATGTCTTTCCGAACAGGACCACACCGGTAGTGTTGCGGTCGAGCCTGTTCGCAGGAGCCGGGGTGAAGACGCGCTCGTTCCTCGGGTCGTAGGCTCCGCTTGCGATAAGATAGTCTTTCACCTGATTGGCAAGGTGATTCTTTTTTTCATGTGAGTCACCGTGCGTAAGCAGGCCGTAAGGCTTGTCGGCTATGAGGATGTTTTCGTCCTCATAAACGATGCCGAAACTGCGCTTTGCCGCGGACTGTCTGACCGGGCGTTTTGCCGCTGAAGGATCGGGTGCTCCGAAAGACGCAAGAGTGTCATCCGAAAGATAGAGACTCAGGGTCTCTCCCTCGTTCAGGATATATGACTCGCTGCGCCGCTTTGAGTCGACCTTCGCGTCCTTACGGATTATCTTGTAGACCTCGCCGAGCGATGCGCCCGGGAGATATTTACGAAGAAAACGGTCGAGTCTGCGGCCCGCGTCATTGGATGTTATGATTATCTCTCGCATGCTCCTCCATCCGGTGCCGAATTGCACCAAAACCTTTCTAATTCTATCACGGAGGGGCTTTATCCTCAACAATGATACATTGCAAATGCGTTGCGCTGACAGTATACTTAACTGGAAAGTCAAAAGAAGAAGGAGACGTGAAATGAGACATATAAGAAACTTCTTCCATGATATAAATGACATCATTCTGGCGATACTGATCGTAGTCATTGCCGCAGGTGTCATCTACTGGAGAATGCAGATAATCCTCGACTATCCGAAGACTATAGTCAGCAATCAGGCTGTGACTGAGGAGCAGGCAGAAGAGGAGCCTGCTGCTGAGGAACCTGCCGCAGAGGAACCGGCCGAGGCTGCATCCGGAGAAGAGGGTACTGTGACTGAAGGGACAACTGAAGCAAGCGGGGGAGAAGCGCCTGCGGAGGACGCTGCCCAGTAAAAAAGGAGACTTTGATGCTTAACAACTATAACCTTACAATGCTGACTGATTTCTATGAGATCACGATGGCAAACGGCTACTTCAACTCGGACATGAGGGACGCGGAGGCGTGCTTCGACGTATTCTTCAGACGCGTACCTGACGGCGGCGGATTCGCCATCATGGCAGGACTCGAGCAGATAATCGCGTATATGAAGAGGCTCAAGTTCACAGATGAAGATACCGAGTATCTCAGAAGCAAGAATTGCTTCAGCGAGGAGTTCCTCGACTATCTGAAGGACTTCAAGTTCAGCTGCGACGTCTGGTCGGTGCCTGAAGGCTACCCGATATTCCCGCACGAGCCTATCATGACGGTCAGGGGACCTCTCATCCAGGCCCAGTTTGTTGAGACCTTCATTCTGATGCAGATCAATCACCAGAGCCTTATCGCCACAAAGTCCAACCGTATCGTAAGGGCGGCGCAGGGCAGACCTGTAATGGAGTTCGGTACAAGGCGTGCTCACGGAGCTGACGCAGCGGTTTACGGAGCAAGGGCTTCGTACATCGCGGGATGTGTTGGTACGGCATGCACCATCGCCGACAGAAACCATCACACACCGGCTCTCGGCACAATGGCACACAGCTGGGTACAGAGCTTCGACAGCGAGTACGAGGCATTCCGCAAGTACACGGAACTTTATCCGCAGAACGCGACTCTGCTGATCGATACATACAATGTACTTAAGTCCGGACTCCCGAATGCTATCAGGGTGTTCAAGGAACTCAAGCCAAAGAACATGGGTATCAGGATCGACTCCGGCGATATCACTTACCTGACAAGGGAGTGCCGCAAGATCCTGGATGCAGAAGGACTCACGGACTGCAAGATCGTAATAAGCAACTCGCTCGACGAGTACATCATAAGAGACGTTATCCTTGAGGGAGCGCAGATCGACTCCTTCGGCGTAGGCGAGAGACTGATCACGGCAAGATCCGAACCTGTCTTCGGCGGAGTATACAAGCTCTCCGGGATCATGAAGGACGGCGAACTTGTCCCTAAGATGAAGATCTCCGAGAACGTCGAGAAGATCACCAACCCGGGATTCAAAAAGGTCGTAAGATTCTTCGACAACGAGACAGGCAAAGCGCTCGCCGATGTCATCATGCTCCGCGATGAGCCGATGCCGGACGGCAAGCCATATGAGATCTTCGATCCTAACGCTGTATGGAAGCGCAAGGTGCTGGAGAACTATGAGGCTGTAGAGCTGCTCGTTCCTATTTTCGAGAAGGGCGAACTCGTATACGAAGAACCTGAGATCGATGAGATCAAGAAGACATGCTCTGAGCAGATCGACAAGCTGTGGGGATCCCACCTCAGATTTGAGAACCCGCAGACTTACTACGTAGACCTCAGCAAACCGCTGTGGAACCTCAAGCATGACCTGCTCAACAAATACGGTGCAGATAACCTGTAATGTTCAATTTTAAAAAGTATTACAACAAAAAATACTTTCAGATCTCGCTTTACGCGGTTGCGACCGCTCTGTCGGTACTTGTGCTTGGCCTGCTCATTTATTATCTGGCCGGCAAGACCGGGACAGCGATATCCTTTATATCCGGTGTGCTCAAACCGCTGATACTTGGATTGGCATTGACGTATCTGCTCAGTCCGATCGTGGGAAAGATCGAGAAGAAGCTCAAAGCATCATTCAGCAAGCTGAAGGCCGGAAGAGCCATTGCTGTAGTGCTGACATTTTTCATAGTATTTGCTGTGCTGTTCTTCATTCTCGGTCTCATTGTAGTGACGATCACAAAGAGTCTGTCATCCTTCAACTATGAGGATATCAAACTGCTCCTGATGGGGCTGGCTGATCAGTTCTCCAGATTCTGGGCGACAATAGAGAGAACTTTGTCGAACATGAACATCAACCTCGGCAGTGCGGGCGACTTCCTCAGCAGACTCTTCAACAGTGTCACTGAGGGAGCGAGCACATTCCTGTTTGCGGTGATCTTTTCGATCTACTTCCTGATCGACGCAAAGATCTTTACGTACTGGAGAGATGTCCTGCATGTGTTCACAAGCGATGCCACAAGGGAAAGAATGAATGCATTCGCAGCTGACGCGAACCATGTGTTCTCGGGATATATAAGAGGGCAGTCGCTTGATGCTTTGCTCGTCGGCACAATGGTGTCGTTCGCGATGCTTATAGCCGGGATCCCTTATGCGCTGGTCATCGGCATTCTCACGGGACTCGGTAATCTGGTGCCTTACGTCGGGCCGGTCGTCGGATTCGGCTCGCTGATAATCGTGACCATTGCCAGTGGCTCGATCAGCAAGCTGATCATAGGCGTCATCATTCTCGCGCTGGTCATGTTCATTGACGGCAACGTGATAAATCCGAGGATGCTCAGCAGCAACGTTGAAGTGCACCCTGTGCTGGTCATAATTGCCCTGATCGCTGGCGGCAAGGTAGGCGGTGTGGTCGGCATGCTGATAGCGGTACCGGTCGCGGCGCTCCTCAAACTTCAGTTTGAGAGGTATGTTGCGAGGAGAAAGAAGCTCAGGGAAGAGATGCAGGCGCAGGCAGAAAAGTAAACCACAGGTTTAATGACATATACCTGCAAATGCGGTATATTGACGGAAGTACCGGAAAAAGTATAATAATAGGGCGGCGGAAAGACCTGCCGCCCGACCCCATGGGGGTGTAATGGTTTCGACAGGTGTGTGGAACAAAGATAAGCGAGCCGTGGCGGTGATCCACGTAAAAAGTACCCGTTAAAAAGAAACGCTAAAACAAACAACAATTTCGCACTGGCTGCATAGTTCAGCCCCGCGCGTCGGCCTCAGATCACCTGCAGTCTGAGAATCCGGCGTCGACCATGCAGGGACCTCTTGCGTGATCTCCCGGCAGCGTAAGAGTATCTACGGGATAGCGAGCCCCGAGTTTGCCGTTCTGGCGACGGGCGAGCGAAATCTTATCAGGCGGCTGCGCTCGGAGAAAGTTTTTCGGAAACATTCTTGGACGTGGGTTCGACTCCCACCATCTCCACCATTGTTTAGGCTCCAGAGAGAAATCTCTGGAGTTCTTTGTTTGCAACGGATTGCAGTGATTTCAAGCGATACAGCGATTTTTGCAGATCCGCTGAAAACGCATGCAGACATGCGTATACCTACCCAGAGATAGGTTTTTTGGCCAAAAAAGTCGGAAAAATGGTCCGGACCAAAGTGCCGAAAATCGCAAAAAATCGTCAAAAAACGCAGGCATAGTTGACACGGCCAACAAGAACACTCCAGGATTAAATAGTTAGAAAAGTGTTCACACTTTTCTAACCTCATCTGATAATCGCACATTTGCAGACCTGTTTTGTCTCCATTACACTTAAATCAAAAAAAGGAAGGCGAGGTGAGACATCATGTTCAGACCTAAGATCAGATTCACGCATGACGAGATAAGAGTGCTCGTCTTTGCTCTCAACGAATTGAGAAATACCCTTATAGCCGAAGGCCGCTACACAGATGCCGTAGATGAGCTGCTGATCAAACTGCTCGACTGACAGATATCTTTCTGCCGACAACAATGCATACATCCCTGCTCAATTCCGGGCAGGGAATTATTGTGCAAAAAACCGCACGGTCGGTAGAAAGGATCTGAAATGTTCAATATCAAAAAGGGAAAAGAAGAAGACATCAACGAGGAAGAAAATAAGGTAGCTGAGAAACTGAAAGAGCTGAGAAAAGCAGCAGATGAACCAGAGACAGAGCAGCCGGATTATTCAATGTACAGCCCGGTAGAGCAACTATCTACGGATATCGCTACCCATCTTGCTGACGTAACAGCAAAGAGGCTCCACGGGATAATCAATAACATACGTTTTGACGCTTCCCTGCAATTTGTTGCACGCCTGGATAACAGCGATAGTAAGACCGCAGTGAATATGATTCAGGCGGTATTCCTGACTCACGGAATGAAGCATGCTGCTGAAGAACTGGATATCCTCATGGACTGTGAGCCATATGACGACGAGGTATACAACTCGTTTATCGATGAATTATTCGAAACAGAGGTCATCGCATTCCGCGCTGCCGAAGCCTGGTGCCTGGAAGAGCCTGATGACTTAGATTGAGAGGTGATAGGATGGCAAAAACAATAGCAATTTGCAATCAGAAAGGAGGGGTCGGGAAAACGACTACAGCTCTGAATCTGGGAGCCGGATTGTCGAGGGAAGGGAGGAGAGTACTTCTTATAGACTCAGATCCGCAAAGTGACCTCACAACATCGGCGGGGATCGAGGCTGACAGCGTAGAGAAGTCGCTCGGACGTCTGATGTATCTGGCGACGGAGAACTTTAAGCCTGATGTAGGCGAAACTATCATCCATCACGAGGAAGGCTTCGATATCATACCATCCAATCTGGATCTTTCATCTATGGAGACCAGGTTAGTGAACGCGATGAGCCGTGAGAAGGTGCTCTACAATCTTCTGAAGGATGTAAGGAATGATTATGACTATATCCTGATCGACTGTATGCCTTCACTGGGTATGCTGACTATCAACGCTCTCACGGCAGCTGACAGTGTGATCATCCCGGTACAGGCGCAGTACCTGCCGGCCAAGGGAATGACACAGCTTCTCAAGAGCATCGATATGGTCCGGAGCCATACCAACGAGCAGCTCAGGATTGACGGGATCGTGATGACTCTGGTTGACGGCAGGACCAATCTTGCCAGAGATGTGATCAATGCCATCAGGACAAACTACGGGATGCATATACGCATCTTCGATACACAGATCCCATCGGGCGTGAAAGCTGCTGAGGCAAGCAAGACAGGCAGGAGCATTTTCACCTATGATGGTGAATGCAAACCGGCCAAAGCATATGAGGCGCTGACGAAGGAGGTGATAGCGGATGCCGAGCGGAAGAGAAAACGAGATAAAGCTGCCATCACTCGATGAGCTGTTCTCTAGCCAGCAGGAGAGGGATGAAGCAAAGCTCAAACATATCTACGAGATACCGATAGATCAGATAGATCCCTTCCCTGATCACCCTTTCAAGGTAAGAGATGATGACGACATGCTGAACCTCATAGAAAGCATAAGGGCACAGGGCGTGCTCACACCGTGCATGGTGAGGAAGAAAAAGGACGGCAGGTATGAGCTGATCTCCGGGCACAGAAGAAAACGTGCCTGTGAGCTGCTTGGGATGGACACACTCAGGTGCGAGATAGTGGAGCTCTCAAAGGAGCAGGCCACGATCCTGATGACGGAGAGCAATTTCCAGAGGTCCACGATCCTGCCGTCCGAGAAGGCGTTCGCCTACAAAATGAGACTCGATGCGATGAAGCTCCTTGTCTCCAGAATGGTTGAAAACCAGAAGAAAGGACGGAACTTTGGAGGAGAACCGGTGGAGCCGCAGCTTGAGAAAGCG
>CACYYD010000025.1 GCA_902778585.1 uncultured Eubacteriales bacterium | reverse complement strand
CAGTAAAGTGTCCACTGGATGGGGTTTCACCCCTGAAAACGTGTCTGTATTACAGGGATGCCCAAAAATCCAAGTGTCCATTTTACTGGGTACAGTTTATTTCGAGCCCCCAAGTTTAGCCCCCAATTGTTTTTGGAGAAACCCCAAACTTTTTTGGAGACCCGAGCAAATGAATACGGGAGGATCAGTTGATCCTCCCGCTACTCATTTTGCTTTACTTTCGAGGCTTACGCCTCAAGTTTTTTAGATACTGTCTTCACGTCTTCTTCTGAAGAACATATACATTAGTCCGGCTGCGGATGTGCCCATCAGTCCGAGCATTCCGGTAAGGTCATTTGTATCGCCTGTCTTAGGCCTGTTGGAACCTTCTTTCGGTGGTTCTACAAATGTATTCCTGAATACCGGAGTTCCGCTGATAGCTGCCTTCAGCATTCCTTCTCCGTCATCCGTTACTGTGACTGTTATCGGATACAAGGCCTTATCATATGTTACGGAAGTGTCGCTGCCTGCAACCTCAGCTACTGTGTAGTTGTAGACGCCGGTCTTCTTATATGTGATTTCTCCGAATACGATCGAGCCATCTGCGGCATTAGTTCCCTCAGAAACTACTTTGCCATCCTCCATAAGCTGGAACTTGAACTCGCCGCTCTTCAGAGCACGACCCTCGAGTACCTTCTTAGCCTTCACAGCTGCCTTAACAGGCTCGGCCTCGTAGATATTGGTGATCTCTACTTTATCCCCCTCTGTAATAGCGGCTTTCAGTACTCCATCCTTGTCATGATCTGTTACAACTACCTTGACCGGATATTCATTAGTATCGTAGGTGTAACCACTGTCTTTACCCGCTACCTCACGGATCTTGTAGTTATGCTCTCCAACCTTGCTGTAAGTGATTTCTTTGAAGCTTACCGGACCGCCGCCGACTCTCGACGCTGTATCGATCACCTTATTGTCCTCAAGCAGTTCGAACTTGAAGGTCTTGCCTGTCGCTCCTCCTGTCTTGTCTTCGATCAGCTTATTCGCTTCCAGAGCGATTTTCGCGTCCTCAGGGTCATACGTATTGGTGATGGTCAGATCCGTCTTTCCTTCACCGGATTCGTCCGTATCATACTTAGCTGTTGCTACCAGCTTGCCCTCCTCGTCGACTACCTTAACGGTTACGTTATACACCTTGGAGTCATATGTATAACCCTTGGCATCTCCTGCAGTCTCCTGGATCGTGTATTTGTACGTTCCGGCCTTCTCGTAAGGGATCTCCTCGAAGCTCACTTCTCCCTTACCTGTGACGCTCTTAGTGTCAATTGTTTTTCCATCCTTATCCTTCAGTGTGAACGTAAATTCTGTATCGTAAGCACTGTCGGATGTATCATTGATGTCCTTTGTTGCTTTGAGAACGATAGCTGTATCTGCAGCCTTGTACTCGTTGATGATCTTAGCCTCAAGCGTTGAGCCTTCCTCGTCGACCTCTACAACCGCTGTATCGAAGTTGTTCTTTACGATGATCTTATAGGTATGCTCAGTTGTGTCATACTTGAATCCGGCTTCGCCGGTGTCTTCCTCTGTGACAGTGTAGATGTACTCTCCGGCTTTTGTGAACTCGATATCCTCGAACACCGTGCTGCCCTTAAGATCTTTTGTCTTGATCTCCTTTGTTGCAACCTCTTTTCCATCCGGATCTTTCAGTGTGAACCTGAATGTAGAGTCATGTGCACTGTCAGACTTATCATCGATCTCTTTGTTGAGCTTCAGATCGACTTTGACGCTGGTCATCTTGAACTCGTTCTCGAAAGTGATGTCTGTAGCATCAGCATCAGCCTTCTTGTATGAAACATTTGCCTCAAGTTTGCCCTTGTCTGTGTTGTCTGTAACTGTGACTGTCGCTGTGTACGTGCTTACATCATACTTGAATCCGGCCTTGGTCTCGACTGTCTCCTTGACCGTGTAAGTGTAAGTACCGGCCTCCTTATATTCGATTGCCTTGAACTCAGCCTTACCCTTGCCGTCCTCAGTTGTGATGCTTGTCTCGTCGATTTTCTTGCCGTCATTGTCGAGCAGTTCGAATTTGAACGTAGCATCAGCATTTCCGCTGTCATCCTTGAGGTAGCCCTTGATATTCTTGTTTACCTCGATAACTGCATTTGTCGATTCAGGTGAATAAGTATTTGTGATCGTATCAGATACCTTATCCCCGACTTTGTATACCGTGCTCGTTTCAAGCTCACCATTGCCATTGTCTTTCACTGTAACAGTTGCAGTGATGTCTCCGGACTTGCTCATGCCTGCAGGCAGTATACCGGTCTCTCTGATCGTGTAAACATGATCTTTACCGGTCTTGCTTGCATCAGCGAGAGTATATTCAATCGCCTTGAACGTGACTGTCTTCTTAGCCTTCGTAGCAGTCTGTGTATCGATAGTCTTTCCATCCTCGCCGATAAGCTCGAATGTGAAGCTGTCGTTGTCTTTCCACTCACGGCCTTCAATAGCCTTTGTGGCCTGAAGTGTTGCAGAACCGCTTGCACTGTATGTATTTGTGAATACGAAAACCGCCTGATCAGTCGCAGGAGTTACAGAGAGCTTGCCTTCACCGTCGTCGGTAACTGTGAAAGTGAAACTCTTTGTAGCGTCCTTATCATTTGTAACTCCGGCAACCGATCCTGACTCAGTCACCTCGTATTTGTAAATACCAGGAGCTGTAAATGTGATCTCGCCGAATTCATAGAACCCCTTCTTGTCCTGGAGTTCATCGGAAGCCTGATTCTTGATGCTTGCCTTTGCCGGCATCGGTGCAGTCTCAACGGTAGCCGGCTTAGCCTTGTTCGCTATCGTGAAAGTAAAGTCTCCTCCATTGTACAGATCGTCATTGCCTACGATCACTTTCTGTACAGGTGGGTCTACACTTACAGGCTTTGCACCATACGTGTTGTTGAATGCAGCCGCAACACCCGCAGTGTTCGGCGTTACTGCTGCTGACAGTGTGCCGTTCTTATTGCCTGTTACAGTAACTGTCACTGTCTTTCCTTCTGAAGGATCATTAGTGACACCATCAACCTCACCCGCTTCGGTGATAGTATAGGTATATGTGCCAGGCTTTTTGAATGCATCATCAGCAAACGTGAACGTCGCTGTATCAGCTGCCTGAGTGACTGTCTGTGTGGCCGTCTCAGGTGCAGGAGCAGTACCATTAGCTGCTGCTGTGATGTCATAGCTCCACGCTGCAGGGCCATCGAGTCCCGGAGGTACTACCAGGTTCTTCTTTACCTTGAACTCTGCTGTTGTCGGTGTCGGCGCATAAGTATTGGTAATTGTCAGAGTGTCTTCGCTGTATGTAGTTGTATATCCAGCAACTGCATCTTCTGCAACAGTGTACTTGATCGCTTTGCCGTCCTTGTACTTAGGCAGATTATCGAAGGTATATGTCCACTTGCCGGTCTTATCCGGGGTGATAGTAGCGGCCGGTACAGCTTCTCCCGCTGTATCAACAGCAGCTGCTCCGTCAGCCTCAAGATTTACTGTAATGCTGTCAGGACGTACTGTATCCTTCCACTCATCATCACCGACCCATGTCTTATTGACAGTCACCGTAGTTTTCTCAGGCGTGTAGCTGTTTGTGATCTTGAAGCCCTTCTCGGCATCACCTTCTGTTTTGACGCTGTACTCAGCACCATTCATAGTGATCTTGCCGCCCGAAGCGCCCTTCTCCTCGACGGTGTATACGATCTTAGCGCCATCCTTGTATGCATCCAGTCCGGTCCAGCTCACCTTCAGGGCATTGCCCGTTGCATCTTTTTTGATGACCTTATCCTGTCCGGAAACAGCCTTTCCGTCGGCCTTCAGGACGAATGTGACATCATCGCGCTTGCCATCCTGGTTGTTATTGTCATCCCAGACCTTTGTTGCCTCGACACCCGTTGTGGTCGGTGTATTCGGTATTGTAAGAGTGTTTGTCTCTCTGTCGAATGTTGTTTCAGTACCTTCACCGAAAATCAGATTGTAAGCCCACGTCCATACGGATGACTTCAGCTTGATGCTGTCAAGTTTTTTGCTTACGACTATTTTGTATTCTTTAGTATCTGCCTGATATCCTGCAGGAGCTTTCTTCTCCTTCAACGTGTATGTACCAGGCTTTGTGAATGTGTGGTTTACAGATCCTTCTGTAACAGTGATGTCTTCCGAGGTGCTTCCTTCCCCTGAAGGTCCTGTCAGTGTGAATACTGCTCCATCGATTGGGTTGCCTGTGTTGGCATCCGTCTTATTCAGAGTCATGTCGATCTCGCCGACTTCTTCTGCTTCATCAGGAGTGTTGGTCACATTTCCGCCACTTACTGTAGGGTCTTTGTAACCATCAAGATCACCCTCGTTTACTTCTTCCTCAGTTACAGTGTATGTGATCTCCTCGCCATTAGCGTACTTAGGCAGATTTACAAATTTATATGCCCAGGCTTCCGACTCATAACCTGACGGTGCGGCAGCAGTCGGTTCATCGTCTTTCTTTCCGTCAAGAACAACGTTGTACGTTTTGCCATCAGATCCCGTAAGAACGATCTTGATGCTCGATGGTCTTGCATATTCATTTGCTGTACCGATCTCGGCCGCATCTCCCGTGGAGTACTTTTCATCATCCCATGTCTTTGTTCCTGTGAACTCTTTTGTCTCAGGTGTATGAGTATTTTTGATAGTACCCTTATCTTCTGCCGGGCTTCCCTCAGGAGTGTAGCCCTCGATCGCTTTTTCTTCGACAGTGTACTTGATCTCCTTATCATTCGCATAGCGGTCAAGACCAGTCCACTTTGCAATGTATTTATTGCTGTCCTTGGAGTCGACAGTAACAGTCAGCTTATCAGCATTAGCTGAAGTTACGTCAGTTCCATCAGCCTTAAGAACAAGCATGCTCTTGAACGCACCAGCTTTCGGACGGAGTCCATCCTGATTGTTATTGTCGTCCCAGACCTTTGTGATCTCTACATCGGCTTTCTGATAATCATTTGTGAATGTTGCTTCATACGCCTTTGCATCGTATGTCTGGATCTTACCGGTCGCTTTTTTACCGCTCACATCACCGCTAAAGTCTTTGTCTTCAGCGCCTGTATTCTCTACACTTGTAAGCTTGAATCCGTCGGCTGTTCCTTCTGTGAACTCATATGTCGTGCCGGACGGCAGGTTTGTGAAACGCAGACCCCAGCCGGCCTTCATGCTAACAGTAATCTTGTAGCCACTAGGCGCATAATAATATCCATTACCATTAGCAGTTGCATTTGTAGTGATTCCTTCTGTAACTGTCTTCGGGTTTCCTTCATCATCGAGATCGTTATAATCTGCGATTGAGAACCATACCCAATAATCTGAATCATGTCCGTCGTCATCTGCAGGCGCCTGTTCCGGTGCTTTCGAGTTATTGACTGTCAGCGTGAACGGGAACAACGTATCCGGATCAGCATCTTCACCTGTAACGACTTTCTTCAGATTGAGATTGGAACGACGATGGTTTGTCGCTGTAAGCGCAGCAACCGCTTCGTCTACATAGTAAACCGATCCGTCGATCGTATATGTGGTCTTACCGGTAGAATCATAGCCGTTGGCTTTATCTTCTTTGACCAGTAGCGTTGGTGTCTTGTCACCGTTTATGAGCATTGGGCGTACAGTCGGCGCATGAAGCTCCCATCTGTACTGAGCATTACCGAGCTCCGCGAAGCTGAAGTCATGTCCCTTCGCTCCTGAAAGAGGCTTGTTATCCTTTATGATGCCGACCGAGACAAATGAAGTCGTTGTCCATGCCGGAGTGGTATTTCCGCTCAATTTTGCGGTGTGGAATTCCTTATCACCCATCATGACAGTGAGCGGAAGCTCCCCATCAGGTGCATTGCCGCCTTCCCATTCTTTATTGATGGTAAACCGTTCGGCTTCTGTAGCTACAGGCTTCGGGTTTTCATAAGTTTTAGTTGTCGGCTGTGCGTTTTCTTCACGCGTGTCTGTATATGTAACCTGAGCCGATGTATTTGTCTTAAGCGAATAATTGTCGCCATCTTTGACAAGATAATCTTTCACGAGTTTTGGAAGATTATCATACTGAATGTCGCCATTCTTCAGCTGCGCAATAGTATCATATGTGTACTGGCTCGGGTATACGTCAAATGTAACTGAGTACTTCACTCCATTAAGGAGCGTTCCTACACTGTTGAGGTCCCAAACAACCGTATCAGATGTGACGCCGTCTACTGTCTGCGATTTCAGCTCTGCAGCAGGTGGATCGAAGTTATAGAAATCGTTTTTAGATTCCCACTTGTACTTCAGCTTACCCAAATTGTATTCAGCCTTAAGGCCTTCTACTGTATGCGCACCGGTGGAATCTGTCCAAGTGGCTGTGTATACGCCCTTGGAAGTTTCTGTAAATGTAACGTCATAGTCCTGTCCTGATACGAGATCTTTTCTCGTCATAGTATATGGACCATTGCCTGTTACCGGAAGTTCCATCCAGTACTCATATGAATCGTCAACGACCTCAAGGAGATCTGCGACCTGGCTGCCTGCCGAAACATTGGAAGTTGTACCATCGGCTATGGTTACAGATCCAACGCCGAGTGTATCAACGATGTCTGCAAAGATAGCATTAATAGCCGCATTAAGGCCGTCAGAGTCAGATGCATTATAGTAGTAAGGTGTATCAACGGTTCTCTCTGAAACATCGGATCTTTGCCTTGCATTATGTGCATAGTAAATAAGGTCATCCAGGTAGTCAGCTTCATTTCCGAATGCATATATGCCATAAAGCTCGGTGTTGCTATTTTCAGGATCTGTATAACTACTAGTTTTTGTATTGTATTGTTCGATGTGGAGAGACTCATCCAGTGCGTCCGTATACGCCTGATAGTTAGTTCTATCATCACCTTTTGCATTACGGTTTGGCGCTCCATCTGTAATAAAGACTACAAAAGTCGGATCGTCATCCGCGTTTCCAAGCGTCGTAAGGGCCCTCCTTAATGCACTTTCCCAGTTAGTGACACCGCCATAATCTCTTTTGGTACTAACGCCATCATTTGAAAACAGATTCAGGAATCTGGTGCTGCTGTTAGTCCATCCCTGTGTTTCTTCTGATCCGGTATCAAACGTCACCAAAGCCATCTGAACATTGTCAGGGTTTGAACTATTATTGTATTTAAACAGGGCATCAGCAAAATCGTATGCTGTTTTTTCAGCGTTTTGGGCACGGGTGTCACTAGAATATCGATCGCCACGATACTCTTCATAATCATCGTAAAGACCATAAGAATATCTTCTGTATACGGTTCCCTTATACTCTTCGTCATCGGTCAACGCAACGTATCGGTTTCCGGTTCTTTTATATAACTGAAACCATCCTTGTGATGCATAATTCCCTGAGTGGCCCCATGATCCGGTTTCATTAGGAAAATGCATCAGCATACTTCCCGATGTATCGTAGACCAAAAGGACGTTAGCTTTTGCATCGGTACTTGTTGTGTCTGCGCTTCCGGTAATATCAAGCGACAGGCTATACGTACCATCTTGATTGTCGCTTTGCAGCTTTTTAGGTTCCGGCATTGCTGTAGACGTTACGCCATCCCCTTCTGCCGCATAGGCTGTGATCATCGAAAGCGGCATATATGTGATGATCATTGCCAGTGAAAGCAACAGTGTCAAACATCTCTTCTTCAGATTGTTCATGTTGTTCCCCCCTTGTCTCTCCATCTGCATCTATGGAGAAGACACTTAGAAATAATTTACTCTTTGACTTGTTTAAGTCGACTTGGCCCGGCTAACCGGACCAGTGTAATTAGTTTGTCTAGTTAACCATCTGCCCCTTTCCTGCTGGTATTTCGGGCATGCTGTTCTCCCGAAAACAACACAAAAATGGCATTGTTCTACAATTATTGTTATTCTACACATTTCGGCATATTTTCGCAACAAATGCGCAACAAACGAAGGTATAAAAAAATGAACAATCATTAATAATTCAATTGCGAAGATGCTGTAAACCATACAACTACTACAAATAGTGGTGCCCTCATACAGCCGACTACAAAATGCATTTTACGGAAGCAATATAAAAGACGGCTTTACTGAAGTTCTGTCAGCAAAGTCGTCTCCCATTTTTTATTTTTAAACCTTATACCGTTCCAATTACCCGGCTTCTGTATCTGCTACCACCCCATCACCTGCGTGAAAACCTCGCCTATTGGTTCGTGTATCACCAGATCTGCCGAGCTGTCAGCACTCGTTGTGCTCATGTTTATCAGAACGAGCTTCTTTCCTCTGAAGTAATGTATCAGTCCCGCTGCTGGGTACACTATCAGGGTGGTTCCGCCGACTATGAGGGTATCTGCGTTCGAGATGGCATTGACTGCTCCGTCTATCACATCGCTGTCGAGCCCCTCTTCATACAGCACAACATCCGGCTTTACTCTTCCGCCGCACTTGTCGCAGACAGGCACGCCCTTCGACTCGAGTACCTTGTCGAGTCCGTAGTAGGCGTGGCACTTCTCGCAGTAGTTTCTGAGAGTCGATCCGTGGAGCTCCCAAACCACCTTGCTGCCGGCCTTCTGATGAAGCCCGTCGATGTTCTGCGTGACTATGGCTTTCACCTTGCCCTGCTTCTCGAGTTCGGCCAGCGCCTTGTGACAGTTGTTAGGCTCCGCATTCTCATAGATGAGCTTGTCCTTGTAGAACTCGAAGAAGTCCTCCGGATGTCTCATGTAGAATGTGTGGGATATCATCTCTTCAGGCGAGACCGTCCTGCCGAGGTCCTGGTTGTAGATACCGTTGGCACTTCTGAAGTCAGGAATGCCGCTCTCGGTCGATACGCCCGCGCCGCCAAAGAAAACTATGTTATTGCTCTCATCGATTATCTTCTTTAATTCTTTGATCTTCTCGTCCATAGCCGCCACCTTTCTGCCAGTTTCCTTGTTCTGTCCCGACCTTCTCTATTTAAGGCCCGATGCCATCATGTATATATTGCAGATATCTTCTGTCTTGAGCACCTTGAAGTTTCCGATGGTGCGGGCATCCTGGAATGTGACGCCGAGCGCTGCCTTGCGGCATGCCTCTTCATCGAAGTCGAGTCCAAGTCCCTTTATGTCTGTCGGCATGCCGATCGACTTGAAGAATGCCTCAAACTTTTCGATGGTCTTCTCAGGGTCGCTCTCTCCGAAGACTCCCTCGCCCAGCTTGACGAATCTCTCAGGGTCTACGCTCAGCACGTATCTTGCCCACGATCCCCATACGGCCGCGAGACCTGCTCCGTGCGCAACGTCAAACTCTGCCGAGAGTTCGTGCTCTATCTGGTGGCATGCCCAGTCGCCCTTGTTGGAGTTGCCGGCTGCCATGAGGCCGTTGTGCGAAAGAGATCCGCACCACATGAGGTTTGCCCTTGCGTCATAGTCGCCCGGCTTTTCGAGCGCGGCCGGCGCCCACTTCATCACCTCTTTGAGGAGCGTGAACGAGAGCTGGTCGGTGAAGTCGAGAGCATATCCCTGATGGAAGTATCTCTCAAGTGTATGCATCATTATGTCTGTGGATCCGCAGGCAGTCTGGTATTTCGAGACAGTCGCGGTCAGAGTCGGATCGAGCAGCGAGAAGCTGACTCTTCCGAAGTCGCTGTTTGTTCCGCGCTTGTATACCGGGTCGGTCTCGTCATTTGTGATGACAGAAGAATCGCTCATCTCGGATCCTGTTGCCGAAAGTGTCAGTATGCATCCGACCGGAGCTGTTCCCTCTACCTTGCGCTTTCCGCAGTAGAAGTCCCACACGTCTCCGCCGCCGAAGACTCCGTATCCGATCGCCTTCGCGCTGTCAAGTACCGAGCCGCCGCCGACCGACAGTATGTAGTCGCAGCCTTCTTCCTTGTACAGCTCGATGCCCTTTCTGACGAGAGAGACTCTCGGATTAGGAACGACGCCGCCGAGCTCTACGTAAGCGATGCCGGCTTCATCGAGCTTTGCCTCTACCTTGTCGAGCAGGCCAGTTCTCTTCACGGAGCCGCTTCCGAAGTGCACCAGCACCTTCGATGCTCCGTGTGCCTTCAGCACTTCGCCTGCCTTCTCCCAGGCGCCTTCTCCGAAATATACATGAGTCGGTGTGTAATATTCCATGATGGACATTGTTTATACCTTCTTTCTTTATTGCGCCATACGCTATACGGTCTCTTCCAGCAGCAGAGCCTCGTATGGCTTTAGCTGCATTATCTCTTCTATCTCCGTATCCGTCCTGCCCTGATTTGTCATTCTGATATGAAGCTCATCGAGTTCAAAGTCTCCCGGCATAATGAAGTCTGCTCTTGTGCCCGAGAAGTTGCCCACTATGAGGAACCTCTTCCCTTCATAGCTGCGGCTGTAGGATATGACCTGTCTGTCGTCCGGGTAGTACTCGATCGTGTTGCCGTAGATGAGCGCCGGCTCGGACTTTCTGAGAGCCAGCAGCTTCTGGTAGAACCTGTAGATCGATCTGCCCGACGCGAGGTCTGCCTCGACGTTGATCGTCCTGTAATCCGGGTTCACGCACTGCCAGGTCTGCGCGCCCGTGTTGAATCCTGCATTGACCGAGGAGTCCCACTGCATAGGAGTCCTTGCGTGGTCTCTGAAAGCGCCCTTCATCATCTTGAATGCCAGTCTGTCCGGCATGTGAAGGTCTTTCGCCATGCCGAGCACAAAGTGCGACACCGGATCCTTCAGCTGATCTCGGCTCATGAATTTTGTATTGGTCATGCCGATCTCTTCGCCCTGGTAGATGAACGGTGTGCCCCAGCCCAGGAATGTTATCATCGCCAGGAATGTGGCCGCCTGGTATCTGTACTTCTTTGTGTTGATGCCGAACCTGCTGACGCTCCTCGCCTGGTCGTGGTTCTCGAGCACCAGGGTGTTCCAGCCTGTCCCGTGGTATCTCAGCTGCGGGTCTATGAGGCCGCGCTTGAACTGTTTAAGGCTGAAAGGCTTCGGTATCATCTTGAGGCCGAAGATATTGTCCGACGCGAGATGCTCAAAGTCGAAGATCGAGTCGAGCTCGCCGGACTCCTCTTTTATATATCTGTGCGCGTGCTCTTCGTCAGGTATGTAGGACTCGCCTACCGTATATGTGTCGTAGAGCGAAAGCGCGTTCCTGTTGAGTTCATTCAGGAATTCGTGCATGCGGGGGCCGTCCACGTAGAATGGGGTGCCCTTCTGGAAGTGCAGAGGGTTCTTGTCGTCGCGCAGCGGGTATACCTTCGAGATCATGTTGAAAACATCGAAGCGGAATCCGTCGACGCCCTTGTCGAGCCAGAAGCGGAGTATGTCTGCCATCTCCTCGCGGACCTTCGGGTTCTCCCAGTTGAGATCCGGCTGCTCCGGCGCAAAGAGATGCAGGTAGTACTCGTCTGTTCCTTCGATGCGCTCCCACGCCGGGCCCGTGAACGATGAGGTCCAGTTTGTAGGCGGGATAAGCTCGCCCTCTTTGTTTCTCTTTCCCTCGCGGATTATGTAATAATCGCGGTACGGTGAATCCTTGTCTGCGAGCGCGGCTTTGAACCACTCGTGCTCAGTGCTGGTATGGTTGAATACCGCGTCCATTATCACCCTGAGTCCGCGCTTATGGCATTCTTCGACGAGACGGTCAAAGTCCTCCATGGTGCCAAAGGCCGGGTGGATCTCACGGTAGTCGGCGATGTCGTAGCCGTAGTCGTTCCACGGCGACTTGTAGAGCGGCGAGAACCATATGGCGGTAGCGCCGAGATCCCTTATGTAGTCGAGCTTCGAGATGATGCCCGGGATGTCGCCCATGCCGTCGTTATTCGAATCCATGAAGCTCAGAGGGTATATCTGGTATACCACCGCTTCCTTGTACCAGTTCGTTTTCACAGCCATTATCTACACCTTCCTGTTAATGATAAAGCCGTCGCGTGACGGCCTCATCTGTTTATGCCGATGTTGCCGCGAGCAGTACCGGCAGCAGCTGCTTTTTGCGGCTCATTACTCCAGGCATATCGTACATCTGGTTTTCTATCTTCTGGTAAGGCAGGTCTCTGTTGGCTCTGCAGTCCGATGCCAGCAGCACGCTCTTCTCACGCAGAACGTCTGTGATCATAAGGAGCGTCCAGTCGAGTCCCTGCGAAGAAGCGACCTTTCCGAGTGCCTCGAGGTACGCATCCGAATAATCCTTTACGTTCTTCAGAGTTGTCACCTCGCACTGGCCTACGCCCATCTTGAATCCGCCATTCTCGTATTTCTTGAAATCCGAGAGGATCATCTCCTCAGGATCCTGTGTCTCGAGGTTGTCTGTGATGCTGAAGAGCTTTTCGCCAAACTCCTCTACGCTCGGCACCTTCGCGAGTCTTGCGAGCATCTCTACTGCGCTCATGTCCTGCGCGGTCGTGGTAGGGCTCCTCAGGATAAGCGTGTCGGCGATGATGCCGGTCAGCATGGTCCTCGCAGCGTACTGGTCAGGCATGATGCCGTGCCTCATATACTGCTGGTAGATTATGGTGTTGGCGCTTCCGAGCGGCTCTGCCGCGATGAATATCGGCATGCGTGTCGAAAGCGAGTCCAGCCTGTGGTGGTCGATTATCTCGATAACGTCCGCAGTCTCGATGCCTTCGATGCTCTGCGCCGGTTCGTTATGGTCTACCATGATCACCTGGTTTGACGGGATGTCCAGGAAGCAGCGCCTTGTGACGAAGCCTCTGAACTCGCCGTTCTCCATCACGGCCAGGCCTCTTGTGTGCGAGTTGGCGAAGATGGCCTTGCCGTCGGTGAACAGGTCGTCTATGTCTATGTCTTCTGTAGCGATCTCCATCATGCTGCTGATAGGCTCGGCGAGGCGGATCCTTCTAATGGCCTCAGCCGTTCCGAGGGAAGTCTTGAGGACCGGGCCTTCGTATTCCGCGAGGTCGAGCTCAGGAAGTTCGCCGTCGGCCGTGATGATTATGGCCGGCATGTGCTTTGACGCAGCATACTCGATGTGTTCCTTGCGCGCTCCGGTGACGACTATGCAGTCAGGGTATTTCCCGACGAATTCGCAGAACGACTCAAACGTTGCCGCGCCTACGAGGATCTTTCCCTTGATGCGGTCGCTCTTGCCCCTGTGGATGAGTTCGCCCGGGATCACCTTGAGGATGTTATCGACTGTGAGGTCGTAGATCCTCTCCTCTTCCTTATTGTCGGAGAGGAACCAGCCCGTGATGTCGTCAACGCTCAGAAGCCCCTTGAAGTTTTCGCCTTCGTAAAGAGGCACCACCGACGGCTTGTCGGTGCTGTACGCATTGATGAGATCGAAGATAGGCGCGTCTGCCTGCAGCTTGAGTACAGGCTTCAGCATAACATCGCGGACCTTCGGGTAGACGTCCTTCTTGTACGGCGGGATCTCTATCTCCATCGCCTCCATCTGCTTTCTGACCGTATCCGAAACAGGGCTGCAGTGGATCGCTATGTATTCATTTGACGGATCCGTCATGTTTTTCAGATGCGCGTATGCCGAAGCGGCGCATAAGCTGTCGATATCCGGATTCCTGTGTCCTGTTATGTATACCTTGCTCATATGGTCCTGCCCTTTATCCTTCTATTTCAGTTTTCCTTCTGTCCTTGCCATAAACTTCTCTATGTCTATTATAAAGCGCTCGTGTGTGCCTTCGCCTATAAGGCCGGCATCGTCGCTGGCGCTCACTTTGAAGACCAGCCTGCGGCCGTCTATCTCTATGAGTTCGCTCTCGCTCTTCACGTGCGCTCCCACCGGGCTCGCCGAAAGATGCGCTATATCGAGGTGGGTGCCGACTGTCGACTTGCCCTCTTCCATGCAAGGTTCAACGCTGGCCCACGCGGTGGTCTCCATGAGAGCCACCATGTGCGGCGTCGAGAATACCGGCTGGCCGCCGCTTCCCGCGCTTGCCGCGGTCTGATCTTCCGTTACGGTAAGTTCTCTGCTGTTTCTGATTCCTGTTTTGAGTTCCATCCGGATCCTGATCCCTTCTGTCTATTTTGATGCTGCAGCGAATGTGTCAGCTTTCGAAGTAACTCTTTGCTCTGTAGAGGACGCTCACAATGCTCCATACGTACGCGACAGTGACAAAGATGTTTATGCGCATGTTTTCTCTGAAGGCTATCATCAGAACGGCGAACGCCACTGTGAGCCCGAGAAGCTTCAATATGAATGCCGGGTTGTATCTGAAGCTCTTTTTTGCGTATTTGCCTGTGAAGAAGAGGAACAGATAGTAGCCGGTTATCGCCGCGGTTATGAAGATGATCTTAGGCAGCAGCGCCACCTCTTCCTCGCGCATGAATTCGAGCGCCACTGTAGTACAGCTCAGCGCAAAGATTATGAATATGTGGATCATCATGTACAGCATGCCGCTGTCTTCCTTTTCCCTGTTCAGCATGTGGTCATAGATGATCTCGTACGAGACGAAGAGCCCCGCGACTATGAGAAAGCCCATAAGCGAAAAGTAGATGACATTCGGGTCGAAGCTGCCGTCGCCGGCAAAGTATGCCGAGACCACGATTATCATCTCGCCGAAGGTAAAGACCACGTAGAGCATGGCGCGCTCGGTGAGATGCATAAAGTCTATCGCCCCGCCGGGACTCTTCTTGCGGCTCAGGGATGTCATTATGATGCCGGTGAATACGGCCACGAAGGATAAAGGTGCCACGAGCGACGGAGTGACGAACGCTGCCGAGAGTGCGATGGCCGCCTCGATAAAGAGAGTCAACGCCATGCGCTCTATGATGTCGCGGTTCCACACGTCGACCTTGTGGTTACGCATCTCTATCACGTACTGCAGACCGATGTTCGCGAGGATGAGCGCCCACGCGATGTGGTACTGCACCTGATAAGCCGCCCAGTCGAAGCGCGTGCTCTCGCCTATAAAGTACATCAGGTACATGTTGACCAGAAGGAATACGTGGTCGCGCACTCCGTTTCTGCCAAACATGTTTATGTAGAATGTGGTGAAGTTCCAGATCTGGATGATCGCCAGAGTGCACAGAATGTACGCAATAAAGGCGTTGGCCGAAACAAAACCGTTCTCAAAATTGTTGAGAAGTGAGTTGTTGCGGCCCACCATGTATACGAACACGAGGTCGTATATGAGCTCGAGATATTCTACTTTCTTTTCTTCTTTGCTAAAGATGTTCATTAACTTCGAACGGCTGCTTTCACCCGGCCCGGGCACTGCCCCGGTCCTTCTTATTTCAGATTCTTCATTGCCCACTTGGCGACGGCTTCTTCCGACTTAGGCACGAGCGCGCCCTGCACAGCCAGAGCCTTCCCGACCTTGGCACCTGTGCAGAACTTTTTGAGATCGCTCCTGCTCTTGGCTTCGCCGCTTCCCTCATGTGTCATGACCGGGAATACGTTTTTGCCCCTGAAATTGAGCTTCTCGAGCTGAGCGAAAACGGCGCACGGATAAGTGCCCCACCAGCACGGTCCTGCGATGACTATGTTGTCGTAGTCATCGATATCGCGCAGGTATTCCTTAAGCTTCGGCCTTGCGTTATCGCGCTGCTCCTGCCTGGCTACCTCTGTACACTTCATATAGTCTGCAGGATATTCCTCGACCGTCTCTATCTCAAAGAGGTCGGCTCCCACTGCAGCCTGTATGTACTCGGCGACGAGCTCAGTGTTGCCCTTTTCGAGATCTTTGAGTTCTCCGGCAACATAGTTCTGTCCCTTGCGTGAATAATAGATAACCAGGTTTCTTGACATTGCTTGCTCCTTTATGCGTTTACGACGTTCTGAGGCGCGCCTTCAACGAATGCCTTCACGTTTTCGACTGTTGTATCCATGATGCGCTGGCGGCTGCCCTTTGCCGCCCATGAAATGTGCGGTGTGATGATGCAGTTCTTTGCCTTGAGCAGCGGGTTGTCGCCGCGGATCGGCTCTGTCGAGACTACGTCGAGTGCTGCGCATGCGACCTTGCCGCTGTTGAGAGCATCAGCGAGGTCCTGCTCAACGACCATCTGGCCGCGGCTGTTGTTGATGATGATAACGCCGTCCTTCATCTTGGCGATATTTTCCTTGTTGATTATACCCGTATTGAACGGGAAGAGCGGCATCTGAAGTCCGAGAACGTCGGAGCGGGCAAAGAGATCATCGAGGCTTACGTACTCGACTCCGAGAGCCAGAGCCTCTTCTCTCTGTCTTCCGTCATAAGTGATGACGTTCATGCCGAGAGCCTTTGCGATCTCAGCCGTGTGGATGCCGATGTTGCCGCAGCCCAGCAGACCGTATGTCATGCCTGCGAGCTCTACGAGCGGATAATCCCAGTAGCACCAGTCAGCGTTGTTCTCCCACTCGCCGCGGAAAACGCTGTCGCTGTGGTGGCCGATGTGGTGGCATGCTTCAAGCAGCAGCGCGATGGCGAACTGGCTTACTGAGCGTGTGCCGTATACAGGAACGTTGGATACAGGGATGCCCTTTTCCTTTGCGTAAGCGATATCGACAACATTGTAGCCGGTCGCGAGCACTGCAATGAACTTGAGGTTAGGGCACTTGTCGATCGTCTCCTTCGAGATCGGTGTCTTGTTTGTGATCGCTACATCAGCATCACCGATGGTCTCTGCGATTACCGGCGACTCCTCATAGGAGACACGGTCATGTACCTCTACCTCACCGAATGCCTTAAGGCCGTCCCAGCTGAGGTCTCCCGGATTCTCTGTGTATCCGTCCAGAATTACGATTTTCATCTTAGTCCTTCCTTTAATTTTTACCCTTGTATTGGTTTTATCATTACCGTGTATTTTATCACATGTAACAGCGTATTTTGTTATTATTCGGCCTTCGCCCAAAGGCGCTTCACCGCAGCCTCGTAAGCTTCAGGATTTGTCCTGTAATTTACGGCATGAGCTGCGCCTTCCACGATCAGAAGCTCTTTGTCTCCTTCAAATTCCTCGTAGTTTCTGTAAGACATCTCAGGCGGTACAAAGTCGTCCTCGTCACCATGCACAAAGAGTACCGGAAGCTCGCACTTCTTAAGAGCCTCGATGGACGAATGATCCGTGTCACGCTCTCCCGTCCTCAGCGCAAACTTGACCCTCATCATAAGATCGAGCAGCTTGCCGTAAGGCAGATGCAGGTTCTTGTGGAGCAGATGCTTCCAGATATCCTGAGGCGAGGTATAACCGCAGTCGGCGATCACGCCTTTCACGTTCTCAGGCAGGTCAAGCCCGGCTGTCATCATGACGGCAGCCGATCCCATCGAAACGCCGTAGATATACACCGGCAGATCCTGAGAGGTCTTTTCGCTGACCCACTTCACCCACTCGCGGCAGTCGTACCTTTCAAGAAGAGCAAAGCCCATATACTTGCCCTCGCTTCCGTTCTGCGCGCGCTCATCTGCCAGCAGCACGTTGCACTTGCTCTCGTGAAGGAAATCTATGATGTCGCCGAAGTCCTTCAGCCAGCTCCCGTGCCAGCCATGCATGCAGACTATGTTTCTTACAGCGCCTTCGCACGGATACCAGTGACCGAGAAGCTGCAGTCCGTCAAAGGTCTTCATGAAGACCGTCTTTATCTCCGGATTGTCCTGATGCTTCATATTGGTATCCTCAGGGAATGTGTTCTTGTCTTTCTCAGGCATCACCACCGAGGTGTGGATTATGTAATTCGATATAGCCTCCGCTCCCAATACCACTGCTGCAGTGTTGAATACCACCGCCTTTAACAGTTTGCGTTTGTCTATCATCGTATGCCTTTCCTCCGAGATTTTCTCCCATGTTTTTCCTGTCTGACTAACTTTACCACGCCTCCCCTGGCTGTGCAAACGTGACAGCGGGGATGGCAGATGTGCTGTATGCCGGTTTGATTTGCAGTGCCCCGCTCTGATACAATCCCTAATGGATCTGCAATAACATTTTGTAATACCCATTCAGACGGAGCGAGGCAAAATGAATACTCAAAAAATCAGGATACTTCTTACTGCCATCGACAAGGGCAGTCTTACAAAAGCCGGACAGACGCTCGGATATACTCAGTCCTACCTCACGCAGACCATGAAGGCTTTCGAAGATGAGGTCGGATTTCCGCTACTCGTAAAGACAAACCGCGGTGTAGAGCCGACTCAGGAAGCCAGGATGCTTATCCCTGCAATGAGGAGGATCATCAGAAGCGAGGAGCAGTTTGAACAGGAACTGGCCGATCTCCACGGGCTCCGCAAGGGCACCATAAGGATAGGGACTTTCGTCAGCACTTCAGTGTACTGGGTCCCCCAGGTCGTCGAATACTTTCAGAACAACTACCCTGAAGTCGTGTTCCAGATAGAAGAGCTCGGACACGATGAAATGATAGAAGGCCTCGTCAACGGAACGCTCGACATGACCCTTATGAGCGGCCCTGGTCCTTCAAGCATAGATTTCATACCCATACTTGAAGACCCGATGCTTCTGGTAATGCCGTCCGGGCACGAGCTTTGCAGGTATGACTACGTGCCTGCAGGGATACTCAAGGGCTATCCTTTCATAATGACTTACAAAACTTATGACAAGGATCCTCACAAGGTCTTTGAAGATGCCGGCTTTGTCCCTGAAGTGCGTTACTATTCAAGGGACGACTTCGCCGTGCTGTCCATGGTGCAGCGCGGGCTTGGTCTGGCGATACTGCCCGAGCTTACGATCAACGAGTTCCCGGGAGATTACGAGACTCGCATGCTCGATCCCGAGGCATACCGGACGCTCGGTATAGGCATAAGGTCTGCCGAATACGCGGGCCCTCTCGCGAGATCAGTGATCAAGTTCATCAGGGAGAATATAAAATAAAAAGAAGAAAGAAGTCCGGCGCGCGATGCGCCGGACTTCTTCATAACGTCTGTATATCTCTCTGGACCGTTTCGATTAGTCTCTTGGAGCGACCTTGGACTCGAACTCATAAGTGAGGATTCCGGATACTACTGCGATTCCTGCTACTGCGATGATTCCTGTCATTTTATTGCCTCCTGTTTAAATGTTATTTATCTATGATCGTGAACGCCGCTTCTTTCTGTGTTTCTGCGGCCCCTCTTGTCTGATAAAAAAATAACATTCTTTCAGCATTTAGTAAAATGGTTCTTTCGCATATCCGATATAATAAAAACTAATACCCTCCTCTACTTGTTCAGTATGTCCATAAACTCAGCTCCGGTGATGGTCTCCTTCTCATAAAGGAAGTCTGCAAGCTCATCAAGTTTCTCCCTGTTCTCCGTGAGTATTTTGACCGCCTTTGCGTGCTGTTCCTTTACGAGTTCCACTACCTTCTCGTCGATCTTGGTCTGTGTCTCAGCCGAGCACGCGAGCGAAGTATCTCCGCCGAGGTACTGGTTCTGTACTGTCTCCATAGCGACCATATCGAAGTCCTCGCTCATGCCGTAGCGTGTGATCATGGCTCTGGCCAGTTTGGTCGCCTGTTCTATGTCGTTTGAAGCGCCTGTCGTTACCGAGCCGAAGACTACCTCTTCTGCGGCACGTCCGCCTGTAAGAGTAGCGATCTTGTTCTCGAGCTCCTCTTTGTTCATCAGGTAGTGGTTGCCCTCTTCTACCTGCAGAGTGTATCCGAGCGCTCCCGAAGTACGCGGTATTATCGTGATCTTCTGTACCGGAGCGGAATTCGCCTGCTTTGCGGCTACCAGTGCGTGACCGATCTCGTGGTAAGCAACTATCTTCTTCTCCTGATCAGTCAGTATCGAGTTCTTCTTCTGGTAACCCGCGATGACGACCTCGATGCTCTCCTCAAAGTCGGTCTGGCTGGCGGCATTGCGGCCGTCACGGATAGCTCTGAGCGCAGCCTCGTTTACGATGTTCGCGAGCTCTGCTCCGGATGCTCCCGAAGCCATGCGTGCGATAGCGCCGTAGTCGATGCCCTCTTCAACCTTTATCTTCTTTGCATGCACCTTGAGTATGGCTTCCCTGCCCTGAAGGTCAGGAAGTTCTACCGGCACTCTTCTGTCGAAACGGCCAGGTCTTGTGAGCGCAGGGTCGAGTGACTCAGGGCGGTTGGTAGCAGCCAGGATTATGACGCCGCTGTTGCCTTCAAATCCGTCCATCTCTGTGAGGAGCTGGTTGAGTGTCTGCTCTCTCTCATCATTGCCGCCGAAATTGCCGCTGTTTCTCTTCTGTCCGATAGCGTCGATCTCATCGATGAACACTATGCACGGCGCCTTCTCCTTGGCCTGTCTGAAGAGATCGCGCACCTTTGAGGCGCCCATTCCGACAAACATCTCGACGAACTCAGAACCCGACATCGAGAAGAAAGGTACATCTGCCTCGCCTGCGACAGCCTTGGCAAGCATGGTCTTTCCTGTTCCCGGAGGCCCCACGAGAAGCACGCCCTTAGGCATCGAAGCTCCGATATCCTGGTACTTCTTAGGATCGTGCAGGTATTCAACTATCTCCTGCAGGTTTTCTTCGGCTTCGTCAACACCCTCGACATCGCTGAATTTGATACCGTCAGATGACTTGACGTATACCTTGGCGTTGCTCTTTCCCATGTTGAACATCATGGAGCCGGCTCCGCCGCCTGCTTTGTCCATCATCTTGCGGCTCAGGTACTGGCCGAGCGCGAAGAATATGAGTATAGGCAGGACCCAGCTCATCAGGAAGTTCGTCATAGGCGACATCTCCTCGACGATGCGGCTGTTGAACTCAGCACCGCTCGCGTGCAGCCTGTTGACGAGGTCCGGATCGTTCACGACGCCTGTCTTGTACAGCTTGGATCCGTCCTTGCTTGAAAACAGTATCTTGTTGTCCTCGATCTGCACGGATCCGATCTGGCCGTTTTCGGTCATCGTCATGAAAGTACCGTAATCGACTTCCTTTACCTGCTGCTCTGCCATCTTAGGCAGCAGCATGCCGTTGAAAATAAACAGCAGCAGAAGAAATACGATGTAGAAGATCAGTATGGGTCTTCTTGGTCTTTTTATTTCGTTCATATTATTTTATTCTCCCTTTCCCAAAGATCATATCAGCACTTATTTTACGCGCTGCCGCCTGCGATGTCCATCTCCCAGCGGACTTCCTGCTGCACGTACCTCAGGCTGTAATTGATCATCCGGCCGCTGCGGCTTTTTGATCCGCACCGGTATTCTATCTGGACTTTGCCGTCCTTGCGGATCCACTCGGAATTGTATATACGGTCGACATTGACCGACTTCCACTGTCCGCTGTCATATATCTTGAATCTGAGAGGCTTCGGGATGCTTACAGCCTTGTCGAATATTACTATCACGTCTATTGATTGCGTCATTGCCTGCCTCCGTATGGGCCGGTTGACAGCTGCATCCCGGTTCTGTCTCTCCGGTCTTCTTTTTTGATGTATTGATGTATTGTTATTCTACAAAAAAGAACGCCTGTTCGTCAATAATTCTCCTGTTCACCTTTGTACTTATTCGTTGAATATATTTTTAAAATCTATTTGTGTAAGACTAAATTCTACATACTTGTGTTTACTCTTACACAGGTATAATTGCCATGGTCGCCTGTCTGCAA
>CACYYD010000024.1 GCA_902778585.1 uncultured Eubacteriales bacterium | reverse complement strand
CGTTGAATATATTTTTAAAATCTATTTGTGTAAGACTAAATTCTACATACTTGTGTTTACTCTTACACAGGTATAATTGCCATGGTCGCCTGTCTGCAAAAGCAGGAGGTAATCATGAGCAAAGAAATTAAAGGTGACCACAAACATCTGACTCTTTCGGATCGAGTTTACATAGAGCAGGCTTTGATCCGCGGTGAAAATTTCAGAACGATCGCAAAAGCTCTGGGTAAGGATCCGTCGACCATATCACTCGAAATACGCAAGTTTGTCGAATGGGACGATGGACGCCTTGCTCTCAAGCCCGGCAATGACTGCATCCATAACGGTACTTGCGACAAGATGCTTATGTGCCCCAGAGCATGTTCAAGCAAGTGCAAGAGCTGTTTCTTCGACCATTGCGCCCATGCCTGCTCACACTATGAGCCTTACTTATGTGATGAGCTGAAATCGCCGCCGTATGTATGCAACGGCTGCAAGGTCATCGGTTCCTGTCATGCTTCCCAGATCTATTACAGGGCCGAAGATGCTCACAAAAGGTACAGGACCCTGCTTTCTGAATCCAGAGCCGGCATCAACATGACGCCTGAAGAGCTCAAAGAGCTGGACGAGTTCATCTCCCCTCTCATCAAGCAGGGACAGCCTCTCAGCCACATATTCTCATCATACGGCGATGTCCTGCCATGCAGCAGAAAGACAGTTTACAACTATCTGGACATGGGCATCTTCACCGTCAAGAACATCGATCTGCCTCGCCGTGTCAGGTACAAGCTCCGTAAGAAGCGCAGAGGCGAAAACCCTGTAAAATACGCTTACCGCAATCGCAGGACCTACAAGGACTTCCTCGCATATACTGAGATGTTCCCTGACTACGAGGTCGTCGAAATGGACACCGTCAAGGGCAGCCGTGATTCAGGCCCTTGCCTGATGACTCTGCTCTTTCGAAAGTCGTCTTTCCTGCTCATTTTTCTGCTTCCATCATGTACGCAGAGAGCTGTGCGGGATGTTTTTGACAAACTGTATGATTTGCTTGGACCTACCGTCTTCAAACGGACTTTCAGAGTGATCCTTACGGACAACGGTCCTGAGTTCAAGGACCCCTGGTCGATTGAGATGACCGATAACCGCAAGAGACGGACACGCGTGTTCTACTGCGATCCTTACAAGTCCAACCAGAAGGGTCGCCTGGAAAAAAGCCACGAGTTCATTCGCTACATCATCCCTAAGGGTCGAAGCATGAAGGATCTGACTCACGAGAAAGTGCGTCTCATGACCTGCCACATAAACTCTGTGGCAAGGGACGGACTTAACGGCAAAACCCCTTTCGACTTGGCCGAATTGTTGCTAAGTGAAAAAGTGCTGACCTCTTTAGGATTACGGAAAATCTCCCCAGACCGAGTGATCCTTAAGCCAGCACTTCTCAAAAAATAATTCTTTGATTTGACCGCAGACAGGCTTGACCGGACAACTGAATCGTCTCGTTCCCGGCGAAGTTTTGCGTAGAAATAAGCTTTACATTTTTCACTGCTCCGCCTTTTTGTCGTGGCCATAGCCTTATGTGGTTGCCTGAATTTTACATTATTTTTCAGGTGCTGACATCACTTATTTTCGTGAAAAGTCGCTGGCAGGGCTTATTCACGGTATTATGTAGAAATTACTTTTTCCTTTAAGCCTTTGTACTTATTGATGCCTCCCATGCTTATGACCTGCGTATATCCCATCGCCTTAAGCGCTTTGACAGCATCCCTGCGAGATTCCAGAATACTACAAACAGAGTATATCACGCTCACGCGGATCCGAAAAAGATTTGGGTTCCCGGGAACGTATTTAAGTTCGTTTAAGGAACGATTGCTATCCTGTCATTGTCAGCAAAGACAATACTTTTCTTCATAACAACCTTCAAAAAATACCAATAACAACAAAAATCCTGCAGGGACCAGCGATCTCTGCAGGATCGTTGTTTTTTGGAGACGGGGAGACGGGGGACGGTTCTCTGTCTCCGGATCGTTATTATTTTGGAGACAGAGAACCGTCCCATGTCTCCTTTACGATTATTTCTTTTACGCTGAAGGTCTTGCCGGACAGCACCGTCTTTCTGAAGCTGCCGCAGGAAGGGCAATAACCTTTGTGCTCCACGACGTTGAATATCTCGTCGCAGTCATCGCATTCCGCGAGACCCGGCACTGTGTTAAGGGTCAGCTTCGCTTCCTGCAGGATGGTCCCCTTCACGACCATGGGATAGGTCTTCTCGAGATACTCGGGTATCACAAGAGACAGTTCCCCGTTGTCGCAAACGACTTCATCGATCCCATCAACGCCGTTCTCCGCAGCGAATCTCTCTACCGTGCGGAGTATCTGCCTGGCGATGCCTATCTCATGCATTTCCGCCTCCGCGTCTTCCCAGCTGCTTCTTCACCATTCCCGCGCCGATGCTAGGAACGTGAGTGACGATCTTGCCGAGCGTTCCGAAGTACTTGCCGTTGCCGGCATCGTAGACCTTCTCAAGCTGGATCGCGTCGAACTTGCAGTGTGTGGTGCAGATGCCGCAGCCCACGCACATGAAGCGATCGACGACGGCGGTGCCGCATCCGAGGCATCTGCCGCATTCTTTCTTCACCTGCTCTTCGGTGAAAGTGCTGCGGAGATCGTCGAACGTGGTCCTCGCCTTCTCACCGCCCGGACCTGCCGCCTTCTGACGAGGCGCGTTGTCGAATCCGACCGGATCGATCTGAGCTGTCGCCGTGTCGAACGAGCTGTAGTCTCTGTGATCGCGGCCGAGCTCCTGGGTCTGACCTTCGTGGACGAAGCGGTGGATCGAGATGGCGGCTTCTTTTCCGGCCGCGATGGCGTCGATGGCGAACTTCGGCCCGGTCACCAGGTCGCCGCCGGCAAATACATCATCGACGGAGGTCTGGCCGGAAATGCTGTCCGCTCTGACAGTCCCGTTCGCATTCACGGACAGCAGACCCGCAGGGTCGATGCCGCCGAGTTCCACCTTCTGGCCGGTCGCGCTTATCACGCATGTCACAGGCGCCTCGAAGAATTCTCCTGTACCCACAGGTCTGCGGCGGCCGCTCGCATCCTTCTCACCGAGCTCCATCTTCTCGAGTCTGAGCGTCTCGGCTTTTCCGTTCCCGGCAACCTCAACAGGGGCTGCCAGATAAACGAATTCGATGCCTTCCGAGATAGCTTCTTCGACTTCTTCTCTGTCAGCAGGCATCTCCTCCTCGCTTCTGCGGTAGTACACCTTTACATCAGCGCCCAGGCGCACGGCCGACCTGGCAACATCGAGAGCCACATTGCCGCCGCCAAGTACCGCGACCGAGCTCCCTACCTCAGGCTTTTTATCCTGATTGATCTCCCTGAGGAAGTCGATGCCTGAAAGCACTCCCGGAAGATCCTCTCCCTTTATTCCAAGCTCAGCGCCCTTCGAAGCGCCGATCGCCAGATAGAACGCCTTATAGCCTTCCTCTCTCAGGCCGTCGAGCGTCACGTCCTTGCCGAGCTCTACGCCGGTCCTGAACTCGACTCCGAGCTTGTTAAGGATGTCGATCTCGGCGTTGATGACGCTCTTGTCGAGCCTGAACGAAGGGATGCCCAGCGTCAGCATGCCTCCGAGCACTTTTTCCTTTTCAAATACTGTAACCGGATACCCTTTTATAGCCAGATAGTACGCGCAGCTGAGTCCAGCAGGACCTGCGCCGATCACAGCGATCTTTTCCGTGAAAGGCTCGCCCCTCTGATTCAGCATCTTCGGCACATAGCGGTCCTTGGATCCGAGCTCGCGGTCCGCGATGAACTTTTTGATCTCGTCGATCGCGACCGGCGTATCGATGTCCCCGCGCGTGCAGGCTTCCTCGCACTTCTTGTTGCAGATGCGTCCGCATATGGCAGGGAACGGGATCTCCTTCATGATCAGCTCCTGGGCCTCATCATATCTGCCTTCAGAAGCCAGCTTAATGTAGCCCTGTACCGGAACGTGAGCAGGGCAGGCCGACTTGCACGGCGCTGTACCTTCAGGCATCACGTCTGTACGGTTGATGCGGAAATCCGGATTATACCTTTTGCTCGTCCAGAGCGTGTTGCGTGCTGTCTCAGCAGGACGCGGCTCGTTAGCCGGCCTGTCGCAGAGCTTCTGCCCCAGCTTCACGGCGTTGAGCTGGCAGTTCTCCACGCACTGTCCGCAGGCCACGCATTTATCCTTGTCGACCCTGGCGACATAGTTGGTGCGGATCGCGTCAGGAGTCCTGAAGTACGATGCGATACGGAGCGCGAAGCATGAGCAGCCGCAGCAGTTGCAGATCGCGTTCGCCTCGTCATAGCCGTCCGTCACGTTCAGCTCGTGCACGAGACCGTTGGCCTCGGCCCTCCTGAGTATCTCGTACGCCTCTTCCTTGTCGATCCGGCGGTGAGCGCCTGTCTCGATGAAGTTTTGCGCGTTGTCGTTGAGGTACATGCACATGTCGTCTTCGAGATGTCCGCAGCCCTCGCCCATGAGCCTGCGCGAGCGTCTGCATGAGCACGGTCCGACCGAGATGGTGTGCGCCTTCTCGACCAGCCTCGCCACCTCGTCATAGCTCGCCTTGCGCGAATTGTTCTCGATAGCGCTCTGGACCGGGATGACACGCATCATGTTCATGCCCGCGTCCATGAACGGAGCCAGCATGGAGACCCTCTTTCTGGTGTACTCCTCGAAGCACTCGGCCAGTACAGGATGAGCTTCGCACTGCTCTCTGTTTGAAAGCACGCCTTCCATGATGCCCGGGACCCAGATCGGATAGTAGTAACACCTCTTCCCGTCTTCCATGCGCACGCGCGCCACGCCCGCCACCTGGAGCTTGTCCAGCTGCTTCTGCGTGAATTCGACGTCCTTCTTCGCCCTTCGCGCGATCTCCTCGGGAGTCCTGCTCGCATTGAGCCGCATGTGCATCATGATCTCGCACATGTCGTCATCTACAATAGGCTCAAGGATCTTGTACTCCGGGTCGTTGTAAGTTATGCCGGTATAAGTCAGACTCTCAAGACTGATCTTCGTAGCCAGCTTCAGAATATTAGGTCTGTGTGCCATAAGATCACCCACTCTCGCATGCTAATTGTCAACTTGTTTAATGACATTATAGCAAAAAAGGAGGAGACAAGGGACGGTTCTCTGTCTCGCATTTTTTTGCATAAAAACAGGAGACAGAGAACCGCCCCCTGTCTCCTTCTAGTAAAGTTTAGCTCCTGCCGGGATCCTGTCGTCTACGAGCAGGAGGTTGAGCATCTCCTCGCCGTCATACTCGTTGACTGCGGAGATCAGCATGCCGTTGGAGTACTGTCCCATCATCTTTCTCGGTGGAAGGTTCACGATTGCAATCGCAGTCTTTCCAACGAGTTCAGAAGGATCATAATAATGTTTGATGCCGCTCAGGATGACTCTGTCTTCGCCTGTTCCGTCGTTCAGTGTGAACTTCAGGAGCTTGTCTGACTTAGGAACTTCCTCGCAGGCTTTGATCTTCACTGCACGGAAGTCGCTCTTGCTGAATGTCTCGAAGTCTACGAATTCTTCAAACAGCGGCTCTATCTGGACCTTGCTGAAATCGATCTTGACTGTCTCCTTCTTCTGAGCTCCGCCCTTGCCTTCCGGCTTCATTGTCGGGAGTGTATTCTCACCCTGCCCATACAATAATTCCGATGCCAGCCTACATATCAACCCCCAGTGTTGACTGACCCAGACCGTTTTTCAAAACCCATTTTCGATGAATTTTTGATCATTCCGGAGCATATGGGGTAGTCCTCGGGGTGATATGGGGTACAGCCATGTTTGGGCTGTTCGAGCTAAGGACCAGCTGCCGTGTGTATGTATTCTATTCTTCCTCAACTACTTCTGTTGTTGAGTTAATCCTAACACATTCGCCGCCATTAAGACAGTCCATTTTGCTTCGCTGTTCTTTCCATGTTCGCGTTTCCCAAGATAGTCATCTTCCAGCGCAACTATAGGATCGTACCAGTCCGCCTTTCACTGGGCCCAATTGATCCACTCGAGTGTGATCTCATATTTGAAAGTTACTATATGTGCATACTCTATCGCACATAGTTATGCAAGAAAAATGGAGACAGAGAACCCCTGTCTCCGTAAGCAGTCATCGCCGATCATTTCCGATCTGGTCGCCAGCCTCATAGAATCATTCCCGGCAGTCAGCTTCGATTGAGCTGGATCCGGCAAGCTATCCTATGATCTGAGCGTCGCTCTGAGCCTGTCAGTTCTGACAAGCAGGTCGAGCGCATCAAGAATGCTTGTTGTCAGAACATCTGCATGCGCTATCAGCCCTGCAAAAGTACCTTCTTTCTCTATCACAGCGACAGAGAGTGCCGCAGGGCCGAACATCAGCACGTCATTGAACCCGTTACCGACGCACATTACATTCGCACCGAGTTTCTCCACTATCTCGAGTTTGCACTCCGCGGCTCCTGCTCTAGGGAATGTCTCTACATGGATCCCTATCGGGTCGCATTGCGCCCGTACTGTTCCATATGTATCAGCTGTCAGGACGTGGACTTCAACCAGTTCTTTGAGTTCCGCAAGCCGCTCTGCAACACCAGGAATCAGATGTCCGTCTTCTGCAACGGTTCCATTGTAATCAAGTACAAGGTGCTCTATAGTTATCGTCTCTCTACCCGGAATATCTATCTGAATCATCCGTAAATACCTCTCAAAAATTCTCTTGTCTCTGCTTCTTTGGGTTCTCTGAACAACCCTGCAGCGTCTCCTTCTTCGATAAGCCGTCCGTCTTTAAGGAATATGACTTTGTCTGAAAGTCGTCTTGCCTGCGCAATGTTATGCGTTACGATTATTATAGTATACTGAGATTTTAACCTCAGTAAGGTTTCTTCTATTACTGAAATGCTTCGTACATCAAGTGCTGAACACGGCTCATCGAGCAGCAGGATATCAGGCTCAACAGTAAGAGCTCTCGCTATGCAGATCCTCTGCTGTTGTCCGCCGGAGAATTTAAGTGCACTTTTATTTAGATCAGTCTTGATTTCATCATACAGACCGACCAGCGCCAGTTTTTCCTTCACGATCCGATCGAGATCTTTCTTATTATGATTGCCATAATATCTCGGTGCATATGTGAGATTCTTATATACCGAGAACGGGAACGGCATCGGCGTCTGGAACACAAGACCAACGCGTCTTCGCAGTTCTTCCTGCGGTATCGCGTCAGTCCGCTTGTCTCCAAGCAAAATCTCTCCTTCCACTTTTACTCCCTGAATCTCTCTGATAAGATCATTCAGAGATAACAGCATTGTTGTCTTCCCGCAGCCCGAAGGTCCTATTATAGAAGTTATGCAGTGCTTTGGGAATTCGGTTGTGATTTTATGCAGAGTCTCTTTATTGTCATAGGAAACGCTCAGTTCCCTGACTCTCATCGCAGCCTCAGTTCCTGCAGATCTCGCAACATATTCCTCAGTTCCGATCGATTCTGTGTTCATTATTGTTTCCACTCGCGCTGTCTCCTTCTAGCGTACATAGTTACCAGTACATTACTTATCAGTATTACTGCCATCATAACGAAAGCTGTTCCATATGCCATGTCGAGCGAGGTGTGCCCTTGCGCCACCAGCAGGTACAGGTGAAGCGGCAAAGCCATAGCAGGCTCGAAGAGGCTTGTCGGATTTGATGCGAACGCAACTGCTCCGGTAAAAATCATAGGTGCAGTAGCTCCCATAGCATAACACCCGCCGAGAATAATTCCCGAGAACAGTTCTCCTCTGCACGCAGGAAGAACTACTGTAAGAATTGTATGTGTCTTGTTGCATCCGAGAGCATAGGCCGATTGAATCATTGCCGGATTCAGCTCTCTGAATGTCTTCTCAGCTCGTACTTCAATGAACGGCAATACCATTATACCTAACGCGATACCGCTGGAGAGAATACATCTCCCGAAATTGAGATCCCTGACAAACAGGCTGTATGAAAACAGTCCAAGTACTATAGACGGGATCCCTGCTATGCATTGGATAACCAGATGTATCATACTTTCCATTCTCCGGCTCTTGCAGAAGAAGACCAGATACAGTGCTGTAGATATCGCCGGAACTGCCCCTATTACGATCGCCGTAAGGGTAAAAGCAAGGCTGCCTGTTATAGCCGGAAGAATCCCGCCCTCCGATCCAAGGACGAGCCCGGCAGGCGGTGTTGACAGGAACTCCCAGGTTATGGTCGATCCGCCTTTCCAGAAGACAAAGGCAAACAGAAAGACTATTACTACCGAAACAACTATGATTCCCGTATATGCCCAGATTTTGGTAAAAAGTCCTCTAATATGCATGCTTCACCTTTACAGTAATTTATTGCGTATCATATTGATTCCCACATTGATGATAAAGAGCAGCACGATCAGCACCAGTCCTGCCGCATACAAGGCATGAAAATGTGTGCTTCCGTTAACTGCAGTTCCCATTTCAAGTGCAATGACAGCTGCTATTGATTCGCTTTTGCCAAGCAGTGTAGGGAAGAGATTTGCATTTCCGATAACCATCATTACTGCCATGGTTTCGCCCATCGCACGGCCGATCGCGAGTATCATTGCGGTCAGTATATTCTTCCATGAAGCAGGAAGGATAACAGTGGATATCGTATACCACGCATCTACACCGAGTGCATTGCCCGCTCTCAGATAAGCTTCTTTATTCTTGAGGAGCGTTTCACTGCATGATGAGATGAGGTACGGCAGCAGCATTATCGCAAGAAGTATCGCTGCAGCCAGCACGCAGACTCCGGTATGTACACCTACCTTGAGAAACAATCTGACTATAACTGTCAGTCCGATGAATCCGTAAACTACAGATGGGATACCCGCCAAAAGGTCGACAAATGGATACATGATCCCGCGGATCCGGTCCGTGGCCACACATGACAGATACAAGGCCGCGCCGATTCCGATCACGATCGCTATGAGCATAGCAAGGAAAGAAACATATACAGTTGCGGCTATGAAATTGAAAATGCCAAATCTGGCTCCGCTCCCTATTCCTTCTACAGGCATCCATTCATTGGTGAATAGAAACTCATGTACTGATACATCATTGAATGTAGGCAGAGCCTCTTTAACGATAAATATAATCACGAATGCCAGTGCGGCAAGTGTGACCCCTGTGAGAATGCAAAGTATTATTTTGAATATTATATTGGTTATTCTGCGCATTATCTAAAAATTTCCCGGGTGCGTAAATCACCCGGGATCTATATTATTGGATATTCTTCAGACAGATGTCTATTTAACTGTGAATGCCGGAATGTATCCGTTCTCCTCAACTACCTGATAACCTGTCTCTGAGAAGACATAGTCGATAAATGCCTGCTGGATCGGTGTGATCTCGTTTCCTGTGCAGAAGAGTACCGGCCTCTGCACTTTATAGTCTCCACTGAGGATCGTTTCTTCATTAGCCTCAACGCCGTCGACCTTCATTGCGAAGAGAACCTGCTTGTCAGCATTAGCCTTGTTGTAAGCGCCGTATCCTACATATCCGATACCATTAGGATCACCTGCAACGTTGGTAGCAAGTTCTGTCATGGAAGCAGACTGAGTAGCTGATGCTGTAATTTCGCTGTCACCCATAATAGCTTTCTGGAATACCTCATAAGCACCACCCGAAAGGTCTCTGATATACACATTGATCGCTGCATCCGGGAGAGATTCGTCGACTTCATTCCACTTTGTGATCTCACCAGCGAAAATCTTGCGGATAGTATCTGAATCAAGGTTATCGATCTTAGCTGCGATTGGATTCTCAGCGTTTACTGCAACTGTGAGAGCATCTCTTGCAACTACGAATTCCTGATATCCGTCACCGAGTGCCTCCTTCTCCTCATCCTTAACTTCACGTGCTACCATTCCGAAGTCTGCAGTACCCTCCTCAACAGCACTGACACCAACGCCGGACCCGCCAGGTGCTACATAGATTGAAATGTTAGCCTCCGGAAGAGCAGCATCGACATTGTTCCATGTCTCATACTCATCTGTGAAAGAAGATGCAAGAGATGACATGATCGGATACAGTGAAGTAGATCCGCAGAACATAATAGTACCTTCGCTCTTTGTTGCTTCTGATGATGAATCAGAACCAGATGATCCGCATCCCGCAAAAGCAGCAACACACATTGTCAGAACAACAAACAGAGCAATTAATTTCTTTTTCATTGTTAAAGCCTCCTAACAGAATTTAAAATTATTTATTAAAATTAATTCTAATTAACTCTACTGGAATTCTCAAGTAAACATGCGGGTCTAAATTTATACTGTATTATAGTTATTTTGAATAATGTCAGGCGTTATGATTCAATTTCATAATGCCCTTTGGGAAGCATTACTGCTCATTTAAGTGAGAATTGTCATAACAGTCCGGAAAGATCAATCCATTCAGGACCCACACATCTGAAAGATTCGGACCCCCGTCTTCTCCTATCGTACAGATCAGGTAATCTCCTTCGCCATGCGGAGCGTTAGGAAGATTTGTGTGCAGTACATCTCCATAAGCGGTTTCCACATTTACAGTAATATCCTTAGGAACATGCATGGCATGTTTTGTGTAAATACACTTTATCTTGTTATATCATCTCGCATACCTACTTCTGTATATATTTAATAGTCACATTGCAGTTTTCGCAATTGTGCAAATTCAGGCAAAGAAAAAGGCATAATCTGCTGGTTTTCGCAAATTATGCCTCTTTTTTCACTCAAGTGGGGTAGTCATAAGTCTTCATAAGTTGTTATATGAACTTGATGGAGGCTCGGAACCCTTTCATAAGTCTTTATATCTTGTTATTGCAATGGGGTAAAAATGGGGTAGTAACTGCCGATATGGGGTAGCAAATCTGTTTCCAGAAGCGATCATTCAAATCGTTTCTTTTGCCTCAGATTGTCATCTTTGACCCCTTACCCACGCTTTCTAGTACAGCTTGGCTCCTGCCGGGATCCTGTCGTCTACGAGCAGGAGGTTGAGCATCTCCTCACCGTCGTACTCATTGACCGCGCTGATCAGCATTCCGTTGCTGTACTCTCCCATCATCTTTCTCGGTGGAAGGTTCACGATCGCTATCGCAGTCTTTCCAACGAGCTCTTCAGGATCGTAATACTGCTTGATGCCGCTCAGGATGACTCTGTCCTCGCCGGATCCGTCGTTCAGGACAAACTTCAGCAGTTTGTCGCTCTTCTTGACCTCTTCGCAGCTCTTGATCTTCACTGCTCTGAAATCCGACTTGCTGAAGGTGTCAAAGTCCACTTCCTCTTCGAAGAGCGGCTCTACCTTGACCTTGCTGAAATCGATCTCAACGCGCTCCTTCTTTGCTCCGCCCTTACCTTCCGGCTTCATTACAGGGAAGAGCTGTACGTCTCTGATCGTAGCGCTGTCTGTGAGCAGCATCACGAGTCTGTCGACGCCGATGCCGATGCCGCCTGTAGGAGGCATTCCTACCTCGAGTGCGTTGACGAAGTCTGTATCCATCGGATGAGCTTCATCGTCGATACCGAGGTCGAGCTGTCTCTGCTGCTCTGCGAATCTCTCGTACTGGTCGATAGGGTCGTTCAGCTCGGAGAACGCGTTGGACATCTCCCAGCCGTTGATGTACGACTCGAATCTTCTTGTGATGCGAGGGTCCTTAGGATCCTTCTTTGCGAGCGGCGAGACTTCTACCGGGTGTCCGCATACGAAGCACGGTCCGTCGAGGAATCCAGGGATGTCCTCACAGTAGTCCTCGAACATTTCAGCGATGATCTTGCCTCTTGTCCAGTCAGCCTCGTTCTCGAATGTCATGCCGTACTTCTTGGCAGCCTCGATGGCCTCTTCATCCGAGTCGATCTTGTCGAACGGGATGCCTGTCACCTTGATGACAGCCTCTGTCATGTCGATCTTGTTCCAAGGCGGTGTCACGTCGAACTCCTTGTCGCCGTACTTGACGATAGGTGTTCCGTTGACGGCCATGGCGCACTTGTATGTTACCTGCTCCATGAGGTCCATCATGGTCTCGAGGTTTACGTAAGCCTTGTAAGCCTCCATCGATGTGAACTCAGGGCTGTGGTTCTTGTCCATTCCCTCATTTCTGAAGACCTTGCCGATCTCATATACTCCGTCGAGTCCGCCGACGATGAGTCTCTTGAGGTGAAGCTCCAGAGAGATGCGGAGAGTCATGTCGATGTCGAGGGTGTTGTGGTGTGTCCAGAACGGTCTGGCAGCAGCGCCGCCTGCGATGTTTCCGAGAACCGGTGTCTCTACCTCGATCAGGTCATAGTCCTCTTCGAGAACCTTTCTCATGGTGCTGATGATCTTTGCGCGCTTGAGGAACACGTCCTTTACGTCGCTGTTCATGATAAGGTCTACGTATCTCTGGCGGTATCTGAGGTCAGTATCCTTGAGGCCGTGCCACTTGTTAGGCAGCACCTGCAGCGACTTGCAGAGGAGCTTTACTTCCATGGCTCTGATGCTGGTCTCGCCTGTCTTGGTCTTGAAGACCACGCCGTTTACGCCGATGATATCGCCGACGTCATATGTCTTGAATACGTTGTATTCGTCCTGGCCGATATTGTCCCTTGCGACAAAGATCTGGATGCGGCCCTGCTTGTCCTGCATGTCGACGAAAGCGACCTTGCCCATGCGGCGGAAAGCCATGATACGTCCTGCGACTCTGACTTCCTGGTCTTCCATCGCGTCGAAGTTGTCTCTGATATCCTTCGACCATGCGGAAACATCAAAGGTCTCCTCGCGGAAAGGATCTCTTCCCATCTCGCGGAGCTCTTCGAGCTTCTTTCTCTTGATCTGTCTCTGTTCGCCGATCTCCTTTTCGCTGAGCTCGCGCTCTTCGGCCTGAGGGGCGTTGTTTTTTACCTGGCTGTTATCAGTCATTATCTCTTGACCTCCAAAACTTCATATCTGGCCATTCCGTCAGGAACCGCGAACTCGACCTTGTCGCCGGCGTGGTGTCCCAGCAGGTGTCCGCCAACGAGAGATGCGTTGGACAGCTTGCCGTTCAGAGGGTCTGCCTCTGTGGTTCCTACGATCTTATATGTAACTGTCTCGTTGTAAGTGAGGTCCTTCAGTACGACCGTACGTCCTGTCTGTACGGAGTCGTCGCCCTCGTCGGATTCCTCTACGATGACTGCTGTACGCAGGATCTCCTCGATGCTCGAGATCCTCTCTTCGGTCTCGGCCTGAGCGTCCTTAGCTGCATCGTACTCAGCGTTCTCACTGATGTCTCCGAGGGAGATAGCTTCCTTGAGTCTCTCAGCGTTCTCTTTACGTACTACGGTAATGAGATGTTCGAGCTCGGCATTCAGCTTATCATAACCCTCTCTGGTCATTTCATTGGACTTGTTTGCTGCCATTTTGCTTTCCTTCTTTCTTTTTTTGACACAGGGACGGTTTTCCCTGTCAACTTTTACTGTTACACGTAAACCTAAAAATTAATTTCTTCTATGTTTATATTCTCGCTCGTCGTGAGCCTCAGTATAGCTGAGTACTTGAGCTTGAATCTGACAACGTCTCCCACGCGGAGTTCTTCCCTGCAGTCCTCGATGTCGAGTATCGTGTGGTCGCCCGACGCCATCGTGACTTCTGCGCCTTCGAGCTGCGGCAGTATGTCGCCTATGTCGCCGTAGTCGGCACGTCCGACCGCGAGTATAGCGCGCTTTCTGCGTCCTCTGTCAACGTATGTCGCCTTCTGTCCGAAAGCGTCGACTCCGAGTTCGCCTATAGGGTGGGTCGGCTTCGTGTTGGTCTCGATGACCTCCGCTTCGAGGACGAAAGCCTCGTCGCTCATCACGTCGACCTCTTCCCTGCCGTAGCAGGTGCGCAGGTCCTCCGCCGGTCCGCAGTAGACGACAGCGCCTACCCTGAGCATGTTGATCTTTGCAGGCATCACCTTGTCAAAGAGCGGCATCAGGCTCGATGTTGCTCCACCCGACACTATCTCGAGCGGCCTGCCTATCGCTGCCTCGACGGTCTCTGCCCAGTCTGCCAGCATCAGCATCTTCTCTTCGGTCGGCTTGACCGATCCGACGCATCCGAGGTTTGTGCCTATGCCCGCGAGGTGCAGGCCGTCAAGCTTCTCCTCGACGTACTTTGCGACGTCGGCAAGTTCTTCCTTTTCGAAGAAGCCTTCCCTCAGGTCTCCGAGGTCTGCCATCAGGATGACATTGTGTGTCTTACCCTGTTTAAGAGCCTCTTCCGAAGCTGCCTTCAGGGTGTCGATGCTGCTCTGCAGGCTGTATTCGCATACGCGCACCACGTCTGCGATCTCCGAGAGCATCGGGACTCTTATCATCAGCACCGGGATCTTTACTCCCGCTGCCTTTGCCCTTTCGAGCTGCTCGAGCCTCGACGACGCGATCCACTTTGCGCCGCATCTTTCGTAGTCGAGCGCTACCGACGCCATGCCGGTCGTCGCCTTGATGACTCCCGCCACGTCGATGCCGGCTTCGCGGCACCATCCCGTCACGGTGCTCATGTTATAGCGCAGCTTTTCATGATCTACTATCAGTGCCGGTCGTTTAGTCATACTTCCCAACCTTTCCGCGCAGTCCTGTGCTAATCTGCGAGCTTGTTCTCCTCGACGAATCTTCTGATCTTCATTCCTGTCGTCTTGTTGAACTCACTCTTCTTGATGATTATGTGCTTGACTCTCTTCCAGTCAGGCCAGTTGGCGTTGAGCCTGTCGATTTCGCTGCTTATGAGCGACATGACAGCGCCCTCGTCGTCTGCCCTGTCTCCGAGAGCCTCTTTCACGTTTTCTCTGTCAGGACGCAGGGTCACGTAGATGCCCCTCTTCATCCTGTCTTCGCTGTCCTCGTCGGCCCATACCATGCACTCGTCGACGTAAGGGCTTCTCGCGATGAGCTCCTCGAGCTCTTCAGGGAATACGTTCTTGCCGTTAGCCGCGATGATGACGTTCTTCTTGCGGCCCGTGATGTACACGTAATTGTCGGCGTCGAGGTATCCGATGTCGCCGGTGTGGAACCAGCCGTTCTCCATGCTTGCCGCAGTCGCTTCAGGGTTCTTGTAGTAACCCATCATGACCATAGGTCCGCGGAAGCAGATCTCGCCGTTGCCGTCCTCATCCTTGTCGATGATCTTGCACTCTGTAAACTGGAAGAGCTTTCCGGCCGAGTCGTTTCTCATGTACTTCCACTGGTCCGGATTGAGCGCTACCATAGGCGAAGTCTCGGTGAGGCCGTAGCCCTGCAGGCAAGGGATGCCCATGCTTCTGAAGAACGCGAGGACCTTAGGGTCTACTCTCGCTCCGCCCGCGATGAACATGTCGATGTTGCCGCCGAACTGCGCCATTATCTTGTTGGCGATCGGCTTCGCAACGTTGATGCCGAACTTGCTCGTCACGTTGTTGATGGCGAAGAGCGTGTTGACCAGCTTGTCCTGACCCTGCTTTTTGAGGGTCCTCTGGATGGTGTTATAGAACTTCTCGTAGATGAGAGGCACCGCGAGCAGGAAGCTCGGATGCACCATCTGCATGTCCTTTGTGATGTATTTAAGGCCCCTGCCGAATGCCATCGAAGCTCCCATGAAGAGGCCCTCGATCATTGTGCAGGTGCACTCGTATGTGTGGTGGATAGGAAGCACGCTGAAGAAGATGTCGCTCGGGCAGACCTCGAGATATGTCTGCGCGATGAGGACGTCACAGCAGAGGTTCCTGTGCGAGAGCATAACGCCCTTGCTGACTCCGGTCGTTCCCGATGTGAAGATGATCGAGACCATGTCGGATGCTCTGACCCTTGCGTCCAGATAGCTTCTGTCGCCGGCTTCTACCTTTGCGCGTCCCTCTTCTCTCAGGAGGTTCCACGAATAGAGTCCGTTCGCCGCGTCCTCGTGAGCTTCCTTGTTTACGCCCATGATGATCTTAAGGCCGGTCTTTCCCTCAGCCTTGATCTCCTTGAACATGTTGTAGTACTTGTCCTGGCAGCAGACGACCGCGTCGATCTCGCCCATGTCGCAGAGAGTTGTGAGTTCTTCCTTTGAGAGCTCCTTGTCGAGCGGGACCACGACTCCCGTGCCGCCTGTGACTGCGAAGTAGGACTCAGCCCACTCGTAGCAGTTGGCACCGATGATGCCGATGTGCGAACCTTTGAGGCCGAGACCCATGAACGCTGTTCCGAGGGCTCTTACGTCATCTCTTACCTGGCCGTAGGTGAACTCTGTGTAGAAGTCATCGCCCGGCATGACCTGGTGATAGAGGACCTTGTCGCCGAATGCCTCGACGCCCGACTCCATCATCATCTTGAGATCTGTGATCGGTCTGCCTATGCGGTACATCACCTCAGGCACATCGCTGTTTGTTATGGCATCGACATAGCTCTGCATGTCTGCGAGTTCTGCCGCCTTTAATTCCTTATATTCGTCATCCTTCATACCGTAAAGGTCGACGTCTTTGTACTTTGCTAATACTTCTTTGTAATTATCCAATGCTCTGTTTCCTTATAATTTTTAATACAATAAAAAACCGTGGTCCACCTGTGATTCCAATGGTGGCCGCGGAGTATTTTAACATTTATATGTCGCTTGCGTCAACAGCCGCGCGGCTTCAGCGGCTTCGCGAACCTAAGGAATTACGGGCACTGGCGGCCTGTGGTGATGAGTGGAGTCTCTTGCGCCGTAGTTTCGTGGCGGGGTTGACGCAAGTCTGCGCTTTACTTAGTGTTTTGCGTCAACTTTTGGCCGCCGGCTGCCGGTTTGTGGGTGCGGGGTTGACGCAATTCTACGCCTTATATGGTGTTTTGCGTCAACTTTTGGCCGCCGGCTGCCGGTTTGCAGTGGCGAGGTTGACGCAATTCTGCGCCTTACTTAGTGTTTTGCGTCAACTTTTGGCCGCCGGCTGCCGGTTTGCAGTGGCGAGGTTGACGCAATTCTGCGCCTTATATGGTGTTTTGCGTCAACAGCCGCGCGGTGCCGTGGAGCACCGTACGCCCGGTCGCCGGATCGCTCTCGACCCTCAGGCTGCCGGCAGGCTGGTGCAGCCTCACATCCACAGGCGATCCGGCCTTCATCGCCAGCCAGATGCCTGCGGCCGCGCTGCCGCTCGCGCACGAATTTTCCCAAAACAAAGTATCCGCACCCGGCACAAAGACGAGCGGCGTCATACGGCGCGCGCCGCCGCGTTCGGCGGTCCCGCCTGGCGCAGCGCAGTCGGCTGCCGCCTCAGTTTTTTCCGCGCAGCCGTCTGCCGCTTCAGCGGCATCTGGCTGGCCGTCCTGTGCTGCGGCCTGCGCTTCCGGCTCGTCCAGAAACATCATTCCGAGGCAATCCGAGCCGAGCGCGCCGCAGCACTCTCTGATGAGGCTTTCGGCCGCCGCCGGATCGTCTTTCAGTCCGAAGAAGCCCGAATCGGGCTCTATGATAATGTGATCTATTCCCTGCAGCCTCACGAGCGGCAGGCCGAAAGCGCCGCCGGCATCTTTGCCGGAAGCCGCGCCTTCTTCTGAGCCCGCGCGGGCTGCTGATCCTATCTTTTCTATCCCTATCGCCGGCGGCATCGTTACCGCGGCAGCGTACATGGCGGCCGGAGCCGTTTCATTTCCGGCCGCTCCGGAAGCGCCGCCTGCGGCGCTTTCATCTGACACTTGGCGGGCGGCCGTGCTGCCCGCTTCGCCGGCGGCACGCGGGCTGTCATTTACGGTGCTGCCCGCGCACGCACCGCTGCCCTTTATCTCTTCTAGCTGCACTGTCAGCGGTGCTTCGGCGCCGGACACTTTCACCTTTACGGCGCCGTCCGCCGGCATGCCCCTGCGCTCGGCGTAGAGTGCCGCGGCGCACATCGTGGCGTTGCCGCAGAACTCGCCGCCCGCCATCATAAGGCTGACCGCCGCGTCCGCAGCTTCGCAGGCTGAGTCATTATATGCGACAAAACCGACCTGCTCGACTTCGGGGTGCGCGGCCATTATGCCGGACGCGACCGGCGCGCGGTCAGCCGGCCGCACCTCTGTCTCCACAAGCGCGGTTATGTTTCCTGTCGGATCAAATATGCAGTACTTTAATTCTTCATAATTATCAAATGCCATTTTTTCTCCAAAAAGTTGACAAAAAGAACCGTCCCCTCTGTCAACTTTTTCAGTTAGCGTTCGAATACGCGGAGGAACTGCTTTGTCCTCTCCTCCTTCGGATCGTCGAATACATCGCACGGGTCGCCCTGCTCCACTATGACTCCGCCGTCCATGAAAATGACGCGGTTGCTCACAGCCTTCGCGAAAGGCATCTCGTGCGTGACGACCACCATGGTCATCTTCTCCTCTGCCAGCTGGCGGATGACCTTCAGTACCTCGCCGGTAAGCTCCGGGTCGAGCGCCGAAGTCGGCTCGTCAAAGAAGAGGATCTCCGGCTTCATGGCAAGAGCTCTCGCGATCGCGACTCTCTGCTGCTGTCCGCCTGACAGCTGGTACGGATATGCGTTCGCCTTATCTCCGATCCCCATCTGCTTCAGAAGGTCCATCGCCGTAGCCTCAGCCTCGTCGCGGCTCACTCCTCTTACGCGCATAGGCGCATCGGTCAGGTTCTTAAGTATGCTGTAGTGCGGGAAGAGGTTGAACTGCTGGAAGACCAGTCCGCAGTAGCTGCGGAAGTGCTTGAGTTCGTGCGGGCTCACGTAGACGGCGTTTCCGTTCTCGTCCGTGTGAGCGGCTTTCTCTCCCATGTATATTATCTCACCGCCGTCTATAGTCTCAAGGAAGGTGGAGCAGCGGAGCAGCGTCGATTTTCCGGAGCCGCTCGGTCCTATTATGCTCACGACCTCGCCGCTGTCGACGCCGAAGCTTATATCTTTCAGGACCTCGAGTCCTTCAAAGCTTTTGCTGATGTTTTTCATTTCAAGTATCATGCTGCCACCCCCTACTTATAGTAATCCATGGATTTCTCGATCCTCGCCATGACGATCTCCACCACGTAGTTCGCGACGAAGTAGAAGACGCCCGCGATCAGGAACGGCATGAACGATGTCTGCGAAGCCGAGATCTGCTTGGCCAGTGAAAAGACCTCCTGGTAAGCCAGCGTGAACGCCAGCGAAGTGTCCTTTACAAGCGTGATGACCTCGTTTGTGACAGACGGCATGATGATCTTTATCACCTGCGGCAGGATTATGCGCATGAATGTCTGCGTCTTTGTATAGCCCAATACCTCTGCAGCCTCGTACTGTCCGGCAGGTATGGACTCGATTCCGCCGCGGTAGATCTCGGCGAAGTACGCCGCGTAGTTGAGGACGAATCCGACTATGATGGCCGGGAATCTCCAGTTGCCTATGTTAAGCCCAAACAGATAATACGGTCCGAAGTACCATACCATCAGCTGCAGCATAAGCGGCGTGCCGCGCATTATGGATATAAAGCCCTTGATGAAGCCGCGCACCGGTGCGAACCTGGATTTTCTCAGAAGCGCGACCACCATTCCGAGAGGGAGCGATCCGATGAGCGTGAGCGCGAAGATAAGGAAGGTCTTCACCATGCCCTGGCTCATCGTTGATAACATAGTTGAAAAAGCCATTTAGTCTCCTTTTGATGTCATGCCGGCCGCGTATCCCGGCCGGTCCCCCTTATGACGCACAAGACGGCGCAGGCTGCGGTACCTGCGCCGGTCTGTGTTACATATGCAGTTATTATTTTTAAGAGGGAGTTAGTTTTGTATTTACCTTCTGCCCGTGCCCTACTTGCCGAGTGTGATGTACTCCTCGATCTCAGGGTACTTGGCTGCGATCTTAGCTACTGTGCCGTCAGCTGCCAGAGCCTCAAGCGCTGCGTTTACCTTCTCGCACAGCTCGGTGTCGTCCTTGCGGAATCCGATGCCGTACTGCTCGCTTCCGAGGTTCTCTTCGAGGCATACCAGCGAATCGTCATCCGCCATAGCCTCCTGGGCTCTTGTTACGTCTACTGCTACAGCATCGATCGCGCCTGCGTTGAGGTCTGTGATAGCGATGGTGTATGTGTCATAGACCTGCAGCTCTGCGAATGTGTCCATGAGTTCCTTCTGGCCTTCCTCGTCATTCAGGAGGTCGTATGCCGAAGTAGCTGTCTGAACGCCTACCTTCTTGCCGGTGAGGTCTGCCAGAGTAGTGATACCCGAGTCAGCCTTTACCATGATCTTCTGAGTGTTGTCGGAATACGGCTCACTCCAGAGGTAGTCATCCTCACGGCCGTTGATGGTGAAACCTGACCAGATGCAGTCACAGCTTCCGGCGTTCAGCTCGGCATCCTTAGCGTCCCAGTTGAACGGTACCGGTGTGTATGTCCAGCCGTAGTATTCGCATACTGCCTGGGCCATCTCTACGTCGAATCCGCCGTTCTCGCCGTTATCATCTACGAATGAATACGGTCTGTAGTCGAGGTCGAAGCCGTGCTTGAATTCATATCCCTCGCCATACTTCTCACCGCTGTCTGCAGCTTCCTCACTGCTGCCGCCACCGCCGCATGCGCTGAATGCCAGCATCGTGAATATCATTGAAAACGCGAGTGCGAGTACTGTAAGTTTCTTCTTCATTTTGCCTACCGTTTTACCTTTCTTTCCTTCCGGCTGTTCCTTTTCAGCCTTTTCCGGAGCCCTGCTCCGTCCCTTCTTGATTTGCTGTTGTACTTTAGCGTGCTAAAGTGTTAAATTGACAAAGCAATAGTAGCATCTGCCGCCTGTAAGGTCAAGCAATTTATTGTTTTCTTGAAGGTACATTCATCTTACCGTACATTCATCTTACCGCGCCCGATCGCAGACAAATACACCGCGCGGCGCACGTTGGCGAGCTCTTCCATTGGGTGCATGCCGCCCGGTTCCGGCCTCGCGACATACGCTGCGACCCCAGTTTATGGGTGCGTCGCGCCGTATCCCCGCTTTGCGACATACGCTGCGACCCCAGTTTATGGGTGCGTCGCGCCGCATTCCGGCTCCTCGACATACGCTGCGACCCCAGTTTATGGGTGCGATGCGGCGTATTCCCGCTTTGCGACATACTCCACGACCCCATGCTGTATGTGCGCGTCCGCCTTTTCCCGCCCCGGAGCATGTCCCGCGACCATACTCTGTATGTGCGAGTCCGCCTTTTCCCGCCCCGGCGCATGCCCCGCGACCATACTCTGTATGTGCGTACCAGCCAATTCGCGTTCCGGGGCATGCCTCGCGACCATACTCTGTATGTGCGTGCCAGCCAATTCACGTTCCGGAGCATGCCCCGCGACCATACTCTGTATGTGCGTGCCAGCCAATTCACGTTCCGGAGCATGCCCCGCGACCATACTCTGTATGTGCGAGTCCGCCTTTTCCCGCCCTGGCGCATACCCCGCGACCATACTCTGTATGTGCGTGCCAGCCAATTCACATTCCGGAGCATGCCCCGCGACCAATCGAATAGGGCGGATTTCCTCCGCCCTTTCACACCACCGTACATGCCGTTCGGCATACGGCGGTTCAAATCAACTTCAACATGTGCCGTTCGGCGT
>CACYYD010000023.1 GCA_902778585.1 uncultured Eubacteriales bacterium | reverse complement strand
CAGTGTCTGCTCAACACAAAAGCAACCAGCAACATTTACTGTTACTGGTTGCTAAAATCTTTTGATTTTTCACTGTCCTCTTGACGGGTAGCAGTTCAGAAGCCTCCCTTTTTTTCAGCCCGGTATAAAAGCAAAAGAAAAACGACTCTGTACAGCATGAACCCCATCACGCTGTGCATAGCCGTTTTTCAAAAGCACTATCTCATTTAGAGTTTCCAATGGGACTCTCCCCGTAGACCGGAGAGTCTCTGGTAACATGGTTTGCAAACTACCCTTGCGGGTCGAACTGACAGCCTGCAAAAACGCCTCTGTTACACTTAGATTTTATTGAATGGAAGGCAGGAATGTTATAATATTGTTGCGAATAATATAAGAAAATTACGAACCGGTGGAAAAATGACTGAAAAAAAGACAGCAAATCTAATACTCAGCCGCACGAGGCGAAATCAGATATACCTTCCGTATGCCCGGAAGAAGCCGTACTTTGAAGCGATAGCGGCAGGTGACGCAGAAAAGATATCCGAGCTCTCACAGAAGAACTACGAGTATCCGACAGCGCTCTTCAACCGCTGCGGCACGTACAGCGAGGCGATGGAAAAGATGTACTATGAAGCGGTCGGCGCCGCAAATGAGATGTGCCTGATCGCCATACAGTCCGGCCTCCTTGACATGGTCGCATACGACATACGGGATGAATTCATAAAGGAGTTCGACAATGCCGTCGCTCTCCCGGATCTTTACGATCTTGTTCACGGCATGGCGCACAGCTATGCGGTCAAGATGAAGTATGTGCTGAAGGAAAAGAAAAAGTCTCCGAGGCTCGCCAGGATGATGACATACATTGAGGAACACCTCGGCGAAAAGATAGAACTAGCCGACATCGCGGATCATGTCGGGATAAGCCGCACCTACGCGTCGGCGGTCTTTAAGGAAGAGCTCGGCATGACCATAAGCGAGTTCATTCTCCGTGAGCGCATGCTCGAAGCCAAGCGCATGCTCAGAGATACCGATCTGACGGTGGCAAACATCGCGGACAGGCTCGGGTTCTGCTCCCAGAGCTACTTTACCAAGAACTTTACCGGAACAGAGGGTATGACACCTGTTGAGTACCGCAGACAGTTCGGATAATCATTATGCGGAAAGACTCAGACGTATGAGCGTAAACTACAGCAGATATCGATATGACGGCAACTACGGATGGGAGAGGTCCTATGTATGCATAGACCTCAAGTCTTTCTATGCCTCGGTCGAATGCGTCGAGCGCGGACTCGATCCGATGACGACCGATCTTGTAGTGGCCGATCCAACACGTTCCGACCGGACGATCTGCCTCGCGGTATCACCGTCTCTCAAGGCGAAGGGTGTAAGCGGAAGAGCAAGGGTTTTTGAGATCCCGAAGAGCTATGAATACATAATGGCACCGCCTCGGATGAGGCTGTATATGGAATACGCCGCCGAGATATACAAGGTATACCTCGACTACATAGCGCCTGAGGACATGCACGTATATTCGATAGATGAGGTCTTCATAGATGTGACGGCCTATCTGAAAAGATACGGAATGGATCCGAAGCAAATGGCCGAGATGCTTATGAGCGAGGTCTACGAGAGGGTAGGCGTCAGGGCGACAGCAGGAGTGGGCCCGAATATGTATCTGGCCAAGATAGCGATGGACATCATTGCCAAGCATGCTCCCGACTTCATAGGCGTGCTCGATGAGACGGCATACAAGGAGCAGCTGTGGGACCACAGGCCGCTGAGCGACTTCTGGCGCATCGGGCGTCAGACCCAGAAGAAGTTTGAGCGCATAGGCATAACGACCATGGGCGGCATAGCCGAGCTCGCGGCGAAAGATGAGGACCTCCTATACAGGATGTTCGGCATAGATGCCGAGCTCCTTATAGATCACGCGTACGGACTTGAGCCGACACTGATATCGGATATCAAGGGATACAAAAACAAGAGCCATTCGCTTTCGCACGGTCAGGTGCTGATGCGTGACTACAGCAATGCCGAAGGGCTTCTCATAGTCAAGGAGATGACTGAGGGCCTGTGCCATGAGATGACTGCGGCCGGCATGGTAACGCAGAACGTCTCGATCGCTGTGGGATACAGCAACGCGCTGAAGATGCCGATGTCGGGAGGCTCGGTATCATTCACGGTACCTACGGATGCGGCCTCGCTGATAATGCCGGCAGTCGCAGACCTTTACAACAGCATCAGCGCGCATGAGTACCCTGTCAGGAGGATTTTTGTAAACTTCAATGATATAAAGCCTAAGGCGGCCGACGGGCAGATATCGATATTCGATCTGGCCGATGCCGGTGACGAGGCGGACGGCCGCACCGCCGGACAGATCAAAAAGAAGAACATGTCGGATCCGGTCTCGGAGATGCAGGCTAAGATGAAGAGGGACTCAGCCCTGCAGGAGGCTGTCAACTCAATAAGGAACAAATACGGCAAGGATGCCATGTTCAGGGGCATGGATCTTGAGGAGGCTGCTACTGCCAGAGAAAGAAATCATCAGGTAGGCGGCCACAAAGAATAGCTCAGAATGATGAAAGAAGACGACAAAATCAGTATAATGGGGGAGAAAAGGATATGGGACCGTCCGGCTTCAAACAGGCCAAGGATGCCCCGCTCGCAGCGTGCCAAGCAGTTTGCTCCGTTTGACGCGCTGACAGGTCTGTCCGAAAGGCTGAGGCAGGCCGAAGAGGAACATGAGCGCGAGCAGGAAAGGAATACGGATGGTAACAGGAATACATAATTACTCGGAGATCGGAAAACTGAAAAAGGTGCTGCTCCACCGCATAGGCAGTGAGGTGGACGGACTCGTGCCTGACAATTTTGCCAGGCTTTTGTTTGACGATATTCCGTATCTGAAAGTAGCTCAGCAGGAACACGACTGCTTCGCGGACATTCTCAGAAAGAATGGCATCGAAGTAGTTTACTATGCTGACGAAACAGCCAAGGCCCTTGAAAAACCTGAGATCAAGGACCGTTTTTTGAGAGAGATGCTTGATGAAGTGCATTTCTCGTCCCGCGGTGTAAAGGAAGCCGTCTATGCGTATCTTATAGGAATGACGCCCAGGCAGCTTGTCGACAAGGTGATCGCGGGAGTCAGGAAAAGCGATATCACAGACTATAAGCCGAGGACTCTTGCGGAGAAGATCGATGAGGCATATCCGTTCTATATGGATCCGATGCCTAACATGTACTTCACACGTGACCAGGGCGCATGCGTCGGAAACGGAGTGACGATACACCACATGAGCACCGCTACCAGACGCCGTGAAAGCCTGCTGCTGCAGTATATGTATGAATTCAATCCTGAGTTCGCTCCTGCCGGCACCGAAAAATGGTATGATTACCGCGACCCGCTGAGCCTTGAGGGCGGCGATATCCTTCTGCTCAGCAAGGATATAGTAGCTGTCGGACTGTCGGAGAGGACGAGTGCTGCCGGTATAGAGACATTCGCGAAGAGACTGCTGGCTGAATCTGACTTCAAAAAAGTCCTCGTATTCAATATCCCGAAAAAGAGAGCCTTCATGCATCTCGACACGGTGTTCACCATGGTGGACTACGACAAGTTCTCAATACACCCGGAGATAGAAGGTCCGCTGCAGCTCTTCGAGCTAAGCCTTGGAGCTGACGGAGAGATACGCGTGAACTCGATCACGGATGACCTCGCTTCCATTCTGGCTTCCGAACTCGGCCTGCCGGCGGTTAAACTTATCCGCTGCGGAGGAGATGATCCGATGGCCGCGCAGAGAGAGCAGTGGAACGACGGTTCAAATACTCTGTGCATAGCTCCGGGCAAGGTCATAACTTATGAGAGAAACTATGTGACAAATGATCTGCTCGATAAAAACGGCATAGAAGTGCTGACTATGCCGAGCTCAGAGCTCTCAAGAGGAAGAGGCGGCCCGCGCTGCATGTCCTGCCCTGTATACAGGGAAGATCTCTAAACAGCGGGCAAACTGATAAGTCATCAATAAACCGGAGGTATATAAAAATATGGCTGTAAACCTTAAGGGGAGAAGTTTTCTCACACTTATGGACTTCACGCCGGCAGAGATCAGATATCTTCTCGATCTTGCGCACGACCTGAAGGCCAAAAAAAGGCTTGGGATCAAGGGGAGATCACTCGAGGGCAAGAACATAGTCCTGCTCTTCGAGAAAACATCGACCAGAACAAGATGTTCGTTCGAGGTGGCGGCAATGGACGAGGGAGCGGGAGTTACCTTCCTCGACAGCAAGAGTTCGCAGATGGGCAAGAAAGAGTCCATAGCAGATACTGCAAAGGTGCTCGGAAGGATCTATGACGGAATAGAGTACAGAGGCTTTGAGCAGGCGGTGGTCGAAGAACTCGCCGCAAATGCCGGAGTGCCTGTATGGAACGGCCTGACGGATATCGATCATCCGACGCAGATACTCGCCGATCTTCTCACCATCGAGGAGCATGTGGCAAAGCCGCTGAACAAGGTCAAGGTCGTGTTTGTAGGCGATGTCAGAAACAATATGGCATACGCATGGATGTACGGCTGCGCAAAGATGGGAATGGAATTCGTGGCTTACGGACCTGATGAACTCTGCAGCGGAGTGGATGCGGGAGTGCTTGAGCGTGCGAATGCCGTTGCTGCGGAGACGGGAGCAAAGATCACTGTCACCAGCGATGCTGAAAGCCTTAAAGGCGCCGACGTTATCTATACCGACATATGGGCATCGATGGGTGAAGAGGATCAGATCCCAGAAAGAGTCAGACTGCTGACGCCTTTCAAGGTCACGGAAGACCTCATGGCAAAGACAGAAAACCCTGAATGCATATTCATGCACTGCCTGCCTTCGTTCCATAATTTTGATACAACGATGGCTGCAGAACAAATGAAGCTCGGATATGACATACGTGAAGTGACCGAGGAGGTATTCTCGGGAAAGAATTCCGTCGTATTCGACGAAGCCGAGAACAGACTTCATACGATCAAGGCTGTCGTGGTGGCTACGATAGGTCACTGAGTACTGCCATGAAATCCGCAAGTGCTATCTGTATATGAAAACCAAGGAGAAATAATGAAATTCACAATGCCAGAATACAAAGCGCCGGACTTCACAAGACCGGAGCTCGCAAACGCGCCTGACTGCGTGCTCGAGGCAGCAGACAGAGACGGCGTCGCACCTGAATACTTTCACAGCACATCGATGTTTCCGGAGTACTTCAGGATAAACGGAGAGTGGAAACTTGCAGAAGAAAGCCGTATGGATTCAAGCGTCGTGCTGAGACCGGACGGAAGGCTCGATGTTGTGGAGAACCGCAATATCAAGAAGGGAGACCTCGTTGTTCTCGGACGGAGCGAGGACGGTCATGAGGGCATCTATGTACATACAAAGGGCTTCGAAGAGGATGAAGCCGAGCTCGACGACCAGTTCGTTTTCCGTCAGGGCCGCAGCAGAGAGACGTCATATGCACGCGACTATGACAGGCTCTTCGAACTCCTTGAGCACGAGAAGAAAAACGGTTATGTTGTATGGGTAATGGGTCCTGCGTTCGCGTTTGACCATGACGCCAGGGCATGCATGCAGTCACTTGTTGAGAACGGATATGTGGATGCTCTCCTTGCCGGAAACGCCCTTGCGACACATGACCTCGAAGGAGCACTCCTCAATACCGCGCTCGGACAGGACATCTATACCCAGAAGTCCATGCCTAACGGCCACTACAACCACCTCGATGTAGACAACAAGGTAAGACGCAGCGGTTCTATCCCGCAGTTTATCGAAGACTACGGGATCGACAACGGTATCATCTACAGCTGTGTCAAAAACAATGTGCCAATAATCCTCACCGGATCGATCCGTGATGACGGACCGATACCGGAAGTAATAGGCGATGTGTACGAAGCGCAGAATGCCATGAGACAGATAGTGAAAAAGTCCACTACAGTGATCTGCCTGGCCACCATGCTGCACACTATCGCGACCGGAAACATGACTCCGTCATTCAGAGTCCTTGAAGACGGTACCGTAAGACCGGTATTCCTCTATACGGTAGATGCCGACGAATTCGTAGTCAACAAGCTGCTCGACAGAGGAAGCCTTGCCGCGACCACCATCGTGACTAATGTTCAGGACTTCATCACGATAGTCGCAAACGGACTCAAGCTTGACTGGAAGAGATATTAAAAAAGGATAATAATATAAGCAGGCTGTATTATTAAGCAGAAAGGGAATCACATGGGGGAGATCAGACATCTGATAAACATCACCGACCTCAGCGTAGAAGAACTTGAACATCTGATGGAGACTGCCGATGACATCATCGCGCATCCGGAAGCTTATCACGACATCTGCGCTCACAAAAAACTGGCAACGCTGTTCTTTGAGCCGAGCACCAGGACGAGACTTTCGTTCACGGCGGCCATGATGGAACTCGGCGGAAACGTGCTCGGATTTGACCAGGCCCAGTCGAGTTCGTCGGCAAAGGGCGAAACAGTAGCAGATACCATAATCATGGCAGGCTGTTATGCCGATATCATTGCGATGAGACACCCGAAGGAGGGAGCTCCTGTAGTCGGAGCCGCAAAATCCAGAGTGCCTATCATCAACGCGGGTGACGGCGGACACTTCCACCCGACACAGACACTCACCGACCTTATGACGATCCACCGCAAGAAGGGCGAGATCGGTAACTTTACAGTAGGCCTCTGCGGAGACCTCAAGTATGGCAGGACAGTACACTCGCTGATCGAAGCGCTCTTGAGATACGAAGGCGTAAAGTATGTGCTCATCGCTCCTGAAGAGCTGCAGCTGCCGGGATATATCAGGGACAAGCTTGATGATGCAGGCGCGGAGTACCGCGAGGTGACAAGCCTTGATGATGCGATACCTGAACTCGACATACTGTACATGACGAGGATACAGCAGGAGAGGTTCCCGAGCTGGGAGGAATATGAAAAGCTGAAGGACAGCTTCATCCTCACAAGAAAGATGCTCGATCCTGCCAAGGATGACATGATAATCATGCATCCGCTGCCTCGCGTAAATGAAATAGACGTGGATGTTGATGACGATCCGAGAGCCTGCTATTTCTATCAGGCACTTATGGGCAAATACATCCGCATGGCGCTCATACTGTATCTGCTGGGTATCAAATAAGAGGGGAGGACAACATGAACATAGACGGAATCAACACAGGATATGTACTCGACCATATCAAGGCCGGCAAGGGCTTTGAACTGTATAACCTCCTCGGACTCGACAAGGTGGACTGCACGGTGGCTATAATCCAGAGGGCATCCAGTGCAAAGTACGGAGCAAAAGACATAATCAAGATCGACGCGGACATTCCAATCGACTATGACCTGATCGGATACATCAGCCCGGACATCACGGTCAACATCGTAAAGGACCGCGAGCTTGTGAAGAAATTCAAGCCGGCTCCTCCGGCAGAGCTCCGCAACGTTATCGAATGCAGCAATCCGAGATGCATCACATCTGTTGAAAGGGGTATCCCGCAGAGATTCAAGCTTGTGGACAAAGACAGCCGCAGCTACAGATGCATATACTGCGATACGCTGTACAGACAGAAATAAAAAGAACACTGCCGCGGCCTTCCGGCTGCGGCAGTAGTATTTTTTTGTTGTTCCGGCTCAGTGCCGGACTTTTTTATTTTGTCTGGAGGATATCCACTATCGTTTTTTCCGTACCGACCATGCCCGGCGAAGCGATGAGTCCCATGTTGCGCATGGTGTCTTCAGGAGTGTGGCCGTTGATGCCGTGAACATCATAGATGTATACGCCCTGCTGTGCCATGCCGACCGACTGCCATGCCGCATCGACAGCAACGACGCCCTTCATGGTGCAGCCCTGGTTTCCGCCGTCGCATATCATGCCGGTGATCGAGCTTGCCATGTTGTTTATGACATGAGTCATAACATCAGGCCCCTCTCCTCTCATCATGGCCAGTCCGCAGGCCATTCCCGTGCCGGCCGCGATCGCGCAGCCGCAGAAAGCCGACAGCTTGCCGGAATATTCCTTTATATACATGCAGATGAGGTAGCTGAGAGCTGTCGCTCTGAGGAGCTGCTCCTCCGTATAGCCGCTTACCTTGTACGCAGCGTAAAGAGGCATAGTAGCGATTATGCCGTGAGCTCCCGAACCGGTGATGCTCATCGCAGGGCGGGAGAGTCCGAGGACTCTTGCCTCGATAGCTCCGTTACACATGAGAGACGCCGTCTTCTGCTCGTCCGTGCCGACTATCTTGCCGCCGTTTGCGGCCATCAGATAAGGACCGAATGTGGTGCGGCCGCTCTCAAGACCTTCCTCGAGAAGAGCCATATTGAGCTCGAATGCCTTTCTTATGAATTCTATCTCGGATACCGGTACCGTCGCAGCGTAATCGTAGAGCTGCTGAAGTGTATACCTGTGGATCAGAGGCATGTCATCTTCAGCGGCCACTGCTGCAGCCTCCTTGCCTTCATCTGCGCTGTCTGCCGCATCGCTTCCGAAGACGGTCTTTCCGTTTTCCGTTATCCTCACGATATTAGTATGCGAATCTGTTATGGTAACAGCTGCGTCGCCTTCATCGGTGATCACTTTAGCCTCTATGAAGATGCGGCTGGTGATCTCCTTCATGGTGACTTTTATGATGCCTGCCTCGACCATCTTAAGCGCTGCATCAGCCTGCTCAGGGGTGATCCCCTCCAGGCACTCAAGACCCTTTGACGGATCTGCGCCGGCAGCTCCGAGCGCTGCCGCGTGGTAGTTTCCGACCTCCGGACTTCCCGGGATCCCGCAGGTGAAAGCGTTTTTGTACATTCCGCTGTTGAGCGAAAGTTCTATCTTTTTGATATTGCCTGAAGTGTGGCTCCTGGCGGTCGAGACCGCGAAGGCGATGGCTCCGGGTTCAGTAACGCCCAGTGCCGGTTTCATGTCATTTCTTATGAGTTCGGTCAAAGCGTTCATGTGATTCTCCTTTGAAACTCGGTTGCTTTTGTAATTGCATTGAATAGTCTGATCGTCTATTAAATTTTAGGATAACAATGTATCGGACCGCAAGTGAATGTTATGCAAGCGCGATTAGGGATAGTATATGTTATAATCGTCTCATTGATCACAACGGCGTTGCCGTAAGGATGAGACGATTGATCTCCGGAGGCGAGCTCCTCCGATAGAATCGCCTCATTGATCACAACGGCGTTGCCGTAAAAGACATAGAGCCGTGCTGGAAGCCTGACCTCTATAATGTGTTCTGGGGACGCAATAAAAAGAAATGATAAAAGTGCTGTTTATCTGCCACGGAAACATATGTAGGAGTCCGATGGCGGAATTCATGATGAAGGATATGGTCGAGAAAATGGGAGTCAAAGACGACTTCCTGATCAACTCTGCCGCGACTTCGACGGAAGAGATCTGGGGCGGCGTGGGCAACCCGGTGTATCCGCCCGCGAAGAGCGAGCTCAGAAGGCACGGGATCGGCGCGACCGCCTATACCGACTTCAGCGGCAAGAGGGCGGTGCAGGTCACAAAGGCGGACTATGCCAGGTACGACTGGATCCTTTGCGCCGAAGAACGGAATATAAGGAACACGCTGCGCATCACCGGAGGCGATCCGGACGGCAAGATCCGCAGACTTCTGGACTATTCCGATGATCCGAGGGACATCGCAGACCCGTGGTACACAGGCGTGTTCGATATCACCTACAGCGACATTGAAGAGGGGCTTAAGGCATTTCTAGGATATCTGGGATACGGGCAGAAAAAATAGACAAAGAAGCAGACGAATATAAAAATGGCGTTACACATAGTACTTGTAGAACCTGAGATACCACCCAATACAGGAAATATAGCCAGGACCGCCGCGGCGACCGATAGCGTGCTTCACCTCGTGAAGCCGCTCGGGTTCAGTCTCGATGAAAAGAGCTTACGCCGCGCGGGTCTGGACTACTGGCCTTATGTCAGGCTGGAGGTCCACGACAGCCTTGACGACTTCTTAAGGAAATACGAAGGCCGGCGGATGTGGCTCTCGACGACGAAGGGCGGGAAGCTGCACACCGAGGCTGAGTTCAGGGACGAGGATATGATACTTTTCGGCAGGGAGACCGCCGGCCTTCCTCGCGACTTCATCGAAGCCAACAAAGAGTGGGCGATCCGCATCCCGATGAGCGAGTCGACCCGCCTCCGCTCCTTCAACCTCTCTAATGCGGCCAACATAGTGCTCTTCGAAGCACTCAGACAACTGGGCTTTCCGGGACTTAAATGAGAAAAGAACTAGAACATTTTTACATAGGCAATTCATACGGCGGCCACCAGTGGCTCGACTTCAGGACTCTATGGGACACAGGCTACGAAAGCAAGGGCGGCCTGGTCCTTTACGACATAAAGTGAATGACTGAAAACACCATTAAAGAAGAAAAATACATACTCGTTGCTGTGGCGACCGGCGATGAAGAGGCGGCGTGGGACTCGCTTGACGAGCTATCCGAACTCCTCGACACCGCGGGAGGCATCACGGTCTTCCAGACCGTGCAGAACCTGGTCCGCCCCGACAAAGCTACCTACATAGGCAAGGGCAAGGCCGAAGAACTTCGCGAGTCGATAGAGATACATGAGGCCGACGGCATCATTTGCGACGACGAACTCACAGCTTCGCAAATGCGGAATCTCTCCGAGATAACAGGAGCCAAGGTCATCGACCGGACGACCCTCATACTCGACATCTTTGCGGCGCACGCGAAGACCCGCGAAGGAAAACTGCAGGTCGAGATCGCGCAGCAGAAGTACAGATACGCGAGGCTCCGCGGAATGGGCGAGGCCCTGTCGAGGCTCGGAGGCGGAATAGGCACCAGGGGTCCCGGCGAGACCAAGCTCGAGACCGACCGGCGCGTAATACAGCGCCGCATCAAGATACTCTCTGACAATATCGAGGCTATGAAGAGGGCGCGCGACACCGCACGCAAGAAGCGCTCGGCCAATGCGGTCCCGACGGCGGCAATAGTAGGATATACCAACGCCGGCAAGTCGACACTTCTGAACAGGCTGACAGGGGCAGATGTTCTGTCTGAAGACAAACTCTTTGCGACACTGGATCCGACGACACGGTCGGCGATACTTCCTGACGGCCAGCAGGTGCTGTTCACGGACACGGTCGGCTTTATCAACAAGCTGCCGCACAATCTCGTGGACGCTTTCAGGAGCACGCTGGAGGAGGCCGGCTACGCCGATATCATAGTGCATGTGATAGACGCGTCAGACGCTCAGGCAGAGCTGCACCGCAAGGTCGTGTATGATACGCTGACGGATCTCGGGATAAGCGACAAGCCGGTCATAACGGTCTGGAACAAGGCAGATCTTACAGACGAGGGCGCCATCTTCCGCGACTTTCAGGCAGATGCTTCCGTAAAATTGTCAGCAAAGACAGGAGAAGGGCTGGGCGACTTCTATGAAGAACTTGCCCGCATGCTGAGGGAGACCCGCGTGAGCATAGATACAGTCATACCGTACAAGGACACGGCCATAGCAGCGGAGATCCGCAAGGCGGGGCAGCTCATCTCGGAAGAATATGAAGAAGACGGCATCCATTTGAAGGCATACGTCCCGCGTGCGCTGGCCGAAAAAAGGGGACTGAAAGGTTAAAAGCATGAGCAGACATGACATCGTTTTCATAGGAACGGCAATACTGGATTCGGTCATCAAGGGATTTGACCCTGAGCCGGTCTCTGCGGCCGGATTTACCGCGGAAAGCGGATCGATCAATGCAGGCGGCGAGGCTGTCAACGGTTCGATCGCGGCCGTCAAACTTGGCATGAAGAGCGCCATCCTGTGCTTCCTCGGAAAAGATCAGGCAGGAGACCTCATAGCGGGAGAACTCGCGAGGCGCGGAGTCGACACCGGACTTATAGTGCGCCCTGAGGGACATCCGACCCCGGTCACGACTATCTTCGTTGCTCCTGACGGTAACCGCAGGTCAATAACCAACAGTGCGCACAGATACAACTTCCATCCCGAGCAGTACGCGGATGTCTTTACCGATACGGAGGCGCTGGTTATCGGATCTCTCTTTAGAGCTCCGTTCAATGATCCGGCAGTCATAAAGGCGGTGATAACGGCGGCCCGCGATAAGGGCGTGCTGGTCTTTGCCGACACAAAGCTTCCGAATTTCGTCAGACTGAGCCTTGATGACATAGCGGATTCCCTTCCGCTGATAGATTACATAACGCCTAACGAAGACGAGGCCAGATATTACACGGGCGAAGAGGATCCTGAGAAAATGGCCGATGTGTTCCTGTCAAAAGGGGTCAGGAACGTGGTCATAAAACTCGGAGCACGAGGCTGCTTCTTCAAAAACAGCGAAAGATCGATAATGATGCCGGCTCACAGCATAAACACTGTCGATGCAACGGGAGCAGGCGACAATTTCATGGCCGGACTTGTATCGGAACTTCTCAGGGGGAGCAGCGTGGAAGACGCGCTCAGATTCGCGAACGGCTGCGGCGCCATATGCGCGACTGCGGTAGGCACGGGAACTGCCCTGCGTGACAGGGATCAGGTCCTGCAAATGATAAACAAACAAGTATAAGGATACAGAGAACCTCCTTTCCCGGTATTCTATTTCTTCGACGGACATATTCTTTTCAGCGATGAGGACGCGACATACGGGAGCAGAATTGGGAAAACTGAAAATAGACGTAAAAAGAGAATACCTGAATAAGGAAGAATGCCTTGCCATGGCGCGCAGGCTGCTGCGCGAAGGAGCTGTGAAAGGCATGAGCGTAAAGCAGCTTGCGAGCGAGATCTACTTTCACGCGGCCGCTTTTTACTTCTGCGAAAAAGCGAAATACCTGCCGCGGCTCAGAGAGCACGCAAACATCATCGATCTCGACGACGGAGGAGATACCCGTATAAGGCGGGCCGCATACGCAGCGGTCTGGAAGCTTGTGGGGCAGAAGCGGCGGAGACGCTGACAAATACAAAACAGCTTAAGGAGATAATCAAATTGGATAACAAGAATCTGAAGAAAATATCTGAAGAACTGGGAATAAAACTATGGCAGGCCGAGGCGGCCGCAGAACTCATCGACGGCGGCAGCACTATACCTTTCATTGCACGCTACCGCAAGGAAGCGACCGGAGCCATGGACGACGAGGCGCTCAGAAAATTCGACGAAAGGCTCAGATACCTGCGCAATCTCGATGAGCGCAGGGAGACCATCCTGAATACCATAGAAGAACAGGGCAAGCTGACTGAAGAGCTCAGGGCAAAGATCGAGGCGGCCGAGACCGCCGCAGTGCTCGAGGACCTCTACAGACCGTACAAGCCAAAGAGAAAGACCCGCGCAGATATCGCGAGGGAAAAGGGCCTCCAGGGACTTGCGGACTATCTGCTCTCGAAGGATGCCGTACGCGACCCTCTCGAAGAGGCAGAAAAATACATATCCGAAGAAAAGGAAGTCCCTGATGCAAAGACAGCCATACAGCTGGCTCAGGACATAATCGCCGGAGACATCTCGGACGATGCGGACTTCAGGGAGTGGATAAGGAAGAAGACTCTGGGCGGAGGCTTTATCACATGCAGCCTCGGCACTGAAGGCAAAAAGATCGAGGCGGCGGGAGAGCGCTCCGTTTATGAAAACTATTATGACTACAGCGAAGCCGTGTCAAAGATACCGGGCCACAGGGTGCTGGCGGTAAACAGAGGCGAAAAGGAAAAGGTCCTTTCGGTGTCGGTCGATGCGCCTGAGGATGAGATAATCGGATACCTTGAGAGAAAGGTGCTCCGCAAGGTCACGGATGTGTGCAGACCTTACGCCGAGGCAGCGGTCGAAGACGGCTACAAGAGGCTCATCGCGCCTTCGATAGCAACTGAGGTCCGCGGCGGGCTGACCGAAGCGGCAGAAGAAGGTGCCATAAAGGTCTTCGGTTCAAACCTCGAGCAGCTCCTGATGCAGCCGCCGATCAAGGGCAAAACTGTGCTTGGCTGGGATCCGGCATTCCGCACGGGCTGCAAGCTGGCAGTATGTGATCCGACTGGAAAGATACTGAAGACGGCAGTCATCTATCCGACGGCTCCTCAGAACAAAGTCGCAGAAGCCGTAAAGACTCTTGAAGAGCTTTGCGACAAATATAATGTGGATGTGATCTCGTGCGGTAACGGCACGGCGTCAAGAGAATCCGAAAAGATAATCGCTGATTTCATACGCGGATACGAGAAGAAGCGCCGCGGCCGCAGGCTCCACTATGTGATAGTCAATGAGGCGGGAGCATCGGTGTATTCCGCGAGCAAACTGGCGACCGAAGAGTATCCTGATCTCAACGTAGGTGAGAGAAGTTCGGCTTCGATAGCGCGCAGGCTGCAGGACCCGCTGTCCGAACTCGTAAAGATAGACCCTAAGGCGATAGGCGTAGGCCAGTACCAGCATGATATGAACCAGAAGCACCTCGGCGAGGCGCTGACGGCCGTTGTCGAAAAGTGCGTAAATATGGTAGGCGTCGATGTGAACACGGCATCGCCGTCTCTGCTCGGATATGTCTCGGGCATCAGCAAGCAGATCGCGGCAAACATTGTCGCGTACAGAGATGAGAACGGAAGCTTCAGAACGCGCAAAGAACTTCTGAAGGTGCCGAAACTCGGACCTAAGGCATTTGAACAGTGCGCCGGATTCCTGAGGATCAGCGACGGAAAGGAGCCTCTTGATGCCACTGCTGTGCATCCTGAAAGTTATGATGCAGCTAGGGCGATACTGAAGGACTGCGGATTTGATGTCAAGGATATACTCGCCGGCAAGGTGAAAGGACTGGCGTCGAGGCCGGATATAGCGGACAGGCTCGGCATAGGCAAGTACACATTCGCGGATATCGCGGCCGAACTAGAAAAACCGGGCAGGGACCCGCGTGATGAAGTGCCTGCACCTGTACTCAGAAGCGATGTTCTTGAGATGTCAGACCTAAAGCCGGGCATGGAGCTCAAGGGCACCGTGCGCAACATAGTGGACTTTGGGGCGTTCGTAGACATAGGAGTGCACCAGGACGGACTAGTTCACATATCTGAACTTGCGGACAGATACGTGAAGCATCCGCTCGATGTCGTCAAAGTAGGGGATATAGTAAACGTTAAGGTGCTGTCCATAGACGAAAAGCGCGGCAAGATAGCGCTCTCCATAAAGCAGGCAGGGCATGCGGACTAATACCAGCCGCTGGACTGGGAATGTCTCCATGCGGCAGCCGGAGAACCGTATCTGCGCGCTATGTATTTGAGGCCCCAGCGGATCTGAGGCTCGGCATTTGTATAATAATCACTTCCTTCGGAAGCCATCTTGGAACCCGGAAGGGCCTGCGGTATGCCGTGGGCTCCGCTGCTCTTGTTATGAGCCCGCGGGTTCCATTTTGATTCGCGGTTCCAGAGATTGATGAGCGGCTCGAGCTGCGTCTCGTCCCAGCCGAAATCCGGGAAAAGCGAGAGAGCATACTTCTGATATTCTCCCTTGACGCCGGCGGCTATTGGCAGGCTGTCCGGGATATCCGTCGAGGTCGTGTCCGCCGGGATATAATAATCCTTATCTTCCAGAGAAATTCGGTTCCAGCCGTTGTTGGTGATGCCGGTGCGCTTTATCATCTTATCTTTATTGAGCGTGCCTGCGACTTCATGCGACGTGCCTGCGCCCGTTCTGTATTCCACCTTTTCGGTCGTCCAGGCGAATTCATAGATCTCTTCGGCGATGTCTCCGGCAAGCTCTGTGAGACCCTGCTTTGTCTGCTCACCCATGCATGCGGACGCATTTGTGAGAGCGATCGTGCCAACCTCTTCACAGGCGCGCGTTTCAACATTGCGATGCCAGACCCTGTACACAAAAAACGAGGCAAGCATCACAAGTACAAGCTCGGACGAGATAATGATCTTCAATATCCTGTGTCCGCGCTTAGGTAGCTCTGCCCTGGCGTGCTTAGGGTCTGAGATGTCAGCCTTGATATGTTTAGGTCTTATGTTTATTGCTTCGCTGTTGATAGTTCGTACCTCTCTGGATCAAAGTAGATGAAGCACTATTCAACATATCACAAAAATAGCAGTGATTTCAATCTCTGCGGGAAATGCGTGCTGATCCGGAGGCGGTAAGTGCCGCGGCTATGGTATCATCATATAAAGCAAGGGAAGGAAAAAGTGAGCAGAGCTGACATGAATGAGAAAAGCAAGGAACTATATGATCTGATGCTGAAGAAGGGTTATCCTGAAGAGTTCTCCAGGCTGATCTGTCTTGAAATGAACACAGAGTTTACGGCAGAAAAGATGCTTCACTACATTTCCGGAGAGAAGCACCGGCTGGAGGACGTAGCGGATGAGATGCTTGCGATCAAAGATCTGAGAGACCGGTTGATCAGCAAACATATCACTGAGCATGCAAACAGGAGCATAAATGATCTGTACAGAAACATCAATGAGGAATAGGATAGAGCATCCTTTTGGACCGCTTTACAGCGATCACAGCAAAATACTGATATTGGGCTCCTTCCCTTCTGTAAAGTCGAGGGAACAGAACTTTTTCTATGGACACCCGCAAAACCGGTTCTGGAAGGTGATAGCCTCTGTGTTTGATGAACCGGTACCGGTGACGATAGAGGAAAAGAAAGATCTGATAATCAGCCATGATCTTGCGCTTTGGGACTCGATAGCAAGCTGCGAGATCACAGGCTCATCAGATGCCAGCATCAGGAACGCCAGGCCCAATGACATCGGAATGATCCTCAGCAGCTGCAGCATAGAACAGATCTATTGCAATGGCCGCAAGTCGCATGAGTTGTTCAGAAAATACATTGAACCGGCAGTACAGCGGGAAGCGCTTTGCCTTCCTTCAACAAGTCCGGCGAATGCGCAGTGGTCACTGGACAGACTTACAGAAGCGTGGTCTGTGATTTCAAAGGCAATAAAATGAAGCAGCTGAACAGAGCCGAAAAGGAGAAAACTCTAGAATGGAAAAGCCAATAGTGAGAGATGCATTCTTTCTGAATCAGAAGTCTGCGGAAGCGACAAAGGCCGACCTGCCTGTTGCGCAGGACCTTGAGGATACCCTCAGGGCCAACCGGGACCGCTGTGTCGGTATGGCCGCAAACATGATCGGATACAGGAAGAACATAATAATAGTTGCGACCGGATTTGCCGATATAGTTATGATCAATCCGGTGATCACTGACAGGTCCGAACCTTATGAGGCAGAAGAGGGCTGTCTGTCACTGCCGGGAACAAGAAAGACAACCAGATATAAAAACATAACTGTCAGTTATCAGGATAAGAAATTTGCAAAACATACACAGGCTTTCACAGGCTATCTCGCGCAAATCATACAGCATGAATGCGACCACCTTGCAGGAATATTGATATAGGGCAAAGCAGGCTGCTAAGGGAAAATAGCGCCGGAGCGCATGGGGGCTGTGCACGGCAATTCTGCTGTTTGATGCAATAACATGAAAAACCGGAGATCCCGGCAGGATGAGCAAACGCTCCCTGCCGGGATTTTATCTTGTATGACGGCCATGCGGATGATGGTATACTTCCTATATGAAGATACTTTGTCTCGGAGATTCCAATACATACGGATATGATCCCCGCTCATACATCGGGTCAAGATACCCTGAGGGGGTGCGCTGGACTTCCCGGCTTGAAGGCCACGAAGTCATAAACTGCGGCCTTAACGGTATGACGGTACCCCGCAATCACGCCAGGGCGATCGGCCTCATCAGAAGCAATGAGCCGGATCTGGTCGTTGTTATGTTGGGGACCAATGATCTGACAGGCGGACTCAGCGCAGAGCAGATAGCAGACCGGATGGAGGCATTCCTCGACTCGATCGGCAGCCTGGGACGGCCGATACTTTTGGTCTCGCCGCCGGTACTGCAGTATGGCGAGTGGGTAATGGATGATGACATCATAGAAGAGTCCGGGCGGCTTGGCGATACATACCGTGAGCTCGCGGAGCGAAAAGGCTGCCTGTTCGCCGACGCAGGCAAATGGGGAATAGAGATGACATTTGACGGAGTGCATTTTTCGCCTGAAGGGCATTCCGTATTTGCAGAGCATATGAACAACTTGTTACAGGAGAATCAATTATGAAGAAGATCACAATGTTCCATATTGAAGATTGCAGATACTGCGACTTTGCCAGGAAGGCGATCGAAGAACTCAGAGCAGAGAACCCTGCGTACAAAGAGGTCGAGATCGAGATGATCAACGAGAACGAGCATCCGGAAATAATTGAAAACTATGACTACTGGTCGGTGCCGAGCCTGTTCATTGATAAAGAAAAGATCTTTGAGGCTGCACTCTTTATGCCGTACGAGACCGTCAAAGATGGTGTAAAGTCGGCATTCGACAGAGCCCTTGAGCAGTAAAAATGGAACTTATAGATGAATGAGAAAAGGAGGCGAATATGGCTAAGGTAAAATGCACTATTTGTGGAGCGTATCTCCCGGAAGGCACAGAGGAGTGCCCTGTATGCGGAGTTAGTTCTGAAATGTTTGAGCCTGTGGGAATGGTAAAATGCACCTTCTGCGGGGCTGTATTTGAAGAAGGCGTCGACACCTGCCCGATTTGCTGCGTTGGCCAGGAGTATTTTGAGCCGGCTACAGAAGAGGACGTGGCTTCAAGGCTTCAGCCGGTTTCATCGGGAGACGGCAAAATGGTCAAATGCCTCGTCTGCGGAGCGGAATTCGAAGAAGGCGCTGCGGCATGCCCGGTCTGCGGAGTCGGCCCCGAAAACTTTATTGCGGCTGAAAAGAAAGAGACCTCATTCAGTAAGGATACGGACGAGACATTTGTGATCCTGGGAGGAGGTCCGGCGGCTAAAAGCGCTGCGGAAGCGATAAGGACACGCAATCAGACTGCGGTCATAACTATAGTGACACAGGAGTCGCATCTTCCGTACAACAGGCCTATGCTCACGAAGGGAATAGTAAGGGACTTCGGCTATAACGGGCTCGTAATGGAAGGGCCTGAGTGGTATGAGAACAATAATATAAACTTCGTACCTGACACTGTAGTTCTTAAGGCGGATACTGTTGCAAAGACAGTCAGCATACGTTGTGCGGATGGCAGTGAAGGGCGGATCAAATATGACAAACTCATTTATGCACTCGGAGCTTACTGCTTTGTCCCTCCGATCAAAGGCGCTAACCTTGACCATGTGGTTTCCGTAAGAAGCATCGCAGACACTGACAGGGTAAAGCAGATCATCTCAGACCGCGGTGCAGCTAAAGCGGTATGTATCGGAGGAGGAGTCATGGGACTCGAAGGCGCATGGGGTCTTAAAGAAGGCGGGCTCGATGTGACTGTGCTTGAAACAGCTCCGGGCCTTCTGCCAAGGCAGCTGGATGATACAGCCTCAGAAATGCTGAAGGAACTCTGCATCGAAGCGGGCGTCGATATCGTGACCGGCGCGAAGATCGCTGAGATCACTGAAAATGCTGTCGTGCTCGATGACGGAACGGAATATGAAGCTCAGCTTGTAATAATGTCTACGGGCATGAGACCTTATACCAAAGTCGCTGAGGACAGCGGGATCGCAGTGGACAAGTGGGTAACGGCAGGCAGCGATATGAAGACCAATATCCCTGATGTCTATACGGCGGGCGATTGCTGCAGCGTTAATGGACAACCACAGGCCTTCTGGGCGCAGGCTGTTGAAACCGGAAGGATAGCCGGTGCGAATGCGGCAGGCGATAAACTTGAATACAAACCTATCGGCAGCTCACTGGTAATGGAAGTCTGTGGGACTTCTGTATTTGCGCTCGGCACCAACGGTAAGGATCCGGACAGAAAGTTCAGATCTGAACAGATCAAGGATGATGTAAAGAAAACCTATTCGAAGTACTACTATGATCATGGCAAGCTCGTCGGAGCTATCCTGATAGGAGATATCTCGGGAATGAGTGCCGCCATATCCAAAATGAAATCCTGATAATCATTTGAAAATGAAAAACTCCGGATCTCCGGAGTTTTTTTGGTGGATGATATTGGAGAAAGCCGGAATCCCGGCTGCTTATGATAATATAAAAGCAGCCAAATTACATGTAAAAGTATGAAGAAATATGAACAATGACGACAATAAATAGACTAAGATACGGGAATACTAATACTTATTTCATATCCGGCGAGCAGGGCGGTCTGCTTATTGATACTGACTACGCAGGAACTCTGCCCGGATTCTTCAGATCCATAAAATCCGCAGGTATTTCTGTAAAAGATATTTCATATGTGATCGCAACACACTATCATCCTGACCATATGGGAATCATCGGTGAACTGCAGAAGCTTGGAGTAAAACCTTTACTGATAGATATCCAGGAGGCGACGATTCGTTTTTCTGACAGGATATTCTCAAGAGAAGGACGTCATGAATACATACCGATCGATAAAAGTGCAGCAACCATAATAAACTGTGAAAGCAGCAGAGAATTTCTGCGCAGTATCGGGATAAGTGGAGAAATAATACATACTCCGAGTCATAGTACAGACAGCATTTCGATAATACTTGATGACGGCAGTTGTTTTGTAGGTGATCTTGAACCGATAGAATATCTGGCTGCATATGATCACAATACTGAACTGCAGGGGGATTGGGAGCATATAAAGAGTTATGAGCCGAGACACATCTATTACGCACATGCGAACGATAAAGAAATATGAAACCCATTGTCACACTTCGCCTGTAAGCAAGTGCGGAAGGGCTGCTGTAGTGGATACAGTAAATTTCTACAAGAAGTTTGGCTATGACGGCATCTTTATAACTAATCACTTCCTCGATGGGAATATAAATCCGGAATCGAGGGGACTTCCTTATCGTGAACAGATAGACTATTACTTCTCTGATTACGAAGAGGCCGTCAGAATAGGTAATGAAATAGGATTAAAGGTGTTTCCCGGAGTGGAGCTATCGTATAAGGGGACAGATTTTCTGATTTACGGATTGGATAAGGACTGGTACAAGGCGCATCCCGAGATCCTTGGAATGTCCAAAACGGAGGAACTTGCACTTATGATGGAAGAGGGTGCGTTTGTCATACAGGCACACCCATACAGGGAAGCGTATTATATAGATCATATAAGATTGTTCCCAAGGTCAGTTCATGGGGCAGAGGTGATCAATTGTAATCAGGCATGGGAGTCTAATGAAATGGCAGAAATCTATGCCGACAAATATGAGCTTCTGAAAACAGCCGGTTCAGATAATCATTGGGGCAAAGATATCTTTTCAAGATTAAGGGAAAAGGGCTTCCGCCCGGTGATTGCAGGAATGTGCTGCGAAACCGAACTTGAATGTGTCGATGACTATATCGCGAGCGTTCAAAACGGAACTATGCAGATCTTTCTGATGAATGAAAACATGGAACTGTTTAGATAGTATTAGAAAAAGAAAAAACTCCGGATCTCCGGAGTTATTTTGGTGGATGATAAGGTTCCCTATAGTACGCATTTTGCAAAGGCATACAACAAGTGAAGCGTACCCCTTGTCAAGGACAACTTTGAATTTAGGGGTGCCGACTGACCCCCGCTTAGATATACTGTAACTACTTTACCGGATACGGAGGATAGT
>CACYYD010000022.1 GCA_902778585.1 uncultured Eubacteriales bacterium | reverse complement strand
ACTATCTGTTCAATGCCGGCAGCGGCAAGATGTACAAGGACGCTGACATGTGGGTCAAGGCCAACGACTACGGCGTTGAGACCGGCATGCATTACTTCGATGCGGACGGCAAGATGACCGAATAAACTATTTAGGGACAAGCGTGAGGCTCTCTGAGCCTCACGCTGTGCTATGACTATATGACTGTAGAAACACTGATCGTTACGGTCGACCGGCAGGATCATTTCTTTGCCGAACAAATGAATATACAGACAAAGGTGCTCATCGGCAATCAATGCTCAAAAGATGCTGTTGAGCGTTTTTGCATTAATGGGAACGATGCTGTCTGTTACTGTACTTCAGACAGAGGAGTAGGGATAAACAGGAACCTGCTTCTCGACGAGGCGGAAGCAGACATATGTGTTCTGGCGGATGACGATCTGCGTTTTGCGGACGGATATCCGGAGACAGCAGTCAGGGCCTTCAGGGAGTGCCCGGATGCTGATGTCATCGTTTTCAATCTTATAGAAAAAGTACCGCGCCGCTATGTCAACACCCGCATCAGGAGGATAAAGGGGCACAATTACTCAAGGTACGGAGCGGCCAGGATAGCGCTCAGAAGAGAGACCATCAACGCTGCAGGCATCCGATTCAGCCCGTATTTCGGCGGGGGAGCCATGTACTGCTCCGGAGAGGATTCGATATTTCTGAGAGATTGTCTGGAAAAGGGACTGAAGATATATGCTGTCCCGTATGCTCTGGCGGAGATAGATCAGGACTCGGATTCGACCTGGTTCCATGGGTATACAGAGGAATTCTTTTATGACAAGGGCGCGCTCTATGCATGCCTGCATGGGGCTGCATGGAGACCATACATCATCAGATTTGTGCTCAGGCGCAGAAAGAAAATTGAAGGTCAGATATCTTTCGGCAGGGCGCTCAGCTCAGCGTTCAGAGGAGCTGAGGATTACAGGAAAGGCAAAGCGAAAAAGTGCGTTTCAGTATAATAGTTCCGGTTTTTAATACTGTTTCATACCTGACCGGGTGCGTCAGATCTGTAATTGAGCAGAGCTTTGATGACTGGGAACTGATACTTGTGGATGACGGCTCATCTGACGGGAGCGGTGATTCTGTTGACGGATTTGCATTATCGGACAAGCGGATAAAAGCGTTCCATCAAGCAAACTCAGGTGCTTTCCGGGCACGCCGTACCGGGATAACTCATGCATCAGGAGAATACATAGTGTTCCTTGATGATGATGACAGGCTGGAGCAGGACTGCCTGCTGTCGCTCAGCAGGGTGATCGCGGAAAAGAGTCCGGATATCCTCATATACGTCGGAAAAGTGTACCGGAATGGTGCCGATACCGGCAAGCGCTTCGGAAAGCTTGGGGAGAGCGCAGGATATATCGATCCTGGATCTCTCAGGGATTCGCTGATATCCTCACATGACATGAATTCTCTTTGCAATAAGGCATTCCGCACAGAATTGTTCGATGGAGATGACAGCGATTACAGCTGCCTGCCGGCAAGGACGGTAGGAGAGGATAAGATACAGCTGCTGCACCCTGTCTGCATGGCATCTTCGATATACTACATGCCTGATGAACTGTACATATACAATTCAAGGGATGACAGCACCATACACTCAATTGATCTTGATACTGCAGAACGATTTCTGAATAATGAGATGTTTTCGTATCTACGAAGATTCATGCAGTACAACGGAATGACAGAACCCCACTACATGGAGACTGTCTGCGTTTACTATCTGAGAAACTTCATTGCTGTGTATTACCGCCTCAGAAAATACTGCAGAGCACATGGAAAGATGAAGGAATTCCGCAGTTACGAGTGGAAAACGCTTGATAGAGAGGCATTCCGCTATAGCCTGAGCCGTCTTCTTTCAGCAAAAGAGAAAATCAAACTGTCTGCCGCAAGGCTTCATCTGTAGATCCCGGGAATATTGTTGAAAATAAGTAAGGCAAAACTCAATATTGTTAGTAATATTACCAGTCAACTGGTAACGATTATCTGTGGACTTATCGTTCCGAGGATCCTGTTGGGAACTTTCGGCTCAGAGCGGTACGGTTTAACTGTATCCATCACGCAGCTCCTGTCTTTTATCGCGCTTTTTGAAGGCGGGATCGGCGGCGTCGCGAGGGCAAGAATGTATGACCCGCTGGCGCACAACGATAAGAAGGAGCTAAGCGCAGTTTTCAGGGCTGAGCAGTCGTTCTTCAGGCACATAGGCGCCGTTTTCATCGTTTACAGCGTAGCCCTGGGCATCGGTTTCAAAGAGATCGCCCATGCAGGCGGATACACAAGGTCATACCTTTTCATGCTGGTAATGGCGATCAGCCTGTACAGCGCATCAAAGTATTTCTTCGGTCTCCCGAATTTGACCCTGATCCTGGCGGATCAGAAGAAATATGTTTACAGCCGGATAATGATAGCAACGACACTACTCAACACACTGGCCGTGATCGTACTTGTGAATTGCGATCTCGATATCCTCTGGGTAAAGCTTGGAAGCAGTCTGGTATTCGTGCTGAGACCGGTGATGTACGCTCTTTATACTAAGAAGCACTATGATCTGCAGAAAACCGAAAAGGCGGCTCTTGAGCAGAAGTGGACAGGGATCGGACAGCACATAGCGTTCTACCTCCATATGAACGCGGACATCATACTGCTGACACTCTTTGCCGACATGAAGTGGGTGGCCGTTTACTCTGTTTACAGCATGGTGATAGTCAATATCCGCTCCCTGACTGAATCGTTCACGGGCAGCATGGAGGCGTCATTCGGTGAACTGATAGCGAAGAAACAGCAGGCAAAACTGCTTTCAACATACAAAAAATACAGCGGGCTTATCACAGCCGTAACGATAGTGCTCTTCAGCTGCACAGGCATCCTGATACTGGATTTTGTAAGGATCTACACGAAAGGCGTGACGGACGCTGACTACTGGCAGCCGGCATTCGCGATGATAATGATAGCTGCCGAGGCGCTGAACTGTCTGGCTCTTCCGCCTGCAAGCCTTCCGATAGCCGCGAACCAACTGAAGCAGACGCGATGGGGCGCTTACGGCGAGGCACTGATCAATATAGCAGTCTCACTTGCTCTTATAAAGTGGGACCCGCTTGCGGGAGTAGCTCTCGGCACACTGGCAGCGACAGCTTTCAGGAGCGTGTACTATGTTCTGTATGCTTCCCGCGAAGTGCTGCATATCTCCGCAGGTGTACAGGTAATAAAGCTGTTTTCGTTCATAACAGCAATACTCCTGATGTCTGCCGGCGGCCTCAGGCTGCTGAGCTTGGTACAGATGGGCGATCTGTTCAGGTGGTGCATATATGCCGCTGCATTCTTTGCCGCTTTGGCGGCGCCGGCATTTTTCATCCTGAAAGCGTATCTGAGGAAGATAAATGGCTGAAACATCAGGGAAAAAGAAAATACTGATAATAAACAATAACATGCACATAGGCGGCGTGCAGAAGTCGCTCATTAATCTGCTGAATGAGCTGTGCAGGGATCCGCAGCTCAGCATAACTCTGCTGCTACTGTTCAGGGGCGGGGAACTCCTTTCGGATATCCCTGAAAACATTGAGGTTATTGAGGCAAAATCGGTTTTCCGTCTGCTTGGCATGACAAGGAACGATACCGCATCGCTCCGGGACAAACTGCTGAGAGGCTGTGCTGCAGTTTTTACGAGAGCTTTCGGCCGCGACAGGCTGCTTAAGCCGTTTTATAAGGGCGCTGAAAGACCGGAAGCGGCGGATATCGCGATATCCTTTCTCCACAGCGGTGATCTGCATACATTTTACGGCGGATGCAATGAGTATCTGATCAATTGCATTGACGTAGGTAAGAAGGTCACATTCCTCCACTGCGATTACGGGAGCATAAATGCCGATTCGGATTTCAATACATCACTGTATGAGCGTATGGACACAATAGCAGCATGTTCTGAGGGCTGTAAAAACGCTTTTTTACGGGTTTTACCGCAGTTTTCCGATAAAGTGGCCGTTGTGCACAATTGCCACGACTATGAACGAATAAAGGACCTTGCAAATCGGGACGCTCAGAATCTGCCGGAAGATGGCCTTAACATATTGACTGTTGCACGTCTTGGAAAAGAAAAAGGCATACTGCGGGCTATCAGGGCAGTGGGAAGCCTTGGTCTGTCTGCTGATGTCCTGCGGTACTACATCGTCGGAGCCGGCTCTGAGTACAAGGCGGCAGCCGATATGATCGAAGATATGGATCTTGACGGCAGGGTAGTCCTTCTGGGTGAAATGGATAATCCTTACGGATACATGAAAGCAGCAGACATACTTCTTATACCATCGATTTCGGAGGCATCACCGATGGTCATACAGGAAGCCGCATTCCTTGGGACACCTGTGCTGACTACCAGAACCATTTCTGCGGAAGAAACTGTCGGGAAAAAAGGTTTTGGATGGGTTTGCGATAATTCGGAGAAAGGTATCATCGAAGCATTGCAGCAGATAGCTAAGAAGCCGTCGGCAATAACTGATATCAAAAAAGCATTCGATAACTACGTTTTTGATAATTCAGAAGCACTTTCAGATTTTTATAAATCTGTGATTGGAGTATAGAGCAATAACAGTTGAAATGCAGAACACCATCACTTCCATGGATACTTTGAATAAAACAGCACCGCATCGCATATTGATCAGTTCAATGATCGTGGCGGCTGTTGTTTGCTTTGCGCAGGTAAGGGGAAGTTCCATGATACTTATGCTTGGAATGGTGCTTTTTATTGCGCTCTGTGTCTGGTCAGGTTTCAATGGCTGTTCTCTTCAGGTGCTGCTGTTTTTTCTTCCATGGAGCCCTCTGATAAAGATGCATCAGGGAAGTATTGCCTTATTTACTGTTGCACTGTTATTTGTTTGCACCATTTGCCTTGCCAGAAAAGGGTTTAATCTGGAGAAGTATCAGATAATCATTCCTGCACTTATTATGATAGAAACACTTTTTGCGAAACTGGTGCATGAGAATTCAATGTCTAATTCATATCTCTTTTTCATGGTAATGCTGGTGATCTTTCCTTGCATTATGGACAGGGATCTGACGGATTGCTCATTCTTTGAAACAACTGTTTTTTTCGCTGCAGGAATAATAAGCGCGGCACTGATCGCACAGAGAATCGCAGTATATCCCAGTGTATCAGCTTATATAACTGTTGATTCATATCAGCAGATCACAAGGCTCTCAGGGTTTTACGGCGACCCTAATTTCTATGCGGCACAGATAACGGCATGTACTGCGGGGATCCAGTTATTGCTCATAAAAGAGACTAAAAAGAGCAGACAGATACTGCTGGCAGTCATTGCACTGCTGCTGTTCTACTGCGGGATGCTTTCAGCCTCGAAAGCATTTGTGATCGTCCTTGCTACGCTGCTGCTGCTTTGGACGGTCATCATTTTGGATAAAGATAACAGGGGAACTGCATTTTTCAGGATCCTTTTAGGCTTGGCGGTGGCTGTAACGATAATCTTGTCTTCATCTGAGTTCACCCGCCTGTTCCAGATAATAACTGAACGGTTTTCTTTCTCGGCGAATGTCTCACAAATCACAACCCACAGAACGGATCTGTGGCTGATGTATCTTGACACGCTTTCAAGAGATCCAATGCTGACATTGTTCGGTCAGGGATTTACGAACATCAACATCAATGGAAGAGCTTCTCACAATACACTGATCCAAGGTGTTTATCAGTTTGGACTTATAGGATTCCCGATGCTGTTCTTGTGGGTGAAACTGTCCATTAATAAACTTCTGGACAAATCAGGAGTGAACGTTAACAGGAAATGCTTCCTGCTGATTGCTGCAGGAGTACTGATGCCTTGGCTTAGCCTGGACATTTTATTCTTTGATGAATTCTTCCTGCTGCCTTTCTATGCCGGCTGTGCTGTGTTGTATTCATCAAATTCAAAGGAGGAGGTCAAAAATGCTGCGCAGTGACCGGGATGAGGAAATAAGGATAGAAGAAACTAAGCCGAAAACTGAGGAGAGCACTAATCTCACACCTGAGGAAGTAGAGGCCATAAAGAAGGCTGTTGAAGAATCTGATGCAAGATACAGGCAGACTTACCGCAGGAACAACAGATATAAGACCGGCAGCAATAAGGTCGGAAAACTGCCGAAGGCTCTTGCGTTGGTATATCTTATAGCGCTTGCAGCATTTGCAGGAAATGTTACTACGCTTGATGTGCTTCCCGTGAAGCATTTGAGTTTGGTGATCGCCGGTGTGACTGCAGTAAGTGCACTTGTCCTTACGGGCATGTGCAAAGGCAATATGAAAAAATGGGTAAGGATAATAGCAGGCTTTTTATGCGTGGTTCTGGTTGTTGCATACAGTCTCGGCTCATTTTACATATTCAAAACGCAGAATTTTCTGGAAAGCACGACCGAAGAGAGTGAGAAGAAGGTGGAATCTCTCGCGTATGAGCCGTTTAATGTGATGATAACCGGCATTGATGTCAGCGGAACTATTGATGAGCAGGGCAGGTCTGATGTGAATATGCTCGTAACGGTGAATCCCAATACATCACAGGTGCTTATGACATCGATACCGAGAGATTACCTGATATATATGCCTGACAAGGACTATGAGATGGATAAGCTCACCCATACCGGTTTTTATGGTGTAAATACCACGATGCAGGCAGAAGAGGAGCTTCTAAGCACTTCCATTAACTATTATGTTAAGGTAAATTTCACTACTGTAGTCAAATTCATAGATGCTATAGGCGGCGTAGACGTGTATTCCGAGTATACTTTTTCACCAAGGTATACTCCATATACATTTTATGAAGGCATGAATCATTTGAACGGTGATCAGGCGCTGGCTTTTGCCAGAGACAGAAAATCATTTACCGAAGGAGATAACCAAAGGATAAAGAATCAGCAGGCCGTGGTCGAAGCTGTGATCAAAAAAGCTACAAGCAGTACGGCAATGCTGCTCAAATACAATGATATCGTGTCATCCCTCAAGGACTATTTCAAAATGAGCATCAGCCAGGCAGAAATAAAGGCTCTTATAAAAATGCAGATTTCTGATAATCCTAAGTGGGAAATATATAAGTACAGCCTCACCGGAGTAGGTGACATGCTGCCTACATATACAAGCCCATCTGAAAACTTGTATGTAATGACGCAAAACAAAAAGAGCGTGTCGAAAGCACGTGAACTTATAAGCGGCATGATTAGCGGCGGAAAGTTGAAAAAAGGGGAGAATGGCGAACCGGCACTGGAAGCATCAGATAGTACCGGGGAATGATATGTTTTCAGGCATATAATTATTGTTTGAAAAGGCGGACAGAATAGTTTCTGTCCGCCTTTTGGATATCTTTATTGATCAAATATAATTCTTACAGTTTGCACTTTGCCACGTATGTGACATCTGCAGGCAGGCCGAGGTCTCTGTCTGTGACAGGCTCGAAACTCCATCTAGGTGTTGTAGGTCTTACTGCCCACATTACAGAATAGAAGTTGAACATTACAATGCCGTAGTTGAGAAGTCTGTCGGCTTCGGATGTCATGTCATCAGGGAGTCCTACCAGCGCGATCTGGTCGTGGTCGACGATGATCCTGTACGGCTGCAGGTTCTGGAACGACTGGGCGTGAGCGATCGCTCTGAGGCCGTCCTCGAGGCTGCTGTACCAGAGATCTGTATCGATGTCCTGGCCAAATTTGAAACCGTCTGTCATCTCGTCGAGCGACTTCTTGTCTGCAGGCTTTTCCTTGTTGTCAGGGTCTCTGTAGCCGAATGCGACTACGCATGCGACGACTTTGTCTGTGTCTTCGCCGAGAGCCTTCTTCGCCTCGTCAGCATCATTGATGGTCTGCCAGCAGGCTGCGAGACCAAGCTCTGTCATCCTGAGGGTGAGTCCCTGCGCGATGTAGCCGGCGTTCTCGATGTAGTGATCTGCAACATCGGAGTAGATGACCATGTAGGCCGGAGCCTTGATGCAGAAACCGTTGTAGCCGACGCTCTTCTTGAGCTCGTCCCATACAGTGCCGATGTAGAACTTGAGCTCTGTGCCGATCTCATCGACGAGAGCGCTTTCGTCATCTTCGTAATATTTCAGGAGTTCGGTGAGAACGCTGTCCTCGACCTTCTTTTCCGAGAATCCTCTGCAGGAATGTCTCTTTTTGACTATATCATCGTAATATTCCATGCTTTTACCTCACTTTGGATAATTTGATTTGTCCATGTGCACACACAGAAATTTTATCATCTGCTTCGCGGCATTTCAATGATTTGCGATGTGCTGGAGCCTTTGATTTTACGGGCGCCCGGAAGCCCGGTACACTTGCGTTATATTCATCAAACTACTATTTATGACCGCCCGCAATTATGTTAAAATAACTATGTTTGAGAATATCAATACAAGCGTTAGCTATAAAGGACTTGGGAGGTCAAATAATGTTAAGAAATTTCGAAGAACTGGCCGCACTCGTAAAGGCCAATCCGGTTAAGAAAAGAATCGTTCTCTGCTGCGCTCATGACGAGCACTCGCTCGACGCTGTTTATGAAGCATACAAAGAGGGCATCGTAGAGCCTGTATTCGTAGGCAAGGGCGAAGAGATCAAGGCTATCTGCGCAGAGCAGGGCTTCGACTTCGGCGATGTCGCTATCTATGAGGAGAGTGACGACGTTGAGGCTGCAAAGAAGGCAGTCGAGCTGATCCGCGAAGGAAAGGGCGACTTCCTCATGAAGGGCAGAATGCAGACTGCAGACCTCCTGAGACAGGTCGTAAATAAAGAGACAGGTCTCCAGGTCGGAAAGATCATGTCGCATGTGGGACTTTTCAAGGTGCCTAATTATCATAAGCTGGTAGTGCTGACTGACGGCGGAATGCTGCTGCAGCCGGACCTCGAGCAGAAGGTGAAGATCATCAACAATGCTGTTGAAGTTCTGCACTCTCTCGGATATGAGAATCCTAATGTTGCCGTTATGTGCGGAGCTGAGGTCCTCAACAAGAAGGCTCAGGAGTCGGTAGACGCTGCCGCTCTCAAGGAGATGTGGCAGAACGGAGAGATCACAGGCTGCACAGTCGAGGGACCTATCTCGTACGACATCGCGCTCAGCAAGGAGATCGCAGACTTCAAGAAGTTTGAGAGCCCTGTCGCAGGCGAGGCTGACTGCATGATCATGCCTTCGATGGCTACAGGAAACATGGTAGGAAAGTCCTGGACAGTCAGCAGTGACGGAATGATGGCCGGCATCATCGTCGGAGCCAAAGTGCCTATCGTTCTCACGTCCAGAGGCTCGACAGCTGAAGAGAAGTTCTACTCGATCGCTCTCGCGGCTGCAGCTTCAAACTAAAAATAAAGCGGAATGCCGGCGTAACAGCCGGCATTTTCTTTTACAGGCAGACATGATCTGCAAAAGGGGAAGATAATGGCTAAGAAATGGAGTGAGGTTTATCCGAGGCCGCAGATGGCGAGAGACGAATGGCTCAGCCTTGACGGAAAGTGGAGCCTCGGAATTAAGAAAGAAGACGAGCGCGGGATCCCGCCTATGGCCATGGGTATAAACGTGCCTTTCTGTCCGGAGAGTGAGCTTTCGGGCGTTGGCAGGCGCATCGCGGCCGATGAGGTGATGCTCTACGGCAGAAGCTTCAGCGTGCCGGCAGAATGGGCCGGCCAGAGGGTGATCCTGCATTTTGGGGCTGTGGATCAGGTCGCGAAGGTCTATGTTGACGGCAAACTTGCCGGAGAACACGAAGGCGGATACCTGCCGTTCAGCTATGACATTACGGATCTTTTGAATAAACCTGCGGAGGACGCAGACGATGGCAAGGACGGCGCTGCAGGCGCTGAGGCTTCGCACAGCATCATCGTTGAGGTCCGCGACAAGCTCGACCACAAATATCCGTGGGGCAAGCAGAAGGAGAAGAACGGCGGCATGTGGTATACGCCGGTTTCGGGCATCTGGCAGAGCGTCTGGCTGGAGCCTGTTCCGCAGACTTATATAGCGTCGATAAAGATAGAGACAGGCGAGGATTGGGCGGAGGTCACCGCATTCGGCGTCCGCAAGGGAGTCCTGAAGCTGGACGGGCGTGAGTATGAGATGTACGCTCAGCCGGGCAGCGATAACCGCGCGGTCGCTGAGATAGAGATCGCCGAGCCGAGGCTCTGGTCGCCGGAGGATCCTTATCTGTATGAGTTTGAGATCACGAGCGGCGATGACAAGGTGAAGTCGTACTTTGCGCTGCGGACTCTGACAATAGAGGACAGGGGCGGTCTGCAGAGGCTCTGTCTCAACGGGGAGCCGTACTTCTTCAACGGTGTCCTGGACCAGGGCTACTGGCATGACGGCATCTATACACCGTCGTCGCCGGACTGCTTCGCTATAGACATCAAGGCCATGAAATCGCTGGGCTTCAACACTCTGAGAAAGCACATCAAGATAGAGCCGGAACTCTTCTATTACGAGTGCGACAGGCTGGGCATGGTGGTATTCCAGGATATGGTGAATAACTCGGATTATTCGTTCTTCAGGGACACTGTGCTGCCGACCATCGGCGTGAAGAAGCTTTCGGATAAAAAGGCACACGCGGACCATGATTCGCGCCGTGTCTTCATAGATTCGATGCTTGAGACGGTGGGACTTTTGTATAACCATCCGTGCGTCTGCTACTGGACTATCTTCAACGAGGGATGGGGACAGTTTGACGCGGACGGAGCGTATGACCTTCTGAAGAAGACTGACGGAAGCAGGTTTGTGGACAGCACGTCGGGCTGGTTCTGGCAGGAGAAGAGCGACGTGGACAGCTACCACGTGTACTTCAAAAAGGCGGAGCTTGAGCCGGGCAGCAGGCCGATGGTCCTGAGCGAGTTTGGAGGCTACGCTTGCAAGATCCCTGGCCATTACTTCGGAGGCAAGAGGGCGTACGGGTACAGGAAGTGCCCGGATACCCTGGCTCTGCAGCGCGATCTTGAGACTTTATATAAGGAAGAGATAGAGCCGCTGAAGGAGAAGGGGCTTTGCGCGGCTATCTATACGCAGCTTTCTGATGTCGAGGATGAGATGAACGGTCTGCTGACATATGACCGCAAGGTGATGAAGGTGGACCCGGAGAAATTCGGCAAATAGGCAGACGCCCTGTGTTTTGTGAAAAATACCAAAAAAATAAGCTTTTGGTGTTGACTTATTTACATATTAATAATAACATTCGGCTATTGAGATAGAGGACGCGTCACGTCAAAAGTAACCATCCCGCTAAACAGTGCAGTGCAGGGTGAAGCGAAAGGGACTGACGCCGAAGTGAGGCAGGGCTGCATCCCGGGCCGATCTGGGCGGACGCAATAAGATGCGTACGACTGTCGCGAATACGCGGAGAGCTATCCATGATAAGAAATCAGAGTATTATTTTGATTTGTCATGAGCAGCTGATCCGTGTCGGCTGCTCTTTTTATTCCAGCAGTAAACTCTGGCGTTTTCTTACCGATAGCCTCATCTCATTATTTGAAATCATCATTCAAAATGAGGAGGTAACAAACATGGCAGTAACCAATACTATTTTCAAAGGAGTCGCAACGGCGCTGATCACTCCGATGACAGAAACAGGAGTCAATTTCGATCAGTACGGCAAGCTTATCGACTGGCAGATCGAATCCGGCATCGACGCTCTCGTGATCGCGGCAACGACGGGCGAGGGCTCGACTCTTACAGACGAAGAGCACAAGGCGTGCATCAGCTTCGCTGTTGAAAGAGCAGCCGGCAGAGTTCCTATCATCGCAGGAACAGGCTCCAACCATACAGAATACGGAAAGCAGCTGACAAAGTACGCAAGTGATGCGGGCGCATCGGCATGCCTGATCGTTACATCGTACTACAACAAGGCTACACAGAACGGCCTGGTCAAGCTCTTCAGCGAGTACGCGAGCGTCAGTGACGTTCCTATCATCGCATACAACGTTCCGTCCAGAACAGGTCTCAACATTGAGCCTTCTACTTATGTAAAGCTCGCGGAGATCGACGGTGTGGCAGCTATCAAGGAGGCAAACAGCAATATCTCCAAGATCGTTGACACATTCGCGCTCGTAGGAGACAAGCTCGACATCTACTCGGGCAATGATGATCAGATCGTTCCGTTCCTCTCGATGGGCGGAAAGGGCGTCATCTCTGTTCTCTCGAATGTCATCCCTAAGGAGACAAAAGAGATGTGCACAAAGTTCTGGGAAGGCGATGTTGCCGGTTCTGCGGCTCTTCAGTGCAAATACAACGAGCTCGTAAAGGCTCTCTTCTGCGAGGTCAACCCGATCCCGGTAAAGGAAGCTCTGGCAATGATGGGCTGGTGCGATCCTATCCTCAGATCGCCGCTTTACAGAATGGAGGAGCCAAATCTTGAGAGGCTCCGCAAGGCAATGACTGATCTGGGGATCATTTAGCAGCAATAGCGAATGAAGTCGGTATGATAACCAGTCAAATTTAGTATTTTACCGGATCCGCAGGATCCAATAGCATAAACGGAGGAAGATTGCCTGATGAAAGTAATCGTAAATGGAATCGACGGAGCGATGGGCTCGATCCTCGCCCGCATCATAGAGAAGACTGATGATATGGAAGTCATCGCAGGTGTCACGCCGACGGGTGCGGACGGAGCTTACCTGACGATGGATGCATATCAGGGTCCGGCCGACATGGTCATAGACTTTTCGCACCACTCGGTGACTGCCGATCTGATGGAGTACTGCGTGAAGAGGGGACTTCCTGTCGTCGTATGCACCACCGGCCAAACTGAAGAGGAGATGGCCTGCATCGCCAAGGCGGCCGAGAGCATTCCTGTATTCAAATCGGGAAACATGTCCGTGGGAGTTGCGATCACGGCCAAGGTGGTAAAGGAGATCGCGGCCAAGTTTGGAGCCTGCGATATCGAGATCGTTGAGACGCATCACAACAGAAAGGTCGACGCACCGAGCGGCACAGCTCTCATGCTGGCTGACGCGGTAAGGGAGGCGAGACCTGAGCTCCACTACAATTTGGGAAGATCCGGCGACTGCAAGCGCGAGCCGGATGAGATCGGCATCAATTCAGTAAGAATGGGCAATATAGTCGGTATCCACGAGGTAATGTTCGGGACCAACACGCAGACCATCACGGTCACACATCAGGCTCATGACAGGGCGCTGTTTGCGGACGGTGCTGTAGCTGCGGCGAGGTTCCTTGCAGGCAAGCCGGCCGGTCTGTATGACATGGATGATCTTCTGGCGGACTAAGCATCCGGCATGGCAGAAAGCGGACCGGTCTTCTGATGATCAAAGGGTAAAAGGGTAAGGGACCGGAGAAGAAGGAGACAAAAGATGATAAGAGTAGGAATAGCAGGATACGGAAATATAGGAAGAGGCGTTGAGGCCGCTGTGACACAGGCGCAGGACATGGAGCTTGTCGCGGTATTCTCGAGAAGAGACCCGGCATCTGTAAAGACAGTCACCGGAGTTCCTGTAATGGCTTATGACAAGATCGGCGAATGCGCGGATGATATCGACGTAGTCGTAATCTGCGGAGGCAGTGCGACAGACCTGCCTTGGATGACACCTGAACTTGCGGCAAAGTTCAACGTCATCGACAGCTTTGACAACCACCACCACATTCCGGAGCATTTTGCGAAGGTGAATGAAGCTGCATCTGCATCTGGCAAGGTCGGCATCATCTCCTGCGGATGGGACCCGGGATACTTCTCGCTCGCAAGGATCCTCGCGGATTCGGCTCTTCCGGAAGGCGACAGCTACACATTCTGGGGACGCGGAGTCAGCCAGGGACACTCCGATGCGATCAGAAGGATCGAGGGAGTAAAGGACGCAAGACAATACACAGTACCTGTCGAAGCTGCTCTCGAGAGCGTCAGGAACAACGAGCATCCTGAGTTCACAGCACGTCAGATGCACCTCAGAGAGTGCTGGGTAGTTGCTGAGGACGGAGCAGACAAGGCTGCTATCGAAGAGGCTATCAAGACGATGCCGGATTACTTTGAGCCATATGACACAACAGTCACATTCATCACACAGGAAGAGCTTGACAGGGATCACAGCGGACTTCCTCATGGCGGCAGCGTTATAAGAAGCGGACGCACGGGACTGGACAGAGAGTTCAACAACACAGTGGAGTTCACTCTCAACCTCGATTCCAACCCGTTCTTCACAGGCAGCATACTCGCTGCGGCAGCAAGAGCTGCGTACAGGATGAATCAGGAAGGCCAGTGCGGAGCAAAGACGCTCTTCGACGTACCGCCTGCATACCTCTCGCATCATACAAGAGAAGAACTGCTCGAGCACATGCTGTAAACTCATTCAGAAAGGGCAAAAATGCTTTATAACGATCTAAGTGTAAACGGAAAAGGGCATCTTGCGATCTGCGGATGCGACGCTGAGGACCTCGCGGCTGAATTCGGCACACCTCTCTACGTCCTTGATGAAGACATGATACGTGAGAAGTGCCGTACATATGTAGACGCCATGCATGAGTATTTCGGTCCTGCTTCGGCGCCGCTTTTCGCGAGCAAGTCCCTTTGCTTCAAGGGCATATATCCGGTCGTTGAGTCGGAGGGAATGTGCGTTGACGTGGTCTCCCCGGGCGAGATCTTCACGGCTCTCGCGGCGGGATTCCCGGCAGAGAAGATGTTCTTCCACGGCACCAACAAGACGGACGAAGACATCGCATACGGAGTGGACAGCGGCATAGGATACTTTGTCGTGGACAATCAGAACGAGCTGGCCGTTCTTGACAGGACAGCCGCGGACAGGGGCATCAGGCAGAAGGTCCTCCTGAGGCTTACCTGCGGACTCGATCCGCACACTCTTGAGGCCATCAATACCGGCAGGGTCGATTCGCAGTTTGGCGTTCCGATCGATACCGGACAGGCTGATGACTTTGTGCAGGCGGCTCTCGCATGCGAAAACATCGAGGTCGCCGGATTCCACAGCCATGTCGGATCGCAGATCTTTGAAAGCGACTCCTTCAACAGGCAGGTGGAGATCCTCACGGAGTATGCGGCAAAGGTGAAAGAGGCGTACGGACTGGCAGTAAAGGTCCTGAACATCGGCGGCGGATTCGGCGTCAGATATACGGAGAAGGATCCTGTCATCGATATCCCGGCACGCATCAAAGAGGTGTCGGAGCATCTGAATGCGGCATGCGAAAAGCACGGTGTGTCGTTTGAAGCGATATTTATGGAGCCGGGCCGCAGCATAGTTGCCGATGCAGGAACAACGCTTTACAGGACCGGCGGTGTGAAGGAAATAAAGGGTTACCGCAATTACGTCACGGTCGACGGCGGCATGACTGACAACCCGAGGTTCGCACTCTACAAGTCGGAATACACTGTTCTGAATGCCAGCAGGGCAGACGCACCGGCGGACTATGAATGCACAGTTGCGGGCAGATGCTGCGAGAGCGGAGACCGTATCGCGGAGAATATCAGTATCGCGAAGCCTGAAAGGGGAGATGTCATCGCTGTGCTCACGACAGGAGCATATAACTACGCGATGGCCTCCAATTACAACAGGGTACCGAAGCCTGCGATGATCATGATCAAAGAGGGCACACCGAGGCTCGTGATCAGAAGAGAGTCGTACGCAGACATGATGAAGAACGAACTTTAAATGAAAACCGCCTTGCCGTTGCCGGCAGGGCGGTCTTTGTTTGTGTTGATCAGATATTTTTATCCGTGATCAGATCGGATCTATTACGGAATTTCCCGTATGCTGCGAAAGAACTACAGAACTCTTGTCCTGATGACACAGTCGCAGCTGAACGGCTCAGCGCCTGCAGCTACGTCGCAGATGAAGTAGCCGAACTCGTTGGCTCTGTTCTTTGCTCCTGCGAAGCCCTTCAGCTTGTCGCCGTAGTGCTCTTCCATCTTAGCCTTAACTTCGTCAGCTGTCTTGTCGTTCTTCAGAAGGAAGCAATGTCTCTCGTCTCCGCTTCTTTCGAGGGTGACTCTAGGGAAGTTTACGGAGTTGACGATGTTTCCGTTCTCCAGGTAATCCATCAGCTGGTCTGTAGCCATAACTGCGCAGTTCTCCTCAGCCTCTGCTGTCGAAGCGCCCAGATGCGGTGTGGCAACGATGCCCTTCTTGCCGATGTACTCAGGCTCGAGAAGGTCTGTCATATACTTTCTCATCTTGCCGGACTCGAGAGCCTCAACTACATCGTCTACAACGATGAGGTCAGGCCTTGCGTAGTTCATGAAGATGACTCCGTCCTTCATCTTGGCGATGAAGTCCTTGTTGATCATGCCCTTTGTTGTAGGGAGCGACGGAACGTGGATCGTTACGAAGTCGCACTCAGGGACCATCTCTTCTGCGCTGTCGTAGAGCTTAACGTCAGCTGTCAGGCAAGGATGCGGTGTGAATGCTTCGTAGCCGACTACCTTCATGCCGAGAGCTTCAGCAGCGTTAGCGATCTTAGCTCCGATAGCTCCGAGTCCGATGACTCCGAGAGTCTTGCCTGCGATCTCAGTGCCTGCAAACTGCTTTTTTCCCTTTTCTACGTTTGATGCAACATCGCCTTCGAGGGTCTGTCCCCATGCGATGCCCTCATACATGTTGCGGGCGCCCATGATCATTCCGGCAATTGCGAGCTCCTTAACGGCGTTCGAGTTAGCGCCAGGAGTGTTGAATACTACGATTCCCTTTTCTGCGCACTTGTCGAGCGGAATGTTGTTTACTCCGGCTCCGGCTCTGCCGATAGCGAGAAGGTCATCGGAGAAGTCCATGTCGTGCATCTTGAAGGATCTTACGATGATGCCGTTTGCCTTATCGACATCCTCTGTCAGCTCGTACTTGCCTGTGAGTCTGCAGAGACCCTTCTGGGAAATGTTGTTGAGTGTGCCGATCAAATACTTATCCATTTGTTTCCTCCATTTTTAAAGGTTTTATAAAGCACCGTCCGCCCCGTGACACTCGCGGCAGCGGGGGATATTTGGCCCAATTAGCCCAATTCATTCTACATCAAAGAAAGGGTGCTTTCAACACGGCAGACGTCAGTTATACTGGTTGACTATTAGAATGAGACCGCGGCAGGACGGAAGCAGGAGGATGCTTCTTTCGTTGATTAAGCCCCTGCGATGAAGTATAATGTACTCGGCGGGGGAGGCTTCTCCCGCAGCAAACAAATTCAGCTTTTGTTTCACCAAACAATAATTGAAAAACGGAGGTATATACCAATGGCTGATGATTATCGTGTTTATAACTTCTCTGCAGGTCCTTCGGTTCTCCCTGAACCTGTACTCAGAAAGTGCGCCGCTGAGATGCTCAACTATGAGGGAACAGGCGAATCCGTAATGGAGATGAGCCACCGTTCACCTGAGTTTCAGAAGATCATCGACGACGCTGAAGCAAACCTGCGTAAGCTTATGAACATCCCTGATGATTACTATGTACTCTTCCTGCAGGGCGGCGGTACACTGCAGTTCTCCATGGTTCCTATCAACCTGATGACAGGATCCCACAAGGCTGACTACATCGTTGCAGGCCAGTGGGGCAAGAAGGCATGGGAAGAGGCAAGAAAGTTCGGAGACGCTCGCTGCGTTGCTTCGTCCGAGGATTCAGTCTACACATACATCCCTAAGGTAAGCAAAGAGGATATCAGAGACGACGTAGATTACGTTTACATCTGCTACAACAACACAGTATTCGGTACTCACTACAATGAAGTTCCTGACTTCGGTGACCACCTGCTGGTAGCTGACATGTCGTCCTGCATCCTTTCCGAGGAAATTGATGTAACTAAGTTCGGACTCATCTATGCAGGCGCTCAGAAGAACGTTGCTCCTGCCGGCGTTACGATCGTAATCGTCAGAAAGGATCTCGTAGGAAAGGCTCCGGAGAACACTCCGATCTACCTCAACTACAAGACACACGCAGACAAGGGTTCAATGTACAACACACCTCCTTGCTATTCGATCTATGTAGCAGGCGAAGTATTCAAGTATCTGCTCGAGAACGGCGGCGTCAAGGCTATGCACGAGAAGGACGTCCGCAAGGCTCAGAAGCTGTACGATTATCTTGATTCTTCAGAGCTCTTCAAGCCGACTGTTGCTAAGGAAGACAGATCTCTCATGAACATCACATTCGTTACAGGCGATGCTGACCTCGACAAGAAGTTCATCGCAGGCGCGAAGGAGAGAGGCATGATCAACCTTAAGGGACACAGAAATGCCGGCGGAATGAGAGCTTCGGTCTACAACGCATTCCCTGAAGAGGGTGTTGATGCGCTGATCGAGTACATGAAGGAATTCGAGGCAGAGAACAAGTAGTAACTGCCCCGGGGACGGAGAAGACAGCAGGTGACGAATAATAACGGCACAATGCGAATAAAGAGACTGATGGTGGCTGTCATATCGGTGATGCTGATACTGGTGACCACCATCAGTTATATTGCCTTGCCGCCGGCCTTCGCCGAAGGCGAAGAGCAGGCGCAGGAGCAGGCCGCGCCGGCAGAAGGCGAAACGGCCGCCCCTGCGGAGGGTGAGGCGGCCGATCCTGCGGCACAGCCGGCAGCGGAAGGCGAAGCTGCGCCTGCGGAGGGCGAAGCCGCTCAGCCGGCGGAAGGAGATGCGGCACAGCCGGCAGAAGGGGCAGAGGGCGAACAGACGACGACTGTCAGTCTGTCTGCGATCTCCGCAAGCTCATACATAGTCATGTCCGGGTCCACCAGCGAGAAGATCGTTGAGAAGCATGCGGAGCGCAAGATGCAGCCGGGCAAGATCACCATGCTGATGACAGCCATGGTGGTCCTCGACAACATGTATGATGAAAGAGAACTGAAAAATACAGTGGAAGTGGGAGACCTCATCGCTGCTTACGGGACCACCTTTGTGATCGGTGATACGGCGACAGTGGGAGATCTTCTTAATGCGATGCTCGTCGGAGGAGACCCTCAGGCAGCAGAACTTCTGGCAAAATACAGTGCTTCGACAAGAGATATCTTTGTCAATGAGATGAACTCCAAGTGCATGGAACTCGGCATCATGGACACTCTCTTTACGAATGCCAGCGGAACATACGACATAAATCAGTATTCAACTGCCTCAGACCTTGCCGTGATCACACAGGCGGCCATGAGGTATCAGACGATAAAAGACGCGCTCGCGATGACGGGCACAAAGATAACTATCACGGCAAACAAGGAGCCGCGCGAGGTTGAGCTGCCTTGCACAGATCCGCTGCTTGCCGGCGAGACTGCTTATGAATTCATAAAGGGCGGTATACTGAGCACGTCTGCTGAGGAGAAGAATAACACGCAGTTCGCCGCGGTCTCGGTGAAGGACGACATGGAGCTCATCACGGTCCTCATGGATTCAGATGCCGACAAGGCGGCTGCTGAGGCGGCAGCGCTTCTCGAATACGGTGATCAGAAGGTCACCAGAAACACTATTGTAAAGAAGGGCAAGCTCGCGGGCCACGCAAGGGTCAGGAACGGCGCTAAGACTAGGGTGGCAGCATACACCGAGACTCAGGGCTTCGCTTACGTTCCGCCTGAAGGCAGCGACTCTCTTATTCAGACAGAGGTCGTCATGCTGAGCGATCTTGAGGCGCCTCTCAAGAAGGGTGACAAGGTAGGCGAGTTCCGCATATATGTCGCGGACGAACTCAAGGGAACGGTCGACCTCGTGATAAGGGAAAACGTTGCGGTCGGCTGGTATCCGTCGAGATTTTACATATCGAACGTGGCAGCCATCGTGCTCGGGATACTCCTCTTCCTGCTTTTAGCGTTCATCATCAGGGTGATCCACGTAAAGCGCCGCCGCGCAAGAAGGCGCGCCGCGATACGCAGGGCCAGGATACGCGAGATGGCGAGAAGGCAGCTTGAGATAGATGAGGACAGAAGAAGACGTGAGTGGTCGGGCAGCGGAGGATACGATCCGATGCCGCCGCGTACTACCGATATAAGAAGGGATTCTCTGGTACAGGAGCAGGACGGAAGGCGCAGGAAGCGCAGGCCCGACAAGAAGCAACAAGATGTTCGACATTCCTGAAGAACTGAAAAAACTGCCGAAGACCCCGGGTGTCTACATGCACAAGGACAGCCTGGGTGAGGTCATATATGTGGGCAAGGCAGTCAATCTGAGAAACCGCGTGAGCAGCTATTTCAGAAAGACTTCCCAGCAGGACCCGAAGGTGAGAGCAATGGTCTCCAATATCGCGGAGTTTGAGTACATCAGCTGCGCGACGGAGATGGAGGCTCTCCTTTTGGAATGCAATCTTATCAAGAAGTATATGCCGCGCTACAACATCCTGCTGAAGGATGACAAGTCCTACCCGTACATCGAGGTGACGACGACCGAGGAATTCCCGAGGGTAATAAGCACGCGGAGGCTCGTGAGGGACGGGAACCGCTACTTCGGGCCGTACTCAGACGCAGGCTCGGTGAGGCGCATGATAGGTATGGTCGACGAGATGTATAAGTTCAAAAAGTGCCGCCAGACTGAGTTCAGGAAGGGCGTCAGGCCGTGCCTCAATTACTTCATAGGCAAATGCCCGGGCATCTGCGTGGGCGAGGCCGACAAGGAGGCTTATCTGCGCGATGTGAACGAAGTGGTCGACATCCTGAACGGACACGATGCGCCGGCCGTAGCGAGGCTCAAGGGCGAGATGGAGAAGGCCTCTGAGGAACTCCGTTTCGAAGACGCTGCGAGGTTCAGGGACTATATAAAGTCGCTCAAATCGCTCGGCGAGACCCAGCGCGCCACCATGATAAAAGACAGAGACGCCGACGTGCTCATCCCTGTCATAACGAACAGGACGGGCGTCGTGGCACAGTACAAGGTGCGTGACGGCAAGCTTACAGGGCGCGAGATCACGTATATAAGAAGCGACAGCGCGGGAGCGGGTGCTGGATCTGCCATGCCGGATTCTGAGGCGGAGAAGAAGGTTCTTGGCGCCGAGATGATACTCTCGTTCATAAAGCTCTATTATCCGGAGCTTTCTATGCTGCCGCGCGAGATAATCCTGCCTTATCATATTGAAGACGAAGAACTGATAGAGGAATTCCTCAATACCATAAATGCGTCCAATGCCGAGAGCAAGTCGGATGTGATGCACAAGACGAAGATGATCGTGCCCGAGAGGGGCGAAAAGAAAGCGGTGCTGAAGCTGGCGATGGATGACTCCATAAAGCTGGCCGGTACGCTCGATGAAAAGGCGGACCGCGAAGCCGAGCGGCGCGATGCCCTGAAGAAGGAGATCGCGGCTCTTATCGAATACGCGTCGTCTATAAGCGGGAGCGCGTCGCTCCTTATACCTGAAGACGATGACAGGGAATACAGGGTGGAGGCCTACGATATATCAAACTTCAACGGCCTCGATACCGTCGGCGGAATGGTCGTGTATGAAGGCAGAAAGCCGGTAAAGAGCGATTACAGGAAGTTCAAGGTAAGGACCGCCGAAGGCGACGACTACGGCAGCCTCCGCGAAGTGATATACCGGAGGCTGAAACGCGCGCGCGCCGGGGACGAGGGCTTCAGCACTTATCCGGATATAATGTTCATAGATGGAGGCCTCGGCCAGGTGCACGCGGTCAAGGCCGTCGTCGATGCGTTCCGCATCGCGATCCCGGTTGTCGGGCTCGCGAAAGACGATGCCCACCGTACAAGAGCCATCGTCTTTGACGACGGCCGCGAGATAGACCTCCGCGACAACCGCCTGCTCTTCAGCTACTGCGGCAACATCCAGGAGGAGGTCCACCGCTTCGCGATCACATATATGTCTGGCGTCAAGGGCAAAAAGATGATCAAGTCCGCCCTTGAAGACATCCCGGGCATCGGCCCTAAGAGGAGAGCAAAACTCCTGAGCTCCTTCGGCAGCATAAAAGCCATAAAAAACGCCACCTACGACGAGCTTATGGAGGTGGACGGCATGACGGGCAAGGCAGCCGAGAGCATCCTCGAATATTTTGCGGAGTCCGGCAGCCACTAAAAGTGCTATAAAAGCGGGCATTTGGGCAAAAAAGCCTGCCGCACTTGATAAATAAGCGTTTGCATGGTATATTGAATTGTCATTTAGGGAAAGGAGACACACACTATGGCAGAAGATATCAAGAACGTAAACGTCGAAGAAGAGGAAGAGGATATCATCACTCTGGAATTTGATGACGATACAGCAGTTGACTGCTATGTTATGGGTACATTCGAACTCAATGACAAGGAGTACATTGCACTCGCACCTGAAGACGGAACAGACGATGTTTACATCTACGGATACAAGCAGGTAAACGACGAGGAATTCGAGATCATCGAGATCGAGTCCGAAGAGGAATTCGATGCTGCAGCAGCAGAATTCGATGCAATTATGGAAGAGGAAGAGGAGTAAATTTTTATAATTTGCTATCGACAACTCATACTCTATAGTGTATAATCATTGGCGTGCCGCAGGGTACGCCATAAATATGCGGATGTGGCGGAATTGGCAGACGCGCACGGTTCAGGTCCGTGTGAGTAACATCGTGAAGGTTCGAATCCTTTCATCATGGGGCGTTAGCGCAGCTGGGAGCGCGTCTGACTGGCAGTCAGGAGGTCACGAGTTCGAGCCTCGTACGCTCCACCATGAAAACCTTGGAAATCCAAGGTTTTTTCTTTTTCATGGGTGGTTAGATGTGGTTAGATAGTGGTTAGATTTGCTCTTTTGGAGCATTTTCGGAGTACTTTTTTAAGCAAAAGCCTGTGAAATAAGCTCATAGCGCTCGTCATCTCTGGAAAGATCGTAGCAGTAACTGTTCTGAGTAGTGCGAAGATCCTTGTGGCCAAGCTGGGCCTGAATCGTCAGGTCGCTGATGTTAGAAGCGTGCATCATTGAAGCGCAGGTCCTGCGGGTCGAATGCAAACTTCTTCTTGGGATACACAGCTCGTCGCAGTAATTGTTGATCATTTTGCCAAGAGCAGAGTAGAAGCTCTGGTATCTGCCATCAATAACAAATATGTCACCGTCTTCCGGCAGTTCGAGTCTCTTGCGCTCGGCACGGACCAGATCGATTATCTCAAGCGCGGAAGGGACGACATATACTTCACGCCATCCTTCAGCATCCTTGAGTCTTTCGACTATTTCTCCCGCACCGTGGCTGAATGCTCTCGACAGAGTCAGATTTCTGCCATTCAGATCCTCAAATCTCAGCGCAGTCACTTCGCCTCTTCTGAGCGATACCGACAGCAGGAAAGCGATAGCGAGAGGGACGAACCTCTGCGTGTAGCTGCGTCCGACCTTGTACTGCTCAAGCGCATACCTGATGACTACATCTCTCTCATCCGGCATGAACACCTGCGTCTCGCTGGCCTTCTTAGGCTCAGGCCTCAGTTCGCGATTCATAATCTTTATGCTCTCGACCGGATTTGAATAGATGATTCCGAGCTTCACAGCGTATTCCATCATCTGACGGATGACAGAAGAGAACGAGTTATACTGGTGCTTATTCATCTTCTTGATTGCAATCTTTTCTTCCATCCATTCAGCGATCATATCGCTTGTGAGATTGCAGATAGGCACTTTGACTATCGGTTCTCCTGCATAGAGCGACTTCCATGTGGATCTGTTGCGCTCGATGGTCGACTTTGAGAAGCGCTTTCCCTTATATGCCAGCCAGTCTTCGAGCAGCTTTTCCATAGTCAGACTCTTTTTTCTGAACTCTTCCTCCTGATCGCTGTAATACTCGCAGAGCAGCGCCTTCAGATCATCTTCAGTGGCTCTTGAAACCAGTTTTCTGCCTTTTGGTTTGTCAGGGTCCGGCAGGAATGTCCGCCAGCGACCGTCATCTCCTTTCCAGATCTTATGATTGTGATAACTTAAGAGTTTTTCTGTGCGTTTTTTGTTCATGATATCTCGCACACCATCTGGGTCAACGATACCATTTTCAAAGAGCACAGACAATATTTCACTGTCAGAATAGGATGCCGAAGCCAGCATCGAAGACAGCGTATTATGTTGTAAAGCATATGCTTCTGACATGCTTCGGCATCCTCCTTTCTACAGTAGTCGTTTTGGGGCTGTAGTATCTTCTTTTACTTGCGCCTTGTTCCTAATCGTCGTTTTTTGCGCCACTTATCAGGAT
>CACYYD010000021.1 GCA_902778585.1 uncultured Eubacteriales bacterium | reverse complement strand
AGGACGTCGCCGCTTTTTCTTTAGGCCCCATGGTCAAGCGGTTAAGACATCGCCCTTTCACGGCGGTAACCCGGGTTCGAGTCCCGGTGGGGTCACCATTGAACAGGGATCAGACGATCCCTTTTTTATTATCCGGAGCTGCCGGCGTGGCTCCGGGCCCAACCCTGCAACAAGAAGGGGCCCGACTCTGCGAAGCTGTGACGGGAAGATCTCTTATTGCCATAGATATATGGTGGAATTGGCAGACACGCAAGATTTAGGTTCTTGTGCTAAGGCGTGAAGGTTCGAGTCCTTTCATCCGCACCATTCAGACCAGGCAGTCGTGCCTGGCTTTTTTATTGCCTGAAAACGGCAGAAAAACAATGAAATCAGGCATTTTTTCCACGACGAAATGTGTACAGTTTTTTCATTTCTTTTTTCGTATATTTGGGTACACAGGAGGGAATGATGAGACTCGGTTTGCTGATAAAAGATTCGGAATACAGGGATGCTCTTGCTGCCAGACTGTCATCTTTCGATAACGATTTATTCGTTAACATACTCAATGGGACAAATAAGGACAGCTCACAGAGCCTTATAGTGACGGATATCCTTCCGGGCGAGATAGATCCGGGCGTTCTTAAGAAGATCAGCGCCAGAACTGTCTTTCTGAAATCTTCTGATAAGGATGTTCCGGCTGATCTTCACAGTGTTTTCAAGTATTCTTCGGTCTCATGCCTCATATCTGAGCTGTCAGCAGTCTATAACGAGTGGCGGGGATGCGGACCGGGAAGAAACCATGTTTCAAAGCTGATAACAGTATGCAGCGAAACCGACCTTTATTCGGGTATAAGCTGCCTGCAGCTTGCAAGACAGATCATTTACAGATACGGAGGAAACATTCTCATTGTTCCTCTTTCGTACGTAAACGATTACGGAAGCAGGGAATACTCAAAGAACAATGATCTTCAGAGGCTTCTCTATTCGATCATATCAGGCAGGTATAAACGCCCTGACATCTATACATATACTGACAGCTACGGCATCTCATTTCTGCATCTTCCGCCCGGGATCAACCCCGTGGCATATCTCTCTGAGGAAGAGATAATGCTCATACTAACGGAATTCGGCTCACAGTTCGATGCTGTTATATGTGATGCAGGGACATGCTTCAGGAGTGAAAACCTTGCAGTAATAAAGGAGTCTGATCATCTGATCTGCTTTGGCAACGGCAGGAGGGAGATAGGTCTAGGCAGCATCATTGAAAGTGAAGCGGAGGGCAAGGTCATGCGCATCAGGCTGAGCGGAAGTCCTGAAGAAGCTGCAGAACTTGACAGATGCATACAACTCATCTACGGCAGGGAAAAATGACAAACAACAGAGCGCATATCATCAGGAAATATGGTCCCGAGATAGAGGAAATGGTAAGGGCGATCAGAAAATGGATCACCGAGTCTTCGGCTGAGATAAGCAATGAAGAAATGCTCTGCAGATGTGAAGATGCCTTTTTCAGCTCAGATATCGCAGCAAAAGCAGGTTCTTACGAGACGGTGACCGTGATCGATGGAATGTACAGAAGACTTACAAGCAGGTACGGGATACTTGCAGAGCTTCTTGATGATCCTGAGATCAACGAGATCATGGTAAACGGTCCAGGCCGGATATATGTCGAAAAAAACAGGTCACTCCACATCATAGACGATGCTTTTACATCCGTGAGCGAGCTTGAGGAGATGATACGCATGTTTGCAGCTGATGTTCACCGTGAGATCAACGAGGCAAACCCCATAGTGGATGCCCGTCTCCCGTCAGGTTACAGAATAAACGGAGTGCTGAGGAATGTAGCTCTTAACGGTCCGATACTGACTATCAGAAAGTTCAGGGAAAAAGAGATCGAGATGGATGAGCTCGTAGGCTGCGCGAGCCTCTCGGTACAGTGCGCAAAAGACCTCGCGGCCCTGGTCCGCTGCGGCTACAACATATTCATCAGCGGAGGAACATCTTCGGGAAAGACGACATTCCTCAACGCCCTTACCGCATTCATCGGATCCGGCGAGAGGGTGATAACGATCGAGGATTCGGCAGAACTCGTGATCAGCCATATAGAAAACAAGGTCCAGATGGAGTGCAGAGCTGCCAATTCCATCGGCAAGGGCGAGGTAAGCATGACACAGCTTATAAGAACCAGCCTGAGAATGAGACCGGACAGAATAATCGTAGGAGAAGTGAGAGGCCGCGAAGTCATAGACATGATACAGGCTATGAATACAGGCCACGACGGGAGCATGTCAACTGGTCACGGGAATTCCATCAAAGGGATGCTCAACAGACTTGAGACGATGTACCTTTCGGATTCAAACGTATCTATCGGTTCGGTAAGAAACCAGATAGCAAATGCGATAGACATATTCATCCATCTGAAGCGTGACTCAAAAGGAAACAGACGTGTCGAGGAGGTAGCTGAGATGACAGGCTACGACGGCACGGAATACAGCCTTAATTATCTTTACAGGGCAGGACTGGACGGAAAGATCAGACCTACCGGAAACGGCCTTATAGACAGGGAACGCCTTATAAGAGGCGGCTGCGGAAGCATGCTTGCCGGTACGTCAGGAGAGGCGGGAGAAAAATCATGACAGAGTTGAACAGATATGAATTCAGCAAAAGAGAGAATATAGCGCTTTATTCTGGGATCTTTGCTGCAGGTCTGGTGATCTCATATCTGATGTACCGCAATCTTCTCTTTGCAGCCGTGATAATTCCGTTCTCAGGCAGGATAAAGGGCTTTGTAAGGGAAATCATCATAAAGGACAGAAGAAGGCGTTATATGAGCGAATTCAAAGACTTCCTCTTTATGGTATCGACTGCGGTGGGCGCAGGCCGATCTATGAAGGACGCGGTATCGGAAGCCATACCGTCGCTCAAAAGCATATACGGAAACAGATCAGTTCTGACAAAGGACCTTATCCTGGCATATGAAAGGATGGACAAAGGCGGAGAAAATGATGTGCGCGTACTGAACGACCTGGCGGGAGCATCCGGACTTGAAGATGTCCAGGACTTCGTGACTGTTTACTCTATCTGCAAGTAAACCGGCGCAGATCTCATAAGCGCTCTCAACAAGGCAGCTTCAGTGATCATGGACAAGATGAGCATAGAGCGTGAGATCGACGAAATAGTAAGGAGAAAAGAAAAAGAAGGACTCGTTATATTTGCCATGCCGGCCCTGATAATACTGTTTCTCAATATAACCGCACCTGATTACATATCCCCGCTTTATGAGACGATCGCGGGACGAATAATAATGACTGCCGTAACTGCATCAAGCATAGGCATTTACGCAATGATTCAGAGGATAACAAATGTCGAGATTTAAGGATCTGAAAAACAATAAGAAGCTCATTTCGGGAATTTACGCTGTCTCTCTTGTCACAGCGCTTCTTATCCTCGCGCTGGTCATAAGGGGGCCCGAAGAAAGCGGGAAACTTATCGCGGACAGCAGCGGAAACATTACAGGGATAAGCCGTAAGAGCCTGAGCAGCAGCGAAAGATATGATCTAAGCCTGGAGATAGGAGAAGGCGAAAGCATGATACAGCGCGATGTTACGCTGACTCTCCGGGGAAAGACCGGCGGAGCGGGAAGCGGTATTTCAAGGCACGATGACGAAGCAGCGAGACTTGATGCAGCCGTGGACAGCATGATAAGCGAGCTCGAATACTCCGGCAAAAAGAAGATAATCCTGCCGGACAGGCTTTCTGACGGGACTTCAGTCAGATGGAGAGCATCAGGAGGCAGCTCCTCCGCGCTCATCGTACTTATTCCGGGTATGTATGCCGCACTTTTGATCCTGATGGTGGCTAATGCCCTCAAGGAAGACAGATCTTCAGATGAAGCCAGAAAATCTATAATGCGCGGACTCCCCAGATTCTGCAATCAGCTTTTTCTGATGATGAACGCAGGCCTGATACTGAGTGATGCCTTCGACACGATAACAGAGGTATATGCGGCACGGAGCAGTGAAAATCTGAGTGTGTTTGAAAGGGACCTTGCGGGGCTAAGGTCTGAGACCTGCGGCCACAGAGTCAGTACAGCCGGAGTGATCAGTGAATATGCTTCAAAGCATGATGTAAAGGAACTTATAAGGATCGCAGCGATACTGACGGAAAACGAGAAGCGGGGGAGCGATGTAGTGGAAAGTCTGGCGCGTGAAAGCAGATATCTTTGGGACGAGAGAAAGATCGTGGCAAAAGAGCAGGGAAAATCCATAGATGCGAGAATGTCATATCCTCTTGGCTTGCTGCTCATATTGCTGATCGTCATAACAATGGCACCTGCGATGATGAACATATAAGTGAAAGGAGAAAACAATGAAGAGGATAAAGAAAAAGATAGTGATACTGCTCTGCAACAAGAAAGGAATGGAAATGGTACAGGTGGCAATACTTGTTGCCATTGCCGTAGCAGTCGGGATCATATTCAAGTCGTCGATAGTCGATTTCGTAAACCGCATTTTCGGCAATCTTGACGCCGCAAATTTCTAAAGATGGATATACGTAAGCATCTGCGCAGCAGGAGGGGATCACAGATGACAGAAGCGGCCATATCACTTCCGCTCATAATCCTTGCCTCCATGCTGATGCTCCGGATGTTTGTGTTTTATCTGGACATCCTTAATACAGGGATCAGCGAGCACAGAAAGGCGCTGGAGATGCAGGATTCCTACATGGGAGTGTTTATAAGGATATATGAAGAGGAAAAACAGGTCGAACTTCTGAAGGGCGGACTCCTTGCAAAAAACGCAGTGAAAAGACTGAAGACAAAAGCTTATCTGATCAACGAGGACATACTGGTAAGAAGCGGTGAAATTACTGACTGACATCAAAAAACTGAATATGCGTCACCTGAAAGGCAGAAAGAAAGGATCATCGGCAGTACTGACCGCGATCATTTTTCTCGGGTTTTCAGTCTGTATAGCCGGTGCTATAGGAGTATCCAGAAGGCTTGTAGTAAGCAGCGGGTGTGAAGTTTTCGGAAGACTCTGGAGCAAGGCGGTCCTGTCAGAATATGATGTCCATCTTCATGAAGATTACGGGATAATGGCTTATTTCGGAAACGATGATGAGATTAGCGAAAAACTGGATTCATATCTGAAATATTCACTTAAAAACAGACTGAACTCTTCCGTAAAAGGGGCAAATGCAGAACTGACCGGTTACGAACTCGGTGATCCATCAAACTTCAGAAAGGCTCTGAAACTCGGATTCACAAGCAGCGCCATATCTGAACTTATAAGCGGACAGGGCCGCACTTACAGGGGTCTTGATGACATGAACGGATATGAAGAGGAAGGCAGGGTCATCAATAACAAAGTGGTGATCGATACTTTGCCGTCCCGGGGAAGCAGAGGAGGCGTGTCGGGAGAATCACTGGCAGAAAAGGCAGAGCAAGCCGGTGATGAAAACGGGATACTCGGATTGGTGCGAAGTGCCGGGACAGAGGTGTTTCTGCTCGAAAGAAGCTTTGACAATCATGTTACGAAGTCGGATGACAAGAATCATTTATTTGTAAATGAATGGGAGTATGTCATCAATGGCAGCACAGACGATGAAAAGAATTACCGTTCGTGCAGAAACAGGCTTTTTATAGCAAGGAATATCCTGAATCTGGCATCTATTTACAAGGATCCTCAAAAAGTCGAACTGATAACAGCCGTTGCGGAAGCTATAACACCGGGTCCGCTCGGCCTTGCTACGCAGGCACTTATTGCGGAGGCCTGGGCCGCTCTGGAAACAGAAGAAGATCTTGATGAGCTTTATCACGACGGCAGGGTCCCTGTCATCAAGTCTGAGGGACAGTGGAAAACGTCTCCGGAGAAATTCATCAAATCAAAGGAACTAAGAAAGAAACTGGACGATGAGTCAAAGGAACTTCTTGATGAGAAAAGTGATGAAATTGCCGATATCACCGATGGAGTAAGCACCGTGACGCATTTCAGGGATGGACTCAATTATGACGAATATCTGATGCTGATGATATTGTCCGTAAACGAAAATGTGAGGCTCCTGAGGATCATGGATCTGGTGCAGATCAATATGAAATACCGCTACTACAGGGACTTCAATCTGATGGAATACTACACGGGCACAAGATTCACTCTGGAGGTAAACGGAAAGTCTCATGAATTTGAAGATGCGTATAAGTAAAAAAGGCAGCTATCTGACAGAAGCCGCAATAAGCCTTCCGGTATTCCTGATAGCGGTGATCGTTATGAGCTCGGTCATACTTATGTATGCATGTATAGAAGACTGCAGCTTTATTGCCGCCAATGAGCTCAGGCGCTGCGCTGCTGAAGCAGTTATTGCGGACACTTCGATAGCTATGCCTTACAGGATAAAAAAGGAGATAACTGCTAAACACTCACAGATAGAGTCTGCAAGACTGGTCGATTCAGGTTTCAGAACAGAAAGATGGGGCATCGATGAGCTTCTGATAGTTGATCTGAGGCTACATCTGAGGACCGCAAATCCGCTTGGGATAAGGGCTGTCGCAGATTATGATCTTGCACTGGCGACCAGAGCGTATGTGGGCCGTGAACGGGATGAGACTTCGATGTCAGCTGAGGAATTCGCGGATGAAGATGCCATAGCGGTCTACATATTCCCAAGCAGAGGGGAACGCTATCACTCGGGCGGCTGCACCTTTCTGAGAGCTGCCTGCACATCGGCGGTCCTGTCGGATTCCATAAAGCGAAAGTACAGATCATGCCCGCTTTGTCACAGCGGCAGGGCGGGCAGCGGAACACTTATCTACTACTTTCCTGCGGACGGAGAATCCTATCATCTGCCCGGCTGCTCATCGCTTCAGAGAAACTACATAGAGCTTGAAAAGAGTACTGCGATAGAGCGCGGTTACACACCGTGCAGCAAGTGCGGAGGATAGAAAAGGAGGCTGACATGAAAAGGATAAGACAGGATATGAGCGGCTATAAAATGCCCGCATATATCGAGGAAATACTGACTCAAAACTACTGTGACAGCTTCATGAGAATGTCGATAGTGAATAACTGCGGCAGTTACTCATTCAGCTACAAGCCTGAAAACCGTAGCAGGATGGATCCGTCAGAACTGAGCCTTTATGACAAACTCATTCTGCTAAGAAACCTGATAAGTATGAGCGAAAGCTCGGCGGACCATCTTATCGGCGCAGAAAGTTACCTGCTCGAGCCCGAACTCGTCTATACAAAGGGCAAAAACGTGGATATCGGCAGCCTGAAGATCATGTTTTATCCGGACACAAAAAAACTGGACTTCAGATATAAGATAGTCCTTTTTGCCGACAGGATACTCAACAAGGGCATACGGGAAGAAAGGGAGATGGCAGAACGCATAAGGGAAGCGGCTGAGCCGGGAGACATGAACCGCATAAAGCTGTTTCTGGACAAAAGCATTCTGAGACTGGAAGGAAGAATGAACGAAACATCTGCTTCCGTGGTCAGAAGAGCATAGCAGGAGGGCACAAATGAAACACTTAAAACACACTTTGATGACACTGCTGGCACTGCTTCTGTTTATAAGCACGATGCCGGCCTACATGTTTGCCGAAGATGCAGAGGGGCAGGCCGCAGGAGAAACTGCGGAGACCATTACAGCAGAAGCCGCAGAAGATGGGGATACAGAAAATGCAGGTGAAACAGGATCCGGGGATGCAGAAGAGACAGAGGAGCCTGTGCAGAGCTTACAGGACGGGGAAGCTCCGCCTGCAGCTGAGGGAACGGAGATACAGCAGCCGGAAGGATCCGGCATACAGGAAACGGAGGATCTGAAGTTTACGCCTGCAAGATCGGATTACCTGTCATATGATCCGCTGTATATTGCAAAGTATGTCAATCCGGATTATGTGAATATGGGCTCGGTCAGTATGGACCGGTATGTAAATGTTGTTTCAGCAGCTAAAGGTGTAGCAACATACAACATCGAAAAACAGAAGAAGTTTGAAGCTGACGGAGATAATTACATCGCAGCCGTAAACTATGAGATGCCTGTCTATGACCTTGACGATGAAAGCCAATACTATATCGCTATTCCCAATGTCAACAAGTTCAACAGCAACTTCAGGGCCTATGGCCTGACTGTGGCTTATAACAATGACAACGGAGAGGTCATATCAGGATGGAAGTATGAAAAGGGTATACTTTATATCCCGAAGACTGCCATAGAAGACCCGAATAATAAAAAGAACATCCCGAAGGCTGCAGAGATAGCAGTTCAGCTCAATTATGCCATCGGCAGTGAAATGGATTTTTCAAAAACGATACCTGTGCAGATCCTGTCCGGCGAAAAACCAGAAAACATGACTGTGCACGCAGACAATATTTTTGATGTGGATGGGCTTAGTGTCAGGACCGGAGAAAAGGGAAGAAAAAAAGATGATATCTCGGTATTCCTCAACGGCCACATGATACCTGTAAATCCTGATGCCTGGGAATATGATAGCGGCAGCGGGATCCTGTCTATAAGGGCGATGCCGGGAATAGTTTCAAATATAAATGTTGTGTTTGAAACCAGGACAGTTCTGGACAAGGTCGGTGACGCATGCACTGGCTTTATAAACCGTCTTGCAGGAGAAGCGTATGCCGCTTCAGCCACTCCGGCTTCGATGACACCTCTCAGGAACTCTGCCGGACAGGAAGTCAAACTGAAGTTTGATACTGCATCGATGTTCATAGGATGGAGAGGTCATTACTCAACAAAGGTAATGCATAAAGTTTCCAGATCGGCATTCTCAGGATGCAATGAGTGGGAGAATTCGGTCCGCTATATGTATGGCGGCTATACGAACATGAGCGGAGCAGATATGTCTTCATCCTCGAAGAAGGAAAAAGACGCAGGCCTGGCTCCTCTCTGGGCGATCATGAGCTACGCATACGGAGGGGATACCGGACTTGCCACCAGTACAAACAATATACAGCATGATACTCAGGTGACACACTACGTTACCCCGACATCCACAGAGACTCACACAATGTATGAGTGGCTGCTCATCTACAGGAATTCACTTGAAAAATCAAAAGAAGTATGGGCTGACAGTAAGGGCAACGGCCTTGCAGGAGCAAACAATTTTGCTGCTCACTGGCCTGTCAACATCACGGTACAGGGTTCTTCGACCGGGCTCGTTACAGATGAAAACGGCAGCGCGAAGAATAATCCGGATTTCGTGTTTGCGACGAATGAACTTTCAAATTCAGACTGGTATGCAGCATCCTGCTCAGAACTGGATGACGCAGCGGCAAGTGATGCGAATGGTGACGTATATGTTACCTGTCTGGATATGACAAATGATTATATCGTTTTCGCTTTTGCAAGAGCATCAAGCGGCAATTCACAGACCATGACGGCCATCTATAAGTTTGGTATAAATGCCGGTTATGTAAGGATCAGAAAGCAGCCTGCAGAATCACAGACGGATTATCTTTCGGAATGTCCGAATAACTATGGCCTGAGCGGTGCAGTGTATGAGTTGTATACCGATCCTTCATGTACTGAGGCTGCAAGAGCACGCGATCTGGGCGGGAGAAAAATCAGTCTTACAACGGGCAATAATGGTCTGACAGATATTGCTGTCGTGGAGCCGGGCAGGTATTACGCCAAAGAGGTAACTGCATCACGCGGATATGAACTTGAAAAACCGGCGGACAATGCAGGATACCCAGGAACTGATGTTACGATACTTAATACTGCTGATAATCCGGCAGTGATCGTATCAATTGAAAAACCGTCATACGGGATCCCGGGGCTGAACATCTGCAAGATAGACACAAGCGGAAGATATGCCTGGAAAAAACTCATGAACGCGGAATACACCATAAGCTATTATGATGTGCTCGGAAAGGGAGATATCACCGGCCGGGAACCGGACAGAAGCTGGACGTTCCGAACAAGGAAAATGACGGGGAGCAATGCAAAAGGATCAGTATACGCCGGGATCGATTTTGCAGCCGATGAGCCGCTCGAGGGCAGCGGGGAGTTTTATACCGAAAACGGCAGAAGGGTCATCCCGTGCGGGTGGATCACGATCAAAGAGAAGGCGGCTCCGAGCGGACTTGCACTGAATGAAGAGGTGCATTACGGAAGGATCTTCCAGCCGGTCAACGGAGCGGCGGCAGTTATCGAGGTCGAGGGCGCGGATAAAAACGGAGATCTTACAGTTGAGCCGGTCGTGGAAGATGAACCTCAGGCAGTAACGATAATCATAGACAAGAAAAATGCTCACACCGGGAAAAACATCGCGCAGGAATCGGAATCCGGCCACAGCAGCACAAGGCACGGCAGATTCTCAAGCCTGGCGGGAGCTGAATATGAAGTGTATTACGATGACGATGACCTTGGTTCACCTGAGCTCGTAGGAGTGATAAAAACCGATGAAAACGGGCACGGCGAGTTATCGGTACGTGAGCTCGGTGATGAAAGAATGCTCGGTGACAAACTTGCGCTTGGCAGTTACATCATTAAAGAGACAAAGGCACCGCAAGGCTTTGTCAGAGATAAATATATACTGAGCGGAAATGAGCAGAAAATGAGGCCGGCTGGCAGCATCGATATCTCATGCTCCTATAAAGCGGGTGAAAAAAATGTCAGCAAGGTCACGGCCGGAAACTTCAGCGGCGAAGCACACAGATTCAGGACAAGGGCAGAAAGCACAGACACCAACGTCTTCCGCTACACTGTAAGCTCCGCTGATGAGCCGGTGAGAACATACATCAGCAAGACGGATGTTACAACAGGAAAAGAACTCCCGGGCGCCAGACTTCAGATCATATCTATGAACAAGGAAGACAGGGGAACTGTCGTTGAAGAATGGATATCGGGTGACAAGGAACATCTCGTCTGGGAACTTCCTTCGGGCAGATATATTCTGCGCGAGATAACTGCTCCGTACGGATATGACACAGCCGAGGATGCGGAATTCGAGATAAAGGAAGATGTGATAATAAACAGAGTGCATATGGAGAATAAACCTGTCCGGATCGCAACGAATGCCGAAAGTATTCCCGGCGGTTCGCATCACGGGACAGCAATGGATAATGAAGTCATCAGAGACAATGTAAAGATCAGCAGTCTGTACAAGGGGAGGACCTACAAAGTCACGGGAAAACTTGTGGATAAAGCGACGGGTGAAACGCTCACAGGTCCTGACGGAAAAGAAACTTATGCTGAGAAGGAGTTCACGGCAGATTCGGAAGATGAAGAGGTCGATCTTGAGTTTATTCTGGATTCTTCCACTTTTACCGGTGAAAACTATGCCGTAGCCTTTGAGAAGCTTTACAGAGTCAGCAAAACCGGAGAGGAAAGCCCGGAAGGCGGTCAGGATACTCGAATCACGGAGATAGCAAAGCATGAAGATATAAATGATGCAAGCCAGACTGTGTGCTATGGAGGGATCGCAGCAACAAGAGCTCTGGACAGCAAGGAAAAATCAAAGAACATCACTTCAAAGAAAACAGCGGTGATAAAAGACCTGGTCGATTACAGAGGGCTTTCCGTAAAAGAGGAATATACGCTCGATGCTGAGCTTTACGACAAAACGGACGGCAAAATGACGGGGATAAAGGCTTCCACAAGCTTTACACCCGTATCATCAGACGGCACTGCCGAGGTCGAGTTCAGATTCGATTCCCGCGGACTTGAGGGCCATTCACTGGTCGTATTTGAAACTCTCAGACTGAACGGAAGATTCATAAGCGAGCACAGGAACCCGGAGGATGCCGCACAGACCGTGCATATAAAAGCGCGTACAACCCCTGACACAGGAAGCGGAAATATACTGCTGGCATGGATCACACTTACAACAGCTGCGGGGATGTTCCTGCTGATAATGATACTGAGAACTTATTCTGAGCGCAGAAGGACGGATATCTGAGTAACGTCTGATAAAAAGCCCCTATGTGTTGCAAACATCTTTCAGTACACCATATAATATGCAGGCACAACTATGTACTGAAAGGGGGATGAAACATCCATGATAAGACATATTGTAATGTTCAGGATAAAGGATGAATACAAGGACGAGATACCGCAGCTGGTAAAAAACTTCTATGGTATGAAGGGGAAAATAGAAGGGATGATCGACCTTGAGGCCGGTGCAGATATCCTGCACAGCGAGAGGTCATATGATCTGGCACTGGTGACACTGTTCGAAAACAGGGAAGCCTTTGATACCTATCAGACTCATCCGGTACACATGCCGGTAAAAAAGCGTATGCATGAAGTCAGAAGCGGTTCTGTAGCGTGCGATTTTGAAGTTTAGGCAAAAGTGTTCTCATACTTAACTTGTTGTATTTCTTTGTATGAGATAAAATAAATGTGTATGAGCTAAAAATCAATTTCACTGATTATCAGGAGGTTAATATTATGATTTATTCAGCAGAAGTGAAAGGCATGTGCCCTGTACACCAGGGCGTGCACCATGGCTCTGCCCCGATTCCTGAAGAAGGAAAGTGGGTAAAACCGCAGCAGATTTCCGATATTTCGGGATATACGCACGGCATCGGCTGGTGTGCACCTCAGCAGGGAGCCTGCAAGCTTTCACTCAACGTTAAGGACGGCATCATCCAGGAAGCTCTGGTAGAGACTATCGGCTGCTCGGGAATGACACATTCAGCAGCTATGGCAGCTGAGATCCTTCCGGGTCTTACACTGCTCGAAGCTCTTAACACAGACCTTGTATGCGATGCCATCAATACAGCTATGAGAGAGATCTTCCTGCAGATCGTTTACGGACGTTCGCAGAGTGCTTTCTCAGAAGGCGGACTCCAGATCGGAGCAGGTCTTGAGGACCTCGGCAAGGGTACAAGATCCATGGTCGGAACAACTTACGGAACCCTTGAGAAGGGACCTAGATATCTCGACCTCACAGAGGGTTACATCACTCAGCTGGCACTTGATGAAGATGATGAGATCATCGGATACAAGTATCTCAACTTCGGCAAGATGATGGACTTCATCAAGGCAGGCGACGATCCGGTCCAGGCTGTAGAAAAGGCATCCGGACAGTACGGACGCGTAGCTGACGCAGTAAAACTGATCGATCCGCGTAAAGAATAAGACAGGGAGGAAAGAGACATGATTACATTTGAATCTTACGAAAGAAGAGAAAAACAGATCCTTTCCAAGCTGGCTGAGTATGGTATCGGATCTATCGAAGAAGCAGAGCAGATCACAAAGGACGCAGGCCTTGATGTTTATCATATGATCGAGAACATCCAGCCAATCTGCTTCGAGAACGCAAAGTGGGCCTACACTGTAGGTGCTGCCATCGCTATCAAGAAGGGCTGCCGCAAGGCCGCTGACGCTGCTGCAGCTATCGGCGAAGGACTGCAGTCGTTCTGCATCCCGGGTTCCGTTGCTGACCGCCGTAAGGTTGGTCTCGGACATGGAAACCTCGGAAAGATGCTCCTCGAAGAGGATACAGAGTGCTTCGCATTCCTCGCCGGTCACGAGTCATTCGCTGCTGCAGAGGGCGCTATCGGAATCGCTTCCAAGGCAAATAAGGTCCGCCAGAAACCACTCAGAGTTATCCTGAACGGACTCGGAAAGGACGCTGCCCAGATCATCTCGAGAATCAACGGATTCACATACGTTGAGACAGAGTATGACTATTTCACAGGCGAGCTCAAGGAAGTCTTCAGAAAGTGCTACTCCAAAGACCCTGAAAGCCCAAGAGCAAAGGTCAACTGCTATGGAGCAAATGACGTACAGGAAGGCGTAGCTATCCTCTGGCACGAGAACGTTGACGTTTCCATCACGGGCAACTCAACAAACCCTACAAGATTCCAGCACCCTGTAGCAGGAACATACAAGAAGGAAAGACTCGAAGCCGGAAAGAAGTACTTCTCAGTAGCATCCGGCGGCGGTACAGGACGTACTCTGCACCCGGACAACATGGCAGCAGGTCCTGCATCCTATGGTATGACAGATACTATGGGACGTATGCACTCTGATGCACAGTTCGCAGGTTCTTCCTCGGTTCCAGCACACGTAGAGATGATGGGTCTCATCGGTGCCGGCAACAATCCTATGGTAGGAATGACTGTTTCGGTGGCAGTTTCTGTTGAGGAAGCTGCAACAGCAGGCAAGTTCTAAAGGCACGTATCTGAATAATCTATTATTCGATAAAATGTATTCGAAGCGGCCGGCGGATTCCCGCCGGCTGCACGGCGTTATTTTCAGAAAGAGAGAAAAACGGATTTGGAGATAATCAGGGCAAAACATTCGGGCTTTTGTTTCGGAGTAGACCGCGCGATAGAAATGGCTTTCAGTGAAGCCCGGAAAGAAGACAGAGAAGGCCGTCTGTTTACGTGCGGACATCTGATCCATAACAAGGATGTTGTTGCAAGGCTGGAGTCGATGGGAGTCACCATGATCAAATCGCTGGATGAAGCATCCGCAGGCGATACTGTTATAGTGAGATCCCACGGAGAGCCGCGTGATTTTTACGAGAAGGCAGAAGAAAAGGGGATACGTCTTATCGATACGACCTGTGTATTTGTCAAGAAGATACATGACATAGTATCAAAGGCTCATGAAGAAGGCTTACCTGTAGTGATGATAGGAGACAGGGAGCATCAGGAAGTCAGAGCCACAAATGGTTGGTGCGGCTGCAGTGCACACGTGATAGAAAGTGCGGAAGAAGCGAAGGCTGCTGCCGCAGAGCTTAAGGGCAAAAAACCGATAGTGGTATGCCAGACGACCATAAAGGAAGAACTTCTGAAGGAAGTCCTCTCAGTCTTTGACAAGGAGGGCATTTCCTGTGATATCCGCAATACCATCTGCAATGCCACACGTGAAAGGCAGGAGAGCTGTGCGGAACTTGCATCCAGAGTCGATGCAATGATAGTTATAGGAGATGAGCACAGTTCCAATTCAAGAAAGCTATATGAAATTGCCAAAAAAAACAACCAAAACAGCATTTTTATAGAAAATGCCAACAATAAGATGTTGAATAGGTTGACAAAATATAATACAATAGGTTGCATAGCGGGCGCATCGACGCCCGAGTGGATTATCAAGGAGGTTATTTCCCACATGAGCGAAAATGTCAACAAGAATATGGAACAGAATCCAATGATGGATTTCATGGATGACATTGAGAAATCTTTACGTTTGCCTAAGCCTGGCGACATAGTTGACGGTAAGATTGATCAGGTTATGAGTGATGCCGTCATCGTCAACATGGGCTGCAAGAAGGATGGAATCCTCAGGTCAGACGAAGTTGCACTGGAAGAAGGTCAGACTCTTGCCGATCTTTACAAGGTAGGAGACGAGATCAAGGCAAAGGTCATCAAGTCTGATGACGGAGAAGGCGGAATCATGCTTTCGACAAAGAGACTGGTGGCAGTTGAAAATTACGCAGAACTCGAAGAGGCAATGGAGAACAGAGAGAACATCACAGTTACTCTCACAAGAGCCGTAAACGGCGGTGTGATCGCAGCTTACAAGGAGATCACAGGCTTCATCCCTATGTCCCAGCTTTCGGACAGATATGTCGAGAACGCAGAGGAATTCCTCGGCCAGACATTCGATGTAAGAGTTATCAGAGTAGATACCAAGCGTAACAGAGCTGTATTCTCAAGAAAGGCCATATTGGTTGATGAGAAGCGCAAGGCTGTTGCAGAGATCTGGGAGAACCTTAACGTAGGCGATATCGTCGAAGGTAAGGTCATGAGATTCACTGACTACGGCGCATTCGTAGATATCGGCGGAGTTGACGGTCTGCTGCACATTTCTGAGATCTCCTGGGGCAAGCTCAAGCACCCTGAAGAAGTTCTCAAGATCGGCGACATCATCAACGTCAAGATCCTCTCCCTCAATGAGGAGAAGGGCAAGATCAGCCTCGGCCTCAAGCAGACACAGCCTGAGCCTTGGACACTGGTTGGCGAGAAGTACCAGGTAGGCGATGTTCTCGAAGGTAAGGTAGTACAGATCAAGGAGTACGGCGCATTCGTAGAACTCGAAGCTGGTCTGGACGGACTCGTTCACATCTCCGAGATCGCTAACAAGAGAGTTGAGAACGTATTCGACGAACTCAAGGTTGGCGAGACAGTCAATGTCAAGATCATGGAGATCGACCCTGACAAGAGAAGAATCAGCCTGAGCATCAAGGCTACTCTCCCTGCAGAAGAGGCAGCTGAGGAGCCGGCAGCAGAAGAAGCTGCAGCTGAGGAAGAATAATATACTCTTATAAAGGCAATATATGATAGCCGCATCCTTATGGGTGCGGCTATTTGGTAAGCAATAATGAAAAAAGAAGAAGATCTCATAAAAAAGAATATTAAGATGGTCGCCCTTGACCTTGATGGAACCACTTTTGACAGTGCGGGAGGTATATCCGAAAAGACAGTAGCCACTCTTGAAGAAGCCGCAAGACAGGGCGCACATATAGTAGTTTCCACGGGAAGGTCATATGCTTCACTTCCGCAGCATATCAAAGACGTAAAGGGAATCGAGTATGCGATCACCTCAAACGGAGCACATGTAAATCTGATGCAGAGCGGCGAGCAGATATACAGTGACTTTCTCGACCCTGAGGCTGTAAAGGAGATCTCGGTCCTCAAGGATGAGACCGGAGCCGATATCGAGGTGTTCATCAACGGCAGAGCCTATGTTGACGAATCATACTACAGGGATGTTGAGGAAAACGGCTGTCCGTACAGAAACGCCACTTATGTTCTCTGGAGCAGAAGACCGGTGGCGAACGTGACGGAAATGATGCTCGAACACTCCGGAGAGATAGAGAATGTCAATTTTATCTATCCGACACTTGAGCTTCTTGAAGCCGCGAAGCCGCGGGTAAAGGCGATAAAGAACGCAAACGTGACTTCATCCTTCATAAACAATCTGGAGGTAGGCGGACCTAATACCAGCAAGAAGACCGCGCTGCTCTGGCTGATGGACAGCCTTGGCATAGACAGCGAGGAACTCATGTGCTGCGGTGATGCGCCAAATGACATAGCCATGGTAGAACTGGCAGGTATAGGTGTCGCTGTAGCCAATGCCTGGGGAGGTCTGAAGGATCACGCTGACTACATTACGGCCAGCAATGATGACGACGGGGTTGCTCTCGCGATAGAAAAGTTTGTCCTTAAATAAGACAGGCCGGCAGGTAAATGCAGAATAAAGATCATGGATCACAGGCTGCGTCAATGCGTATAGCATGGCGCAGTCTTTTTGTATTGAAAAAATGCAAGGAATTTTTTGACCTCAAAACGGAAGTGATCGACCTCATCCGGACAATATAAGCACTATTTTCAAAATTGGAGTTTTGCTTGAAATTTCAAGCTCTTGAATGCAGAAATACACTTGGTAGAATATGCTCAGCAGTATGAAAGGATGGGTCAGCAACTATGAGATATAAGAAAAATATCGGAGATACCGGGGAGGATCTTGCCGTAATGGTGCTTGAGAACAATGGCTACAGGATCCTTGAAAGGAACTTCGGCACTAAGGTAGGTGAACTCGACATCATAGCCATGAAGGGCGGGGTGATCCATTTTGTTGAGGTAAAAACCCGAAACGGCAGCATCTGCGGATATCCGTCCGAAGCAGTCACTCCCGCAAAACAGCGCCATATCAGAAAGGCTGCTGAATACTATCTTCAGGGCTGCAGAATACCCTGGAGCAGCATATCACTCGATGTATTCGAGATCATGACGGATCATATTGAAAACTGTATGTGAGGTGCCATATGTACAGCAGAACAAGGTCAGCAGTATGCAAAGGCATAGAGGGAAGGGACGTATTCGTTGAGACAGATATTTCCAGAGGTCTTCCCGGCATAGGGATAGTTGGTCTTGCATCAACGATGGTCATGGAATCACGTGAGCGGATCAAGAGCGCAATAATGAACTCTGGCTACGAGTTCCCAAAGGGCAGAATTACCGTCAATCTCACTCCCGCAAGTCTGAGAAAGAATTCAAGCTGCCTTGATCTTCCTATAGCCATAGGCATCCTCGCGAGTGAGGGCTGCATCAGGACACGCGTTGCGGAGGACTGGGGGATCATAGGTGAGCTTGCGCTGGACGGCAGGGTCCTTGGTGTGGACGGAGCTCTTCCTATGATGCTCCATATGAAGGAAGCGGGACTTAAGGGGATAATCGTGCCTGAAGATAACCGGAGCGATGCGGAGCTTGCAGGAGGCGGTATATACACAGTGACCAGCCTCAGGGAGTGCGCAGAACTCTTTTGCATGGGCCCGGGTAAAGCGGCGGTTTTCGCTGAAAAACGCGGAATGCTTACAGACGGCGCGCTGTCACTGGCCGAGATCGCGGCAGATGCTGAGGCCAAAGTGATGCATGCAGGAAAGGATTTCGGAGACATAGCCGGACAGGAAAATGCAAAAAGAGCGGTCGTGATCGCAGCCGCCGGCAGGCACGGACTTCTGATGATCGGCAGCCCGGGCTGCGGCAAGTCAATGATAGCCGGCCGTATGGGCAGTATAATGCCGCTTATGAATGAAAGAGAAATGCTTGAGACAGCCATAATACGCTCAGTATCGGGACATGGGGATGACAGCCGAAGGCTCCTGCTGGCGAGGCCTTTCAGAACGCCTCATCATACGATCGGAAGAGCCGGCCTTATAGGCGGCGGATCGTATCCTGTGCCGGGAGAGATCACTCTTGCGCACAATGGTGTTCTTTTCCTTGATGAGATCTGCGAATTCAACAAAGACACGATTGAATCGCTAAGGATACCTATGGAAGAGAAGACGATAACGCATTTCAGAAAAGGAGAAGCATACTCCTTCCCATGCAACTTTCAGGTGATCATGGCGGCCAATCCCTGCCCATGCGGATATCTCGGAGACAGGGACAGGGAATGCACCTGTACGCAGGCAGATCTTGACCGTTACAGGAGAAAACTGAGCGGACCGATCATCGACAGAATAGACATGCGTATAAGCATGGAGAAAGTAAGATATGACGATCTTTCGGGAAAGAAGTCGGGAATGGATTCTGCTGACATGAGGCGGCAGGTCACAGCTGCCATGGAATTTGCAGCGGCAAGAGGGCAGAAGGTCTTCAACTCTGAGATAGCAGACAGCGATATTGATAAGTACTGCAGGCTTGGTGAAGAAGAAAACAGGTTCATGAAACGTGCGTACAACGCTTTCGGGATGTCGCCGCGCGCATACAGCCGTACAGTCAAGGTCGCACGTACCATAGCCGATCTTGACGGAAGTATGGACATCGGACAGGCGCATCTTGCTGAGGCTCTCAATTACAGGATACAGGAGTAGCAATGGAAAACATCAAAGTGATCGATATAAAGTCTTCAGAATATCCGGCAAGACTGAGAGAGATTCCCGGGCCTCCGCAGCAGCTTTACTGCGCCGGAGATATCAGCCTGCTGAAGGCAAAATCTGTAGGTGTCGTCGGGTCGAGAAAGAATACAGTGTACGGCAAGAACGTCTCAATGATGATAGGAAGATGCATCGCGGAAAGCGGGCTTGCGGTCACGTCGGGTCTTGCCATGGGAATAGACGCATATTCACACGAAGGAGCCCTTGATGCCGGCGGAAAGGTCATAGGCGTTCTTGGTAGCGGCATAGACCGCATGGGGCCTGCGAGAAATATTGCTCTTATGAAGCGCGGACTTGAAAGAGGGGGACTGGTGGTAAGCGAATATCCTCCCGACATGCCTGCAGGAAAATACACATTTCCTGAAAGAAACCGCATCATCAGCGGCCTGTCCGAAGCTGTCGTTGTAGTGGAAGCAGATCTTGACAGCGGCTCTCTCATAACCGCAAAGCATGCAGCCGAGCAGGGACGGCCAGTCTATGCTGTTCCCGGCAATATAAACAGCCACTCCAGCATGGGAACGAATCTGCTTATAAGGGATGGTGCGATACCTCTTGTCATAATAGATGACCTTATTCGCGACATAGGGGCAGAGCCGGCAATAAGGAACGGTACGGCGCTTGATCTTGATTCAGATGAGGCGAAAGTGTTTGAAGCAGTCAGGCTGCTCAGCGGCGGAACGGTAGATGAGATCGTGAGGCTTTCGGGCCTTGCGCCGCAGCTTGTCAGCTCCGTGATCACAATAATGGAGATCAAAGGCATCATTGAGTCATATGCGGGACGCATTTACATATCGCGCTAAAAACACTTGTAAGACATAGACATATTGTGCTAAAGTTTCAAATTGAAAAAAATCTACATTATATATAAAAGGAGAAGTTAATGGCGGCTTCAAAAAGAACGTCTAAAACGGCAAAAAAACCCAACAGGACCCTGCTTGTTGTGGAGTCTCCGTCCAAGGCGAAGATCATAAGTAAATATCTCGGAACAAAGTACAAAGTCATCGCATCAGTAGGCCATGTAAGGGACCTGCCAAAGAGCAGGCTGGGCGTTGACGTGGAAAACAACTTTGAACCTGAATACATAAATATAAGGGGCAAGGGAGATACCATCAAGGAGATCAAGAAGGAAGCAGCGGCCTCGTCGAAAGTGCTGCTCGCAACCGACCCTGACCGTGAGGGAGAAGCGATCTCCTGGCATCTGGCTCACATTCTGGGGATAGATCCGTCAGAAAAGTGCCGTGTAATGTTCAATGAGATCAATAAGCAGACTGTTCAGGAGGCAATAAAGGAACCGCGTGCGATCGACAGCGGACTTGTTGATGCACAGCAGGCCAGACGTGTTCTGGACAGGCTCGTAGGCTATCAGATAAGCCCGCTCCTCTGGAAAAAGGTATCATGGGGACTTTCGGCAGGACGAGTCCAGTCGGCAGCCCTTAAGCTCATCTGTGACAGGGAGCGCGAGATACTCGACTTCATCCCTGAGGAATACTGGAGGATCGCTGCTGATTTCGGCGACGGTTTTATTGCTGAACTGAATAAGATCTCCGGCAAGAAGGCAGTTGTCAAAAATAAAGAAGAAGCAGATGCAATAGAATCAGAGCTTGGGACAGGAGAGTATGCCGTAAGCTCCGTAAAGGAAGGCAAGAGGCAGACAAAGCCTTATGCGCCGTTTACCACATCCAGCCTGCAGCAGGACGCGTCGATAAAACTCGGCTTCCAGACAAGCAAGACTATGCAGATCGCCCAGCAGCTCTATGAAGGCGTAAACCTCAAAGGCATCGGAGCCAGAGGTCTGGTCACATACATAAGGACAGACTCCGTAAGAGTCTCCTCACAGGCTGTCGCTGCAGCTGCTTCGTTCATCAAGGACAAGTACGGAGAGTTCTACGTCGGAAACAACTACTTTACAAACAAGAATAAGGCCATGCAGGACGCTCATGAGGCTATCAGACCTTCCGACGTCACTCTTGAGCCTGATATGATCAAGGAGTCGCTGACGGCAGACCAGTACAAGCTCTACGATCTCATCTGGAAGAGATTCGTGGCTTCGCGCATGGCTGCGGCAAAGTTCGACACAGTCCAGGTCCTTATCAAAAATGGAAAATACGAATTCAAGGCCAACGGATCGCGCATGACCTTTGACGGCTGGCGCAAGATCTACAAGACCTCGAATCCGGAAGATGAGGTCAACATCCCTAAGCTTTCCGAGGGAGAAATACTCGATCTTAAAAAGCTTATCAAAGAGCAGAAATTTACACAGCCTCCTGCAAGATATACAGAAGCCAGCCTGGTCAAAGAGATGGAAGAGAAAAACATCGGAAGACCAAGCACCTACGCTTCGATCATATCCGTACTTGTGAACAGAAAGTACGTGAAGAGAGTCAAGAAGTCACTGGAGCCTACCAAGCTCGGATTTGACGTTATCGGCATCCTGCAGGTCTACTTCTCGGATATCGTAGATGTCAAGTTCACTGGTGAAATGGAAGATAATCTCGACAGTGTCGAACTCGGCGAGAAGGACTGGAAGAAGGTCATCTCGGACTTCTACAAGGGTTTCAGCGAAGAACTGAAAGTCGCCGACCGCGAAGTGGAACGCATAGAGAAGGAAGTCGTTCTTTCGGATGAGGTATGCGAGATCTGCGGAAAGCCTATGGCGATCAAGGAGGGCAGATTCGGACGCTTCCTGGCATGCACGGGCTATCCTGAGTGCAAGAACACAAAGCCTATAGTCAAGTCTACCGGCGTCAAGTGCCCTAAGTGCGGCAAGGACATTATCGAGAAGAGGGGCAGAAAGACCGGAAAAGTATTCTATGGCTGCAGCGGCTATCCTGAGTGCGACCTGGTATTATGGGATATGCCTACAGGCGGCATTTGTCCGGACTGCGGCTCCATGCTTGTGAAAACAAAAGGAAAAAACGGCACTGTCAAGTGCTCGAACCCTGAGTGCAAATACAAGGAGAAGAAAAAATGATCCAGTTTCATGCAACGACCATATGCGCTGTAAAAAGGCCGAACGGTGACATAGCCATCGGCGGAGACGGTCAGGTAACGATGGGCGAGACGACCATCATGAAGAACGGCGCGAAGAAAGTAAAAAAGATATATAAGGACAAGGTCCTGACAGGTTTTGCGGGCTCAGTGGCTGATGCGTTTGCTCTGACTGAGAAGTTCGAGAACAAGCTCGGCGAGCACGCAGGCAACCTCAAGAGGGCTGCAGTTGATCTGGCTCAGTACTGGAGATCCGACAAGGGCATGAGAAACCTTGAGGCACTCATGATAGTCGCAGATGAAAATGATCTTCTTGTCATTTCGGGCAACGGGGAAGTCATCGTACCGGATAAGGACGTTGTTGCGATCGGCTCAGGCGGTAATTACGCATACTCAGCAGCTGTAGCTCTTTTCGAGAATACTGATCTCGACGCTGAGAGCATAGTCAGAAAATCACTTGAGATAGCTTCCAATATCTGCGTCTACACCAATAGCAACATAAGCGTGGAAAAGCTTTAGGAGAATACAATGGCAGACAATATCAAAAACATGACTCCGAAACAGATAGTTGCGGAGCTCGACAAGTACATAATCGGCCAGGATGAGGCAAAGAAGTACGTTGCCATAGCCCTGAGAAACCGCTACAGAAGAAGCCTGCTCTCCGAGGAGATGAGAGAAGAGATCTCTCCTAAAAATATCCTTATGATGGGACCTACGGGAGTAGGAAAGACTGAGATAGCCCGCAGGCTCGCCAAACTCATGGACGCTCCGTTCGTAAAGGTAGAAGCGACAAAGTTCACAGAGGTCGGATACGTAGGACGTGACGTCGATTCCATGATCAGAGACCTTGTTGAGGCTTCGATGAGGCTCAGCAAGCAGAAAAGAATGGATGAAAATGCTGAGATCGCCACGGTTATCGCAGAAGATATTATTGTTAAGTCGATGATCCCTTCACCTGAGTCGGAAAAGGGAAGCGGTGTTCAGCTGGGCAATATCTTCGGAAACCTCGGTTATAAGTCACAGAGGCAGGAATACGAAGAAAACAAGCAGAGAGAGTACGAATCCAGCAAGGAATATTCGGACATAAAGCTTGCCAGGGATCAGGTAAGAGAACAGCTCAAGGCAGGTCTTCTTGAAGATCAGATCATCGAGATCGAGGTCGATGATGTTCCTAAGACAAATCAGCTCGACAGCCAGAACGAGGGCATGATAGCCATAGGCAATATCTTTGAGAACATGATGCCTAAAAAGACAAAGAAGAAGAAATGCAAGGTGAGTGATGCCAGACGCATACTGAGAGACCAGGAAGCCCAGAAGCTGATAGATATGGACCAGCTTACTGACGAGGCTCTTCAGAACGCAGAGCAGAACGGCATCATCTTCATCGACGAGATAGACAAGATCGCGTCCGGAAGCGGGATGAGATCGGGTGCAGATGTGTCTAGAGAGGGTGTACAGAGAGACATCCTGCCTATCGTTGAGGGAAGTGTCGTGAATACAAAGTACGGTCCGGTCAAGACCGATCATATGCTGTTTATCGGCGCAGGCGCATTCCATGTGTCCAAGCCGAGCGACCTTATCCCTGAACTTCAGGGAAGATTCCCTATAAACGTCGAGCTCAAAAATCTCGACAGGGATGACTTCAGAAAGATCCTCACAGTGCCGGAGAACGCTGTCATAAAGCAGCAGAAGGCTCTGCTCGAGACTGAGGGAGTACATGTTGAGTTCACAGACGACGCTATAGACGAGATCGCGAATCTCGCGTATCTGATGAACGAAGAAACTGAGAATATCGGAGCCAGAAGACTGCATACGATCCTTGAGATACTGCTCGAAGACATCTCATACAATCTTCCGGATCCTGAAGTAAGCGATGTCACGATCAACAGGACCTATGTCCAGGATAAGCTGGGCGAGAAGTTCAGAGAAGTCGATGTGGACAGATATATCCTGTAACAGGACGATACATGCAGCCATACAGATCGGTATTTGAATACGCAGAAGCAGAATACACAGTTGAGCGCTCACGCTTTATTGCCCATGTCTCCCCGGCGGAGTCGCCGGAGGAGGCAAGGGCTTTTATAGCAGAAATAAAAGCGAGATACCGTGATGCGACTCATAATGTTCCGGCTTTTGTATGCGGCGCTGGGAGCGAGCATCAATGGGCGAGTGACGACGGTGAGCCTCAGGGCACGTCCGGCATGCCCGTTCTGAGGCTTTTAACGGCCGGAGAACTGACGAATGTGGCTATAGTGATAACCAGATACTTCGGCGGGATAAAACTCGGCACAGGCGGTCTGGCGCGGGCATACAGCCATGCAGCATCTCTTGCCGTAGAAAAAGCAGGGATCTGCGAGGTCAGGGAAAGTACACTTCTGGGGTATACATTTGATTACACATACCTCAGCAAACTTTCGGCTATGGCTCCTAACTGCGGATTCGAAATAGGGGACATAGAATACACCAACAGCGTGAATGCAATAATAAAATGTCCTGAAGAAAAAACAGAAGAAATCAAGGCCGCCATCAACGATCTGACATCAGGAAAGGCGCTGCTAACCAGTGAAAACAAGGCTTTGGGGCGTTACAGGCTGTCAGAAAACGATCTGTAAAAAAACTTTAAATAAGTATTTGACACGACTATGCAATCGTGCTAATATAATCAAGCGTCTGAAAACAAATCAAAGACGCAGCACCGATACATAAACAATTGGGCCGGGGTTCCCGGTCGCCAATGCGCTGATGTGGCTCAACGGTAGAGCAGCTGATTTGTAATCAGCAGGTTGGGGGTTCGATTCCCTCCATCAGCTCCAATACTTGTCGAGGGGTTCCCGAGCGGCCAAAGGGGGCGGACTGTAAATCCGTTAGCACTGCTTTCGATGGTTCGAATCCATCCCCCTCGACCAATAAATATGCGGAAGTGGCTCAGGGGTAGAGCATCGCCTTGCCAAGGCGAGGGTCGCGAGTTCGAATCTCGTCTTCCGCTCCATTCTTTGCGGATGTAGTTCAATGGTAGAACTTCAGCCTTCCAAGCTGATAGCGTGAGTTCGATTCTCATCATCCGCTCCACTTTTTTTAAGGCAAGTTTGGCATTTCGTGGGTCCATAGCTCAGTTGGATAGAGCAACGGCCTTCTAAGCCGTGTGTCCGGGGTTCGAATCCCTGTGGGCTCACCACTTTTACTTTTTGCCGGTCTCGTGCTGATGGGGTATAGCCAAGCGGTAAGGCAACAGACTTTGACTCTGTCATTCGTAGGTTCGAGTCCTGCTACCCCAGCCAAAT
>CACYYD010000020.1 GCA_902778585.1 uncultured Eubacteriales bacterium | reverse complement strand
AGAGAATCCGGAAAGAGCAGAGAAGCTCTTCGCGGAGAACGAGGCAGCTGCAATGGCACGTTACGACAAGCTCGTCAAGTTCGTAGACTTCTACGCACCTGCAGAGTAATTGACAAAGGGGACGGTTCTAACTGTCAACTTTTGGTAACAAGGCTTAAAGAGCCGGTCTTCGGACCGGCTCTTTTGATGCTTCCGATCCCGATCACTTGTACAAAGATGTGTTATTTTGGTGCTTTAGTTGAAATTTGACTGCCCGGCAGGTAGAATACATCGTGTATGAGAAGGAAAAGGAGGTACTAGAAATGCCACTCGTTACAACAACTGAAATGTTCAAGAAGGCTTATGACGGCGGATACGCAGTAGGCGCATTCAACGTCAACAACATGGAGATCGTTCAGGGCATCACAGAGGCTGCCGGAGAGCTCAGAAGCCCGGTGATCCTGCAGGTATCCAAGGGAGCCCGCGCTTATGCCAACCACACTTACTTGGTAAAGCTCGTTGAGGCTGCCGTTGCAGAGAATCCTGAGATCCCTATCGCTCTTCACCTCGACCACGGTGATTCGTTCGAGCTCTGCAAGAGCTGCATCGACGGCGGATTCACTTCGGTCATGATCGACATGTCCTCGAAGCCTTTCGAAGAGAATATCGCGATCACAAAGCAGGTCGTTGAATATGCTCACGCTCACGGCGTAGTAGTAGAAGCTGAGCTCGGAACTCTCGAGGGAGTAGAAGACGAAGTAGTCGTAGAAGCAGGCCAGGCAAGCTACACAAGACCTGAAGAAGTAGAGGAATTCGTTACAAGAACAGGCTGCGACTCGCTCGCTATCGCCATCGGTACATCCCACGGTGCTTACAAGTTCCGTCCTGAGCAGTGCACAAGAAACGAGAAGGGTATTCTCGTACCGCCGCCACTGCGTTTCGACGTACTTGAAGAAGTAACAAAGAGACTGCCGGGATTCCCTATCGTTCTTCACGGATCTTCATCCGTACCGCAGGAATTCGTAAAGATGGTCAACGAATACGGCGGAAACATGCCTGATGCTATCGGCATCCCTGAGGAGCAGCTCCGTCAGGCAGCAAGGTCCGCAGTCTGCAAGATCAACATCGATTCGGACATCCGTCTCGCAATGACAGGAAACATCCGTAAGTATCTTGCCGAGAATCCATCGCACTTCGATCCGCGCCAGTATCTGAAGCCGGCAAGACAGGCCGTCAAGGACATGGTAGCTCATAAGATCGTAAACGTTCTCGGTTCGGACAACAAGATCTAAAAATCCTGAAAAAGGGTCAGGGAGCGGCGCGGATGCAGCATCCGCACCGCCTTTTTGTGTGCCTGTTTTGCAGCTGACACAATATGTATATTCCTTAATAATCCTTACTCAGAAGGCACAAGATGCTATAATAGCGTGGGACATGGCCTGCGGAGCAGGCTGGACAAGGAGGACAGTGAATTGTCTCATACCATAGAACTAAGAAAGGTATCGAAATACTATGCCGGCGAAGATTCCGTCAGCATGGGTTTTTCGCGTATCGATCTCAACCTCGACATCGGTGAATTCGTTGCCATAACCGGAGAGAGCGGAAGCGGTAAGTCAACGCTCCTCAATGTTATAAGCGGACTCGACACCTATGAAGAGGGTGAGATGTTTGTGTGCGGTGAAGATACCACCGCATACGGAACGGAAGATTACGAGGTCTACCGTAAGACCTACATCGGAAATATTTTCCAGGACTTCAACCTCATAAACAGCTACACGGTATATCAGAACATCGAAGCCGTTATGCTGCTTTCGGGAAAGAAGAAAAAAGAGTGCAGGGATCGCATCCTTGAACTCATTGACCTTGTAGGGCTTTCAAAATACAGACGCACAAAGGTATCAAGGCTTTCCGGAGGACAGAAGCAGAGAGTAGCCATAGCGCGTGCTCTGGCAAAGAACGCTCCTATCATCGTCGCGGACGAGCCTACCGGAAACCTGGACAGCAAGTCTGCCCAGAGCGTAATGGAGACTCTGGCGAAAGTATCGATAGACAAGCTGGTCGTCATCGTAACTCATAACTATGAGCAGGCTGAGCCATACGTTACACGAAAGCTCACAATGCATGACGGCAAGATCATCGAAGACAAGACTATCGCACCGCCGCGCCTCAGCTCAGCCGAGGAATACCGTCCGGAAGGCATAGCTGCGGATGATAAAGCGGAGGGCAGCGATCTGCAGCCGCGTGAGGGACGTGTGGCACGTGCCGCCAAGGCTGAAAGAGCCGCCGACGCAGGCAAGGTCTCCGCTCACGGAGAGGTCCTGAAGCCGAGAAAGATGCGAAAGGGATCGGAGCTCAGGCTGGGCGTAAGGAACACCTTCAACCTGCCGGCCAAGTTCGTCCTTCTGTTCATAGTGTATTTCTTTGTGTCAACGGCCGTGCTGACACAGTATGCGACAACAAAGAACAGCATGCACGAGAGTGACCTTCTCGGAAGCAATCCGTACTTCGTCAATACGAGCTCGGACAGAATAATCGTAAAGAAGGCTGACGAGAGCAACTTTACTGAAGAGGATTTCAATTCCGTTGCGTCAACACCGAATATCAAGGAGATAGTAAAGAACGACCTCGCGATCGACAGTGGTGTCAGCTTCAGCATGGGCGACTTCTATATCGAAGGTCCGGTCATGCCGGTGACGCAGGTCGACGCCAAGGATGTCAAATACGGTCACATGCCTGAAAACGATTATGAGATAGTCGTAAAGCTGGATTCCAGCAGCGATGCCCTCATAAGTTCGGGCGACGGGGCAGAGCAGTTTATAGGCACCACGGTGCAGCTGCAGGATATGTCCCAGATGCAGGATTACTATTTTGATCAGGACATAAAGATAGCCGGGATCATAGTGGATGACAGTCTGGACGAGGATTCGGACTTCTCGCTTTACGGATATTCGACGATATACACGAGCGAGACAGTCGGAAACGAGCTCCTGGTATCCATGATGGCGGCCACTTCGAGTTCGGTGCTCAACTTCGGCGGCACCAAGGTCGACTGTGAGTATGACAGAGCAGTATTCTCGTCCGGCAAGGTGCCTGACGGCAAGGTCTATATATTTGAGGACCAGACATACTACTACAAGGATCAGGAAGCTGTCGGCAAGGACTTCAAGCTCAAGGTAAAGAACAGGTTCTTCGAGTCGGAAGGCGATTACGAAGTCTCGAAGGTCGTTACCGGCAAAAACTGCGACGATCTTCTCGGGATACCGAAGGATGAATACGATATGTACTACAACTGCGTATTCATCAGCACCAACGACTTCGAAAAACTCTTCGACAGGGGATTCTTCCAGATAAGCGCATACATGGAGAATGAGCAGGATTCGGATGCTACCCAGGAGGCACTCCGCGGCAAGGGCTTCACTACGCTCGCGCTGAAGGACTCCCTGAACGACACCACGGGCGGCTTCAACGTGCTCCTGAACCTCATGACTTACGGCAGGCTGCTGCTTGAGTTCATCATACTCTTCTTCATAGCATACGCAGTCATAAGGCTCATCATGAGGTCGCGTAATTCGTACTACTCGACTCTGAGAATTCTCGGTGCCACAAAGGGCAATACCGACAATATCCTCAGGGTAGAACTCATACTTATGATGCTCATTGCCTACGGCGTTGACATAGCCTTCGTCGTACTGGTCAACAAGGGCATCCTGCAGAAGCTGCTGAACAGAGAGCTTCCTCAGATAACGAAGCTTCTCTACTACCTCACTCCGGTGGACTACGCTGTGCTCGGCGCGGTGCTTCTGTTCATGTCGCTCCTTATCGCCAACAGATATTCAAGGCACATCTTTACAAAGAGTGCCATGAAGGCATTCAGAGAGGGGGCGTAGCAGATGATAAAACTTGAGAAGGTAAACAAATACTTCAACAAGGGCAAGTCAAACCAGATACACGTCATCGACAATACGTCCATGACACTGCCTGACAAGGGCATCGTGTGTCTGCTCGGCCCTTCCGGCTGCGGCAAGACGACTCTGCTGAACGCTATCGGCGGACTCGACAAGGTAGACAGCGGAACCATCACGATCGACGGCCAGCGCATCACGAGATTCAGCTCGAGCAAGATCGACAGCATCCGTAATGCGCGCATTGGATACATATTCCAGAACTTCAACCTGCTCGATGACAGGACTGTATTCGAGAACGTAGCTATCGCGCTCCGTATGATCGGTATCAGGGATACGACGACCGTAAACGCGCGAGTAAGATACTGCCTCGAGAAGGTCGGCATCGACCAGTACAGAAATAAGATGGCAGGTTCTCTGTCCGGCGGACAGAGACAGAGAGTCGCGATAGCGAGGGCGATCGTAAAGAACCCTAGCATCATAATCGCCGACGAGCCTACCGGAAACCTCGACAGCGCCAACACCCTCGAGATCATGAACATCATCAAGACGATCTCAAGGGAGAGGCTGGTCATCCTCGTCACGCACGAGAGAAACATCGCCGAATTCTACTCGGATCACGTAGCCGAGATGAAGGACGGCCGCATAGTAAAGGCGTACAACAACGACTCCTCGAGGTTCCTGGACTATCAGCTTGAGAACAAGATCTACCTCAAGGACATGGCTGTCCATAAGGACTTCAGACAGGATGATGTAAAGGTAGACGTCTACAGCGACGAAGAGCGCCAGGCCAACATAAAGCTGGTCATCAGGGGAAATAACCTGTACGTCAATACCGGCAGAATGCTCAATGTAGTTGACGAAACATCCAACATCGAGATGGTCAACGAGCATTACGAGGCCATGGACGAGAGCTACTTCGAGGAAAATGACTTCGATTACACAGCTTGCCTGCCGAAAAAGTACAAGGTCAAGTACACATCCGTATACAGGCTGAGCAATATGATCAGCAGCGGATGGAAGACGGTCAAAGGCTTCAAGCGCATAAAGAAGGTGCTGCTGCTGGGATTCGTATTCGCGGCTATGTTCGCCTTCCTTGCAGTCAGTAACGTGCTCGGTCTGATCGACGTCAAGCCGGTCGACTACAGAACAACGAACGGCCAGTATGTGACCATATCCAACACGGCAAAGACCGATGATCTTATAGAGCTGGTAGGCAGTTTGGAGAACGTATCATTCGTGCTTCCGGGCGACACCAAAAAGAGCATCACTCTGCCGATGAACGACTATCTGCAGACCAATTACGCTCAGGAAGATCTCACTCTTTCGATCGTACTCACGAGCGTGCTCAAGCAGGGCCAGCTGGTTGCAGGTTCAATGCCGGCAGATCCTCACGACGTCGTGATCGACAAGAAGGTCATCGACGACTTCCTGAGGGACGGACTCGGACGGGCTGTAGGACTTGATACGATGGAGGAGTTCATCGGCCGCAAACTCAAGGTTCCGAATCTCCCGGACTACACGATAGTCGGTATCGCCGATACGGAGTCGCCGTCGCTCTTCGTTGATGAGAGCCAGGCGATGTACATCCTCACGAACGGAAACGATGTAGAGGATGACTTCTCGTACTTCAGCGGCGATGAGGGCGAAGAGGACTATATAAAGAACGGTAAGGTCAGAGACCTCGATCTTGCTACAAACAATATCAAGATCAAGAAGGGCGAAGCTCCGAAAGAGGTTTACGAGACCATTATCAATATCGATCATGAGGAAGAAGTCCCGATCGGCAAGACGGTATCCCTTAAGGTCGCCGGCCGCAAGCTGACTGTAGTCGGATACTATACGAGTGACAGCGCTGACGACGACACCTATTACGTCCATGCCGATACCATCAAAGAGGACTACATCATGAAGCAGAAGAACTTCTCCGCATACGCAGAGAATACAGCGCTTCTCAAGGCCATGCTCGATAAAGAGGGCCTGTCGGCAAAGGTGAACGACAGCCGTGACAGAAAGGCATACATAAATGCCCGCAAGGATCAGCTGACATCGGCTCTGGTGGTTGCAGGCATAATCATGCTCATCTCGCTCATCGAGATGTTCCTGATGCTGAGATCGTCGTTCCTCTCAAGAATAAAGGAGGTAGGAACACTCAGAGCGATCGGCCTCAAGAAGAAGGACATCTACAGGATGTTCACCGGAGAGATCCTGGTGATCACCTTCATAACGGCCATACCGGGCATATTGCTCATGTACTTCGGCCTGACCCAGGTGGTCAAGATAACGTACTATCTCGAAGGCCTGTACATCGTATCGCCTGTGGTAGCCGTGATCACCTTCGGCGTGATACTGCTCTTCAACCTGATCGCGGGACTGATACCGGTCTATGTGACACTCCGCAAGACACCGGCTCAGATACTCGCCAGAACAGACATTTAAGCACTTCAAAAGCCTGCCATTGCGGCAGGCTTTTTTCTTTTGCAGATCTCTGTTACAGATATCTTACGTCGACTTCTTTCAGATAGTTGCGCTCGAGGGAGCGGACTATCTTTTCTATTACCGGGAATCTTACGCCTATCTTGGCGGCTGCTGCAGGGTCATCGGTGTCGTCGTTGATCTTGGTCCCGACTACTATCTGCGCCTGGTCGATCTCCCTCAGTATTTTTATGATGCGCTTTGCCGGATCCTCAGGCATGTGCTTCAGAAGGACCTTGTCTTCGAGCCTGTTTCCGACTTCGGCCAGAGTGAGCATTCCTTCCGTCACGAGGTCGATGCCGTCTATTATGCTGGCAGGAGGCAGGTTGCCCGAAGGCGATTTGTCTGCCTTTACTTCCTTGTTGAGCTCTCTGGCGACGATCTTGGCGGTGGTGCCGCCGCAGACTATGACGAAGCCTTCGAAATTTCTGATAATCTCGCCGAGGCGCTTGTCTGACTCACGGTTTCTCGGCGCGCCGGTGATTATCAGCACGCGGGACGGCTTCCTTATGGCGATCACCGCGCAGGTTATATCGTCGTTAGGGTGGTAGTTGTCGCGCTTGTAAGCCTCGGTGACTATCGCTCTTGCCAGGTCTCTTGAGTTGATCGCAGGCTTCTTGGCGAGCAGTCCGCGTATGAATTCCTGCACGTTTTCGACGCCCCATTCCTTGAGGCGCTCTGCCGGCTGCGGCTGGTTCACCTTGTGAGGGGCTCCCGGCAGCATGGTGCGCGTGCTCACGCCCTCATCTCTGAAAGATCCGAGCGGAGCTCCGGCCTGCGCGACTCCGTCACTGAAGAATATGAGCCTGTCGCCCAGCTTCATGTCGAAGGACGACGCGTATACTATCTCTTCTTTTATGGCTGCCTTTCTGCGGAGCTTAGTGGCGTGCTTCTCCCATTCGACCGGTTCTGAATAGGAGAACCTCAGGCTGGCCGGATTGTCGTATTCGACGAGGTCGGTGCTGATGAACGACTTGTCGTCTGCGAAGGCTATCCTGGCGATCGTGAACGTCGAATAGCTGATGCCTTTATCCCTGTCGACCGGCAGCGTATCCATTATGATCTCGGCCGAGTGCGAAAGATCCATAGGGGAGAAGGACAGCTTGTTTGCCATATGGGACGTAAGCGATGCGAGCACGTTGGCCTTTACGCCGCTTCCGAGTCCGTCGGAGAGCGTAGCCGTTATGATGTTGGAACCCGGGTTCCTGTCCAGCAGAAACACGTCTCCGCCTATCTTCTGGCCGTTCTTGAAAAGCTGTGAATAATCGATATCGATACAGACGTCATTCATTACTTGGCACCGCCTTCTTCTTCAACCAGACCGCTTTCGCTTCCGTCGTCCGCTCCGATATTGAACTCTTCGATGATCGAGTTGAGCACCAGCTCTGTCTCTGCCGCGTTCTCGCCGAGAAGGGAAGCTATCTGCTGTACTGTCTTGAGCGACTGGGTGATGACGTTCTCGGCCTTCTCCACGACCGCCTCTCTCTTTACGGTAGGGGTGGTGATGTCTTCGAACATCGCACCGAGCATCTCCTTGTTCTCGACCAGGAAGAATGTGATCCTCATGATCTTACCGTTGTGCTTGAAGCGGTACTGCTGCGGTCTGTTCATGAAGAACTGCTCTCTGAACTTCTCGGCAAACGGAACGAAGGCCGACACCGGGGTACCGCGGAAAGAACGCAGTCCGTCGGCGTCAAGGAACTCATCCGGGAAGTCCTCGAATATCTTGATGAATATCTTGTTGCACTCAGCGATATTCAGATTCTTGTCTACAATGACTACGCCGTGCGGGATGGTCGACAGCAGTATGTCTACCTTGCTCTCGGCGTCTTTTCTCATCTTGGTAACGCACATCTCGACTTCGGCCAGACCGTCAAGAAGGGCGCATGCCATGTCGCGGCATGAAGGGTATCCGCAGCCGCCGCAGTTGAGCTCGTCGTTCTTGGATGTCTTGCCCAGGAGCGCCAGTGCATCGCGTATCTCTTCTTCTGTGTGTCCGCCGCGCTCGACACTTGCAGGTTCGGGCTGTGCAGCCCCGAGTATGCCATAGCCCTTCTCGTAGACTTCCCTGGCGAATTCAGGATCGCCGGTGAAGATGTCAGGCTCGCTCAGGCGGCTCAGGACGTACGAAGCGACAGACTTCTTGCGGACTACCGCAGAGTCGTCGTGCGATGTTCCCGGACCGCTGATGCATCCGCCGTCGCAGTTGAGCGCTTCGAGGAAGTCCCTTGTATGTGTGCCGGCAAGCGATGACATTACACGCGGAACACCGGAGACCGAAAGGGCGGTCTGCTCGATGAAGTGGTTCTGCCATATCCTTGATGATTCAATCTGGCCGTTTTCTATTGGATATATGGATGACTTGCCCGCTTTTGCAGGTACGAAGTCTACCTCGACTCCGGTATCCATGTGCTCGAGGTCGATGTTCTCTTCTTCGAGCCACTGGCGGACTTCCCTGAACGTGAGGGCGATGTCCGGGTAGCCAGGGTGCTCGTCGGCCTCTATCTTCTTTGCGATGCACGGTCCTATGAAGACTATGGTTATGTCATTTCCGTACAGCCTTCTGAGGTAGGCACTGTGCGTCTGGAGAGGGCTCGGCACCGGAGCGAGGGCGTCTATGCTTTCAGGGAAGTATTTCTTTACGAGCTGCACTACCGACGGGCAGGCAGTCGAGATGAACGGAGCTTCTCCGTGCTCGTCCATGTAGATGTCGAGGGCTTCCGTTACGAGAGCCGCGCCGATGGCAGTCTCGGATACCGCGTGGAATCCCAGCCTGTAAAGGGCTCTTACGAAATTATCTTCATAGCCGTGAAACTCCGAAACGTATGACGGCGCCAGCGAAACTATGACCTTGCGCTTTGAAAGGAAAGCCATTCTGACCCTGTCGGTGTCGTCCCTGATCGCCTTTACGGAGTTAGGGCACTCATTTACGCAGGTGCCGCAGAACGTGCATCTGTCATAAAGGATGATCGCGTGAGCGTCCTTTATCTGGATCGCCTTGACCGGACAGTGCCTTACGCAGCGGTAGCAGTCGCGGCAATTGGCTATTTCGGTGTATATCGGTTTTCTTTCCAATGTGAAGTCCCTCCTGACGATATCTACAGCCGCGGGCTTGATGCCTGCCATTCATTTAGGGCGGCATATACTGCGGCGCGGCCGGCATGACCGGATGCATTGACGCAGATCGTAGGATAACGGTTTGCGTTGCGTCAATGCGCGCACGACTCGAATGATATGTGGCCTCAAAAGTTGACGCAAACTGCCCGGATGACGCGTGAATTGCGTCAATTCCCACTCTGCTTCGACGCATTCTGATGCCGGCAATTGACGCAGATCCTGGTGCCCAAGGCTGCTTTGCGTCAATAATCAGGCCGGAACTGCGATCTCAGACACCGTCTGTTGACGCAAAATACGCGGATAGGTTCTGCGTTGCGTCAATTTCTGAATGGCAGTTTTGCTTATACCATGTGAGTCGGCTGTTATTCATCTGATTATAACATTATCGAAGACCAAATCGGTTGATTGAGCGAGAAATCTCGGTATAATATACGTGATACATCCTGACCGCGAGGTGCTCCGAGCGGGAAGTTTGCGACACATAAGACATATAGCTGTATATTGGACACGTGCTCAGGCATATGTCCGGATTTATGGCATATAATGCAGTAAGCAGGCTTTTTCATTGGGATGATCCGCGTGAAAAAGTCTTTTTTATTTAGCAGGGCAAGGTGCGCCGTCACAGAAGCGCACGATCAGGAGAGACATAGATGCTTAAACTCGCTGTATACGGCAAGGGTGGAATAGGAAAATCCACGATGACCGCGAACCTCGCGGCGGCCTTTGCGTGCATGGGCAAGAAGGTGATACAGATAGGCTGCGATCCAAAGGCGGATTCGACCATAAACCTGCTCGGCGGCAGGACCCCGCAGCCTGTGATGGAATACCTCAGGGACGACCCGGACGGACCGGAGACCTTTGAGGAGATATCCGAGGTGGGCTTCGGCGGAGTCATATGCGTCGAGGCGGGAGGACCTACTCCGGGCCTCGGCTGCGCTGGACGCGGAATAATCGCTACCTTCGATCTTCTCGAAGACCTCGAGCTTTTCGAAAAGGTGAAGCCCGATGTCGTCCTCTATGATGTGCTGGGCGATGTCGTGTGCGGAGGCTTTGCTGCCCCTATACGCGAGGGTTACGCCGAGCACGTGGTGATCGTGACATCGGGCGAAAAGATGGCCCTCTACGCGGCGAACAACATCTGCAGCGCGGTTGAGAACTTCGCTGACAGAGGCTACGCTGACGTCGCCGGGATCATACTGAACCGCAGGGACGTGCCTGATGAAGAGGAAAAGGTAAGGCGTTTCGCAGAAGAGAAGGGTCTTGAGATAATAGGCGACATCCCGAGAAGCGATGACATAAACCGCTTCGAGGAACTCGGGATGACGGTCAACGAAGGCGACCCTGATCTTGAGATAAGCAAGCGCTTCCGTGATATGGCAGAGCGCCTGCTGGAGCTTCCGCAGGGGCGGTAAAAAACGACGCAAGCCTGCCTGCCGGCCGGAGCAGTATGTATGAATGGGCGCTAAAGCCCGGCAAGGCGGACGGTGCGCACATACTCAGTATGTATGAAAGGGCAATAAAGCCCGGCAAGGCGGACGGTGCGCACATACTCAGTATGTATGAAAGGGCAATAAAGCCCGGTAAGGCACACGGTGCGCACATACTAAGTATGTATGAACGGGCGCTAAAGGCCGGCAAGGCACACGGTGCGCACATACTGTGTATGTGTGGGAAGGCAGAAAAGCATGGCGTTGCATATAGCGCGCACATACTGTGTATGTGCGAAAGATGGAATAAGGAGAATGTGATGGCAGAAAAGCCATACAACATAACTGTAAAAGAACTAAATGAACGCGGGAGCGGCAGCATCCCGTCCGAGCTGGTGCCTGCATCGCAGCTCATCTACAGCTCGCCGGCGACCCTGGCATTCAATTCGCCGGGCGCGACGGGCTTTGGCGTGAAGCGGGCCGGTCTTGCTGTGCCCGGATCGGTAATGCTGCTCGTCGCGCCGGGATGCTGCGGCCGCAACACCAAGCTCGTGTCCGAGATCCCGGGCTATGAGGACAGGTTTTTCTTCCTTCTTATGGACGAATCCGACATAGTGAACGGCGATCACGTGGGCCGTGTGCCGGAGGCGGTGAAGGAGGTCGTCGAGTACCTGGACGAGAAGCCGTCCGTGGTGATGGTATGCGGGACCTGTGTTGATGCGCTGCTCGGAACTGACTGGGACCTCGTGTGCCGCAAGGCCGAGGACGCGTCAGGCGTTCCGGTGCGCCCGTGCTACATGTACGCGCTCACAAGGGAAGGCAGAAAGCCTCCGATGGTGCTCGTCAGAAAAGCGATCTATTCGCTTCTTGAGCCGGCGAAGAGAGATCCGCGCACGGTCAACCTGCTGGGATACTTTGCTCCGCTCGACGATGACTGCGAGCTGTACTCGCTCCTGAAGCAGGCGGGCGTACGCCGCATAAACGAGATATCCAGATGCGAAGATTATGAGAGCTATCTGGGAATGTCGAAGGCAAATTTCAATATAGTTCTGAATCACGAGGCGCGCACGGCTGCGGCAGACATGTCATCCAGGCTCGGCATGCCGTATGTTGAGCTCACGAGGCTCTATCAGACGGACAAGATCGCGAACCAGTACCGCGCGTTCGCTGAGGGCATAGGCGCGGAGTTCGATGACAGGGAGTACCGCGAGGCTGCGGAGGCGGCTGTGCGGGAATTCACTGAAAAGCATGAAGGCCTCCGCGTGGCCGTGGGGGAGATGTCGAATGCCAACGCGTTCGAACTTGCTCTCGCTCTTACAAGATACGGACTTGAGGTTCCTGAGATCTACAGCAGCACCTCAAAGGAGGACTTCGTTTACATAAGGCGGCTGGCAGAACTGACGCCGGAGACGCGCGTCTTTACCAACCTTTCGCCTACGATGCTCAACTACGACTGCGGAAGCGCCGGAGCAGACCTCACGATAGGTGCGGACGCGGCATTCTACAGCCCGGACTGCCCGAATGTTCCTTGGAACGGTGAGAAGCAGCCTTTCGGCTATGAAGCCGTAAGAAAGCTGTTCGCAGAAATGGAGGCGGCCTTATGAGCGTAAAGGGACTTCATAAAATAATATATCCTTTTGCGCCGGACCAGTCCGGAGCGGCAGCTGTCCTTTACGAGATGGGCGGCATGATAATAGTCGTCGATGCCGGAGGCTGCGCGGGCAATATCTGCGGATTCGACGAGCCGAGGTGGCTGGACACAAAGAGCGCCATCTTCTCGGCGGGACTCCGCGACATGGACGCGATAATGGGCCGCGACGACCTTATGATAGACAAGATCGCCAAGGCGGCAAAGAAGATAGACGCGCGCTTTGTGGCTCTCATAGGAACGCCGGTGCCTGCGACCATCGGGACCGACTACAAGGCCCTCCGCCGCATGGGCGAAAGGCGCACAGGCCTGCCGGTGATAACGATGAATACAAGCGGAGCCGGCTGGTACGATGAGGGCATAGAAAAAGCGTACGAAGCCGTTATAGGCAAGTTCACCAATGACGCATATACCCAGCCGGTAATGCGCGGGACTGCGGGAGTGCTCGGAGTGACTCCGCTTGACTGCGGCCGGCTTGATGCCGCGGCGAGGATCGAAGAGATACTAAAGGGCGAAGGCATGACAGATGTTTTCTGCCACTGTACAGCAAAAGGGCTGAGCGATCTCGGCAGGGCGGGCAGCGCAGAAAAAAACATAGTCGTGGCAGCTTCCGGACTTAAAGCAGCGCGCATGCTCAGAGAAAAATACGGGACACCTTATGAGTGCAGGGACCTTCTGGCCTCCGACGTGTGGGATCAGCTGAAAAAGGATTCCCCTGAGCTTTCCGCAGCATCCTTTGCGGGAAAGCGTACGCTGATAATACATCAGCAGATACGAGCCAACAGCCTGCGCGGCATCATCAGGGAAGAACTCGCAGAGGCCGCTGCGGAGACACGCATCGACGCCGCGACATGGTTTATGCTCGACGATGAGATAAAGGAAGAGGGCGACTTCCGCATCAAGGAAGAAGCCGACTTCTTCGGGATCATAGAAAACGGCGGCTACGATATCATCATGGCCGATCCGTCATTCAGAAAGGCAGCGAAGGGCTTCAAAGGCACCTTCATAGACCTGCCGCACTTCGCTGTATCCGGGACACTGCTGTGACCGGAGGCACGCGAAACAGGAGATGATAAGCAGATGCAGAAAGCAGAGATCGCAAGAGTATACGGAATAGTGCAGGGCGTCGGCTTCAGGCCGTCTGTTGACAGGCTCGCGCACAGTCACGGCATAAAGGGCAGCGTGAGCAACAAGGGCCCATATGTCGAGATCGACGCGCAGGGCGAGGCAGACGACATCGACGCCTTCTTTGACGATCTTCTGCATAACCCGCCGGAAAGAGCGATAATACTCAAGCTCGACAGGGAGGATGCTCCCGCGAACACCGGCAAGGACGATGACTTCAGGATCATCGAGAGCGAGAAGGTATTGGGCGAGATCTTCGTGTCGCCCGACATCGCGACCTGCAAAAAGTGCCGCGAGGAGCTCTTCGACCCGACCAACAGGCGCTACCTGCATCCGTTCATAAACTGCACCTCGTGCGGTCCGAGAGCGACCATACTCGACGGTATGCCGTACGACAGGGTGCGGACCAGCATGGCGGACTTTCCGATGTGCCCTGAGTGCGAGTACGAATACACCCACTCCGAGACGAGGCGCTACGACGCCCAGCCGGTCTGCTGCAACGACTGCGGACCTGAGGTCTATCTTCTTACGCCGGGTGCGGCTGATGAGCTCCCGGTCGACGTGAAGAAGCTGCCTGAGGACAGAAAGGGCAGAGCGGCCATCACGGAGGTAAGGCGTGTCGTGAGCGGCGGAGGCATAGTCGCTATAAAGGGCATAGGAGGATTCCACCTCTGCTGCGATGCAACTGATCAGGCTGCGGTGCAGAGGCTGAGAGACCTCAAGCCGCGTCCGGCAAAACCATTTGCCGTGATGATGAGAGACCTTGACGCGGTCCGCAGGGAGTGCGTCATTGAGGAATACCAGGAAGAGATAATCGACGGCCACCAGAAGCCGATAATGCTGCTCAGAAAGAGCGGCAGGGATGACGCGAAGCTGGCCCCGGGGATCGCGCCTGATAACCCGGCCGTGGGAGTGATGCTCCCTTATGCGCCGGTCCAGATGCTGCTCTTCGACTACCCGGACGGCATAAGCATGCCGGACTGCCTCGTGATGACGAGCGGCAATGTGTCGGGAGCCGCGATCTGCAGAGATGATGAAGACGCCGTGCGCGAGCTCTCGCGCATGTGCGACGTGATACTCAGCCACAACAGGCTGATACGCCTCAGAGCCGACGATTCGGTGATGGATTTTCACAGGGGCAGGCCTTACATGATAAGGCGCTCGCGCGGATATGCTCCGCTTCCTTTCATGATGAGCATGCCGGCGGAGGGCAACGTCCTGGCCGTGGGAGGCGAACTGAAAAACACATTCTGCGTCGCGAGGAACCAGCTCTTCTATCCGTCGCCGTACGTAGGCGATACCGAGGACATGAGGACCGTGAAGGCCCTGAGGGAATCGATGAAGAGGATGTGCGACCTCCTCGAGGCTCCGCCTGAGGTGATAGCCTGCGACAGGCATCCGCGTTACAACTCGTCCGCGGTCGCCCGTGAGCTTGCAGAGGAGCTCGGCCTTCCGCTCATTGAGATCCAGCACCACTATGCACACATCGCGTCCTGCCTTGCAGAGAACGACAGGGCGGATAAGGTCATAGGCGTGTCATTCGACGGGACAGGCTACGGAGATGACGGGACCGTCTGGGGCGGCGAGTTCATGACAGCAGACCTCGATAGCTACGAAAGAGCAGGGCATATAAGCCCGTTCAGACAGCTCGGCGGCGATGTGTCCGCTAAGGAGGGCTGGAGGATAGCGGTCGCGATGCTGTACGGACTGCTCCAGGAAGAGGGCTATACCGCGGCTGAGGCAAGAGAAAAGACGGCAGCTGCAGCGGAGACCCTGGGCCTCTGTGCTAAGGAGGAACTCGCATTCCAGTTCCTGATGGCAGATAGGAATATAAACTCGGTGAAGTCCACGAGCGCGGGCAGACTGTTCGACGCCGTAAGCGCGGTGCTCGGTATAAGGAGGGCCTCGACATTCGAAGGCGAGGCTTCGACGACACTGCAGTTTTACGCGGAGCGCTGGAGCGAAGATCCCGGAAAGGGCAGTCTCGTGGAAGCCGGTGAATGGATCCGTGAAGGCGAGGACGGCGCTCCCGAACTTGCGACCGTAAAGCTCTTCGAGAGGATAGCGGACAGCATGGCAGAAGCGGTCAGAAACGGCATGGAAGAAGAACAGCTTATGCGTAGGCGCGAGAGGCTGGCGTGGGAATTCCACCAGGGTCTTGCGGACGGCATAGTGCAGATGTGCCTCAAACTGAGAGAGAGGACGGGTCTTGGGACCGCGGCTCTAAGCGGCGGAGTATTCCAGAACAGGCTGCTCCTCAGGATGTGCGAGGACGGGCTGAAGGCGGAGGGCTTCGAGGTCCTCATCCACAGCATGGTCCCGTCGAACGACGGAGGCATAGCGCTCGGTCAGGCGGCAGTCGCAGCACGCGAGCTCAGGAGAATGAAAGAGAAAGATCCGGCCATGAAGGGCAGCGGACCTGTAATAGAAAGGACAGTTGAGCAGGTAGACGGCCTGCATTTACAGGAGGGAATGAAATGTGTGTAGGATTACCGGCAAGAGTAGTTAATGTAAAGGACGGAGTCGCGCTGGTCGACGCATCCGGCGCTCAGAGGGAAGTCTCGGCAGAGCTCATCGAGGAGCTGGATCCGGGCGATTACGTCATGGTGCACGCCGGCGTCGCGATCGCGAAGATCACGGCTGACGACGAAGAGGAGACGGACGCTCTTCTGGATGCCGTCATCGACTGATGCAAAAGAGCGGGGCTGCTTATGCTGTCAGCTTTTGAGTGAGAGGACTTGGAATGGAACAGAAAAGAAAAACAGCGCGGGAGATAATCGAGGGCTATGACGGGCCGAAGCTCCGCATCATGGAGGTCTGCGGCACCCACACCCACGAGATCTTCCGCCTCGGAGTCAGGAACATACTTCCTGAGAATATAGAACTCATATCCGGGCCGGGCTGCCCGGTCTGCGTCACGCCGGTCGGCTTCATCGATGAGGCCATCTGGCTGGCAGAGGAGAAGGGCTGCGTCATCACCACCTTCGGCGACCTCATAAGGGTGCCGGGAAGCGAGAAGAGCCTGGCCGGTGCGAGAGCCGGCGGAGCCAGGGTGAACCCGGTCTACACACCGACTGACGCTGTCGCATATGCGGAGGAGCATCCCGATGAAGAGGTGGTCTTCCTGGCGGTAGGCTTTGAGACTACGACTCCGGCATCGTGCATGGCGGTGAAGCAGGCGAAGGAGAAGGGTCTGAAGAACTTCTCTATACTAACCGCGAACAAGACTATGACCAACGCCTACAGGGCTCTTAAGGGAAGCGCCGACGCATTCCTGTATCCGGGCCACGTGAACGCGATCACGGGCGCGGACTCCTGCGCGGCTCTGGTGGACGAAGGGATATACGGAGTCGTCTGCGGCTTTACCGCAAAGGAGATACTGACGGCGCTCGCGGTCACGATAACCAGACTGCAGGAAGGAAAGCCGTTCTTCATGAACTGCTATCCGAGAGTCGTCACGGACGAGGGCAGCACAGCCGGCAAGCGCATGATAGAAGAAGTGATGGAGCCATGCGACACTGAGTGGCGCGGACTCGGAGTCATACCTCAGTCCGGTCTCAGGCTGCGCGATGAGTACGCGGCATATGACGCGCGCAAGAAGTTCGGCATACCTGAGATGAAGGGCCGCTCCAACCCGGCATGCCGCTGCGGCGACGTGCTCCAGGGCAAGTGCACTCCGGCGGACTGCAAGGTCTTCGGAAAGGGCTGCACTCCGCTTCACCCGATCGGAGCCTGCATGGTGTCCGATGAGGGCACATGCGCGGCATGGTACGCGTATAAGAGGGATGTTATAGAATGATCACCTGCTATATGTGCATGGTGTTATGGATATATGAAAGGATAGAAAATGGCTAAGACGGTTACGCTCGCGCACGGAGCGGGAGGCAAACAGACATCGGAACTTATACATGAGGTCTTTGAGGCGCACTTCAAGAATCCGCTTTTTACCGCGGATGACGCGGCTGTTCTGGACATAGAGCCGGGCAAGCTGGCGATGTCGACAGACGGATTCATCGTGTCGCCTTATGAATTCCCGGGCGGCAATGTGGGCAAGCTGTCCATTTGCGGCACGGTAAATGACCTCGCGTGCATGGGGGCGCAGCCTCTGTATCTGACATGCGCCTTCGTTATCGAAGAGGGCTTTCCGATGGATAAACTTGAGGAGATAGCGGCGGCCATGGAGAAGACGGCCGCCGAGGCCGGCGTAAGGATAGTTGCCGGCGATACAAAGGTGGCGGGCAAGGGCCAGGTGGACGGAGTCTTCATAACGACGACAGGCATAGGCAGGATACGCGAAGGCGTAAAGACGGGCGGCGCGCTCGCCCGGCCGGGCGATGCCGTCATCGTTACGGGCGACGTCGGACGCCACGGCTGCACTATACTGCTCGCCCGCAACGAGTACGGCATAGTCGCTGACGTAGACAGCGACTGCGCGCCTCTCTGGGGAGCGGTAGACTCGGTCCTCGCGGCCGCATCCGACGTGCACGTCATTCGCGACGCGACGCGCGGCGGGGTCGGCACCGTGCTCTACGAAATAGCAGAACAGAGCACGGTGGGCATCCGCATAGATGCGCCGGCCGTGCCGGTCGACCCCGCCGTCAAAGGGGTATGCGGCATGCTCGGACTCGAGCCTCTCTATCTTGCCTGCGAGGGCCGGCTCGTGATCATCGTCCCGCAGGAAGATAAGGATGCGGTGCTCGCGGCCCTCAGGCAGGGCAAGTATACAAAGGGTGCCGCCGTCATCGGCGAGGTCACCGCCGAGAATCCGGGAAAGGTCGTCATGACGACCGAGATAGGGGCGGAGACCCTCCTGCCTCAGCCCGGCGGCGAACTCCTCCCGCGTATCTGCTAGGCTTTGCGTATTTCAAAAAGTGCCTCCGGGCACTTTTTTATTCTGCATTATAAGTGCGAGTATGATATACTTAATCAGAATTTTTGGGACAACGATCCGGAGGTATATATAAATGGCATTTGCAACACCAGAAGAATATAAGGATATGGCGGGCAACTTCATACACGATATCATCAACGAAGACCTCGCCAGCGGCAAGCACAAGGAAATCGTAACGAGATTCCCGCCGGAGCCAAACGGCTACCTGCATATCGGACACGCCAAGTCACTGTGCCTCAACTTCGGTACAGCGCTCAAGTACGGCGGCCGCTGCAATCTCAGATATGACGACACCAACCCTACAAAGGAAGACATCGAGTTCGTAAAGTCCATCGAGGCTGACGTAAACTGGCTCGGCTTCCAGTGGGATGAGAAGCTCTGGGCTTCCGACTACTTCGACACTATGTACGAAGCAGCTGTCGAGCTCATCAAGCAGGGCAAGGCGTTCGTCTGCGAACTCACTCCGGACCAGATCAAAGAATACAGGGGCACACTCACAAAGCCTGGCATCGAGAGCCCATACCGCAACAGACCTGTAGAGGAAAACCTCGAGCTCTTCGAGAAGATGAGAGCGGGCGAGTTCGCTGACGGAGAGGTCTGCCTCAGGGCCAAGATCGACATGGCAAGCCCTAACATCAACATGAGAGACCCTGTCATCTACAGAGTAGTGCACGCTTCCCACCACAACACAGGCGACAAGTGGTGCATCTACCCTATGTATGACTTCGCACATCCTATCGAGGACGCTATCGAGGGCATCACTCACTCCATCTGCACACTCGAGTTCGAGGATCACAGACCTCTCTACGACTGGGTAGTCCGCGAGGTAGGCTGGTGGCCAAACCCTCCGAGACAGATCGAGTTTGCGCCTCTCAACATCACAACGATGATCATGAGCAAGCGCTTCATCAGAAAGCTCGTCGAGGCAGGCAACGTTGACGGCTGGGACGACCCGCGTCTCTGCACACTCGCAGGAATCCGCCGCAGAGGCTACACTCCTGAGGCGATCCGCAAGTTCTGCAACGACATTGGAGTAACAAAGGCCGACACAATGATCGATATCGCTCAGCTCGAGCAGTGCGTCAGGGAAGACCTCCAGCTGAAGGTCCCTGCGATCAACGTCGTAAAGAACCCGATCAAGGTCGTCATCGACAACTATCCTGAGGACAAGATCGAGATGTGCACGGTCGAGAACAACGCGAAGGCCCCTGAGATGGGAACACGTGAGATCCCGTTCGGAAAAGAGCTCTGGGTAGACGGAGACGACTTCATGGAAGTACCTGTAAAGAAGTACTTCAGACTCTTCCCGGGCAACGAGGTAAGATTCAAGGGCGCGTACTTCATCACCTGCAACGAGGTAGAGAAGGACGCTGACGGCAACATCGTATGCCTGCACTGCACATATGACCCTGAGACACACAGCGGATCCGGTTTCGAAGGCCGCAAGGTAAAGGGAACCATCCACTTCGTAGAGGCTTCCACAGCCGTAAAGATCAAGATCAGAGAGTACGGCTACCTGATGAAGGAGAACGAAGAGACAGGCGAGCAGGAATTCGATCCTGAGTCACTCGTCGAGACTTGGGGCTACGCTGAGCCGTCTGCTGCAGACGTAAAGCCGGGCGAGAGATTCCAGTTCTTCCGCAAGGGCTACTACATCGCAGACTCCGAGCTCACAACAGACGACGAGAAGGTCTTCAACAGCATCGTCGGACTCAAGAGCTCCTGGAAGTAATGTTTCCGATAATAAACACATAACTGATAAAGGTGTACATTTCTTAAGATTCGAGAAATGTGCACCTTTTCTGCGTATAATCACTATGATTGGGACGATTATCGAAAAGAGGCAAAAGTCATAGAAAAGATATTAGAACAGATACTTAATTTTTCAGCGGAACATCCGGATCTGGCGGTGAACATCACCACCGTTTTCAGGTGGATCTTTGTCGCGCTCGCGGCATATATCCTGCTGGTCGCGATAGTATCGCTTCTGTCCACGAGGGCGACCCCGGAGATCTGGGGCTACTATCTTATCGACGGCGGCGGCAACTATCCGATCACCCACTGGGAGAACGTGATAGGGCGGTCCCGCTCGGCAGACATAAATGTCCCGCTCGCTCCGATGTCGCATAACCACGCGCTGCTCATAAGGCGTGATGAAGACAAATGGATGATAAGGGATCTCGGCTCAAAGAACGGTACGCTCGTCAACGGCTACAAGCTCGACCCGGAGAAGCGCTACCTCATATCGCCTGGAGACGTGATCGAGACCGGAGGGATAAAGGCGACCATAACTCCGCCTAGCCTCGAGGAGACCCGCAACAACAGATACATGAGGCGGCTCGACAAGGAGCCGGTGGCGCCGTGGAAGATCCTTCTGGCGATCACGGTGTTCCAGATGATGACTATAGTACAGCTCGTGCTCAGCATGGGTTCGGAGATGACGGCTCAGGCACTTCTTTCTATAGTGCTGCTCTGCGCCGTTATGTGGGCATACGTAATGTTCTTCCACGCGATGGGAAGTCGCGGCTTTGAGATGGAGATGATCGCGTTCTTTCTGTCCACCATCAACCTGGCGGTAACGGCATCGTCGGACCCGGGATCGTGCATGAAGGAATTCATCGCCCTGATGATAGGACTGGCGCTTCTTATCTTCATGGTCTTCTACATGAGAGACCTCGGCAGGACCAAAAAGATAAAGAACACGCTCATCGTCCTCTCCGTGATACTGCTCCTCATAAACCTCATATTCGGAACAGCCAAGTACGGAGCCACAAACTGGATCAAAGTCGGCAGCATATCCCTGCAGCCTTCTGAGATCGTAAAGCTGGCCTTCATACTCATAGGAGCCGGAGCACTCGAAGAACTCTACGACAAAAAGAACACACTCATATACGCCGTGTTCTCGCTCTTCTGCCTGGGATGCCTGGCAATGATGAGCGACTTCGGTACGGCGCTCATATTCTTCGCGACCTACCTGGTGGTATCGTTCCTCAGGAGCGGCGACTTCTCGAGGTTCGTGCTCACGGGCGTTGCGGCCGGAGCGATGGGACTTATCGTACTTAAGTTCAAGCCGTACATCGCATCCAGATTCGATGCCTGGGGCCACGTTTGGGAGCCTCAGTTTATGGACGACCTCGGCTACCAGCAGACGAGGACCATGTCGTTCGGAGCCGGCGGAGGCCTCCTCGGCCTCGGCGCGGGCAACGGCTCGCTCAAATACGTCGGCGCGTCGAACACCGACCTCGTTTTCGGATTCGTGATGGAAGAGTGGGGCTTCATAATAGCCGTGCTTCTGGTGCTCTGCATAGCGACTCTGTCGATCTTCGCTGTGATGCACATAGTCGCCGGAAGATCCACCTTCTATACCATACTCGCGTGCAGCGCGGCTACGATGTTCCTGGTGCAGACGATGCTCAACGTTTTCGGAGCCATCGATCTCTTCCCTCTGACGGGCGTCACATTCCCGTTCGTATCGACAGGAGGTACCAGCCTTATGACATCATGGGCGATGCTTGCGTACTTCAAGGCGGCAGACATGCGGCGTAACGCGGGTCTCTCGCTCGGAAGGGAGGATTAGCCATGCGGAAACAGGAAAGAAGAGCGTGGATATGCCTCCTGCTGGCCTTTGTCCTTGTGGCCGGAGTCGGACTTTTCGGCTACCGATTTGTGACTAAGGGCGGAGAATGGGCGACCTTCTACGGAAACAGCCAGATATATACCGACGGAGCCATCAACCGAGGCACGGTCACCGACCGCTACGGAGAGGAGCTCCTCACATGCACGCCTGACGGCTTCGACTACAGCGACGACTACGAGACGAGAGTGTCCACCGTGCACGCCGTAGGAGACCCTAAGGGCAATGTATCGACAGGCGCTATAACGACATTCAGGAGCCAGCTCATAGGCTATGACATAGTAAACGGAACATATGACACCACTGCCAACGGCAAGAAGATCGCTCTCACCATAGATGCGAACGCTAACCGCACTGCGTACGAGGCCCTGGCAGGGCGCACCGGTGCGGTGGGAGTCTACAACTGGAAGACGGGCGAGATAGTCTGCATGGTGAGCACACCTGCCTTTGACCCGGCAGATGAGCCTGATACAGAGGCCGAAGACGGAGAGGAAAGTTCTATCTTCTTCAACAACTTCCTGAGCGGACTTCTCACACCGGGCTCCACATTCAAGCTCATCACATCGGCTGCTGTCATAGACAATATGCCGGACAGGGACTCCTTCACCTTCGACTGCGACGGAGTCAACCAGCTCGGAGAGCGCGACGACACAAAGCTGACGGACATTCACGCTCACGGTGAGGTGGACTTCAGGGAGGCGCTGGCACAGTCCTGCAACGGAGCCTTCGGAGCACTCACGCGTCAGGTCGGGGCAGAGACCATGGAAGAATACGCCGAGAAGACAGGCCTTACCAAGCCTGTTGATGTAAACGGCATAGAGACAGCAGCGGGATCGTTCGACTTCCCGGACGACAACGATGTCAAGCTCAGCTGGGCAGGCATAGGCCAGGCCGACGACCTCGTCAACCCTTGCGCCATGATGGTCTACATGGGAGCCATCGCCAACGGAGGCGAGGCGGTACAGCCAAGCCTCATAAAGAGCGCTACCTTCATAAAGGAAATAAGCGGCGGCAGGCGCCTCGGACGCTATCTTGATGAGGACACTGCGGCAGAGCTGAAGAGCATGATGAAGAACAACGTCGTGGAGAACTACGGCGAGAGCAACTTTGAGGGCATGGACATGTACGCCAAGTCCGGAACTGCCGAGGCAGGCGGGACCAGACCTGATGCGTGGTTCGTTGGCTTTACTGATGATGAGAACGCTCCGTACGCCTTCGTGGTATGGGTGAAGGGCGGAGGCTTCGGATCAGAAGTCGCTGCTCCTATAGCGGCCCGCGTCATAAGGACGCTGGGAGAGACCTCAGATTAAGCTGCTGAAAAGGCTATAAGCAAACAAAGAGATAAAATGACGATCCCGGGAACGGGAACGTCATTTTTTATTGAATTAAATGTCATAATAATCTATGCGATGACGATAATTGTGACGGTTTTGTTGCTAATATATAGCTACAAAAGGAAAACACAAAAGAAAAACACAAAAGAAAAACACAAACCGCAAAGCAAAAAGGAAGAGAGACGGAGGTTGGACATGAAGAACAAATTCAGACACAGAGCAGTATCGATGCTCCTCGCTGCAATGATGACAGCAGCACCGATCGGCGGAACAGTATTCGCATCAGAAGGTATCACTCCGGAGCAGCCTGACAGACCGGTTGCAGAAAGCTACAAAGACAACGATAAGATCGAAGATTACAACAGAAAAGTAGACGAATACAACGAGGCGGCAAAGAGCCACAACGAAACGGTTGATAAGGAATATGCAGCAGCCGTTGATGAGACAAACAGAAAGAACGCTGAGATCGATCAGCATAACGAAGCTGAAGAGCAGCGCGTCAGAGAAGCTGAAGAGAGAAACGCAGAAGCTCAGAGAGCCGCTGACGAGGCAAACGCAGCTATCGATGCAGAGAATCTTGAAAACGAGAGACTGGTAAATGAGCACAACGCGCTGGAAGACGAAAAGGTACAGGCTTCCGAAAACGCAAGAAACGAAGCTCTGGCAGCAAACGAAACAGCCGCAGCACACAATGCAGAAGTAGATCAGTACCTGGCAGACCTTGATCAGTATGAAAAGGACCTCGCCAAGTACAAGAAGGACCTGTCATATGAACAGCAGATCCTTGGTCTCGGTTACGCTTCGGTAGACGCTTACAACCAGATGATAATCAACAACTACAACAAGCCTGCAGAGGCTTCTGTAGAAAAGAACAGAAACGCGAAGGCAGTCAGCGTAAGCGACCTCTACACAGTCGAAGAAGCAGCTGAAAAGTCCGGCAGAAAAGTAAAGGTCCACATCGAGCACAACTTCCTGGATATCGGGATGACACTCTCTGAAGACTTCGAGATCGACGAAAACGACGTGCTTATCTCCAAGTCGGTTGGATCAGCCGGAAACGCAACACAGCCGGGATGGGCAAATTTCTACTACAACACAGATGATGCTCACACAAAAGGCTACTGGATGTCGGTAGGCGACATGATGATGGATACAGCAAACTATAAAAACTGGGGATGGGATTGTGGCACAGTCCATGAGATCTCTTACAAAGACGGAAAGAGACACCCTAACGACAATACAGACATAGACATCATCTACGACTACATGTGGAATGCTCTCAAGACATACAAGACTTATGACACACCGGTAGATCCTACAGCACCTACGGCACCGGAAAGCCTCGAGAAGATGGATCTGACAGAAGTTCCTGATCTCTACACAGCAGAATACAAGGTGTTCGAAAAGAAAGAAAACATCAAGGCAATTCTCGAAGACATCGAGGCAGCAAACATCCTCGAGAAGCTCGAAGGCCCTGAAAAGGGAGAATACATCGCACTCCTCAGCTACATGACACTGTTCGATGTACCTGAAGCAGTTATCCCGGCAGCAGCCGCAGCAGCAACAGAGATGATCCCGGCAGCACCTGCAGCACCTGCAGCTCCGGCAGAAGCTCAGACTGCAGAAGTCGCAGAGATCGAAGTCCCGATGGCAGCACCTGAGGCATTCATCGCAGACAGCGATGCACCTCTCGCAGCAAACAACACTTGGGCACTCCTCAACCTGATCATGACAGTTATCACAGGCATCATCTCCGCAGTACTCCTCGCAGGATACTTCGGAAAGAAGGAAGATGAAGAGGACGATAACGAAGACGCAGAGACAAAGCGCAAGGGCCTCGTAAGACTCGCAAGCCTTATCCCGGCAGCAGGAGCGATCATAGCATTCATCCTCACAGAGGACATGACAAATATGATGGCTATCACAGACAGATGGACGATCCTGATGGCAGTGATCCTCCTCATCCAGGCAGTAACAGCTATCCTGGCAAAGAAGGAGAAAGCAGAGTCTGAAGAAACAGCAGAAACGATCTAATTCATAATTACATTCCAACCTAAATAGCACTAAGCGCAAAAGAGACCCGGCTAAAGCCGGGCTCTTTTGTTTATTTTCACAAAATACAGTTGACATCTTTTAGCTGCACCCTTATTATAGTTGGGTACACAAGTGAATAACACCTGACCCGATAGAGGTTGCGGAGATTATGAGTAACGGTCTTCAAAAAGCGCAGGGGAGCGCGGCCGTGAAAGGATGATCCGCCGAAGCTTACCGGAATCCCTGAGCCGGTCTGCTGGGACGGTACAATAAGATGTGCCGGACTGTCACGCAAGTGGAGCGCTATCATGGTAGGCGGTAAATATATGAGAGTTACCTGATCCATGGCAGTTTCGTTTCAAGCGTTATTCATGGATCATTTTATTTTAGGAGGTAACTTTATATGGACACACCTGCTCTGTACGCAACCGCATGGGCAATACTGCCCCCGCTCGTAGCCATCGTACTGGCTCTTATCACAAAGGAAGTATACAGCTCGCTGTTTATCGGTATCCTCACGGGAGCCGTTCTCTACGCAGGAGCTGACTTCGGCGGCATCGTAAATCACGCACTTCAGGATGGTATCATCGGATCCCTCTCTGACGCGGGCGATGTCGGGATCCTCGTATTCCTCGTCATCCTCGGAATCATCGTAGCACTGATGAACCTCTCCGGCGGCTCCAAGGCCTTCGGAAAGTGGGCACTCAGAAGGGTAAGATCCCGTGCAGCCGCCCAGGCAGCAACAGTGCTCCTCGGAATCATCATCTTCGTAGACGACTATTTCAACTGCCTGACAGTAGGTTCGGTAATGAAGCCTGTCACAGATGAGTTCAAGGTATCGAGAGCTAAGCTGGCTTACCTCATCGACGCTACAGCTGCACCGGTCTGCATCATCGCACCGATCTCATCCTGGGCAGCAGCAGTATCCGGATTCGTTGAAGGCCAGAACGGCATCAAGGTATTCATCAACTGCATCCCTTATAACTTCTACGCTATCTTCACCATCGTCATGATGTTCGCTATCATCTTCATGAGATTCGACTTCTTCAACATGGCTGAGTTTGAGAAGAACGCTGTAGAAAACGGCGACCTCTTTACAGTAGAAGACATCAATGCAGGAGCAGCAAGCGCTGCTGACGAAGGAAGTGACAAGGGCATCGTGCTCGACCTCGTTCTCCCTGTAGTCGTTCTCGTTATCTGCTGCGTATTCGGAATGGTTTACACAGGCGGTATCTTCGAGGGCGAGAGTTTCGTAAACTCGTTCGCTAACTCAGACGCTACATACGGACTCCCTCTCGGAGCATTCGTAGCACTGGTAATTATCGTTATCTACTTCGTATGCAGAAGGACCATCACATTCACAGAGTGCATGAGCTGCGTGCCTGAAGGCTTCAAGCAGATGGTATCGCCTATCCTGGTACTCACACTCGCATGGTCACTCAACTCGATGACAAGCAGCCTCGGCCTGGCAGACTTCGTTGCCGGACTGGTAGAGAACATGAGCGGAGCTGTAATGGGACTCATCCCTGCGGCACTCTTCATCATCGCATGCCTGCTGGCATTCGCAAGCGGAACATCATGGGGAACATTCGGAATGATGATCCCTATCGGACTCGCCATCACACAGTCCCAGCCGCAGCTGACAATGCCTATCCTCGCAGCCTGCATGGCCGGCGGAGTTTACGGCGACCACTGCTCGCCGATCTCCGATACAACGATCATGGCATCTGCAGGAGCAGCCTGCAACCACCTGTCGCACGTTACTACACAGCTGCCTTACGCTACAACGGTTGCAGCTGTATCCGCTGTCTGCTACGTGATCGCAGGATTCACAGGCGGATGGGTCATCCCGATGATCGTCGGACTGGTTCTGCTCTTCGCAGTCCTCATCTTCATGAGAGGACGTCAGGGCACATACAGAGTGCCTGCTGAGGCAAACGCCAACCAGGCAGCCGCCGAGTAAGGGCAGGCCGGCAGCTGAGACGTTCCTCAGCGTTATAAAAAGATAATAATAGTGATATCTATACAAAACGCGGCTTTCGCAATATGGCGGAGCCGTGTTTTCTTTGCGGAGCGGGTGTATAATGGTTCCAGCATATAAAAGGAAAGGACAAGGGGGATGAACTTTACAAGCAGCGAGATGGACTTCGTGAAGGACAACGAGGCCTACAGACCGATACCGGAAAGCGATAAGCGCCGCATTGAGTCGGCGGCTGAGTTTGACGCGGCGCTTGAGGAGGCGCGCGCGGCTGCGGCGGCCGGCGCCATGCCCGACATGCGCCACTGCATTATAAAAGGAATAGACCTCGCCGGCCGCGACCTTAAAGGGATAGATTTTTCGCGCGCGACATTTGACGGCTGCAGCCTGCACGCGGCGGACTTCAGCGGCTCGAATATGGACAACGTTGCTTTCTATAATAATGACCTTACGGACATGAAGCTCTGCGGGTGCAAGGCGCGCGGCTGCAGCTTCCGCTTCCAGGATATGACGGGCATCGACCTCAGAGGGGCAAACATATACTCGTCGGTCCTCGAGGATGCGCTCAACCAGGACAAGGTGATAACCGACGACGACACGCAGTGGTATAAGATGCGCTGCCCGGAGGAGGGCGAGGCCTTCATCGCATGGAAGTGCTGCACCGACCTCCGTGTCGTGATGATGCTTGTGCCTAAAGACGCTCACCGCTGCATGGCAACCATGGAGACGGGCAGGGTCTCGAAGGTAAAGGTCCTCAAGATCACAAGCATAGACGAGACCGAGAATTACAGCTGGGCACAGTCGACCGTAGACCCTGACTTCTATTACGAAGTCGGCAAGTGGATCGAGCCTGCCAACGGCTTCCAGACAGACCGCTGGAAGGACAGCTCGCCGGGAATACACTTTTTCCTCGACAGGCAGCAGTGCGTCGATTACCAGTCAAAGTAAAACAAAACAAATACATAAGGGCGGCGCGTGTGCGCTGCCCTTGTTTGTTGATTAAGAAACTGACAAAGCGTATAATTCTAAGGCAGGAGATAACTGTTTCTTCTATATATATCATAAATATATAGAAGCTAATGATGGCGTAAGGGCATTTAAAGATAAAACTGCGGGTGCGCACGGGGCGCGCCTGCATTATGTAAAAGGGAGGAAATGCTTTATGAAAGTTATCATGTCCGGTAACGAAGCGACTGCCCGCGGCGCATATGAAGGCGGCGCAAGATTCGCATCGGCATACCCGGGAACACCAAGCACAGAGATCCTTGAAAACATGCCTCAGTACGGCGAGTCCGTATACTCCGAGTGGGCACCTAATGAAAAGGTAGCCACAGAGGCAGCGATCGGAGCATCCATCGCAGGAGTAAGGTCCTTCTGTGCAATGAAGCACGTTGGAATGAACGTTGCTGCAGACCCTATCTACACATTCGCTTACACCGGAGTTACCGGCGGATTCGTAATGGTAGTTGCAGACGATCCGGGTCAGCACAGCTCGCAGAACGAGCAGGACAACAGAAACACGGCTAAGTCGGCAAGGCTTCTCATGCTCGAGCCGTCCGATTCCCAGGAGTCGAAGGACTTCATGAAGAAGGCTTTCGCACTCTCCGAGAGATTCGACATGCCGGTGCTCTTCCACGTAACAACAAGAACATGCCACTCCAAGGGCATCGTAGAGCTGGGCGAAAGGGAAGAGGCAGACGTTCCTGATTACGAGCCTAAGATCAGAAAGTACGTTACTGCTCCGGCAAACGCAAAGGTGCTGAGAGCTACACTCGAAGACAGAGTCGCAGCCGCAAGAGAGTTCTCCAACAACTGCGAGTTCAACAGAGTCGAGATGCACAGCACAAAGATCGGTGTCATCACATCCGGAGTTTCGTATCAGTATGCAAGAGAGACGTTCGGCGAGGACGCTTCCTATCTGAAGCTGGGTCTCACATTCCCTCTGCCTGATGACCTCATCAAGGACTTCTGCTCCAAGGTAGACAAGGTCTACATCGTAGAAGAGATGGATCCGTACATCGAGGAGCACGTAAAGATGCTCGGCATCGAGTGCACAGGCAAGGACGTCATCCCAAGATACGACGAGCTCAACACAGATATAGTCCGCAAGGCATTCCTGGGCGTCGAGCCTGAGACTTACAAGTCTGATCTCCAGACTGTAGTAAGACCTCCGGCACTCTGCGCAGGCTGCCCTCACAGAGGATTCTTCTACGCTCTGTCGAAGAGAAAGAACCTCATGATCACCGGAGATATCGGATGCTACACACTCGGTTCATCCGCACCTCTCGGCGCTATGCATACAACTATCTGCATGGGCGCATCGATCTCACAGGGCCACGGCGCAAGCATCGCCCTGAAGGACGCAGGCAAGGATACAAAGGTAGTTTCCGTGATCGGCGACTCCACATTCTTCCACACAGGCGTCAACTCGCTGATGGACGAGGTATATAACAGCGGCCACAACCTGACCGTCATCCTCGACAACCGTATCACAGGTATGACAGGCCACCAGCAGAACCCTGGAACAGGCTACACTCTGATGGGCAAGGAAGCTCCTGAGGTAGACATCCCTGCACTCTGCAAGGCTATCGGCGTAAAGGACGAGAACATCATCACCGTCAACCCTAACCACCTCGACGAGGTCAACGACGCACTCGACAAGCTGCTGCCGAAGGACGAGCCGTGCGTACTCATCACAAGATGGCCGTGCGTACTCAAGAAGTTCAGCAAGCAGGACATCGACGAGTTCCCGACACTGCACAAGACACAGTGCGTGATCGATCAGGACAAGTGCAAAAACTGCAAGATGTGCGTAAAGACAGGCTGCCCTGCACTGATCTCCACAAAGGAGAAGGTAGTAGTAGACTACACAAGCTGCAACGGCTGCACAGTCTGCAAGCAGGTTTGCCCATTCAAGGCTATTGAGGAGGTGACAAGGTAATGAGTGAAGTAAAGAATATCCTCCTGGTAGGAGTAGGCGGACAGGGAACCATCCTCGCATCGAAGATCCTGACAAGCGGCCTCATGAAGGCGGGCTACGACGTAAAGATGAGCGAGATCCACGGAATGTCTCAGAGAGGCGGCTCCGTATCCACACAGGTAAGATACGGCGAAAAGGTCTATTCGCCAATCGTAGGCAAGGGATCTGCTGACGTTATCGTTGCATTCGAAGAGATGGAAGCTCTCAGATGGCTCGACCACCTGAAGATCGGCGGAACAATGGTTATCAATGACCACCAGATCCAGCCGGTACCGGTCAACCTGGGCAACGCGGAGTATCCTGAAGGCATCATCGAGAACCTCAGCAAGATCTGCGACGTTCACGCGTTCAAGGCAGCTGAGATCGCGACAGAGCTCGGCAATCCTAAGGCAATGAACATCGTTCTCCTCGGCGCTCTTGTAAAGAACATGGGCGGACTCGACGAGATCGACTGGGATGCAGAGATCGAGGCCAACGTAAAGCCTAAATTCGTTGAACTCAACAAGAAGGCTTTCCACGCAGGCTACGAACTGTAAACGCAATATCATAAGAAGGTACCCGCCCTTGCTAGGGCGGGTATTTTAGTGGTAAGATGATACGGACTTTGGAGGAAACAGCAATGAGAACACTGATGATGATCGCGAGCATCGCGATGACAGGAACGGGAATATTCTGCGTGGCAAATGCCAGCGCCGCATTTCTTTCGGTCGCATTCGTGATCGGACTCGTCTTTATGCTCCTCGGCGCGCTCGAGATGCTTATAGGAAGACGCGCTGACTTCGATGTTTCCGATGTGGGCGTCAGCATCGCAAAGGACGGGCTCCTTATGCTCATCTTCGGACTGGTCATTCTTACCGGACAGGTGAGCGACGACATGTCCGCACAGATGATGTTTGCGCTCTGGATGCTCGTCGAAGGAGTCCTCTCTTTCAGATATGAGTGGCTCGACATAATGGAGACTGACAGAAGCCACGCCATCGGTATAGCTCTTTGCTCCCTTATGTTCATAGCCGGAGTATATATGTTCTTCAACAACGCGACCCTGAGGCTGAGCGGAACTCTTCTTATAGGTATATGCATGATCATCCTGGGACTCAGAAGATTCGTGCAGTCGTTCAGCATCGAGTATTCAAGGCCGAGCTTCGTTACCGGCAATGAAGAAAAGCTGAAGGAAGCCCAGGAAGACGAAAAGCGCGCGCTCGCCAAGGCCAAGGAAGGCATACGTGAGCAGAAGAACGCGCAGAGGCGCATTGCCAGGATAAAGGAAGATATGGCAGCCGAACAGGACGTCATGATGAGCGCGGCTATTACCAGACAGGAGAGGGAAGCCGAGCGCGAAGCAGAAGAATAAAAGCTGCACATAATGCATGATCATCATCGCCACAGAAATGCGGCGATTTTTAGTGCTCCGGGCACAAGCTGAAGGGGGCATTTTTATAAGCTAAAACAATTTTAGTTTTTTCCGAAAAAATCTCAAAATAGTGCTTGACTTAATTTTTTAAAGGAGTATTATAAGCGAGTGCTTAAGAACAGGGCATGAAAAACGGCCCTGATTTTTTAAGCCATCAGGCAGTGTGCGCTGCATACAGCACTGAAAAAGAGCAAAAAAGAATTTAAAAAATTCTGAAAAAGTTCTTGACAGAGATCGCTGAGTTGCGTATACTAAACAAGCTGTCGCTGAGAAGCGCAGCGGAACCTTGAAAACTTCATAGTGCAGAACAGGTCTTGAAATTAAAGGGCTTTGGCCCTTAAATAGAAAGACTTTGAAGCAAAAAGACAAACAAGCAAAACTTGTTAGTCCTCGAAAATTCAAAGCACAATAATGACGCAAATGTGCGTCATCCGAGTTACGGAATACGATCACAGAAATGTGTGAGTAATAAACATTTTATTAAGAGTTTGATCCTGGCTCAGGATGAACGCTGGCGGCGTGCCTAATACATGCAAGTCGAGCGAGAATCAAGTGAACGGAGATTCGTCGAAGTGATCTTGAGGAAAGCGGCGGACGGGTGAGTAACGCGTAGGCAACCTGCCCTTAGCAGAGGGATAGCCATTGGAAACGATGATTAAAACCTCATAATGCTGAAGAG
>CACYYD010000019.1 GCA_902778585.1 uncultured Eubacteriales bacterium | reverse complement strand
GTTTGTTTTTCTGCATGAAGAATTTACTTTTAAGTCAGTGATAGGGTGTATCCTGATTGGAGCCGGAACATTGCTGATGGTTCTGTGATACAAATTCAAATTTGTGGGAACGAATTATGAAAAGAATAGATAATGACACTTTCTATGAATATATAAAGCAATTTGATCCGGATAGTGAATATCATCTGGTTGGTGAGGTTGACTATCATCTATTGTGTGATGATAAACCTTATGAGGGGATGAAATCTCACAGGGAGGCATTGCGTTGTGTCTTTGACTGGCTGGTAAAACAAAGCATAGAGGATAAAGAAAACGCCCGGATCATGTTTGGCGATCATGTTGCGGACAAACTGCGCATTTTGGCTTATGACATCGATAAAGCGCAGCCATCTCCACTGGCACCGCTGGTGTTTTTCTACTGTCCGAATATTGTAAAGACTGATTATTATGGCAACGCCAGGTATGATGCCGAATGGGTGCCAAACGACGAGAATTTTGGTACTACGGTTCCTTATTGGTATGCTTTGCTGGAACCGGTACATGGCAGAAGAAACAAGCCTGAAGACTTCAGAAAAGTGAACGAAGTTCTGTTTCCAAACGGAAAAGATGCGCTTGACATCTATGAGTGGACAACAGACTGGTCAGAATTTTTTGATGCTGGACATGAATGGTATGGAGCATGCTGCTGGAGTGCATATGATAAGTCATTAAACAGATATGTAGTAATGCTCGTATCAGCAACCGATTGATTAATCCAAATTTGATGAAGGAGAGTGTAAGCCCGTAATGAGAGATTTAGATAAACATACATGCCGTATAGCACTTGTTCAGGCAGAACCGGTCTTGTTCAATAAGCAGGAAAGTCTGAAAAAGGCTCTTGGATATATCGAAGAGGCTGCGAAAAACAAAGCGGAACTTATAGTATTTCCTGAATTGTTTATTCCGGGATATCCCGTAGGCTTGAACTTCGGATTCAGTGTCGGCAAAAGGACAGAATCCGGCAGAGAAGACTGGAAGAGGTATTATGATGCTTCCGTTGTGGCGGCCGGAGATGAGTTTACTCAACTTGCAAGTGCAGCAAAAAAGCATGACGCATATATCAGCATTGGCTTTTCTGAGAGAGATGCCGTCGGAGGCACGTTGTACAATAGCAATGTCATTTTTGAACCGGACGGAACCTTTAAAGTGCATCGCAAATTAAAACCTACAGGATCAGAAAGACTTGTTTGGGGAGACGCTGATAAAAACTATTTCCCGATCACGGAAACACCGTGGGGACCCATTGGCAGCCTTATATGCTGGGAAAGCTATATGCCGCTTGCAAGAGTCGCTCTTTATCAGAAAGGGATAACGATTTATATTTCACCAAACACAAACGATAATCCCGAATGGCAGGCAAGCATTCAGCACATAGCGATAGAAGGCAAATGCTATTTTATCAATGCAGATATGATCATCAGAAAAAGTTCTTATCCGGATGATCTGAATGAAAAAGACGCGGCAGCAGCTTTGCCGGACATGGTGTGCCGCGGCGGCAGCTGCATAATAGATCCTTACGGACATTATGTTACGGAGCCGGTTTGGGATGAGGAGACGATAATATATGCTGAACTTGATATGGATCTTCCGGCAGCATGCAAAATGGAGCATGATGCAGTAGGGCATTACGCAAGACCGGATGTACTGCAGCTGATCATAACTGATAAATAGATTCCAATGAACAAAGCAAATGAAAAGAAGGGAGAATTCAATCTGGCAAAACCTCTGTTCGGAGGACGTGCTGCTATAGATGTCTGGCTGTGCAGAGACTGCAGGAAGATAGTAATAGTTTTTTAATATGGATATATCGAAATACGATCAGAAATATGTTCGCATCAGGGATATATATGGCAACTCTTTCTCCGGCCTCGCAAGCTATGAGAACCGGGATTTTTTGGAATGTGAATGGGGCGGGGAAGAAGACGGGATCCGTATTGAGGATGTCATTATTTATAATTCCCAGATCGGATCGATCGAGGAGATAGTGCCGCATGGTTCAGCCGAACTGTGGACAGAGCACCTCGTTCTGCGGAGATACCGTCCGGATGATGCTGAGCAATTGTACAAGTATCTGGGAACAGCTCCGGAGATGTACAGGTACTCGGGCTGGAATCCGTATGCTACGCCTGAGATGGCTCGCGAGACGGTGCAGCGCTTTATCGAAAGCTACGGAGATGAACATTCCTACTCCTGGGTAATGGATGTAAATGGTGACGACGTTGTGGTCGGAACGATCGGGGCCTATGATTACAGTGATGGCTGCATCGAGGTGGGATTCAGCGTTGTTCCCGGCTGGCAAGGGCGCGGCTTTGCGACTGAAGCCCTGCAGAAAGTTCTTGAATATCTGACTGAGAACGAAGGTATTGGATGCATAACGGCCTGGTGTGCAGGGGAGAATTCCGCATCAAAGAGAGTGCTTGAAAAGGCAGGGATGGAGTTTGTGTGTAAAGATAAAGATGGACTCACAGTCGGAGACATGATTTACGACAAACTGATATACGAATACCGGAACAAAGTGTGAACACAGGCATGACAGCTGATGCTGTCATTTAAAGAGACAGGAAAGCGGCAATATGCTATAATGAATCCCTGCGGACAAAGTCTGCAGGGATTTTTTCTGAGGGTATGGGTCAGATACAGAAAGAGGGACAAAATGAACGAAAACATCGTAAAGAGAAGCGGATTGCTTGCTCAGAAGGTCATAAAGGGACTTGAATCCAGAAATATGAAGGGATATTATGCAGCAAGCAAGGAGGAGGCTCTCAGCATGGCACTCAGCCTTATCCCTGAGGGCAGTTCAGTAACCATGGGCGGTGCGATGAGCGCTCACGAGATAGGTCTTGTTGACGCGCTGAAGACAGGCAATTACAACTTCATTGACAGAGACGCAATGGAAGACAAAAGGGCTGCCGCACTCATGGCATATGACGCGGACGTATTCCTTTCAAGCTGCAACGCCATGACAGAAGACGGAATCCTCGTCAACATCGATGGAAATGCCAACAGAGTCTCGGCGATATCTTTCGGCCCTAAGAAGGTGGTCTTCATCGTCGGAATGAACAAAGTCTGCAAAGACACCGACGGAGCGATGAAGAGAGCGCGCAATGTTGCGGCCCCGACCAACGCCCAGAGGTTTGGCATCGAGACGCCTTGCACAAAGACCGGATCGTGCATGGACTGCAAGTCCGCCGATACCATCTGCTGCCAGTTCCTCGTAACAAGATATTCGAGGCACGAGGGCAGGATACACGTTATACTCGTAAACGATAATCTGGGATTCTGATCCCTGAAAATAAAAAAGACAAACAGGAGTAATTATGAAAATAGCGGTAACATATGACAACGGAAATGTATTCCAGCATTTCGGCAGAACAGAAGAGTTCAAGATCTACAACGTTGAAGGCGGAAGAGTTGTCGACTCGGAAGTTATGAGCTCCAACGGCGTAGGACATGAGGCTCTTGCGTGGCTTCTCAAGGAAGCAGACATTGATGCTCTCATCTGCGGAGGAATGGGCCAGGGTGCCCAGGATGCCCTCGCTGAGGCAGGCATCGAGGTGTGCGCAGGAGCAGAAGGCAATGCAGACGAAGCTGTTGCTGCGTTCATTGCCGGAGAACTGGTGAATACAGGCGTAAACTGCGATCATCACGATCACGAGCACGGACATGACCACCATCACGACCATGACCACGGCTGCGGGGACGCAGGTTGCGATCCGTCCGGCTGCGCAGGATGCCCGGGCTGCGGCGGGGGTGATTTTGAGCCTATGTACATGTTCGAAGGAACAAACGTCGGCAAGAGAGTAAAGGTGCACTACAGGGGTACCTTTGACGACGGTTCGCAGTTTGATGCTTCTTATGACCGTAATCAGCCGCTCGAGTTCATCTGCGGAACAGGTCAGATGATCAAGGGCTTTGACCGCGCAGTAGCAGAGATGAAGGTCGGCGATGTGATCGACGTTCATCTTGAACCAGAGGATGCTTACGGAATGCCTAACCCTAACATGGTCATCACTGTAAAGAGGGCGACCGTTCAGGGACTCGACGGCATCGAGGCAGGTGACAAGGTAATGCTTGCAGATGAGCTCGGCAGACCTTTCGACGCGCTCGTAACAGAGATGGACGAAGAGAACATCACATTTGACTGCAATCATGAGATGGCAGGCAAGGCACTCAACTTCAGCATAGAAATGCTTGAGATAAACTAGCGACAATGAAAACAGAAAGACAGTATCTGGGAATAGATATAGGCGGGACCTTCATAAAGATAGGTGTCGTATCGGGATCGGGAGAGGTGCTGATGCGCGGCGAGGTCCCGATCGTGAGAGACGGAAGCGAGACAGTCATGCAGACAATCTTCCGCGGTCTTGATGAGTTCCTTAAGGAACACGGTCTTGATGCGGAAGATTACGAAGGCATAGGAGTCTCATCAGCTGGCTGTATAGACACAGCAGCAGGCCGCATCGCCGAAAATGGCGGCAACGTTCCTGACTGGTCATTTACCGAGGTGACCGGACCTCTCAGCGAAAGGTACGGCCTGCCTGCAACGATAGCGAATGACGGCAACTGTGTTGCTCTTGCTGAGGCATGGACAGGCGCTGCAAAGGGATCGGACAATGTCCTTTGCGTAGTGCTGGGCACCGGGATCGGCGGAGGCATCATCGCGGGCGGACGCCTTGTAGAAGGCGCGCGCGGCTACGGCGGAGAGATCGGACATTTCGCCACTCATGCAGAAAAAGGCGGCCTCGGCGGATGGGAATCGCATTACGAGACCTATGCTTCAACGGCTGCGCTTGTCAGGATATCCGAAGCCGCAGGACTTCCGTTCAGAAACGGCCGCGAGGTATTCAATGCTGCAGAGGCTGGGGATAAAGGCGCACTGGCAGCGCTCGATGAATGGATCACTGAGATCGCTTACGGTATCGCGGGTCTGACTCACATTTTCGATCCGGAGATGATAATCATCGGAGGCGGAGTGTCGGCGCAGGAAGAGCTCCTCATAAAGCCTTTGCGTGAGAAGGTCCTTAAGATGGTAATGCCGGACTTTGCGGAAGGCCTGATCATCAGAAGAGCAGAACTCGGAAACAACGCAGGAATGGCCGGAGCCGTAAAATATCATATAGATAAAACAGGGGACAGGAGATAAACGTAGATGGAAAAGCTTAAGTGCAGCCGCGTGGTGAAAATGCAGACCATGCCGAGCATGTGCGACGAGGGATCATATATGACCATACCGGCAGTGCTGGATATGTTTCAGGATATTGCAGGACTGCATGCCGGTTCGGTCGGAATAGGCGCGAACGAGATGGAAGAGATGGGGCTCTTCTGGGTGATCTCGAGGGTAAGAGTCAGGATCCTCAGCAAGCCTTATGTCTATGATGATCTCGATGTGACTACATGGATACAGCCTGCTGAAAGGGCTACGTGCGAAAGAGACTTCTCGATAGCCCGCGGCGGTGAGGTCCTGGCATACGGCAGAAGCATATGGGCGGCTCTGAGGCGCGACAACGGAAGACCTGCTCACATGGCGGACTTTTATCCGGATGCGGACTTCTGCATGGATCCTCCTGACGATGAGCCGTTTGTAAGAAGGAGCAAGCACTTCGAGGATGCGGAGCCTCTGGGTGAGTACAGGGTGCGCTCCATAGACATCGACAGGGGCGGCCACATGAACAACGTCAACTACGTGAGGGCGATGCTTGGCTGCTTCACGCTCGAGGAACTGAACGCGATGGGCCTGAGCGAACTTGACATACACTTCGTGAGACAGTGCTACGAAGGTGATACCATACGCTTTGTAAAGCGTCCATCGGAGGATATGCTCATGGAGATCGCAGCGGTCAATGAAGAGGGCACGGTCGTATTCATGGCGGCGGTAAAATAAAGCAAAATAAAACAGCGGGCTTATGCCCGCTGTGATTTTTTATCAGAATGTCTTTCTGAGTATGTAGCGTCTCTTGCCGCCGTAGAGTTCTCTCTCGTCAACTATGTCAAAATTGAGCACCAGGAAGTTCCTGTAGCTGTACGGGTTGTCAGGTGAGATGGTGGTAAGAGCTTCGTGAGCTCCCATCTCAGCAGCCATTCCAAGACGCAGCTTGTTGAATATCCTCTGGATGCCGCGGCCTCTGTATTTAGGAGCGACCATAGTAAGATCCATCGATACGGTCTGAGCCAGCTGGTCTCTGTCATAGTTGAAATACTTTCCGTAGTTTTCCGGATTGTCAGGATCATTAGGGATCATGACTGAATATCCAGCGACCTCTCCGTCGTACTCCGCGATCATGCAGATGTCGTGCTCGAGCTGGCCAAGGGACTCTTCTTCGGTGAACGTCGCGTACAGGTCTTTGTCAGGCAGCGCCTCTACGATGGCGTCCTGCAGAGCGAGGACCTTATCGAGATCGGATGGGTCGGCTCTTCTGAAATCAATGAACATTGGCTCGCCCTTTCCATCCATAACTTCATATCTGAAAGGTAAAGTCTTCATATCTATCCCTCCCTTGGTTTTACAGTCGTTTGCGCTTGATTAACTTTAGCATTGAGGGCAGTCTGCGGTCAATAAAAACGGCTGCCTTAATTGCCCGAGTGGGCGTGCTATGTTACAATATTCGAAGTCAATAGCAATTGCTCCGGAAGTGATCAGGAGGAAAGATATGGATATGAAATTCTACAGATGCGCTAAGTGCGGACAGATGGTAGCGATCGTGAATAAGACGGCCTGCCCGGTAGTCTGCTGCGGACAGCCTATGGAAGAAATAGTGCCGGGTACGACTGATGCTGCGGCTGAAAAGCACGTGCCTGTTTTCGAAGTAAAGGGCGATGTTGTCGAGGTATGTGTCGGCTCGGTGGAGCACCCGATGCTTGACGCCCACTACATCGAGTGGATCGCTGTTCAGACAAAGCAGGGCAACCAGCGCAAGGCTCTTAAGCCGGGAGACGCGCCGAAGGCATGCTTTAAGATCTGCGACGGTGACGAAGTAGAAGCTGTTTACGCATATTGCAATCTGCACTCACTCTGGAAGGCAGAATAAGGAGAAAAAAAGATAATGAAGATTTCAAATGATATCCTGTATGTCGGTGTCAACGACCACGACATCGACCTGTTTGAGGGCCACTACATTGTACCTGAGGGAATGGCATACAATTCGTATGTCATCAAAGATGAGAAGACTGCGGTAATGGATTCGGTCGACGGCAACTTCACAGATGCCTGGATCGCAAATGTAAAGGAAGCGTGCGGCTCTCCTGATTACCTGGTGGTCCAGCACATGGAGCCTGACCACTCCGGTTCGGTCAGAGGATTCATGGAAGCCTTCCCTGAGGCGAAGATCGTTTCGTCTGCCAAGGCGTTCACCATGATGGCAAACTTCTTCGAGGGAGAAGATTATGCTGACAGAAGAGTCGTGGTCAAGGAAGGCGACACTCTCGAACTCGGAAGCCACACACTCAGCTTTGTTGCAGCTCCTATGGTGCACTGGCCTGAGGTCATCATGACATATGATGCAAAGGACAAGGTCCTCTTCTCGGCCGATGCTTTCGGTAAGTTTGGCGGACTCGATGTATGCGGCGAGACAGGTGCCGACGATGACGACTGGGCATGCGAGGCAAGACGTTACTACTTCGGCATAGTCGGAAAGTACGGCCCGCAGACACAGGCGGTGCTGAAGAAGGCTGCAGGCCTGGACATCCAGACTATCTGCCCGCTCCACGGTCCTGTGCTGATGGAAGACCTCGGATACTACCTCGGACTCTATGACACATGGTCGAAGTACGAGCCTGAATCAAAGGGCGTCGTAATCGCGTACACATCGGTATACGGAAACACAAAGAAGGCTGTCGAACTCCTCGCTGAGAAACTTGAGGCACTGGGCGTTCCTGAAGTTGAGGTCACTGACCTGGCAAGGGACGATATCGCCGAGGCAGTTGAGGATGCGTTCAGATATGACACAGTAGTATTCGCGACTACAACTTTCAACAACGGAATATTCCCGTTCATGAGAGAGTTCATTGAGTCGCTGACTGAAAGAAATTACCAGAACAGAAGAGTTGCCTTTATCGAGAACGGATCATGGGCTCCTCAGGCTGCAAAGGTAATGAAGGGTATGCTCGAGGGATGCAAGAACATGACTTTCTGCGAGAACGGTGTAAAGCTGGTGTCGGCTCTGAACAATGATAGCCGCGCCCAGGTAGATGCGCTCGCAGAGGAACTCGCTGCAGCATACAAGTAATAAGACAGCATACGGTCTGATAAGAACATCAAAAAACCGGCACCTCTGTGTGCCGGTTTTGATTTGACTTGCTTCGCCAAAGCGGATCTATCTGATGAATTTATCGATCGCATTGTTGAGTTCTTCGAGCGTAGTGAGGTCATCCTTCTTTACGGCATCGATTATGCAGGTGGACATATGCTCCTTGAGTATAACGCGGCTTACAGACTTGACCGCGGACTCGATCGCAGAAAGCTGGACAAGAACTTCGGAGCAGTCCCTGCCGTCCTCGACCATACGCTTAGTTGACTCCATATGACCTATGATGCGGCTCATCCTGTTGAGGACCTTCTTTGTGTGCTCCTCGGAATGGATGTGGCCGTGGTCGTGGTGGTGCGATCCATCACTGTGGACGTGTGTATGAGAGTAAACATGGCCGCTTTCGTCCGTATGCGTATGCTCATGAAAGTGACTGTGCTCATGCTCATGTGTATGTTCGTGATTATCTGACATATATTACCTCCGCGGCTTCTTTTTCCGTCATCTGCATTTTAACAAAATAAGCTGTTCAAGGTAACCCCGCACGGGGGATAAGGCCGCCATATCTTTCAAAAAAAGTCACGATGTTGTAGAATATAATATCTATAAATAAATTTGTACAAAGTGATCCGGCAGACGGTCCGGGGGGCTGTGCGGACGGAGAACGGGAGGACAAAATGACTGAAAAAATCAACGACAAACTTGAGGGACGTGAAACGATGACGATTCCTGTGGTAGACAGACGCTACCAGATGACTGAGACAAAAAAGGCCAAGGAGATCATCGAAAGAGCGATGAACCTGGCGAGAGAGGAGATCCCTAAGGGTGCTGTTGCGACATACATACCGGAGCTCGGCAAGGAAGACCCGCATCAGCTCGGGATCTGCCTGTACCCGCTGAAGGGCGATAAGATATGCCTCGGAGATTACAACCACAGATTCACGATGCAGTCGGTCTCCAAGGTAGTCATGCTGATCGTTGCCCTTGAAGTCTGCGGACTCAAGAACGTATTCAAAAAAGTCGGTATGGAGCCATCGGGAGAAGCTTTTGACTCGCTGGTAGAACTCGATGTGAGTGATTCCAAGCCGTACAATCCGCTGATCAACTCGGGAGCTCTCGCTGTCTGCGGACTGCTGCTGCCTGAGGTATCATTCCAGGACATGCTGAGATATACAAGAAACATCTGCTCTGATCCTGGGATCGAACTGAATGAATCCGTATTCGATTCCGAGATGAAGACCTGCTCGAGAAACCGCTCCATTGCTTACCTTCTTGAGAGCAAGGGGATCATCACGACGGACGTCGAAGACACTCTGAGATTCTACACAAAGATGTGCTCGATGAACGTAACAGCTGAATCCCTCGCAAATCTCGGAAAGAAGCTTGCAAATGACGGAGTCTGCGCGATCACGGGAAAGAGATTTATGTCGTCCCGCACAGCGCGCATAGTCAAGACTCTGATGCTCACCTGCGGCATGTATGACGGCTCAGGCACATTCGCGATCAAAGTAGGCATCCCGACCAAGTCGGGAGTCGGCGGCGGACTCCTTTCGGTCTCCGACAAGCGTGCCGGAATAGGCGTGTTCGGACCTGCTCTTGACGCGCGGGGCAACAGCATCGCAGGATGCAAGCTCCTGAGAGAGATCTCGAATCAGCTCAGGCTCAACCTCTTCTACGACCCTGAATGGGACAAGGAACAGGAAGAAGATCAGAGCGAAGAGACGGTGCTCAAGGAGATGCAGGCAAAATCTGTAATGTAATACCGGCGGAGGACTATGAATATAACAGTTTACTGCGGAGCGCGTGAGGGGAATGACCCGGAATTTGCAAAGCGCGCAGAAGAGCTCGGAGCATGGATGGCGAAGAAGGGACACAGGCTCGTTTACGGCGGAGGCCGCGACGGAATGATGGGCCGCGTCTCGAATGCGCTGCTTGAAGGCGGCGGACAGGCGACAGGTATTACTCCTGCCTTCTTTGTGCTGGCCGAAGAAACACGCGAGGATCTCACCGAACTCGAGATCGCGGACAATATGTCGTCGAGGCGTGAGAGGATGATGGAGCTCGGAGATGCTTTCATAGCTCTCCCGGGCGGCACCGGCACTCTCGACGAGATAGCCGAGGTCATGGCGATGAAACGCATCGGTATGCTCGGCAAGGTAAACAAGCCTGTAATGGTATATAACGTAAACGGATACTACGATCACTTCTTTGAATTTCTGGATGACATGGCAGACAGGGAGTTCTGCCGCAGGGAAGACAGGGACAATGTGATCGAGGTCGCATGCATAGAGGACATCGAGCGGGCTCTTGAGACAGCCGGCAGCATCGATGAGACAAGAAATTCAAAGTACGATAAGTAGTTAATGAAAAACCTGTTCAGAACAATGATGCCTTACAAATGGACGGCCTTACTTGTCCTGCTTCTCATGGCAGGGCAGGCTTTTTGTGAGATGAATCTGCCGCAGTACACGCAGGCACTCATCGACACGGGCATCCAGAACAGGGGAATAGAGCACATAGTACCTGAGGCTATCACGGAAACGGAGTTTGAGGCGGCGGCGGACCTTATGGATGCCGGCCAGCGCGATCTCTGGGAAGATGCCTTCACGGAGGGTCCGGACGGGATACTGGACCGCAGGGAGATGAGCGAGGAAGAACTTGACGCGCTCGATGAGTCGCTGCTGACCCCTATAGTCACGCGTTATGCCGAAAAGAACGGCGAGACGCTTTCTGAAGCTCAGGCCGCTGCAGGGGACGGAGATGCCGGCAGCACTGCAGGAAGCGCCGCAAACAGCAACTTCCTTGCCATGGGAATAGCCTATGCTGGCGACTGCGATGAGGAGGCGGGTCTCGATCTTCTGGCGATTCAGAACAGATTCATGTTCAGGATAGGCGGGCTCATGCTGCTCATGTCGGTAGCCGTAATGGCGTTCACCACGCTCGTGTCGCTTCTGGCCGCGAGGGTAGGAGCAGGCATCGGAAAAGACCTCAGGTCGCGCCTTTTCAAAAACGTTATGTCGTTTTCGAGCGCAGAGATGGACGAATTCAAGACATCGTCTCTCATTACCCGCGCGACCAATGATATACAGCAGGTACAGATGACATCGACGATGGTGCTGAGGATGGCCCTCTTTGCGCCGTGCATCTGCACATGGTCGATCATAAAAGTCTATCAGACGCATGCCCACATGAACTTCGTGATCGTGACGGGCGTTATAGCGATGTTCCTTCTTACGGGAACTGCCTTCGCGGTCGCCATGCCTAAGTTCAGGATCATGCAGTCCCTCATTGACGCTCTCAATGCGGTGTCCAGAGAGATACTGACCGGAATACAGGTAATAAGAGCCTTTGGGCGAGAGGATACCGAGGAGAAGCGCTTCGACAAGGCAAATACCGATCTTTACAGAAATCAGCTCTTCGTGAACCGCACCATGATCTCCATGACGCCTATCCTGATGATAGTCATGTACGGGCTCAGCATATGGATCACATGGGTCGCGGCAGGCAGGATAGACGCCGGTACGATGCAGGTGGGAACCATGACCGCATTTATAGCCTATGCGATGGAGATAGTGTTCTCCTTCCTCATGATAGCCGGCATGGCTATATTCCTGCCGAGAGCCGGCATCGCCGCGGACAGGATATATGAGGTCCTTGAGAAAGAGACAAGCATAAAGGACTGCGAGGATGCGGAGGTGCTTGGACCTGATGATGAGGCGGAGATAAGATTCGAGCACGTTTCGTTCAGGTATCCTGATGCAGAGGAGAACGTCCTCACGGACATCGACTTTACGGCAAGGGAGGGCGAGACTACGGCGATAATAGGACCGACGGGCTGCGGCAAGTCCACGCTCATAAAGCTCATACCGAGGTTCTTTGACGCGACTGAGGGCCGCATCACCATAAGCGGAAAGGATATAAAGGGCATCACGCTTGAGTCGCTGCGCGATGAGATCGGATATGTCCCGCAGAAGGGCATCCTCTTCTCGGGAAGTGTAGCCGACAACATCCGCTGGGGCGACGAGGACGCGACGGATGAAGATGTGAGACTGGCTGCGCAGATAGCCCAGGCGACTGAATTCATAGACGAAAGACCGGAAGGTTTTGACCGCGAGGTATCGCAGGGCGGAGCAAACGTATCCGGCGGACAGAAGCAGAGGCTTGCCATCGCAAGGGCCGTGGTAAAGAAGCCTCAGATAATGATATTTGACGACTCATTCTCGGCGCTCGATATGAAGACGGACGTGACACTGAGAAGGGCTCTTGCGGAGCATACCGCGGGAAGCACGCGCATAATAGTAGCGCAGAGAGTCGGCACCATAATGCACGCCGAGCAGATCATCGTTCTTGATGAAGGACGTATAGTGGGCAAGGGAACACATTCCGAGCTTATGAAGACGTGTGAGATATACAGGGAGACGGCACTGTCGCAGCTTTCGGAGGCAGCGCTGGCATAATAGATGGCAGAAGATAATAAGCCTAAAACAGAATACGAAGGCGAAAAGGAAGCGCAGACCGGGCAGGGTGACGGCAAGAGGCAGAGGCGCCGCGGAGGCGGCCCGAGCAGCATACTTGCACCGGGCGAGAAGCCTAAGAATTTCCGCAAGGCGATAAAGGACACACTCAGCTATATGGGCGGGTACAAATTCGCCATAGCGGTGGTTATTGTGGTGTCCGCGCTTGCGACGATATTCGAGACGGTCGGCCCCAAGGTGATGGGGCGCGCGACCACTCTGCTTGCAGAGGGTGTCATGAATAAGATCCGTGGCACCGGCGGCATAGACTTTGCCGCCGTCGCGCGCGTACTGCTGATGACGCTGGCGCTCTATTTTATAGGAGCCATAGCCCAGTACGTGCAGGCGCTCATAATGACGAATGTCACTCAGAAGATCGTCTACAGGATGCGCCGCGACATATCCGAGAAGATAAACCGCATGCCTATCGGCTACTTTGAGCGCGTCCAGACAGGCGAGATACTTTCGAGGATCACAAACGACGTAGATACCTTGGGCCAGTCGCTGAGCCAGAGCATATCAAACTTCATCTGGGCCATCATAAGCATGCTCGGAATAGTGGCCGTCATGCTCACCATAAATGTGACCATGACGCTCATAGCGCTGCTCGTCATACCGCTGTCGGCCCTGGTGATGGGGATACTGATCAAAGTCTCCCAGAAGCACTTCGCCGCCCAGCAGAAGTACCTCGGAATAATCGACGGACAGGTCGAGGAGACATTCTCGGGACACCTCGTCGTAAAGGCCTTCAACAGGGAAGACGCGATGACTGAGGAATTCGACAAGTCGAATGAGAAGCTCTATGAATCCGCATGGAAGTCGCAGTTCCTCTCCGGAATGATGCGCCCTCTAATGAGGATAGTCAGCAACCTCGGCTACGCAGCCGTAACGGTCGCCGGCGGCATCTTCTGCGTCAGGGGAGCCATAGGAGTAGGAGACATCCAGGCATTTGTTCAGTATGTAAAGAACATAGGCCAGCCTATACAGGACATCGCCCAGATAATGAACCAGGTCCAGTCCATGGCCGCGGCCGCTGAGCGCGTATTCGAATTCCTTGACGAGACCGAGGAGGTCGACGCTCCTGGAGCCGAGGACGAGATGGGCGAGGTGAAGGGCGCTGTCGAATTCAGGCACGTCAGCTTCGGATACGACAAGGCTCATCCTGTAATAAAGGACTTCAGCGCAAAGGTAGAGCCGGGACAGAAGATAGCTATCGTAGGTCCTACGGGCGCAGGCAAGACTACTATGGTAAAATTGCTTATGAGGTTCTATGATGTAGATGGAGGATCCATACTCATCGACGGCCGCGACATAAGGCAGTTCACCAGAAAGGAGCTCCGCGACAACTTTGCGATGGTGCTCCAGGATACATGGCTCTTTAACGGCACCATAAAGGAGAACATAGGCTACGGCAGGGAGGGTGCCACCAACGAGGAGATAATCGCGGCGGCAAAGACGGCTAAGGCACATCACTTCATCAAGGCTCTTCCGGGAGGCTACAAAATGGTGCTGAACGAGGATGCAACAAACATTTCAGAGGGCCAGAGGCAGCTGCTGACGATCGCCCGCGCTGTCCTCGCGGACAAGAGACTTCTGATACTCGACGAAGCTACTTCGTCAGTAGATACAAGAACAGAAGAAGAGATCCAGAAAGCGATGGATGCTCTGACTGAGGACAGGACGAGCTTCATTATCGCTCACAGGCTGTCGACTATCAGAAATGCCGATCTCATACTCGTTATGGATCACGGCGACATAGTAGAACAGGGAACACACGAAGAGCTGCTCGCAAAGGGCGGGGCATATGCCGTCCTTTACAACTCGCAGTTCGAAGAAGCAGGTTAATAACAGGTATCACTGAAGATATATTACAGGAAAGGTAAAACAATGAGGACTTACAGAGAAGAATACGAATACTGGCTGGCATCGGACAAAGTAGATGAACAGACCAAGGAAGAGCTCAGAGCGCTCGAAGGCAATGAGGCCGAGATCGAGGGGAGATTCAAGGCCATGCTGACCTTCGGAACGGCGGGTCTCAGGGGAACGATGGGCCCGGGGATCGGCTGCATGAACGTCTATACTGTAAGATACGCCACACAGGGCCTTGCCAACCTCGTCATCAGCAAGGGCGGCCAGGAAGGCGGAGACTCCGAAGAGGGGCGCGGAGTAGCGATCGCGCATGACTCGAGACTCAACTCGAGACTTTTCGCAGAGGAAGCTGCTGCTGTTCTGGCTGCAAACGGAATAAAGGTATACATCTTTGATGACATGCGCCCTACACCGGAGCTTTCATTTGCTGTAAGAGAGACCAGCTCGATGGCAGGCATCAATATCACTGCAAGCCACAATCCTAAGGAATACAACGGATACAAGGCATACTGGGCAGACGGCGCCCAGCTCGGACCTGAGCACGCAGACGTGGTATCCGCAGAGATCGCCAAGATCGATATCTTTGAGGATGTAAAGACGACCGATTATGCAGCAGCTGTCGAAAGCGGCATTATCGAGATCCTCGGAGACGAGATGGACGAGACATATATCGCAAAGGTAATGGAGACTTCGGTCACTCACAAGTACATCGACCAGGTGGCAAAGGACATGAAGATAGTCTTCACCCCTTTCCACGGAGCCGGATACAAGCTGGTGCCGGAGATCCTCAGAAGACAGGGTTACGGAGCTATCATCCCGGTAGAGGAGCAGATGGTACCGGACGGCAACTTCCCGACAGTAAAGTCGCCTAACCCTGAGAACACAGAGGGCTTTGCTCTTGCGATCGAGTACGCAAAGAAGAACGACGCTGAGCTGGTAGTCGGAGTCGACCCTGACAGCGACAGATGCGGCACCGTTGTAAAAGCAAGCGACGGAAGCTATAAGGTACTCACGGGCAACCAGGAAGCATGCCTCATGCTGGACTACATCTTTACCGTACGTAAGGAGCTCGGCACCATGCCTGAGAAGCCTTTCGTATGCAAGTCGATCGTATCGACTGTCATGGCCGACAAGATCGCAGCAGTAAACGGCGTAAAGATGTATGAGGTCCTCACAGGATTCAAGTTCATCGGCGAAAAGATAAAGGAACTCGACGAGAACGGAGATGAGAACTTCATCTTCGGATTCGAGGAGAGCATCGGATTCCTCGGCGGCACATATGCGAGAGACAAGGACGCGGTATTCGCAGCCATGATGATGGCAGAGGTCGGATGCTGGTATAAGTCGAGAGGCATGTCGGTATATGACGGCCTGATGGCTCTTTATGAGAAGTACGGATACTACGTTGAGAATACCGAATCGGCAGTATTTGCCGGTTTCGACTCTGCAGAGAGAAGAGAGGCCGTCATGGCACGCATCAGAGCGAACGCTCCTGCTGAGATCGGACTCAAGGTAGAAGGCGTGACTGACTATCTGGATGATGTTCCGGGCTTCACAAAGAGCAACGTGCTCTTCTACAGGCTTGAAGACGGATGCGCTGTAGCTGTCAGACCTTCCGGTACGGAGCCTAAGATCAAGTCCTACGTTATGGTACAGGGCGCGACTGCAGAAGAGGCAGAAGAGCGCCGCAAGGCAGTAAGAAGCGCCGTTGACGCGCTGCTCTCATAAGGGCGGACTCAGGGACAAAGGAGAAGGCTGCAAATGAAACAGGACAGGGCAATAACAGCTGTAATAGGTCTCGGGGTCCTTCTTGCCGTGCTCATGTTTTCCGTGGGCAGGTTTATTTTCGGCGGGATAATACTGCTGCTTGCTTTCGGGGTATACTGGAACCGGGGCGGCGGTAAATTCAATGACCGCAGCATCTATGAAAAGATCATAAAGACAGATCTCAGCGTCGATGAGATATACGAAAAGCTGAAGGATCTCGATACGCCGTTAGGAAAGCCTTGGAAAGCAGAGCATAAGGGATATACTGGAACCAGCATCGTATTCGGACCTGGAAAGTTCAGGGACTGCGTCGTCATCTCGCGCAGCAAAAAGTACATAGATGTAAAGCACATAACAATGCTTGACAACATCATAAGGAGTGAGGATGACGAGTACCGCTTTGAGGATCTGGTCAACGCCAAAGAGGCAGAAGTGACGCCGGAGAGGTATTCGATCTTCGCTGGCTTCAAACTTGCGTCTGTGATGATGGTAAAGCACCTGGCAGAGCTTATTGAAAAGTTCGCCGGAGGCGGCGGAGACGTACCTGAATACATGGACTTCTATAAGTTCTATCACCACAATTCCTCGGACGGGTATTTCAGAGATTCGGACGGGAACCGGGTGCTCAGAGTCGAGAGTTCCCGCAAGCCTTTTGAAGCAAGGGTCCTGGACACAGACGGCAATGAGATGGCGTCTGTGATCCCGAGGGCATTCAACAAAAGGGGCGAGACAGTCGAGTCTGCCGGTTTTGACATCATGGCTAACGGGGAGCGCTATGGCGAGATAAAAGTATTCAGGGAAGGAAAGTCCGAGGGCTTTATCTGCACTACTGATGACGGTGAATTCAGGGCGGAAATTTTCCCGTCGTGTCTCAGAGCAAATGTTTCCTGCAACTACATGATAAGCCGCGATGGGCAGCTGAAGGCCGTGGTCGGCGGCTCGCCTAACCTGCTCTTTGAGAACGAGGGATACACTCAGAATGATGTGATACTCTCCTATGACGACGATTACCTTGTTCTCTATGCAATGATCGAAATATTCCTTCTAACGCATAACGCACGCTTTTTGAAATGACGCCTTACATATGGTAAAATAGATTGCAGATTTGTGGCGACCGATAACACAAGAGGAGACAGAGATGAAGAAGATACTTCTTCCAATCGAAGAAACACAGCGGAGCCTGAAGGCACTGCATTACGTAAAGAAATACTTTGGGCCTGATGAAGCTGAACTCGTCCTTCTGATGATAGACGAAAAGCTCAGCTACTCGGTGAAGTCCGAGGCAGAAGCCGCAGCCATCAGTGAACTCGACGGTAAGCTGGCACTTATTGCTGCTTCGCTTGAAGGATACAAACTGTCAACGATGTCGGCAGTGGGCAAGGCGGGCGTAAGGATCGTCAGAGCAGCCAGAGAGACAGGCGCAGACCTCATCGTCATGACAAAGTCCTCAAAGGAAGATATGCTGAGCTCAATAGGATCGACCGCACAGTATGTCATCAACAACGCTCCGTGCGACGTGATCATAGTCAGCGAACAGATCAACGCGCGCAACGAATACAGAGGACTTGTATACAGGTCGGCAAGGGGCACTGTGAATCTGAGAGGACAGCTTGGAGACAAGCAGAGCGAATGCCTGCTCCCGAGCGTCAATCAGGACTGCATCTATACGATAAAAGTGACTGTGGGAAAAGTCAGATTCTTCCACACAGCATACAACCCTGACACGAGAAGATGGGACCGCGTTCCTATTCCGGGACAGGAGGTCACACTCGACATAGGAGCCGGCGAATCGAAGGATATCCTCGTAAAAGCCGACAGTACTGACGGCAAGGCCGACAGGATAAGAGTCGTCAACAGGGATATGAAGAAAGAGGCCGTATTCGACTTCAGCATAAAGGCAGCGCCTAAGGAAGTCGTGGAAGCTCACGAGGAGCATCCTTTCGAGCCTATCGGGGACATAAGCGACAAGATGAAAAGCCGCGCAACGCTCGAGGTGCCTAGAGTAGGCGGAGACGAGCCGATGATCCCTGAGGACTTCGTAGCTCCTGAAGTACCTGACTTCAGGCTTGAATCGATGCCTGAGCCTGCTGCTGCACCTGCTCCAGAACCTGCACCGGTTCCGGAAGCTCCGGCAAAGGCTGAGCCTGCTGATGAGCCTGCCACAAGATATGAAGAATATGTAAGCGAGATCGAAGTCCCGGCAAACGACTATTCAGAATATCTGGGAAAGGCTGAGAAGAAGAGAGAAGCTGCGGCAAAATTCAGTGAGACAAAAGATGGCGATTCGATATTTTCAGTAGATATCCGCGACTGACAGGCATCATGGATGCCCGCTCGCAGGTTTGACAGATAAGCGCCGTAATGGTATGCTACATAAGACTTAAAAACTATCAACGAAGGAGTCCCAAAATGAAGAGAATCAAGACAATCACAACAAGAGATATGGCTGAGTCGAAACTCACAGGCGGATGCGGCGAGTGCCAGACTTCGTGCCAGTCTGCAAGCAAGACTTCCTGCAGCGTTGCTAACCAGCACTGCGAGCAGCGCAAGGAAAAGTAAGATGCTTTACGGCGGCGCTGCTTAAGGCAGCGCCGTTTTTATTTATGTATTTTAAATTTGGGAACACAGGTAAAGATGATACATCAGTATAAACTAAACGGATTCAATATGGTCGTTGATGCGGCCAGCGGCGCTGTCCATTCTGTTGATGAGGTCGCATACGATGCTATTGCTCTTCTCGATGAAAGCGGCGACCCTGTTGGCGTGCTTTCAGACAGCAATGCAAGAGAGGAGATCGCTTCAGAGATCGCGTGCCGCCATGACATTGCCCGGGATGAATCCCGGGAGATGCTCGGTGACATAAAGGAGCTCTGCGAAGCTAAGCTCCTCTGGTCGGAGGATCCATTCGAGGCAGCTGCGGACGCGATCAAGATGAAGCAGTCAGTCCTCAAAGCCATCTGCCTTCACGTTGCGCACGGCTGCAACATGGACTGCGAATACTGCTTTGCGGGCAAGGGCGACTACTCCGGCAAGAGCGGTATCATGAGCGCTGAGACAGGAAAGCGCGCTCTCGATTATCTGGTCGAACATTCCGGGACGCGCCGCCATCTCGAAGTCGATTTCTTCGGAGGCGAGCCTCTCATCAACTGGGATGTATGCAAGGAGATCGTAGCATACGGACGCGAGCTCGAGAAAAAGTACAACAAGATATTCAACTTCACGCTTACGACCAACGGAGTGCTTATCGATCAGGATGTGATCGACTTCACCAACCGCGAGATGGGCAACGTAGTGCTCAGCATGGACGGACGCAGGGAGACCCATGACCGCATGCGCCACAGCAAGTCGGGCGGTGGCACATATGACTCCATAATGGACAACTTCAAAGCCCTGGTCGAAGCCAGGACCGCAGATGACGGGAGGGCGGAGGGCAGAAGATCTTCCGAGTACTACATGAGAGGGACCTATACCGCCTATAACAAGGACTTTGCTGCGGACGTAATGGCTATGGCAGATCTCGGATTCAAAGAGACTTCGATCGAGCCTGTCGTTGCCGATCCGTCAGCTCCTTACGCGCTTCACGAAGAAGCTCTTCCGAAGCTCTATGAGGAATACGAAAAGCTCGCGCTTGAGATGCTTGACAGGGAAAAGAAGGGCAAAGGCTTCAACTTCTATCACTATACTGTCGATCTTACGGGCGGGCCGTGCATATACAAGAGAGTTGCCGGCTGCGGAGTCGCGACGGAGTACCTTGCCGTGACCCCTACGGGAGATCTGTATCCGTGCCATCAGTTTGTGGGCGATGACGAGATGATAGTCGGAAACATCTATGACGGCATCACTCATCCTGAGACCGTTGACATATTCAGGAACGGCAACAACATCTACACCCGCGACAAGTGCAAAGACTGCTGGGCAAGGCTGTACTGTGCGGGAGGCTGTGCAGCAAACAACTACCACTCAAACGGTGATATCAACAAGGTCTATGACTTCGGCTGCATGCTCCACAGAAAGCGCATCGAGTGCGCACTCATGATGGAAGCCGCCAGAGACGGACAGGCCGGGTTTTGAAAAGAAACAAATAATGGTACAATTAAGGGAACTATGAGAACAGCGATTTTAGCATCACAGAACAAGAATAAGATCAAGGAGATCAGGGGCATACTGGACAAGTATGACCTTCATGTCATTTCGCGTGACGACGCAGGTATCCCTATGGATGATATCGAAGAAACAGGGACGACCTTCGAGGAAAACTCGATGCTCAAGGCGAGCATCATCATGGATATGATAGAAGCAGACCCTGAACTTAAAAAATATGCCGACAGCCCGGTCATCGCTGATGACTCGGGTCTTATGGTGGATGCACTCGGCGGAAGACCGGGAGTATACAGCGCCAGATATGCAGGTGAAGACTGCAGCTATGACGACAACAACACAAAGCTTCTGGGAGAACTCGAAGGCGTGCCTGCAAGCGAAAGGACCGCGAAGTTTGTGACTGTCATAACTCTTATCTATCCCGACGGCGTGGGTGCTCCTGCTTCTGCAGAAGAGCAGCCGGACGGCAGGCATGTGCTTGTCGCGAGGGGAGAGTGCACAGGCCATATCGCAGAGTGCAAGCTGGGAGAAGGCGGATTCGGATACGACCCTGTATTCGTCCCGGACGGCTATGAGAACTCCTTCGCCGAGCTCGGCACAGACTTCAAGAACAAGATCAGCCACAGAGCAAAGGCTCTTGCAGAACTCGAAAGACTTCTCGGCTGATGCCGGGGGCGCAGTCAGCATATGAGAGATTTCTGGGATTACACAGAAACAGACCAACACGAAAACGAAAAAAAGCTTCCGCTTACATGGGACAGGTTCAGAAAGATCTGCTTCCATCTGTGGAGGCAGTTTGACGACCAGTATTATGCGGGATTTGCGGCGCAGATCGCGTATTTCTTCTTTATGTCCTCTGTTCCGATGCTCATCGTTCTTACCCAGGTCCTGGGTATCTTCGATGTATCGATGGACTTCATAAAGGAGTGGCTTGAGACGCATCTTTCAACGGAGATGGGAGGCGTTCTGCTCAGACTGTTCTCGGCGTCTTCGACAGCTCTTACAAACGTAGTCATGATCGTCCTCGCTCTGTGGGCGAGTTCATCGCTGGCGTTTTCGCTTTCGAGGCTGACAACTTACACCATAAGCTACGGACGGTACAGGTTCAACTTCTTCACCGAGAGGGTAAAGGCCATACCGATCGCGATGGGATCCATCCTGGTCGTAGCGGCGACTCTCGTGATATATGTGTATGGAGAACTGATCGCCAGAAGAGTGCTTCAGAATACATATATGGGTAATCTGATCAACAACTTAAGGACTCCGGTCCTCGGCATTCTCTTCTTTGTTGTTATACTGGCCAATTACTATCTGCTCCCGCGTATACGTGTTCCGCTCAGGGCGGTACTTCCGGGCGCGGTCGTCGCGACCATAGGCATAATGATCGTCACATGGTTCTACTCCCTGTATATTTCCAGAGCGACAAACTACAACCTCCTGTATGGTGCGTTCTCGAATATCGTAGCCATGATGCTGTGGTTCTACCTTATAAGCTGGGTGCTCTGCATAGGTATGATGTTCAACAAGTCGTGGGACATCCATATGAGGCGCGGAAGACTCACACCTGCTAAGATAAAGGAATACCTGATAAAGCAGCACGGATCAAAAGGCGAGGAGATGTGGAACAAGCTGATCATCGGCGAATACGACATGACTGACAGATCGCTCGACAGTCTTGCCGTAAAGGCTTCCAGAAAGTTTGACCCGGGATACGACGAAAAGCGTGAGCGCGAGATAGCGGAGCTCGAAGAAGAGCGCAACGTAAAGGAAAGAATAGAGCGGGAACTTGAGGCAAGAGCCGAAGCTGCCGAAGACGAAGGGGATCCGAATAACCCTGAATAAAAACAATACTACGGAGGTCGCAGAAATGCACGACAGAAAAAAGCTGCTTTTCATCATGAACCCTAAATCCGGAGTTATGCAGGCGCCGAAATACATGTCCGAGATCATCGGGAGATTTTCCGGTGCAGGCTTCCTTACACAGGTGCTTATGACTACGGGACACGGTGATGCCAGAGACTTTGCCGAGGAGTACGGCGGAGAGGTCGACCGGGTCGTGGTATCCGGCGGAGACGGCACTCTAAATGAAGTGATCGACGGTCTTCTGAGCGGCGGCCACACAACTCCGATAGGATATATCCCGGCGGGATCCACAAACGACTTTGCACATTCGGTGGGACTTCCGAAAAACATTCTGGACTGCGCAGACACGGCGGTAAAGGGCACTGCCGCTCCGGTGGATATCGGCAGCTTCAACGGCAGGTACTTCAGCTACGTTGCCAGCTTCGGAGCTTTTACCTCGACTACATATTCAGTCCCGCAGAACATCAAAAATATATTCGGGCACGCGGCTTACGTGATGGGCGGCGTCAAGGAGCTTGCGAACCTGCACCCGATACACGCGAAGATCACGCTTGAGAAGGGCACGCCTGATGAAGAGGTCCATGAAGGAGATTATGTTCTCGGAGCGGTCTGCAACTCAAAGTCGATAGGCGGCATACTGAATCTCGAAAAACTTGATGTGGATATGAATGACGGACTCATGGAAGTCCTGATGATAAAGATGCCAAGGGACATCCTTGCGCTTAACGACATCGCGATAAGCACACTCGGAGGATCGTTCCAGTCGCATCAGATAGAAAAGTATTCGGCGCATGATGTAACTGTCGAGATAGACGAGAACACTCACTGGACTCTCGACGGCGAGTATGAGAAGGGCGCAGGCGTATGTGAGATCAGAACTCTTAAATCCGCGATCTCACTTATAAGATAAAGGAGCAAGACATGATCATAAGGTACACAGGCCACTCGTGCTTCAAACTCTACGATGACAAGACGGGCTATTCGATCATTTTCGATCCGTATAAGCCGGGCTCGGTCCCGGGGTATCACGATATAAGGGACGTAGCGAGCAAGGTCCTTCCGTCTCACACCCACGATGACCACTTCGGCATGGAAAGCGTGCAGCTTGAGACCAGAGACGACAGTCCGTACAGGGTCGAGGCGATCGATACATACCATGATCCTGAAAAGGGCGCGCTCAGAGGCGAAAACAGGATCAATATAGTAACGGACAAGAGGACGGGCGAGAAGCTCATCCACTACGGCGACATAGGCGAGAAGATAGATGACCTTCTGACAGAGGAGAATATGGCACTGCTGAAGGATGCAGACATCGCCCTGATCCCTATAGGCGGATACTACACCTACGATATGCAGGAGGCCATGGAGCTGATAGAGCGCACGACTCCGAAGATGGTCATCCCGATGCACTTCAGGTCTGAGATAGTGGGCTTCGGATATCCGAACATCGACACTATCGAGAAGTTCATCGATTTTGCCACAAAGGCGGGCAAAAAAGTGACGGTGGCAAGGGTCAGCTATATCAACACGGGCGACATTCACCTGGACTGCGATATCCTGGTACTGAAGCCGCACAACATCTAGCCATGAAGCTGTATCTCGATGACCGCAGAACACCTCCGCGGGACGGAGGATACAAGGCGGCAGATAACTACGCGGATTTTCTGGCGCTTGTCGATAAATACCGCGACTGCCTCGAGGAGGTCAGCCTTGATTACGACCTCGGGTGGGACAGCCTGTTTACCGGCTTTGATGCTCTTAAATACATGAAGAAGCACGGCATAAAGCCGCGGCACATAAATGTGCATTCAACGCATGTCTCCGGCAGGGACAAGATGCTGACTTATGCAGAGGTCAATTTCCCGGATTCACTGGTCACGGGATGGGCCGACAGCTATTGAATGGAGGTTCGGAATGGGAATGCTTACTATACTGATAATACTGGCAGTTGTTTATGTTGTTCTCAAGGTGATCAACACCAAGGCGAAATTTGACGAAGCCGATGCCAGACGTGAGGCCGAAGAAGAAAGAGTGATCCGGGAACAGGAAGAACTCGAGGAAGAAGCCTCGATACGCGCGGAAGCCATTGATGTTGATGCAGAAACAGAGAGCGTACAGCACAGCGACTGGAATAACGATTGGAGCATTGAAGAATGATTAAAAGCATGACGGGATTCGGCAGGGGCGAGTACTCTGACGAGATCAGCAAGGTGACGGTAGAGATAAGATCCGTAAACCACAGATACCTTGATATTTTCGTAAAGATGCCCAGGCGCTATGCCTTTGCAGAAGAGACGATAAAAGCCGCAATAAAGGAAAGAGTCCACCGCGGCAAGGTCGAGGTAAGTGTTACTGTAGACAACATCGGAAAGAGCGATACTGACGTGAGGCTCGACAAAGAGCTGGCAGCCCGCTATTACAGCGCTCTGTCAGAACTCAGGGACAGCTTCGACTTCGGAGATGAGTCACATGTCTCGCTGAGCATGCTGGCAAAAATGCCTGACGTTATCGTCACAAGTCCTGCCGCAGAGGACGAAGAGGCCATGGCCGCCAGACTTCTCGGCGCAACGGGCAATGCTCTCGATGACTTCTGCAGCATGAGAGAGACCGAGGGTGCGAAGCTTGTTGCAGACCTTTCAGCGAGAGCAGATATCATAAGCACTATCAGGGCAAAGATAGAGGAAAGAGCCCCGGAGATCGAAAAGGAATATGCTGTAAAGTTCAAGGCCAGGGTCGAGGAGATACTCGGAGGCGTCCATGAGGTGCCTGAAGAGAGGATAGCGCTCGAAGCAGCAATATTTGCTGACAAGGCCAATATTACGGAAGAGCTCGTAAGGCTCGACAGCCACATAAGCCAGCTGAGGGGATTCCTCGGATCGGACGGCAGTGAGGCTATCGGCAAAAAGATAGACTTCCTGATCCAGGAGATGAACCGCGAGGCCAATACCATCGGTTCGAAATCCAACGATAAAGAGATAACCTCTTATATGCTTGATCTCAAGGCCGAGATAGAAAAGGTAAGAGAGCAGGTACAGAACATAGAGTAGAATGGATATCCTTAAGAAAGAGAATCTGTTCATAAGGATAGCAATAGGCTTCGGAGCCGGGATCATAATGGGATTTCTGGCTCCGCAGTTTTCAGTTGACGCAAAAATTGTCGGAGACATATACCTGAGACTCATAAAATTCATGGTGCTGCCGGTGCTGATGTGCGCCATGATGACGGGCATCATAAATTCAGCCGGCATGGTATCTCTGAAACGCGTGGCAGTAAAGACAGTAGCTCTTTATGTGATCATGTTTCTGGCTTCATTCGCCGTGTCGTCCGTTGTTGCCATGATGATAAGACCCGGCAGGGGCATAGTCTTCGAAAACCAGCCGGTATATGAAGGCGACGGACCTGCCGATGTCACAGTGGCATCGGTGCTGCAGAAGCTTTTCCCTCAAAGCCTGGAAGATATCTTCTCGTCGAGCAACATACTCGCGGCCATACTTCTTTCGGTGGTGCTTTCCGTCATAATAATCGCGCTGGGAGAAAAGGGGAAAAAGGCCGCAGCTTTTGTGAACAGGGTCTCGGATATAGTCTTCAGGATTCTTGCAGTGATCATGGAGACTTCACCGATCGGAGTCATGTTCCTCATGGCGTATTCGATAGCCGAGTACGGTGCAGGTCTATTCATGGCGATAGGAAAGTACATACTGTGCTGCTGGCTCGCATGCATCGCGGTATTCATACTGATATTCCTGCTGCCGGTGACGCTTCTGACGGACACTGACCCGAAGGCGTTCCTTAAAGCCTGCGGCAAGGTGGCTCTTATGACCATGTCCACGACAAGCTCTGCTGCGACATTGCCGACAACGCTTAAGGTAAGCATAGAAGATCTCGGTGCGCCTGAGGCCATAAGCAAATTCACGCTGCCTCTCGGCTGCACCATAAACATGTGCGGAGGAGCCTGCTCCTTCTGCTGTCTGGCGATCTTTGTCTCGGACTTTTACTCACTGGATATTCCGTTCGCGAAGCTTGCCGCGATGGCTGCCGTAGCGACTCTCATAAACATGGCCGCTCCGGGGATACCGGGAGGAGGCATAGTCCTCATGACATCATTCCTCACCATTTTCGAACTGCCGATAGACCTCATAGGTCCGATAGCAGCTTTCTACAGGCTGCTCGATATGGCATTCACCACTATCAACGTTGAGGGCGATGTAGCCGCCAATCTGCTGATTGCGAAATCAGAGGAGGGTGTGGTAAAATCATAAGTCCACGGGGAGGTAATCATGAGCCGTAAAAAAGGAAAGCTTATAGTAATTTCTGGGCCGTCCGGGACCGGCAAAGGGACCGTATGCGCGCAGCTTCTTGAGGATAAGATGAACGACTTCTCGGTGTCGATGACGACACGGAGCCCGCGTGAAGGCGAAGTGCACGGAAGAGAGTACTACTTTGTGACGCGCGAAGAATTCGAGAGGAACATCGAAGCCGGAAACTTCCTTGAACACGCGACCGTATTCGACAATCTGTATGGTACGCCGAAGGACATGGTCGTGAACCGTCTTGAAAGAGGACACAATGTCATTCTCGACATAGACGTGCAGGGAGGTCTTCAGGTAAAGAAGGCAATGCCTGAGGCCGTACTCATATTCATTCTTCCGCCAAGCCTTTCGGAACTCAGGAAGCGCCTGGAGGGCCGCGGGACTGAGGATGCCGAGAAGGTAGAGAAGAGGCTCGGCGAGGCTCTGAATGAGATAAAGCTCATCGGCGAGTATGACTACTATCTCGTAAACAACGATATAGATGAGGCAGTTGCGCTGGCCCGCAGCATAATCGCTGCAGAGTCGGCGAGAGTCCCTGAGGCCGTAAAGCCGATAATCAGGGAATATGAAAACGAAAATACTGAGAAGTGAACATATACCAAAGGAAAGGGGAAACAAAATGCTTCTTTATCCATCAATAAACACACTGAGAGACAAGACAGACAGCAGGTACTCACTGGTCATCCTTGCAGCAAAGAGAGCAAGGGACATCATTGACGGAAAGCCTGCACTTACTGAAGAAGAAAGCGAAAGACCTGTCAGCCAGGCTGCAAAGGAGATCGCAGCTGACATGATCAAGGTCGCCGCTGAAGACGGAGAAGAATAATGAAACACAGACCTGCGATGCTGATGATCCTTGACGGATTCGGCATCAGAAAAGAAACTTACGGAAACGCGATCGCAGCTGCAAAGACACCTGTGCTCGACAGACTCTTCAGCGAGTATCCGTTCATGACCATCGAAGCAAGCGGAGAACCTGTAGGTCTCCCGGCCGGTCAGATGGGAAACTCGGAAGTCGGACACCTCAATATCGGAGCAGGCAGCGTCGTATATCAGAACCTTCTCAAGATCACAAGATCGATCGAGTCGGGAAAGTTCTTTGAGAACGGACCTCTGCTGAACGCTATGAAGAACGCAGCAGACGGCCACACTCTTCACATCATGGGCCTCGTATCTGACGGAGGCGTACACAGCCACTTTGAGCACCTCAAGGCGACCATCGATATGGCAAAGAAGAACGGTGTGAGCGATGTTGCTGTACACTGCTTCCTCGACGGAAGAGACGTTCCGCCAAAGAGTGCCATGACATGGCTTGGAGCTCTCGAGGATTACATGAAGGAAGAGGGCTGCGGAAGGATCGGAGTTATCTCCGGAAGATTCTACGCAATGGACAGAGACAAGCGCTGGGAGCGTCTTGTAAGAGCCTATGACGCACTGACTCTGGGCGAAGGCCTTAAGGCATCATGCGCGCAGGAGGCTATCGACAATTCCTACGCAAAGGATGAGACAGACGAATTCGTACAGCCTACAGTCATTAACGCTGTACCTATAAAGGACGGAGACTCTGTCATTTTCATAAACTTCAGACCTGACAGAGCAAGAGAGATCACACGTGCACTCGTCGATCCTGACTTTGACGGTTTCGAAAGAAAGTCCGCACCTAAGGATCTCACATACGTATGCATGGCAGAATACGACGCCACTATGCCTAACGTGACAGTCGCATTCCCGCCTGAGGCAGTAGAGCCTACACTCGGCGGAACTATCGCCAAGCTCGGACTCAGACAGCTCCGCATCGCGGAGACTGAGAAGTATGCCCACGTGACATTCTTCTTCAACGGCGGAGTCGAAGAGCCTAACGAAGGCGAAGACCGCATACTTATCCCTTCGCCTAAGGTAGCCACATACGATATGCAGCCTGAGATGAGCGCACCTGAGGTCGCGTCCAAGGTTATCGAAAAGATCAACGAGGACGTTTACGATCTCATCATCCTCAACTTTGCAAACCCAGACATGGTAGGTCATACTGGAGTCTTCGATGCGGCTGTAAAGGCCATCGAGACACTCGACGGCCTGGTAGGTCAGATCAGTGAGGCCATACTCGCTCACGACGGACAGATACTTCTGACCGCCGACCACGGCAATGCCGACACCATGCTGGATGAGAAGGGCGAGCCTGTGACAAAGCACTCCACAGCCTTAGTGCCTCTCTGCCACATCTGCAGCGAGCCTATGGAATTCAGGAAGGAGACAGGCAAACTCGCCGACATCGCTCCGACCCTCCTGACCATGATGGGACTGGAGGTGCCGGAAGGAATGGAAGGCACTGTACTCGTATAACTCAGAGGTCACCTTGGTGACCTCTTTTTACTACCATGGCAAGAGAATTTACCGATGCACAACTTCAAGCAATAAAGACCCTCGACAAGTCGGTGCTTGTGTCCGCTGCGGCGGGCTCGGGCAAGACGTCCGTACTGGTCGAGAGGATCATAAGGATCATCCTCGAAGGCAAGGCCAACGTGGATGAGATGCTTGTCGTGACATTCACCAAGGCGGCCGCGTCAGAGATGAGGCTGCGCCTTTCTGCTGCGATAAAAAAACGTATGGAAGAGGCGCCTGAAGACACGCCGCGCATGAAGGACCAGCTCTCGAGGCTGTACAGGGCATATATAACCACCATCGACAGCTTCGCCATGAGGGTCATCAAGGAATTCTTCCACGAGACCGACCTCGAACCGGGCTTCGGCATAGCCGATGATGTACAGTGCGAGCTCATGCAGAGGGAGGCAGTATCTGAGCTCTTCGATGAGGGCTTCGGAAATGACAGCATCATAGAAGGAGGAAGCTTCAGGGAATTTCTGAGGCTGTACAGCGAAGAGCGCACCGATGAAGCCTTTATGCAGAACGTTATAAAGGCATATTCCAGGCTGAGGTCCATGCCTGACTATTTCACATGGGCGTATTCGATGGCTGAGAGGCTGAATGTAAGTGCTGACAGCTTTGACGGCTCAGCCATACAGAAGATGATGGGGGATGACGCTGTCAGGACGTTCGGAGGAGTGTGCAGAAGCCTCAGGAGTATAGCGGCTCTCTTTGATGATGCCGGCATACGCGGGATGTTCGATGAGAAGATGGGCCCTCAGTACGAGGCAGTCCTTAGCATATATGAAGCAGCCGCATCGGGCCGCTTCGACCTGGATCTCATCGGAGAGATAGGCGCTATACCGTCTACCAGACTGTCTGCCAAAAAGGATCAGAAGGAAGCCTATGAGAGCATAAAGCTCGAAGTAAAGGCGCTGAATGACGGGCTTAAGGATGAGATAAAAAACTTCAGAAACAGATATCTGGTACCTGACTTTGAGACCCGTCTTGCCGAGATGAAAGCGACATACGGATATACGGTCTATTACCTGCGCCTGCTTGAGGAATTCGAAAGAAGATACGAAGAAAAAAAGCGCGAGAAGAAGGTGATCGACTTTGCCGACATGGAGCACATTGCCGTGCGCATACTCAGGAACGCTGAAGCGGCAGATGTCATGAGAAAGCGCTTCAGATTCATTTTCGTCGACGAATACCAGGATACAAACAACATACAGGAGACTCTTATAAGCAGTGTAGCCCGTCCTGACAACGTTTTCAGGGTAGGCGACGTTAAGCAGTGCATATATAAATTCAGACAGGCTGAGCCCGGCATATTCACCGATCTATATAAGAAATACAAGTCGGGAGAGGTTTCTGACGGTACAGCCATTGACCTCGGAAAGAATTTCAGGAGCAACGACGCGACCATCAGATACATAAACCATGTCTTCTCGAAAATAATGGAAGGCTACGACGAGAGCGCCATGCTCTATACGGGACTCAGGTGCCCGGCCGAATACGACTTTAAACCTGAGGTTCATATCCTTCTGAGCGGGGACCAGCCGGGATCCGAAGAAGAGCCGCCTGAAGAAGAGGTTCCGGCTCAGGGATCAGAGGCCGACGAGGAAATCGAGGATCTCACAAAGGAAGAGGCCGAGGCAGAATACATCGCGGATCTCGCACAGTCCATAATAGGGACGGAGTTTTACGATACGCGCAGCGAAACGGTCAGGAAGGCCGAGGCTCGCGACATAGTGATCCTTCTGAGAGCCGTCAGGAGGAGAGGCGAGGTCATGAGCCGCGCGCTCAGAAACCGCACCATAGAATCCCACGTAGAGGAATCGGAGGAATACTTCGACACAATAGAGATCGAGGTCGCGATCAATCTTCTGACGTGCATAGATAATATCAAAAGGGACGTGCCGCTCATTTCCGTGCTGCATTCTGAGATATTCGGATTCAGCCCTGAAGAGCTGGCAGAGATCAGGAATGCTCACAGCGGATCGGGCGGAGACCGCAGGGCGCCGTACTGGAAGGCGTTTGAGTGGTATGCAGAAAAGGGACCGGAGGGAGCTCTACGCAGCAAAGCGGCAGGAGCCAGCTCGGATATCCTCGAATGGCGCGCTCTGTCGCGCATGATGCCGCTTGCGGACTTTGTCTGGAAGGTACTTGTGGACTCAGGATATTACAGGATGGCAGGAGCGATGCCTGAAGGCGCGCGCCGCCAGGCCAATCTCAGGGCTCTCGCTGACAGAGCGGTAAGATTCAGCAGGGACAATATCGCCTCACTGAGTTCATTCCTCAGCTTCACGGAGCTTCTGAAGAGCAAAAAGATAAGCAACGGCCAGACTACGATGGTCGGACGCGATGACGACGTTGTGCGCATCTCGACCATACACAAGAGCAAGGGTCTGGAATTCCCGTTCGTCATAGTCGGAGGTCTCGGGCACAGATTCAGGAACGACAGTAACGAGAAGGGCTTCAGCTTTGACTCTGCTGCCGGCGTGGGCATGCCGTACATAGATCCTCAGCGGAAGTTCTGGAGATCGACCCTTATACAGAGAGCCATCAATGCCAAGTCCCGGCAGGATGAATACAGCGAAGAACTCAGGCTCCTGTATGTCGCTATGACACGTGCTAGAAACAAGCTTATACTGGTCGGTACATACAAGGACGAGGAGTCGCTCCAAAGCTATACGCCTCATCCTGAATGCTTTCTCAGAGCCATGCGCGATGTCCTGAAAAGCGGATACAATACTTACCGTGTGTCGCCGCTTCAGCTCACAAAGAAGGCAAGCGAGGAGATACAGGACGGGATGCGCAGGAGGGCCGCAGACAGACCGCTCACCGAAGAGGAAAAGGCGATATATGACGAGATCGACCGTAGGTTCAGATATGTCTATCCGGATGAAGAACTTCTGACCGCCAAGGCGAAGTATTCAGTCAGCGCCATCAGAAAGGAAGAACTTGCGGCAGAGGCGAAGGCAGCCGTGGGAGAAGACTTCGAGATCGATGCGGAATCAGATGCTGACAGCGCTTCGGGCATCATGCAGATACAGAGACACAGAAAGCGTGCATCCGCGGCGGACATCGGAACGGCCTATCACCGCATAATGGAATTCCTCGATTTCACAAAGGCATGCGGAACGGACGGATCGGCCGATATGGATTACATAGAAAGCAGGGCACATCTCCTCAGAGAAAACAACGCGATCGAAGAGGAAGTATACAGCTCACTCGATCTGAGCCGGATCGCAGCATTCTTTGAGAGCAGCCTCGGAAAGAGGGCAGCAGAAGCCGCGCGCAGGGGAAGCCTCAGACGTGAGAAGCCGTTTACTCTTAAGACCGAAAGAAACGGCCGTGAGCTCCTGGTGCAGGGTGTCATAGACTGCTGCTTCGAAGAGGACGGCAGGATGGTGCTTATAGACTACAAGTCCAGCTACATAAGACCGGACAGACCGCTTGAAGAAGAGCTTGCCCGCATAAAAGATGAATACAGTGTGCAGATAGAACTTTACAGCGAAGCTGTGAAGAAGGGCACCGGTAAAGAAGTCGGCGAAGCATATCTGTATCTGCTGACGGTCTCGGAAGCACTGCCTGTCACGATCTGAAAAACTGACATAAAAAAATAACACCGCCTGAGCGGTGTTATTTTTATTTGAGCGATAAAGCTTATAGAGTCATCTATTATACAAGACCCTGAGCCATCATAGCCTCAGCAACTCTCTCGAATCCAGCGATGTTAGCACCCTGTACCAGAGCGTTCTTGTTGCCATAGTACTTCTCACCAGCATTAGCACATGCATTGTAGATGTTCTTCATGATCTGGTGGAGCTGTGCATAAACGTCCTCATGCTGGAATACTGTGTGACCTGCGTTCTGGCCCATCTCGATGCAGGAGCAGGCAACGCCGCCTGCGTTAGCAGCCTTAGCAGGACCAACTGCGATGCAGTTATCCATGAGATACTTAAGAGCGTCATTTGTTGTAGGCATGTTAACGTCGTTCTGCATAGCGCATGGGATGAACATGTCAACCTTGCATCCTGTATCCTGGAATACGCCCCAAGGCTTCTTGCCAGGGAAGAATGTAGCTTCAGGGAACTTCTCTGCGTAAGGAGCGCAGATGTTCTTTCCGGATCCTCTGAGCTCGAGCAGGTAAGCAACCTTCTCGTCTGTGCTGATTCCTTCTGGATCGTAGATGTATCCGTCCGGTCCGGAGATAGTTACCAGCTTAGCGCCCAGTCTCTGGAGCTGCCATGCTGTTCCCCAGGATACGTTACCGAATCCGGAGATGGCGACTACCTTGTCCTTGATCTCTTCGCCGTTAGCCTTCAGCATTTCCTCTGCGTACCATACGATACCGAAGCCTGTAGCTTCTGTTCTGCCGAGGAGTCCGCCGTAAGGGATTCCCTTACCTGTGAGAACGCCTTCATACTTGTCAACGATTCTCTTGTACTGTCCGAAGAGGTATCCGATCTCTCTTGCGCCAACACCGAGGTCACCTGCAGGAACGTCAGTGTTAGGTCCGATATGTCTGTAGAGCTCTGTCATGAAAGCCTGGCAGAATCTCATAACCTCAGCGTCGCTCTTGCCGTTAGGATCGAAGTCCGAACCGCCCTTGCCGCCGCCGATAGGAAGACCTGTCAGGGAGTTCCCTGTCAGGGAGTTCTTGAAGATCTGCTCGAATCCGAGGAACTTGATGATTCCAGGATATACGTTTGGAGCGAATCTCAGACCGCCCTTGTAAGGTCCGATTGCGCTGCTGAACTGATATCTGTAGCCCTTGTTGACCTGGACTTTGCCATTGTCATCAACCCATACTACTCTGAATGTTACTCCTCTTTCAGGCTCAACGAGTCTCTCAAGAAGTGCGCACTCTTCATACTCAGGGTGCTGCTCAACTACAGGCTGAAGGGAAGAAAGTACTTCTTCTACAGTCTGGTGGAATTCAACCTCACCAGGGTTGTTCTTCTTGCACTGCTCGATGACTCTTTCTACATAATTTGCCATTGGTATCACTCTCCTTAAATAAACAATTGATTATTTTTTGGCCCGGGCCTGCAGCGGCCCGCAGTTAAATTTTAGCACCACAGTATAAAAAGTCAACCAGTTACGGGGGCAAAAACAGCACGTTTGAGAGCACCCGCGGTCTGTCATTCACAGGGAAGAATATGGTAAAATAAATTAACTATGCGTATGACTTTAAACAGTGAACAGAATAAGGCGGTAAGGCATATTGACGGACCTCTCCTGATACTTGCAGGCGCCGGATCGGGAAAGACGGCGACGATGACTCACCGCATGGCATATATGATAGAGCAGGGGATAGACCCACGCAGCATACTTGCCGTAACATTTACCAACAAGGCTGCCGGAGAGATGAGAAGCCGTGTAACCGATCTGGTCGGCGAAGTCTACGGGATGTGGATAATGACTTTTCATGCCATGTGTCTCCGCATGCTCAGGTATTCACCTGAAAGACTCGGATACAAGTCAGGCTTTACCGTCTATGACGAATCGGACAAGAAGACCCTGATAAAAAGGATAAGCAAGGAACTCAGCGTCGATGAAAAGATCACACCGGTCTCGCTCATGACAGCCGTGATAAGCAAGTGCAAGGAGGACGAAGAAGGTCCTGAAGAGTACATCGCATCACGTCCCGGCATGCCGCAGGACAAGGTCATTTATGAGGTCTACAAAAGATATCAGGAGGAACTTCTCTCCGCGAACGCGATGGACTTCGACGACCTGCTCTGGAACGGCGTGAAGCTGCTTGAGCAGAATCCGGATATCCTGGGATATTACTCGGGCCGCTTCAGATACATCATGGTCGACGAGTACCAGGATACCAACTATCTGCAGTACAAGCTCATAAAGATGCTGGCGTCGGCCCATGGCAATCTTTGTGTTGTCGGAGATGACGACCAGTGCATCTACCAGTGGCGTGGCGCAGACATCAGAAACATCCTGGATTTCGAGAACGACTTCAGCGACGTTATGACCATAAGGCTCGAGCAGAACTACAGGTCGGATGGCAACATCCTGAAGCTCGCCAATTCGGTCATCAAAAATAACAAGGAAAGAAAGGCCAAGGCTCTCTGGACCGACAGGGAGGACGGCGCAAAGATCACATATAAAAGGCTCGAGGACGAGAAGCAGGAGGCCTGGTGGATAGGCTCCGAGATCGAGAGGCTGAGAGCTGATGAGGGCTACGACTACAAGGACTTCGCGATACTGTACCGCAAGAATGCCCAGTCCAGAAGCTTCGAAGAAAAGTTCAGCTTCAGGGGCATCCCTTACAGGGTCCTCGCGGGCATGCGTTACTATGACCGCAAGGAGATAAAGGACGTCATGGCCTACCTTAGACTCATCGAGAACCCGGGCGACAACGTTTCTATTATGCGGGTCATAAACGAGCCGAAGCGCGGCATCGGAGGGAAGACCCTCGCGGGTATCGAGGAGTATGCGAACGCCTACGGCATCAGCATGTTCGAAGCACTCTGCGACAGGCAGCTCCTGGCATCGTACGGACCTAAGGTGAGAGGCGGTATAGAAGCATTCACCGGTATGATACAGGATATCCGGGGCGAGCAGGAGAATCTTACTCTTACAGATATCTACGACAACGTTCTGAACAGATCGGGATATCTCAAGGCGCTTGAAGACGCAGGCACTGTCGAGGCAGAGACCCGCATCGAGAACATAATGGAATTCAAATCGGTCATCGCCGAGTTTGAAAAGGCACAGGCAGACGGAAGCGTCGCGGCCCTGCACGATGAGATGATCCGCGACAGGCTCGAGCTCACGGGAGAAGGAGTGAGCGCGGATGAGCAGACAGAACTGTCCGCTTTCCTCGAGCAGATAACCCTCATGGCAGATATAGACAACCATGATGAGGACGAGGATGCTGTTGTGCTGATGACGCTGCACTCGGCAAAGGGCCTTGAATTTCCGGTGGTATTCATGCCGGGAATGGAGAACGGGATGTTCCCGGGCAATGCTGCCTTTGAAGGAGACCACAGCATGGAAGAGGAGCGCAGGCTGTGCTACGTTGGCATAACCCGCGCCATGAAAAAGCTTTACCTCACCGGAGCGCAGGTGCGCACGGTATACGGCCGTACGGACTTCCAGATAGAGTCCAGATTCCTCAGTGAGATGGACAGGGAATGCATGGACGGCGACAGCATGGTGAATGACAGACTCAGGACCGGCAGCGCGCTGAGAGGCGAAGGGGACTACTTCGGAGATTATTTCTTTGCAGGCAGCAGCTACGGCAGCGCGGACGGCTATGCGGGAGAGCCTGCGGCAAAACCTTTTGACGGACTGGCCGCCGCAAGGAAGCAGACCGCAAACAAGGCAAAGATATCGCAGGAATTCGAGAACGGCGATATCGTAAGGCATCCGAAATTCGGAGAGGGTATGGTAATAGAGCAGGACGACAAAACGATGACAGTCATGTTTGATGAGGTCGGACAGAAGAAGCTCGGCAAGGGCTATGTAAAAATGGAGAAGGTCAACTGATGGATAAAGAACTCAGGGAACTTATTATCCTGCACTCAAACGATATACACGGAAGGTTCGCCGGGGAAAAAGACGAAGACGGAAAGATGCAGCACAGCCTGGCACAGGTTGCAGGCTACGTGAGCAAGGTGAAAAAGGAGAACCCGGACACCGTATACTGCATTGCCGGTGATGTGTTCCAGGGATCGCTCATCGACAGCGATTTTCAAGGGCTGTCAACGATGGACATCCTTAATCTCATAGACATAGATCTCATGTCCATAGGCAATCACGAACTCGACTACGGGATCTCGCACATGATGTTTGTTTCGCGCTATGCGGACTTCCCGATCCTGAACGCGAATTTCCGCATCAGAAAAAACAACAGACCGCTCCTGAGGCCTTATAAGATCCTTGAAGTGGGCGGATTCAGCATTCTCTTCATAGGTCTGATCACCGCGGGCATAGTCGACCAGACCAAGGCCGAAGGTCTTGTGGGGACATTCGTTGAGGTCACAGACGCCGCGGAGGAAGTGCGCAAGACCATCAGATATGCAACGGGAAAACGCGGTAAGCCGGACATGACCGTGCTTATGACTCATATCGGATTCTATGACGATCTTGAACTTGCCAGGGCGCTCGATCCTTCCCTCGGCGTAAAGGCCATCATAGGCGGCCATTCACACACATATCTGGAAGAACCGAGCGTGGAGAACGGCATAGTCATCGTTCAGGCCGGAAAGGAGAACACCCATCTTGGAGAGCTTCACCTCTTCATAGACCCTGAAAGCAAAAAAACTGAACGCTTCGAGTGGAAGATGGTACCGGTCGACGAGGACCACTGTCCGGAGGACAAGTTCGTAAAGGCCATGGTGAATACCTACCTCATGGACATCGACGAGAAATACGGCACCATCATAACGAGGTTCAAGCGCGAACTCGACAACTACGGAAGGGGAAATACCACTGAGATAGGACAGCTCTTTGTGGATGCTTTCACCGAATCACTGGATATCGATCTCATGCTTATGGCAAGTTCGAGTACCAGGTGCTACAAGATGGACATGACCGTCACACTGCAGGACCTCAGGGAGGCCTACCCGTATGACGGGAAGATATACAGGGTAAAGATAAACGGAAAACAGCTAAAGCACATAATAAAGCACATGCTCAGGGACGAGGTCCTCGATGACTGGAAGGACGCCTTCTTCCATACGTCGAAAGATCTTCACATCGTGTATAAGAGAAACACGGGAGAGCTGAAGCTGAGCTTCAGGGGCAAGCCTGTAACGGACAAACAGACATTCCGCGTCGGGATACAGGAGTTCTATTACATCAATGCCGAGACCGTATTCGGCCTTACATGTGAAGAGCTTGCGGCAGACGGAGGACTTAAGACGGTCTCGAATGACGCCTTCGGAGTTCTGAAAGAGTATTTCAGCGAACACAGCGGCATGGGCGGGCGCATCGACGACCGAATCCAGGTGATATAGGTAAGAGAAATGGATCAGAGAAAAAGGATAGACGAGCTTGTTGAAAAACTGAATGAAGCATCTCACGCGTATTATACGGATGGCATCGAGATGATGACCAACTACGAATATGACGAGATGTATGATGAGCTCCTGGCTCTCGAGGACGAGACGGGATACATAAGGGACGACAGCCCGTCGGTCAACGTAGGATACGAGACGGCGGCCGGACTTCCGAAGATAGTTCACGAGATAAAGATGCTCTCGCTCAACAAGACCAAGGACAGGGACGAACTCAGAGCCTGGCTTGGCGACAAGGAAGGCCTTCTGTCATGGAAACTCGACGGACTCACAGTCGGTCTTACCTATGAGAACGGCAGACTCGTGCAGGGCGTCACGAGAGGAAACGGAGTCGAGGGCGAGCTCATAACTGCAAACGTGCTCGCGTGCCGCAACATCCCTAAATCCATCCCGTACAAAGGAAAGGTGATCGTCAGGGGCGAGGCGGTAATAAGATATTCGGATTTTGAAAAGATCAACGAGGCAATCGAAGATACCGACGCCAGATACAAGAATCCGAGAAATCTCTGCAGCGGCAGTATAAGGCAGCTCGATCCGAAGGTCACGGCTGAGAGGAAGGTCAGCTTTTATGCTTTCACTCTTACGCTCAGCGAAGGCCTCGAAATGCCGAGCCGCAGGCAGAAGATGGAATGGATGAAGTCGCAGGGCTTCGATATAGTCGACTATGTCATGGTCGACGCGGACAGCCTGAATGACGCCATAAACGGATATGAGAAGGCCATCGCGGACTTTGATATCCCTTCGGACGGACTCGTGCTCACTCTTGAGGATGCCGAATACGCTTCGACTCTCGGAGCGACGGCGAAGTTCCCTAAGGACTCCATAGCCTTCAAGTGGCGCGACCAGCAGGCAGAGACAGTGCTCCGCGAGATAGAGTGGAGCCCGTCGCGCACCGGCCTTCTGAACCCTGTAGCAATATTCGATCCTGTGGAGCTTGAAGGCACAACGGTATCGAGGGCATCGGTCCACAACATAAACATAATGGAAGACCTTAAGCTCGGCATCGGAGATACGGTGGTCGTGTACAAGGCCAATATGATAATCCCGCAGCTTTCGGGCAATCTTACCCAGAGCGGCAATATACAGATACCGGACACATGCCCGGTATGCGGAGGACCTACGCTCGTAAAGGATCTTGAAGGAACAAAGACTCTTTACTGCACCAATCCGGACTGCATTGCGAAGCACGTGAAGAAATTCTCGCACTTCGTGTCGAGAGATGCCCTCAACATAGAGGGGCTTTCGGAGTCGGGACTTCTGAAGCTCATCGGCATTGGAGCGGTGAGGACCTTTGCGGACCTCTTCAGGCTCGGCAGCCACAGGGAGGCCATAATTGAAATGGAAGGCTTCGGCAAAAAGTCCTATGACAATCTTGTCGAATCGGCAGAGAGGGCTTCTCACACGACGCCGGCCAGACTGCTTTACGGACTCGGAGTCCAGGGTATAGGAACGGCCAATTCGAATCTCATAGCAAGGGCGTGCCGCAACAAATGGGATGAGATGGTATCGCTCGATGAGGAAGACCTGACCGGCATAGACGGCGTAGGGCCTGTGATGGCGCGCGACTACGTGAAGTACTTCGCCGATGAAGACAATAAAGCGGTGATAGAAGATCTTCTTTCGATGCTCACACTCGACGAGAGCTATGAGGCCGCCGGAACGGGACTGGAAGGAAAGACATTCGTCATTACGGGAAGCCTGGAGCATTACGCCAACCGCAAGGACCTCAAGGCAGACATCGAAGCCGAAGGCGGAAAGGTGGCCGGCTCGGTATCCGCAAAGACGGATTACCTCATAACCAATGATCCGGGATCGGGCTCAGCAAAAAACAGGGCTGCGCGCGAACTTGGGGTGGCAATTATCACCGAAGAAGATATAATGGAAATGCTCGCAAAATAAATGCGAAAGACCGGATAAAGAAAGGAGGACAGACCAATGGAGAACATCAACAAGGTTCCTGATATGGATCAGGCATATGATGAGTCCCTCGAGAAGATCTTCGGGCTGCTCGAAGAGAAAAAGTACTTCCACTGCAGGGACGAGCTCCTCAAGCATAACGAGGTAGAGATCGCGGAAATGCTTGTGGATATAAGGCGTGAATACGACCTTCAGAGGATGGTCGTCCTTTTCAGAGCGCTTCCGAAAGACATAAGCGTAGACGTATTTGCCGAGCTCAGCATCGATGATCAGATCGACATCATCAACATAATCACCGATCCCGAGATAAAATACATTCTCGATGAGCTCGACTTTGACGATATGATCGACGTACTTGAAGAACTGCCGTCGAACATAGTGGACAAGATCCTCGACAAGACTCCTAAGAGCGAGCGCCGCATGATAAACACCTTCCTCAAATACAAGGAAGACAGCGCCGGCGCCCTGATGACTCCGGAGTACATCAACCTCAGGAGAAACTGGACAGTCAGACAGGCTCTTGATCACATAAAGGATGTCGGACTCGATTCGGAGACCATCTATACCTGCTACGTGCTCGACAGCGGACGCAAGCTGATCGGCGTCATGTCGCTGAGGACTCTGGTCATCTCGCCTGACGATGCGATAGTGGGCGATCTCATGCATGAAGATCCGGTCGTCGCTCATGTGGATGATGACCAGGAAGAAGTATCAGACCTCTTCACAAGGTATGGTTATCTGGCCATTCCGGTAGTGGATAACGAATTCAGACTCGTCGGTATCGTTACCGTCGACGACATCCTCGAAGTCATCGAAGAAGAGACGACCGAGGATATCGAGCGTATGGGCGGAGTCATCGACACGACGGACAGAGAGTATCTTGACATGTCCGTCTGGCAGCACGTCAAGGCGAGGCTGCCGTGGCTGTTTCTGCTCATGTGCTCGTACTTCATAACCGGCGGAATACTCCAGACATTCGAGGACGCGATGTCTGCCGTAATAGCGCTGGTCATCTACATGCCGATGCTTATGGGCACCGGCGGTAACTCAGGTTCACAGTCATCGACGCTTGTCATCCGCGGCATGGCTACGGGTGAGCTGGAGCTCGAAGACTTTATAAAGGTAATGTGGAAAGAGATAAGGGTCGGCGTGATAGTCGGCATATGCCTCAGCGTTCTTAACTATTTCAGGATCGTATACCTCGATCACAACCCGCCTATGGTCGCGGTCACGGTATGCGTATCCATGATACTCATCGTCATCATAGCCAAGCTGATAGGCTCGATGCTCCCGATGTTCGCAAAGCGGATCGGCATCGACCCGGCTCTGATGGCTGGACCGATGATGGCGTCCATAACGGATATGATATCGCTTTGCACATATTTTATAATGGCAGGACTCTTCCTGCATATCTAAGGAGGACTGAAATTTGAAAACAGCAGCAGAACTCAATATGATCGCCCGTGACATCAGGATCGATGCGCTCAGGGGGATACACGCGGCGGGTTCGGGACATCCGGGAGGCTCCTTTTCGGTGACTGACATCCTTACGGCACTGTACTTCGGTGTAATGAATGTTGACCCGGCAGACCCGTGTATGGAAGGGCGCGACAGACTCGTTTTGTCAAAAGGCCATGCGGCGCCGGCGCTTTATGCTACACTCGCGCACAGAGGCTTCTTTGATCCTGAAGAGATGCTGAGTCTCAGACACATGGGCTCATTCCTGCAGGGGCATCCTGACATGCACAAGTGCCCGGGAGTGGAGATATCGACAGGTTCACTGGGACAGGGATTTTCGGCAGCGGTCGGCATGGCGATCGCGGACAAACTCGACAAAAAGGATCGCAGGACTTTCGTTGTAACAGGCGACGGAGAACTGCAGGAGGGCATTATCTGGGAGGCAGCTCTGCAGGCAGCCAAATACGGACTGGATAATCTCATCGCGGTCGTAGACTGGAACAACCTTCAGATCGACGGAGTCGTAGACACCGTAAAGAAGGTAGCTCCTGTTGACGCGAAGTTCGCAGCTTTCGGCTGGGAAGTTTTCAACGTTGACGGACACGACATGCAGGCCCTTCTCGACACCTTCGAAAAGGCTCTTAAGGTAAGCGGCAAGCCTGTTTGCATAGTCGCAAAGACCGTAAAGGGCAAGGGCGTAAGCTTTATGGAAAACCAGGCAGGCTGGCATGGCAAAGCTCCGAATGACGAGCAGCTGGCGCAGGCGCTTAAGGAACTCGGAGGTGAAATGTAATGGCAGACGTAAAGAAGACCGCCACAAGAGAGGCGTACGGAAAATTCCTGGTAGAATACGGAGCTGAGAGAGAAGACCTCATCGTCATGAGCGCCGACCTCTCGGGGTCCAACAAGACTGACGGCTTTGAGAAGGCGTATCCTGAAAGATTCATCGAATGCGGCATCTCCGAGCAGGACATGATGGCAGAAGCTGCCGGCATCGCTCTCAGCGGACATGTCGTAGCTGCAAGTTCTTTCGCCATGTTCGCGGCAGGACGTGCCTACGAGATAGTAAGAAACAGCATCGCTCATACAAAGGCGAACGTGAAGGTCTGCGCTACTCACGGCGGCATAACTGTCGGCGAGGACGGAGCAACACACCAGACATTCGAGGACATCGCTCTCATGAGAGTCCTGCCTGACATGAAGGTCATAGTGCCTGCGGACGCAGTCAGCACAAAGATCCTCATGAAGCAGGAGTTCGATACGGATGGTCCGGCATACTTCAGACTCGGAAGGTCGGGAGTTCCTGAGATCTACATCGAAGGTTCGGACGCTGCATCACAGCTCAAAGTCGGAAAGGCTTACGAGATCATGGAGGGCAATGACGTTGCCATCATCGCCAACGGCATCATGGTAGCGGCTGCAATGGAAGCTGCCATGGAGCTCAGGGAAAGAGGCGTAAAGGCCAGAGTCATCGACATGCACACTGTAAAGCCTATCGATGAGGATGCGATCATCAGAGCGGCTGAAGAATGCGGACACATCGTTACAGCAGAGGAGCACTCCGTGATCGGAGGACTCGGCTCGGCAGTAGCTGAGGTAACGGCTCAGAAGTGCCCGTGCAGGATCACAATGGTCGGACAGCACGACTGCTTCGGTGAGTCAGGCAAGCCTGCAGAGCTCCTGAAGAAATACGGAATGACCGCAGAGGATATAGTAAAAGCGGCTCTTCAATAAAAAAAGCTAAAGGGGAAAGGGGACAGAGCACTTAATGGATTATGCCAAGGAATCTGAACGACTGCATGAGCAGTGGAAGGGAAAGATAGAGGTAGTTTCGAGGGTACAGGTAGACAACGAGGATGACCTCTCGCTCGCTTATACACCGGGCGTTGCGGAGCCGTGCCTCGAGATACAGGAAGACCCGGAGATGAGCTACGAGCTCACCAGGAGATGGAACACCTGCGCAGTTATCACGGACGGTTCAGCCGTTCTCGGGCTCGGAGACATCGGCCCGGAGGCCGGCATGCCGGTAATGGAGGGCAAATGCGTGCTCTTCAAGTCCTTCGGTGATGTTGACGCATTTCCGCTGTGCATAAAGTCACACGATGTCGATACCATCGTTGAGACCATATATCAGATTTCCGGGTCCTTCGGAGGGATCAACCTCGAGGACATCTCGGCGCCGCGCTGCTTTGAGATAGAGAAAAAACTCAAGGAGAGGTGCGACATTCCTGTCTTTCACGATGACCAGCACGGCACGGCCGTCATAACGCTTGCGGGACTTATGAACGCACTCAAGGTCACGGGAAAGAAGAAGGAGGACGTGAAGATAGTAACGTCCGGCGCCGGGGCGGCAGCGATATCCATCACAAAGCTGCTTCTGACCTACGGCTTTAAGAACATAGTGATGACAGACCGCAGGGGCATGATCTACAAGGGCCGCCCTGAGGGCATGAACTGGATAAAAGAGGAGATGGCAGAGGTGACCAACCTTTCAGCTGAGAAGGGGAGCCTTGCCGACGCCCTTAAGGGAGCGGATATCTTTATCGGCGTTTCTGCCCCGGGACTTGTCACGGGCGACATGGTGCGCTCGATGAATCCCGACCCTATAATCTTTGCCTGCGCGAATCCGGTGCCTGAGATCTTTCCTGAAGAAGCGAAGGCTGCCGGCGCCGCGGTGGTGTCGACCGGCCGCTCGGATTTCCCTAACCAGATAAACAACGTGCTCGCTTTCCCCGGCATTTTCAGAGGCGCATTCGACTGCATGGCAAGCACCATAAACGAAGAGATGAAGCTTGCCGCGTCAGAAGCGCTGGCAGGACTGATTTCCGATGAGGAACTATCGGCGGAATACATCATCCCGAAAGCATTCGATAAGCGCGTAGGCCCGGCGGTGGCAAAGGCAGTTGCCGAAGCCGCAAGAGCGACCGGAGCCGCACGCAGATAAGCATCAGACAGGAGAGACGATTTTGAACGCAGAAAAAGAAAAGATCATTGTCGACGCGATGGCGTCCTTTATAGGGCATACCGTGAAGATCCTTCCGGATGATGTCGGAGCGAAGCTCAGAGAACTCAGCGAAAAAGAGACAGACCCTGCGGCCATGGCAGTCTATGAAACGATGTTCAGAAACCTCAGGCTCGCAGAAGAACTTGACAGACCTCTGTGCCAGGACACGGGCGTCGTGCAGTTCTGGGTCAGATGCGGTTCGGGTTTCCCGATGATGAATGAGATGGAGAGGCTTCTGACTGAAGCTGTTCTCAAGGCTACACGCGAGACACCTCTCAGACCTAACTGTGTGGAGACATTCAGCGATGTGAACACGGGAAACAACGTCGGAAAGGGCGTACCTGTGATATGGTGGGACATAGTGCCTGACCGCGATGACTGTGAGATCTACACCTATTATGCCGGTGGCGGATGCTCGCTTCCGGGCAAGGCTGAGGTCTTCATGCCGGGAGCAGGATACAAGGCGATCATCCCGTTCGTTCTTGACCGTGTCACAGAGTACGGGCTCAACGCGTGCCCGCCACTTCTGATCGGCGTCGGAGTCGGTAACTCCGTGGAGACGGCTGCGATGAACTCAAAGAAGGCATTGATGCGCAGCGTGGATTCCGTCAGTGACGACCCGAAGGCGGCTGAGATGGAGAAACTCCTCGAAGAAGGCGTAAACGCTATAGGGCTCGGACCTCAGGGCTTCGGCGGCAGCAGCTCGGTCCTCGGCGTGAACATAGTCAATACTCCGAGACATCCGGCGACTCTGGGCGTTGCGGTCAACTTCGGATGCTGGGCGCACAGAAGGGGCGCAATAGTATTCGACAGGGACCTGGGCTTCAGATCCACTACACATTCGGGCTTTAAGGGCTAAGATCGGAGGCAGGCAATGACAGAAATAAAGAACGGAAAAACCGTAATTACGACTCCGGTCATGGACGAAGACATAAAGAATCTCCATGCGGGAGATACCATCTACCTGAGCGGCGACCTCTTTACAGGCAGGGATGCCGTTCACGAGAGAGTCACCCGTGAAGGCAGGGACTTTCCGGGCAGCATAAAGAACGGTGCTGTATTCCATGCCGGCCCTATCGTACGGCAGCTTGATGACGGCAGCTATGAGATGGTGTCGATAGGACCGACAACATCCATGCGCATGGAAAGATTCGAGTATGACTTCATCAGGGAGACCGGAGTAAAGATAGTCATAGGCAAGGGCGGAATGAAGGACGATACCGCGCGCGGATGCAGGGAATTCTGCGCGATACACTGCGCTGCTCCTGCCGGCTGCGCCGTGGTCAACGCCGTATGCGTCGAGGAGACGAGCGGTGTTGAATGGTCCGATCTCGGAATGCCTGAAGCCGTCTGGGTCATGAAGGTAAAGGAATTCGGACCTCTCATCGTGACGATAGACACTGAGGGCAACAACTACTTCGAGAACAAGAAGAAGGAGTATAATGCCAGAAAGGACGAGCAGGCGGAGCGGATAACTGAAGAGATCGCCCGCTGGTGATCGGTCTGCAATTATGATGTGAAATAAGAGATCCTGCGGTATGATGCCGCAGGATCTTTCTTTAGATAAGATTTCTTATGTATTCGATCTGTTTCTTGACGGAGTCCGGGCTCGTGCCTCCGGCGGAATTACGCTTCTCCATGCAGGTCTTGAGCGAGAGCCTCTCATGAACGTCAGCCTCGATCAGAGGGGAGAACATCTTATACTCTTCAAGCGGAAGCTCCTCGAGCTTGCAGCCGCGTCCGATGCAGTAGGAGACTACCTTGCCCGACACATTGTACGCGTCCCTGAAAGGAAGACCCTTTACCACAAGGTAATCGGCGAGGTCGGTAGCATTTACGTATCCCTGTGTAGCGGATTCGTACATGCGCTCCTCGTTCACGATCATTACATCGACCATCTCGATGAAGGCTTCGATGCAGAGCTTTACCGTCTCTACCGAGTCGAAGAGCGGCTCCTTGTCTTCCTGTATGTCCTTGTTGTACGCAAGAGGTAGGCCCTTCAGAACTGTCAGCAGCGACATCAGGTTTCCGTAGACCCTGCCGGTCTTTCCCCTGCAAAGCTCGGCTACATCAGGGTTCTTCTTCTGCGGCATTATGGATGAGCCTGTTGTGTACTCATCCGGAAGCTGCACAAAGTTGAACTCCGAAGTCGCCCACATGATTATCTCTTCGGACAGCCTTGAACAGTGCATCATTATGATGGCCAGAGCCGACATGAGCTCTACGAAGTGGTCCCTGTCGGATACGGCGTCCATGCTGTTCATGGAGATCCCGCTGAATCCCAGAAGCGATGCCTCGTAATCCCTGTCGATGCTGAAGGTGGTGCCGGCCAGAGCGCAGGCTCCGATAGGGGACCTTTCGAGCATCCTGTTCTTGCAGTCTCTGAGTCTGCTCTTGTCTCTCTCAAACATCATAGCGTAAGCCATCAGATGCTGCGCGAGGGAGACAGGCTGCGCGTGCTGCATATGAGTGTAGCCCGGCATTATGACCTCGAGATTCTTCTCGGCCTTGTCAGAGAGCACCTTCATGAGTTCGCACAGAAGGGCATCCACGCTGTCGATCTCTTCGATGCAGTACATCTTTGTGTCGAGAGCTACCTGATCGTTGCGGCTCCTTGCGGTGTGGAGCATCTTGCCCGTGTCGCCTATGCGCTGAGTGAGCACGGTCTCGACAAACATATGGATGTCTTCTGCATCAGGGTCTATCTGAAGAGCTCCCGACGTTATATCCGCTTCGATGCCTTCAAGACCCGCGACTATTGCGTCCGCGTCTTCGGAGCTTATTATGTTCTGCTTTGCCAGCATCTTTGCGTGTGCGATACTGCCTGCGATATCTCTTTTGTAGAGTCTCCTGTCCACCGCGATGGAGGAGTTGATCTCATCTACCAGATTTGCTGTTGTACCGGCGGTCCTGCCTGCCCAGAGTTTGTCCATTATTTCAGTGTGCCTTTCTTGCGGAGTGCGTCTACCATTGTAGGGAGGCCCCAGATGTTGATGAAGCCTGCTGCCTGAGCCTGGTCGTAATCAGTTTCGCCGAATGACGCCAGCTCTTCCGAGTAGAGTGAGTAAGGGGATGTCATTCCCGCAGGGATGATGTTGCCCTTGTACAGTTTGAGCTTTACTCCGCCTGTTACATACTTGTTGGCTTCATTTGCGAAAGCTGTGAGAGCTTCCTGGAGAGGCGAGTACCACTTTCCGTTGTACAGCATGTCTGCATAATCGACAGCCAGCTTCTGCTTGAGGTGCATCGTGTCTTTGTCTACCGTGAGCATCTCGAGCTGCTCGTGAGCGAAGTAGAGGATGGTTCCGCCCGGTGTCTCGTATACGCCGCGGTCCTTCATTCCGATCAGCCTGTTCTCGACGATGTCGATGATGCCGATACCGTTGGCGCCGCCCACCTCGTTGAGCTTCTCGATGATCTTCGAGGCTTTCATCTTCTCTCCGTTGAAGGAAACAGGAGCGCCTGCTTCGAATCCGAGTGTGATGTAAGTCGGTTCGTCAGGAGCCTGAAGAGGGGAAACTCCCAGTTCGAGGAAGCCTTCCTTCTCATACTGCGGCTCATTGGCCGGATCCTCAAGGTCGAGTCCCTCGTGGCTCAGGTGCCAGAGGTTCATGTCCTTTGAATAGTTCGTCTCTCTGGATATCTTCAGAGGCACGTTGTGGGCCTCAGCGTAATCGATCTCTTCATCTCTGGATTTGATATCCCACTCTCTCCACGGAGCGATGACCTTCATGCCCAGTGCCCATCTCTTGATGGCGAGCTCGAATCTTACCTGGTCGTTTCCCTTGCCTGTGCAGCCGTGTACTACGGCATCTGCGCCCTCCTCAAGAGCGATCTCTGCCAGCTTCTTTCCGATGACAGGACGGGCGAAGGCTGTTCCGAGCAGATACTTTTCATACTTGGCGCCCATCTTGAGGGATGGGATGATGACCTCGTCTACCATCTCATCCGTGAGGTCGGCGACGATGAGTTTGCTTGCGCCTGTCTTCAGTGCTTTCTCTTCAAGGCCTTCAAGTTCGCTTGCCTGGCCGACGTTTCCGGCTACCGTGATGATCTCAGGATCGTTGTAGTTTTCCTTGAGCCACGGAATGATGATCGAAGTGTCGAGTCCTCCGGAATATGCGAGAACAACTTTTTTGATGCTGGACTTATCCATTTATGTTATACCCCTTTTCATTAATATATACTCGTTATTCAGCCCGCAGATGATATTTGCGGGCCTTTTTGTATATTTATTATGATGAGATTATAAATATACACAAAAACTGTGTCAACACTGTTTTCGACTAATACAGAAAATCATTGTATAATATGGTAAACAATTTCATTTTTTGAGGAAGGACCCATGATCAGAGAAGAAGGACAGATCCCGGAAGTGAATAAACTTGTCACACTGGCGAAGGAGGCGGGCTTTACTTACGCCGCTCCGCTTGCGATGGACGCCCTTGAATTCAGGTCTGAGGTCCGCGACATGTGCTCGGCTGACAGCTGCAAGAGCTACGGCAGAAGCTGGAGCTGTCCGCCTGCGGTCGGCAGCATAGAATGCGCCGCGGAGCGTGCAGGTGCATACAGCAGCGGGATAATAGTCCAGACGATGGGAACGCTTGACGGCAGCTTCGACATGAAGGGAACGGCAGCCATTATGCAGCAGCATAAGAAAAGCTTTGATACGCTGGTAAGGCAGATAAGGCATTTTTACCCTGACTGCCTGCCGATGGGTGCGGGTACATGCAGGCTTTGCAGGGCATGCACTTATCCTGACAGGCCGTGCAGGCATCCTGACAGAATGGTTTCTTCCATGGAAGCGTACGGACTTCTGGTGAGTGATGTTGCCATAAGATCGGGACTTAAATACAACTACGGTGAGAATACGATGTGCTTTACATCGTGCATACTTACAGACTGAGAGGGTGATCCGTATGACAGCAAAAGAGATCTTTCTTGAACTTCTGAAACCGGACGGAAAGCCGGAGAGGCAGCTTCTGCAGTATGAGGCTCTTCAGATGGTGCTCGGCGATCCTATAGGCAAGTATCTGCATGAGGGCCGTATGCCGGGTGCCACGATCACGGATCGCTGGGGAACAGTCATTGAGTGGCCGGCAGATGCTCCGGGATCGATGCCTCATGTCACTGAGGAGAATAAGGTAATTAAGGACATAACAAGGTGGCGCGACTACGCGCATGCGCCTGAGTTTATCCCTCACAGCAGCGATCCTGAAGCATGGGAGAGATGCCGTGCGAGGGCAAGGGAGCGCGCAGGTGATGAGCGTCTTGTTGCGGGATTTATGGGCACGGGCATATTTGAGCAGTGCCATTTTCTGATGCCTTTCCAGGAGGTCCTGACAAATCTGTACGACCATCCGAAGGAGATGCATGAACTCATAGATTACATCACCGAGTACAGACTCTCATATGTGAAACATCTCATAGAAAACCTGAAGCCCGATGTGATCTTTTCACATGATGACTGGGGCACCAAGGACGCGCTCTTCATGAAGCCTGAGATGTGGCGTGAATTCTTCAAGGAACCTTACCGCAGATTCTACGGATATATAAGGGAGCAGGGTGTCATTGCGATACACCACGCCGACTCCTATCTGGTGCCTATAGTTGAAGACATGGCCGAGATAGGCATACAGGTGTGGCAGGGCGTGCTGCCTGAGAATGACATCCCGGCACTGCAGCAGAAACTCAAAGGCCGCATGGTGCTTATGGGCGGCATAGGAGCTGCCATCGACAGGGCCGATGCGGGCGAAGAGGAAGTCAGAAAGTACGTGCACGACGCTCTTCATGAGTACTGCCCGGGCGGTCACTTCATACCGTCGATAACATACGGTATCGCGGGGACCGTGTACAAGCACGTGGATCCGTGGATCGATGATGAGATAAGAAAATACAACGAGGGCGTGCATCTGCCGGGATTCGCTGCTCCGGAAAGGGGCAGGAGGAACCCTGTAAGGCTCGCCGGCGGGAGCGGCGCCGCGGCTGCAAAGCCGGGCGATGCGCCTGCTGAAAAGGCGGCAGAGAAGGCCTTTGCGGGTACGGTATTTGATGAGATATCCGAGGCGCTGCAGGAGGGCTCGGTGAGTGAGACTCTGGATGCAGTGAGAAAGGCTCTGGACAGCGGGGCAGACGCGCAGACGATACTTACCGACGGACTTGTGCGAGGCATGAACGAGCTCGGTGAGGACTTCTCGCTTGGCGAGGTATTTGTCCCTGAGATGCTGAGGGCCGCAAACTGCATGTCTGCTGCGACAGACATACTTAAGCCTTTGCTGGCGGGCGGAGCCTCCGGAGGCCCGTCCGGAAAAGTCTGCCTCGGCACAGTAAGAGGCGACCTGCATGATATAGGCAAGAACCTCGTGAAGATAATGATGGAGGGCAGCGGACTTGAAGTCATAGATCTCGGCTGCGATGTGGGAGCCGAGGACTATGTGCAGGCTGCCATGGACAATGGATGTGACATAATCGCGTGCTCTACATTGCTGACTACCAGCATGGACGAGATAAAGCGCGTAGTAAAAGAAGCAGAGGAACGCGGCATAAGGGACAAGGTGAAGATACTGATCGGCGGCGCGCCTGTTACGCAGGAATTCTGCGAACAGGCAGGCGCGGACATGTACACGCCTGACGCGGCAGCTGCCGCGCGCGCCGCCGCGGCGATGCTGTCATCCAGATAAGAGAAAGGGGAAAGAAATGGAACTGTACTTCCCGCTTATACTTGACGGAGCAAACGGAACAGAACTTCAGAAAAGAGGCTACGACGGCAGCAAATGCACCGAAGCCTGGGTGCTCGAGCATCCTGAAGTAATGAAGCAGCTGCAGGAAGAATACGTTGAAGCCGGCAGCAATATAGTTTACGCGCCTACTTTCGGGGCAAACCGCGTGAAACTCGAAGAGAACGGCTACTTCAATATGGTGCCTGAATTCACGCACAAGCTGGTCGCGATCTCAAAGGAAGCCGCGGCAGGCAAGGCTCTTGTCGCAGGAGACATAGCCACAAGCGGCAAGTTCATCGCACCGCTCGGCGATGTGAGCTTTGGTGATCTCTACGACATGTACCGCGAGCAGGCTGAGGCGATGGAAGAAGCCGGGGTCGACCTTTACGCGATTGAGACCATAATGACGGTACCTGATGCCAGGGCAGCTCTTCTGGCTGTGAAGGACGTGAGCGACAAGCCTGTCATAGTCTCTTTCACCTGTGACGAGAACGGGCGCACCCTTACAGGATCTGACGTGAGGGCGGCGCTGGTCATAATGCAGGGCATGGGTATCGACGTCTTCGGACTCAACTGCAGCACCGGTCCGAAGGAGATGCTCGAACAGGCAAAGCGCCTCCGCGATCTCGCCGAAGTTCCGCTTGCCATAAAGCCTAACGCAGGTCTTCCGAAGACGATAAACGGAGAGACTGTCTACGACTGTCCGCCTGATGAATTCGTAAGCCTTACCAAGGACTTTGCTGAGCTCGGCGCAGGACTCTTCGGAGGCTGCTGCGGCACGGGCCCTGAGCACATTGCGAAGATAGCTCCTCAGCTCGGGGACTTTGAATTCAGAAAACCGGATCCTCAGTACGGAGACAAGATAGTCTGCGCTACGGAGAAGGACGTATTCATTCTTGACCCGGGAACCGAAGCCGGGGAGATCATAGAGTGCGGATCTGATCTTGAGGACCGGATAAGAAAAGCAAATAAAAGCGACTCGCAGATCATCACGATAAGGATAAGCTGCGAGCCGGATATAGATGAATTTGAGGCGGCCCAGTACGCGATCAGGAAGCCGCTGTGCATCGTCTGCGATGACGCGGCGCTTCTCGATGAAGCACTGATGCTCTACCAGGGTAGAGCGCTCTATGCAGGAAGTCTTTCCGATGAAGAACTCGCCCCTATGGTAAAGAGGTACGGACTTATCATATGAACAAAACGGAGAAAGAAATACTCGTTGTAAGCTTCGGCACTGCCTCGGCAGAAAGCCGCAGGCTCAATATTGAAGCAGTTGAGTCGGCCATACGTGAAGCGGCCGGCGGTGAATGGACAGTACGCAGATGCTTCACCTCTCAGATGATAATCAACATCATAGAGAAGAGAGAAGGCGTGCACGTCGATAACATAAAGGAAGCTCTTGACAGAGCGGAGACTGACGGCGTCAGTAAACTCGTCGTCCAGCCTACGCACCTTATGAATGGGCTCGAGTACGATAAACTGAAGGGCGTGCTTTCAGAATATACAGAGCGATTTGAAATGATCGCGCTGGGCGATCCGCTTCTTACATCAGAAGAGGATCTCAGCAGGGTCGCAGATGCTCTGATCGCGGCTTCTGCCGGCTATGAAGACGGGGAGACAGCCCTCGTATTCATGGGTCATGGTACTGAAGCGGCGGCAAACAGCATATATCACAGGATGCAGACAGTGCTTTCGGAAAAAGGAAAAAGCAATTATTACATCGGTACGGTCGAAGCTGAGCCTTCACTTGACGATGTAATAGAAGCAGTTAAAAAAGGCAAGTACAGAAGGGTCGTGCTTAGGCCGCTGATGCTGGTCGCCGGCAATCATGCCGTTAACGACATGGCTTCGGCTGATGATCCGGAGTCCTGGTACTCACGCTTTACTGCGGAGGGATACGAAACCATATGCGTCATAGAGGGTCTTGGACAGATCCCTGCAGTAAGAGAGATATATGCCGATCATGCTCATAGAGCAATTGCATCTCTGGAGTTTTAGATATTCAGTTTTTCAATAGTGCTACGGACGCATTGATATGCCGTAGGGTGTTAAAATGTTCTAGCACTGCAAAACATTTAAATAATATGAAGTGCCGGTGCCCCGTAACCAGGCGGGGAGAATAGGGAAGCAGGTGAAAATCCCGCGCGATCCCGTCACTGTGATAGAGCGTGTCAGTCCATTATGTCACTGGGTTGTGCCAAGCAGCCCGGGAAGGCGGACTGATATGATATGTTCTTCAGCCAGGAGACCTGCCGGAACTTAAGTACAGGAAACAGCTGGCAGCTGCCCGCAGTGCAGAAGGGCAAGGCAGGCGGTTTCCCGATCACGCGGAATTGGTCGTACAGTACATGGAGCAAAACTCCCTGTTTCTGACACCTTTTTACCGTGAGTTGTAAAAAGGCTTTTTTATTGAAAGCCGGAATGATTCATAGTGGAAAAGGAGAGAAAAACCATGAAGAAAAAGTTATTGGCGCTGTTATTAGGATTCACAATGGTATGCTCATTCTCGCTTCTCGCGGGATGCGGCAGCCAGGAAGCAGACACTTCTGAAGAAACTGATCCTGTCGCAGAGTGCGCAGCTCTGATCGACGCCATCTATGTTCAGGAGTACACAGACGAGACTTATGCCCAGTGCGAGGCCGCAAAGGCTGCATGGGATGCTCTGACAGATGAGCAGAAGGCTCAGGTCGAGGGCGAGGAAGCAAGCCCTGATTACTTCGGAGCAGACACAGGCGACGCATCGAAGGACGATCCTCTGAACCAGGACGACATCGGCGAGAACGAACTCCTCGTCGTCAGCTTCGGAACATCCTTCAACGACAGCCGTGCCCAGGACATCGGCGGCATCGAGAAGGCTCTTCAGGAAGCAAATCCTGACTGGTCTGTAAGAAGAGCATTCACAGCCCAGATCATTATCAACCACGTTTATGCCCGTGACGGCGAGAAGATCGACAACGTTGACCAGGCTCTCCAGAGAGCTGTTGACAACGGCGTAAAGAACCTCGTTGTTCAGCCTACACATCTGATGCACGGCGCAGAGTACGATGAACTCGTTGCTGCTCTCGAGAACTACAAGGACAAGTTTGAGACAGTCAAGCTCGCTGAGCCTCTGCTCGGAACAGTAGGCGAGGACGCAACTGTAGTCAACGCAGACAAGGAAGCAGTCGCCAAGGCCGTAGTTGATCAGGCAGTATCTGAGGCGGGATTCGATTCTCTTGATGCAGCTGCTGCAGACGGAACAGCATTTGTTCTTCTCGGACACGGAACTTCCCACGATGCTGCAGTCACTTATGACCAGATGCAGGAGCAGATGAAGCAGCTCGGATATAAGAACGTATTCGTCGGCACAGTTGAGGGCAAGCCTGAAGACACAGCGTTCCCTGCAGTAAAGAAGGCTGCTGAGGATGCCGGCTACACAAAGGTCATCCTGAGGCCGCTGATGGTAGTTGCGGGTGACCATGCCAACAACGACATGGCAGGCGATGAAGAGGGAAGCTGGTACTATGGATTCGTAAACGGCGGTGAGTTCGAGGTAGAAGGCGCTGATGAAGCTGTAGACACAGGCGCAGGCCTTGGTGCAGACAATGTAAGCTGCCAGATCGCCGGACTCGGAAGGATCGAAGCAGTTCAGAAGCTCTACGTTGAACACACAGCTGCCGCAATGGCACAGTAAGCAGCGTGACAAACTGTAAGGTTCTTACTGTCATATCTAAGGAAAACGGAATGAAAAAAACCATAAAAGTTTTAGCAGGACTTACATTGGCGCTTGCCGTACTGATCCTGGCCGGATGCGGCGCAGACAAGGCAGCTGACCCGGGGATCGCCGACGGTACTTACGTTGCGACCTTCACGACGGACAACTCCATGTTCCATGTCAGTGAGGCAAATGAGGACAGAGGAATACTTACCGTGAAGGACGGAAAGATGACCATCCACGTGAGCCTTCAGTCCAAGAAGATAGTGAATCTCTATCCCGGACTGGCCGAAGACGCGCAGAAGGACGGCGCAGAACTCCTTGAGCCTACAACTGACAAGGTCGTTTACAGCGATGGCTATGAGGATGAGGTCTATGGCTTCGACATCCCGGTGCCTGCGCTGGACGAAGAGTTTGACGTGGCACTGCTCGGTACAAAGGGCAAGTGGTACGATCACAAGGTCGTTGTTTCGGACCCTGTGGAAGGTGACGACATACAGGCAGTCCTGAGCGGATCTGCCGGAGACTCCGCATCTGACGGCGCGTCAGCCTCAACTACGGATATCGCAGACGGTGAGCATACTGTCGAGGTCACACTTGAGGGCGGCAGCGGCAAGGCATCTGTCGAAAGCCCGATGGTGATCCGCAAGAGTGGCGATGCATACACCGCAGTCATCACCTGGAGCAGTCCGTATTATGACTACATGATAGTGGACGGACAGAAATATGAGCCGGTGAATACAGAAGGGAATTCGGTGTTCGAGATACCGGTGTCTTCACTGGACGCTCCGCTTGATGTTATCGCAGACACAACTGCGATGAGTGAGCCGCATGAGATCGAATACACGATCACATTCGATGCTTCGACAATAAAGTAAGATGTAATGTAGTATGGCCATACTGTGTATGTACGGGAAGGCATATTTTGCACACCGCGCACACCATATGGCCATACTCAGTATGTGCGGAATGCCCGTTTCCGGTCTCCGGGTACAATGAGCGCACATACACAGTATGTGCGAAATGCATGTTTCCGGTCTCTGGACACAATGTGTGCACATACACAGTATGTGCGGAATGCCCGTTTTCGGTCTCCGGACACAACGCGTGCACATACCGGCCATTTAGGAGAAAATCAAAGATCCAATTATGAGCGAAATTAAAAAGCTTCTGGCAATATTGACAACTGCAATAATGGTGCTTGCTCTGGCGGGATGCGGTGCAGACCGTGATAGCGCAGCAGAATCGTCCGCATGGGATGAGCACCGCACGGGCTCGATGGAGCTCAGGTACGCGGATCAGTTCCATGTGGACTATTATGATGACGGCATTTCCGTGATCACTGTCGAAGACGGCTTGAACTATCTCCTTACGGAGACTCCGGATGATCTGCCGGACTGGCTGCCTGAGGATGAAGTCTCCGGGATGACAGTCATCGCGGCACCGGCTCACTCAGTCTACAACGCAGCTTCGTCGGCAATGGACCTCATAGATGCGGCAGGAGCACTTGACTCAGTAATAATGACGAGCACTCAGGCAAAGGACTGGGGGATCGAAAAGATAAGAAAGCTTGTAGAAGACGGATCGATTCAGTACGTCGGCAAGTACAGCGCACCTGACTATGAAGCGCTTCTTGAGGGTGATGTCGGCCTTGCCATCGAGTCGACCATGATATATCACAGCCCTCAGATAAAAGAAGCGATAGAGGAACTCGGCATTCCGGTGCTGGTTGAGAGGTCGAGCTATGAAGCTGATCCGCTCGGAAGGCTGGAATGGATAAAACTTTACGGGCTGCTGTTCGGCAAGGAAGATGAGGCTCAGGCTTTCTTTGATGAAGCAGAGGCGAAGGTCAGCGGAGTGGACACGGATGCTGTGAAAGAGACTCCGTCGGTGGCATTCTTCTCGGTAAATTCCAACGGCTCGGTGGTCGTAAGAAAGCCGGGAGACTATGTGACAAAGATGATAGAAACAGCCGGAGGGGCTTATGCTCTTGACGGCATAACTGACGAAGAAGACAACGCGCTTTCAACCATGAACATGCAGATGGAAGCGTTCTATGATAAAGCTGTTGATGCTGATATACTCATCTACAACAGCACCATAGAAGGCGGCCTCGGAAGCATTGATGATCTGACGGCGCTTTCGGATAAATTCAATGATTTCGCGGCGGTGAAGAACGGGAACGTGTGGTGCACGGAGGCCAGCACTTTCCAGCGCACGACCGGCGCGGCCGACATGATAGTGGAGCTGAATAAGATATTCGCAGGCGCCGCCTCCGATAATGGCGATTACGAGTATTTTCACAAATTGAAATAATGAACAATTAGGAGGCTCAAAACTGATATGCTCCCTCTATGAGAGACAGTAAAAAATAAAACTGTTAATCATGGAGGGAGTTTTTCTTATGGAAAGGAAGGGCGTAAAAATCTCTGCTGAG
>CACYYD010000018.1 GCA_902778585.1 uncultured Eubacteriales bacterium | reverse complement strand
GCTCCACCTGTTCCCATCCCGAACACAGTAGTTAAGCTCCTTAGCGCCGATGATACTCGGAGGGTGACCTCCCGGGAAATTAGGACGTCGCCGCTTTTTTCTTTTTTGATATTTTCGCGTAATGCGAAGTTCTCCTGTACTTCCGGACAGCCCCGGATCACTGCAGGAGACTTCTTATTTTTTGCCACAAAACTCCAAGTAAAAGTTTGTTCACTGAAATGTTGTATCGAAATTAGTACAATGCATCTTCACTAAATCTTAACAAATCTTATGTAATCGGACACCGGATTTGGTAAAATAGTTTCAGTATTTTGGGGTGCGCTTTGCGTGCCTTGGTGGTTAACACTTATTGCTTTACTAAAACTTTTGTTATAGAGAGGGAAACAAAATGAAAAAAGGAATAAGCGTTCTTCTCGTAGCAGCAGCATTATTCGGATTCTACGGCGGTGCAGTAAATCTGAATGACATTCTTAACTGCAAAGATTATTGGGAAGAAGCAGGCGAAAAGTCCACAGCTGACATGAACAAGCTGGAGGACGGACTCAATCAGCTCAAGGACAACGAGCAGGCATATCTCGATGGACTTGATCAGGTTGCAGAAGGTGAGCAGGCTCTCGCTGATGGCGAGGCTGAACTCGCAAAGGGCGAAGCTGACTATGCAGCAGCTCCTGGAAAGCTCGCAGCAGGCGAAAAGAAACTTGCAGCAGGTAAAGCAGCCTTTGCTCAGGGTCAGAAAGACCTCGCAGCAGGTAAACAAACTCTTGATGCAGGAAAGAGCATGCTTAAGCAGCTCAAAGACGGTGTCAAGGAACTCCAGGATGAGAAGGAAGGATACCCAGCATGGAAAAATGGCATGACTGCTACATGGACTGATTTGAGTGGTACGACAGAAAACGCAGCACAAGCAGCCCAGTACAAGTATATGTTCAATATTGGGCAGGCCTGCACCGACAAAGGCGTTTTACAGGACAGTGCGTTGAAGTCTGTATCTGATTCTGCAGCTGCAGCATTGGGGCTCCCTGCTCCACAGGGATCGGGGCATCTGGCTCAGGCCATGGTGAAATATATCTCAGCACGAACAAATAAGCTTGCGACTGATAGGATTGGTGCAAAAGAATTTGCTGAGGGTGATCCTGTGATGCAAGGTGAAACCCCAACATTCCCAAACACTATTAAAAAAGCCCAGGATGATGCTACAGCAGAATTAAGCGGTGCATTACAGAAAGATGCGTTAACGGGAATTCAGTTGATGGTATATGCAACCAAAGAGCAGGTTGGCGAAGGCTATGACAATTCTGTGGCTATGGCGGCACTTGATGATGCAATGAAAAAGGGTGTAGCTGATGGACTCAGAAAACTTCCTGCAGGAAAAGCTAAAATGCAGGATAAACTTATTCCGCTCCTGGAAAAAGTCAAGGGCAACGAGGCTGTAGAGAAGAAGCTTGGAAATGTTAATGATATCATCAAGGGACTCAACGCCGATGATAAGACATTCAAAGCAACTATGGATGAAATCATGAAGAAGGCTCCTGAGCTTATTTCAGAAGTTCAGAAGGCCGTAAATAAAGGTCAGAGAGATTACGATGCCGGCAAGAAGAAACTTGCTGCAGGGGCAAAGACTATTAAAGCTGGTGAGAAGGAGCTCGCTCAGGGTTACGCTGATTATGCAGCAGCTCCTGGAAAGCTCGAAGATGGACGTCAGCAGCTTGCAGACGGACGTGCTCAGCTCGCAGCAGGTAAGGATAAGCTCGCTCAGTACGAAGATGGTGAGCAGCAGGTAAGAGACGGTCTTGCTACACTCGTTGGCACAGAGGCTGACCTCGAGCTCGAGAGCATCCTTGACAGACTGAACGGCGACGGCGACTTCGACAACGGAGACAACCACCTCGAACTCGATGAGGGTCTCGCAGCTGTTGATGTCGGCAGAGGCTATCAGGCTGAGGACGGAGAACTCATCACAAAGGAGATCATGACAAGAGCCATCGGAACAGGCGGCCTCCTCGCAGCAGGTGTTCTCGCAGTTCTCGCAGCTATCCTGTCCTTCTTGAAGAAGAACAAGGGCGCAGGCGTTCTCGCGATCCTCTCGGCAGTTGCCGGTGCATTCGGAGCTTATGAAGCTACACAGGCTGGCACATACTTCTCGAGCATCGCTGGTTCGACAGTTGGTCAGACTGGTATGATCGCAGCAGGCATCCTCGCAGCAGTTGCACTCGTTCACTCGATCGCACACTTCACTGCTAAGAAGGAAGCATAATGCAAAGCTGAAAGAATAACAGCACAAATAATCTGAGGAAGACGGAAACATTTCCGTCTTCCTTTTATATTGCCAATATGGCCCTGAAAAAACTTTCCAGCTGTCAAAGAAAATGTTTGACAGCACTTCAATAAGATGTTAATATATGGCGGTGTGATCGGGAGGACCGGTCATGCCGCTTATCGTTTGACGGGGAATCGTGATGAAAGACGACATCGAAAGAGTTGAATATGCGAGCATGCTGTACGACTTCTACGGCGCTCTTCTGAGCGAGAGCCAGAATGAAGTCATGGCGCTTTATCACGAAGACAACCTCAGCCTTTCGGAGATAGCCGAAGACTTGGGACAGAGCCGTCAGGCGGTACACTACACACTCAGGAAAGCCGAGAAGGCGCTTGAGTCATATGAAGAAAAGCTCGGGCTGGTAGCTTCATACAAAGAGAATCAGGAGCTCGCAGCCAAGGCATATAGGATCATCGATTCTGCAGGCATAGTTGAGCCATACGCAGATAAGCTGAAGAAGATCATCGGAGAGATAACAGAGTAGAAACATGGCATTCGAAGGATTATCCGAAAAATTACAGGGCGCGTTCAAAGACCTCAAAGGCCAGGGCGTAGTATCCGAGAAAGACTTTGAAGACGCGATGCGCGTCGTCAAGATGGCACTTCTCGAGGCTGACGTCAACTTCAAGGTCGTAAAGGAATTCGTCGCGACGGTCAAGGAAAAGGCGCTCGGAGCCGGCGTTCTGAAGAGCCTGACTCCGGACCAGATGGTCATCAAGATCGTCAAGGACGAGCTCGTCGACATGATGGGCGGCTCCGCAAGCAAGCTCACGTTCTCGCCTAGCGGATTCACCGTGATCATGCTGGTGGGTCTCCAGGGTACAGGTAAGACAACGACCGCCGGTAAGCTCGCGGCATGGCTCAAGCAGACGGGAAAGCATCCGCTGCTGGCTGCCTGCGACATCTACAGACCTGCGGCTATAGATCAGCTCGAGATAGTAGGTAAGGCTGTCAATACGCCTGTCTATGTAAACAGGGATTCGCATGACGCCGAGCAGATCGCTCTTGAGGCTGTCAAGGAAGCTCAGAGACGCGGCTGCAACGTGCTCATCGTCGATACGGCCGGCCGTCTCCAGATAGACGAGCAGCTGATGGATGAGCTCAAGACTCTCAAAAAGTCCATCAAGCCGCACGAGATACTCCTCGTAGTCGACGCACTCACAGGTCAGGACGCCGTCAACATCGCTGACGGATTCAACCAGGCACTCGGAGTCGACGGGATCATCATGACCAAGATGGACGGTGACTCCAGAGGCGGTGCTGCTCTCTCCGTAAAGTCGGTAACCGGCAAGCCTATCAAGTTCATGGGTACGGGCGAGAAGTACAACGCCCTCGAGCCGTTCCATCCTGACAGGATAGCGTCCAGGATCCTTGGCATGGGCGACGTGATGTCACTCATCGAGCAGGCTGAGAACGCCTTCGACGAAGAGGAGACAAGAAAGCTCGAAGAGAAGATCCGCCGCAACAAGTTCGACCTCGAGGACTTCCTCGGTCAGATGAGGCAGATCAACAAACTGGGCGGACTTGCCAAGCTCATCGACATGATCCCGGGCATCTCGGCAGCCCAGAAGAAAGACCTCGACCTCGAGGCGGGCAAGGCAGAGCTTAAGCGCATGGAGGCGATAATCCTCTCCATGACGCCGCTTGAAAGAGCAAAGCCGAACGTGCTCAACGCGTCGAGAAGAAAGCGCATCGCGGCCGGATCGGGCCAGTCGGTGCAGGCGGTCAATCAGCTCATCAAGAAGTACGAAGAGATGAAGAAGATGACCAAGGTAATAGCTAATCCGGATTCGAAAAAGGCACGCAGCATGATGCGCAACCTCGGATTCTAAATAAGATATCAATTAATAATCAATAAAAAGGAGAAAAGAATGGGAGCTCACAAGAAGCCTTTCTACAGAGTAGTTGTTGCTGACTCAAGAACACCGAGAAACGGAAAGTTCATCGAGGAGATCGGAACTTATGATCCTCTGAAGGACCCAAGCGAGATCAAGATCGACAACGAAGCTGCAAAGAGATGGCTCGCTAACGGAGCTCAGCCTACAGATACAGTAAGAGCACTTCTCAAGAAGTCCGGAGCTATCGAATAAGGAGGCACGGAATGGGAAGTCTGGTAGAAGTAATCGCGAAAGCGCTGGTCACGAAGCCGGACGAGGTCCTTGTCACCGAAGAGACTGACGGAAGAGACATAATCGTCAAGCTGAAGGTAGCCGACGAAGATATCGGAAAGATAATCGGCAAGTCGGGAAGGATAGCAAAGGCGATCAGGACCGTGGTAAAGGCTGCGGCGATCAAGCAGAATCTTAGAGTTTCGGTAGAGATAGTTGAAGAAGACGAATAATTCTCAGGAAAAGGTCTTGATAGGAAAGGTCGGGAGCCCTGTGGGTATCCGCGGCGAATTCAGGATCACGCTGTACTCGCAGGATTCCGGCAATCTGAAGGAGGGCAAGACCCTCCTTCTTGAGCGTGCGCCAAAAAAGACGGATGCAGCCGGTGTAACGTACATTGAAGCAAAGATAGAACGCCTTAGATATCAGAAGGACAAGCCTGTTGTAAGGCTTGAAGGCATAGACGACCGTACGGCCGCCGAGTCGCTTAACGGCATGCAGGTAAGCATCAGGGCATGCGACCTCGAGGAGCTCCCTGAGGGCGAACACTACGTGCGCGACATCATCGGCTTTGACGTCGTCGATGTGGCAGCAGAAGGCGGCGAGGCAAAAGTCGGAACGCTGAAGGATGTCATACAGAACACCGCGCAGAGCATTCTGGAGGTCGAGACATCCGAAGGTAAAACCGTTCTCATACCTGCTGTCGACGAATTCCTCAAAGAGATCGACGACGAAGAAGGCGTCATCAGAGTGGCGCTTATCCCGGGCTTTATCGACTAGCCGGCCAAAGAGTTACGATCATGAAGATAAACATACTCACCATCTTCCCGGACATGTTTGCGCCTCTTCGCATGAGCATGCTCGGAAGAGCGATCGACAACGGCATAATCGAGCTGGATATCACAGATATCCGCGACTATACGACTGACAGGCATAACCGTGTCGACGACACGCCTTACGGCGGAGGCGCCGGCATGGTGATGCAGGTGCAGCCTATCCTTGACGCGTTCAATGCAAAGGGATACGGCGGCGAGGTGCTGTATATGTCGCCACGCGGCGAGATGCTGTCCGGAGATCTGGCGAAGGAACTTTCGGAGAAAGACGAGATAACCATACTCTGCGGACACTACGAAGGCGTCGACCAGCGTGCTCTCGACAGGCTCGGAGCGCGTGAGGTGTCGATAGGGGACTATGTGCTCACAGGGGGTGAACTCCCTGCGATGGTCCTCATAGACACTGTAGCGAGATTCCTGGACGGAGTGCTTGCGGGCGAGGAGTCCGTTACCGATGAGTCGGTCTATTCGGGCCTTCTCGAATATCCGCAGTATTCCAAGCCTCGCGAGTATGAAGGGGACGAGGTCCCGGAGATCTTGCTGTCTGGAAATCACGGCGAGATCGACCTCTGGCGCTGGGAGCAGGCCGTTGCTCTTACGAAGGAAAGACGTCCGGATATGTTCAGGAAGTATCTTGAAAGTGAGCCTGAACTGTCGAAAAAGCAGAAGATCATCCTTCAGAAATACCTCTGACGGAAAGACCGCGCCGACGGGCGCCGGATAGAACACAAAAACCAGCACAAAATATAGTAACTGTAAGGCTTTCGCGTAAATATATGTTGTACCGGAAGTCTTTTTTATTGTATAATTTTTCTGAACTATGGAACCAATTCGAAAAGAGCTTTTTAGCAGAAAGTGGATAGTCGCGTTTCTGGTATATATAGGGCTGATCGCGATTTGCTGCATAGCGGTATATGCTGTTCCTTCTGTAAAGGGCATTCTCGAGCGCACATATATAGCAGAATACGGTAAGGTAGACGTCAAGGATGAGGTCTCCGCTTTTATTGTGAGAGATGAGACCGTGTACGTCGCCAAACGGGCCGCCAAAATAGAGAGAGTTGCCGATGCGAACAAGCTTGTAAAGGCCGGCGCGAGGGTCGTAAAGCTTACGTCTGAAGACAATGCTGAAGCTGAGGCGGCAGCTGAAGCGGACGCCATGACCGAAGCTGAAGCGGCTGAGGCTGCAAAAGCTGCGGAAGAGGCACAGGCAGCTGAAGGCGGAGTGGCAGAGACAGCTGAAGGCGAAGCAGTTCCTGAAGAGACTGTTGAATCAATAGAGGAAGGCACAAACCCGGGACGCTACACCAGGGTCATGTCCGAACTTGAAGATGCAGCAGTCCTGACTGAAGACGGCATCGCAAGAGAAGCCGGTTATGTCAGCTACTATGTGGACGGAGCGGAGGCAAAGCTCAGCACGGACACATTCGGATCCCTCTCGAAGAAGGATCTCAAGTCGCTCAGCGGAAAGCGGGCCCTTCAGACGCCGGAGCATCACTGCGGCAAGGGATATCCGATATTCAAGATAGTAAAAAACAGCAAGTGGTACCTCGTGTACTACCTCAGCAATAAAGAGGCTGAAAAGTACTACGAAGGCGAGACTGTAGACATAGACGTAAACGGCGAGCCTGTGACAGTGACCGTACACAGTGTTGAACAGGGCACCAAGACCTCAAAGATAACGCTCACATGCAAGACTTTCTTTGACGGCTTCCTTGAGGAGCGCCGTCTGGATACAAAGGTAACGGTCTCCAGCGCCCAGGGACTCGTTCTTGAGGACGCAAGCATAGTCGAAGCCCCGGATGGAAAGCGCGGAGTCTTCGTAAAAAACAAGCTTGGCGAGCATGTCTTCACACCGGTAAGTGTGAAGGCGGACGACGGAGTTAAATGCGTAGTATATTCGGACATCTACGTCGATGCCGACGGAAACTTCGTTGAGACCATAGGAACATACGACGAGATAGTCGCGTCGCCTAGTGAAGATGATATTGCGAGTCTCAAAAAAGGAGGCTCTTCGGATAAGGACAATAAAAACTGATGGATATACGTGAAAGATATGCAGAAGTAAAGAGGCGGGTCGACGAAGCCGCGCTCAGAAGCGGCAGGAAGCCTGAGGATGTAAGGCTCATCGCAGTAACGAAGACGCATCCGGCCTCTGAGATAAACGAAGCGATCGAAGCGGGAGCGGCCGACATAGGCGAGAACCGCGTGCAGGAGGTCCTCGAGAAGTATGACAGCGTAAGTCCGGTAAGATGGCACCTGATAGGCCACCTGCAGACGAACAAGGTCAGACAGATCATCGACAAGGTCGTGATGATACATTCGGTCGATTCACTCAAACTTGCCCGTGAAATCGACAAGCGGGCCGCCGCAGCAGGGATCACGATGGACGTTCTCATCGAGATCAACTCGGCGATGGAAGAGACAAAATCCGGGATACCGGCAGCAGACCTCAGGCAGCTGGTTACGGACATATGCGCTGAATGCGGTAACGTGAGGGTGTGCGGAATAATGTGCATACCGCCGATCGCAGCAGAGCCTGAGGATTCAAGACCGTACTTCAGGGAGGCAGCAGAACTCTTCGAGGATATGAAGGGCTGGGATCTTCCTGCTGAGAGATTCGCTCCGACAGAGCTCTCGATGGGAATGTCGGGTGACTTCGAGGTAGCGGTCGAAGAAGGAGCAACAATGGTAAGAGTCGGAAGTTCGATTTTCGGACCGCGCAATTACAGATAGAGGAGGACAAAAGGAAATGGGTTTCATGGATAAAATGAAGGATCTGGTCGGCATCACCGATGAGTATGATGACGATTACGATGATATCTCGCAGGACGAGATAGATGCATACAAGAGGGAACTCAGCGGAGCGGCTCCGGCCCCTGCAGCACCTGAGGCCCCGCTGAAGACAGGGATCAGCCCGCTCGCATTCAGCGAAGTGGCGCCGCCTCAGAAGTTTACCGAAAACAGAGATTCTGTAGACAAGTCTTCGAGAAACGACTCCGGCGCGTTCAGAATGGTGGTCATCGAGCCGAAGAACATCGAGGAGTGCCGCAAGCTGATCGACAACCTAAGGGCAAATAAGCCGGTCATCATCAACCTCGAGAAGGTCGAGACGGATCTTGCCCGCAAGATGTTCGACTTCCTGAGCGGAGCTACATACGCTCTGAAGGGCAGCTGCCAGAGGATCAACCAGAACATCTACCTTTTTGCCCCTCATAATGTTAACATTAAGGCAATGGTAGACAGGGCCACAGAGTCCGGTAAAGCATCAGTGAAGGAAAGCCCTTGGAAATAGTTCCGAGGCATTCATATAAAAGGAAACGAGATATAGCAGAGAGAAAGGTAGGGTATACGCACTATGATAATGCCGATCGACATTGATAAAAAAGAATTCAGCCGTGATAAGAAGGGATACAACTCCAGAGAGGTAGACGAGTTTCTGGATATTATAGTAGCCGATTACGAGAAGGTCCTGAACGACAACAGGACAATGGCTCACAAGATCAAAGCTCTTGAGAAGCAGCTCGAAGAAGCTCAGAAGGACGACAACGCCATGGTCGAGACTCTCGAGACAGCCAAGAAGCTGATGGCAGACATCTCCGCAAGCGCAGAGAGAAGAGCTGAGCTCATGATGAGAGACGCTGAGCTCGAGGCAGAGAACATGCTGCTCGACGCAAAGGTCAACGTAAGAAAGCTGACAGACGAGCACGCTATCCTCAGCACAAAGGTCAGAAGACTCAAGGACAACTTCCGCAAGATGCTCGAGAGCGAGCTCGCACGCATCGATGAGGATGAGTTCGACATCATGAAAGATCTTGCAGAGCTCGACATCGCTCCTGCAGTTGAGGAGCCTAAGGTTGAGGACATCAGCAAGGCACCTACTCTGGTAATGGACAAGGAGAAGATCGAAGAGGGCGCTCACGTAGCTCCTGACTTCAGCATTCCTGAAAACCTCGAGCAGGCTACAGTTTCTGATCTTTCGGAGAGCCTCAAGGCAATGGCAGAGGATTCCGCATCGATCGACAACACTATCATCCTGAAGTAAGTCCTGCCGGGCGCGGGGGCACAGGCCTCTGCGGCAAATAATGACAATGAAAAACACTCTGTCTTTTGACAGAGTGTTTTGTTTTGCCATATTCAATATTCCAGCTTCGGTCCCGTATCCTTCACTTATTCGAAATCGTAACTTCCGATAGCTTCGTCACTGCCGTCATTCAGAAAGTCGCAGATGGCAACGTATGTTTCATGTGAGATAACGTGCTCGATCTTGCAGGCATCCTCTTCAGACTGTTCTTTGCTTACACCGAGTTTTTCAAGGAAGGCTGTCAGAGCCTTGTGCCTTTCGTAGATCCTTTTCGCAATCTTGTAACCTGCCGGAGCAAGTGTGATTGGACCATTGGCCTCCATGTTTATGTAACCGCTTTCTCTGAGGCGCTTTACAGCGTATGAGACGCTCGGCTTAGTTACTCCAAGATGCTTGGCTATATCGATGGATCGGATATAACCATGCTCCTCCTGAAGTATTAGCATGGCTTCCAGATAGTCTTCTGCTGATTGCTGTATCTTCATGGGGGGCCTCCTTTTTATAGATTTTTTTCTGTACAGCTGGTCCCCTTCTGTACGGGAATACAATACCATAATCGGTTGATATATTCAATTAAACCCGAAAAGTTTGGGTTTACAATCTTTTTTATAACAAGCATTCTTTTAGGTTCTATAAAATAATATGAGGCATCGGCCCGGGCTGAAAAAACATCGGAAATCCGGGCACTAAATTGTATCTGAATGAGTGCAGGGTTGGTTTTTTTATGTTAATATTAATCTGTTGACAGCTATGGGCAGAGGGCGAAACAGAAGTGGGTCAGCGGCTTTGCCTGTAACACAGATGACAGAGATGTAAATCAAGGAGGAAAATATTATGGCAAAATGGGTATGCAGCGTATGCGGTTACGTTCATGAAGGCGATTCGGCACCTGAAAAGTGCCCTCAGTGCGGAGTTCCTGCAGAGAAGTTCAAAAAGCAGGATGAAGATGCAGAGATGACATGGGCTTCCGAGCACGTTGTAGGCGTTGCTCAGGGCTGCGATCCTGAGATCTTCGAGTTCCTGAAGGCTGAGTTCATGGGCGAGTGCTCCGAGGTTGGTATGTACCTTGCAATGTCCAGAGTTGCTTTCAGAGAAGGATATCCTGAGATCGGCGAGTACTGGAGAAGAGCTGCATTTGAGGAAGCAGACCATGCATCAAGATATGCTGAGATGGTTGGCGAGGTCGTTACAGACAGCACAAAGAAGAACCTCGAGATGAGAGTAGCTGCAGAGAACGGTGCTTGCAAGAATAAGACAGCTATGGCTAAGAAGGCTAAGGAGCTCGGACTCGATGCTATTCATGACAGCGTCCACGAGATGGCAAGAGACGAGGCAAGACACGGCCAGGCATTTGCTGGTCTCCTGAAGAGATACTTCGGCTAATTACTTGCTCTCGTAATTGTATGCAATCAATAAGAGGTCGGAGATAAGTCTCCGGCCTCTTTTGGTGCCATTAAAAGCCTGTGATACAGTGCTTTTATTCTTCTTCAATTATTTCGGAATCCGCGCTGATTTTCAGTACACTTTCTTTCCAAGCGCGAGCTGTATAAGCTCTGACGCCATGATCGCTGTCTTGTTTCTTTCGTCGAGGATCGGGTTCACCTCTACAAGATCCATCGAGAGCAGCTTTCCGGAGTCGGCCAGCATCTCTACCGCCAGATAGGCTTCTCTCGCTGTGATGCCGTCCGGCACCGGGGTACCAGTGCCCGGTGCGTATTCAGGGGTGATCGCATCCACATCGAAGCTGAGATGTATTCCGACCGTGCCTTCGCCCGCGACCCTGATAGCGTCCTTCATAACCTCGTACATGCCGCGCTTGTCGACATCGCCTATAGGGAAGACATGCATCCCGGCCTCCTTCATCCTGGCAGCTTCAGGTTCATCGAAGTCGTGACCTGCGATCTGCACGCAGTGGGCGGTAGGGACGTAATGCGGTGTCTGGCCAAAGTCCACCATGCTCGCCGGACCCCATCCGCATACCGCGGAATAAGGCATGCCGTGCATGTTGCCGCTCAGCGTCGACTTGTCGTCATTCCAGTCGCCGTGTGCGTCGATCCAGATGATGCCGATCTCGCCCTCGGGTTCATAATGCTTGGCTACTGCCGACACACTGCCGGCGGCGATGCTGTGGTCGCCTCCGAGAACGAGCGGGAAGTGTCCTTCTGAAAGGGTCTCGCTGACTGCGTCATAAAGCTGCTTGTTGGTGGCGTTGACCTGCTCAAAGCGTATCATGTGGCGCAGGCTCATGCCGTCCGGCGGCGGGATTATGTCGCCTTTGTCACGGACTGTATAGCCCATGCGGCGGAGCTCTGTGCTGAGTCCTGCATAGCGTATGGCAAGGGGCCCCATGGCTACGCCTTTCTGGGAAGCGCCGAAGTCGATCTGAACGCCGACTATATCTATATCTCGTATTTTATGAAGCTTATGCATAGTGATATCTCCTTTACAAAAATGATAACTGATTGCATGCGGCAGTTCAAGACCGCAGCGTGGTGGTAGGCTTTTGTCGGTGTTTATGAAAAAAGGTCATTTATTGACGGAAAGAGTGCCGTGCTGTTCTTGCCAAAAAAATCGGACGTGCCTAAAATTTTTGTATGGATAATAAGTATTACAGCGAGGCTATGAGAGCCCTGGACAGAATGATCTCACTGAGAGAAGGTAAGACAAGGAGACTTGCAGAGCTGGAAAACTATAGCGGTTATGCGCTGAAGGTTTCATTGCGCGGAAAGAATAAATATTACTATGCCAGGAGAAAGGGGGATAAAAGGTATTGCTATTTAGGCGGAGAAAACTGCGAAGAAGTAAAACTGATCAAGGAATCTGTTTACCTGCGCAAACTGCTTAAAAATCTTGGCATAGAAATCAAACTGCTTACAGAGTTGCAGGCCAATCATAAAGATATCAGTTACGAAGCGATACTTTCCCAGCTGCCGCTTACATACCAGACGGCATTGCCGCAAGGAAACGGCATAGGTAATATCGCAGCTAAAGCATGGAAAGAAGCGAAGCTTAAGGAGAAAGACAGATATCCGGTCAAGTATCCTGAGCAGCTGAAGATGCATGATATAGAAGGAACGCCTATGCGCTCGAAATCTGAAGTTATAATAGCGAACCTCCTTATTGCATATGGAATACCTTTTGTCTATGAACTTCCGCATGTGATTAGCGGCAAACTTATATATCCGGATTTTACCGTCCTGTCTACGATTGATTACAAAACCGAAATCATAATTGAACATGAAGGGCTGATGAATCAGGAACTCTATCAGAATTCATATCTTTACAAGACAAACCTGTACCTTGCGGCTGGGATGATCCCGGGTAGGGATGTATTCTTTACCTTTGATGATCTGAGCGGCGGCTTCGATCCGTCTGTGGTGCAGGACATTATTGACATAAGGCTCAGACCTAGGGATGAAACATCGAGGATCAACTAAAAGCACAGTCCTTTTTCACGGCGTGCACGGGAATCAACACTTTGCGGATGATCAATATCCCGTGCGCGCTCTGGTCCGCATTTAGCATCGGCTTTCGCACGCAGATACCTCTGCCGGCGGGTCGCCCTCCATTGGGCTCCCCGGGCCTGCTTAGCCAATCGCCCCGCTTTATAGCTGCCGTCCGGGCCGGGCAATTGCCCGCCGGCAGCGCAGGGGCTCTTGGAGCAGGCCGCTTTGACGCAAGTTCATCTAAATAAGAGAAGATTGCGTCAACGAAGTCATCCGGATGGCTGCTTGTAGGGAGAAAAGTTGACGTAACCAGCGGTTTAAATGAGCTTTTTACGTCAACTGTAAGACTAAAATGAAGGCTTAGGGGAGGCCATGTTGACGCAGAAGTGATCAGGAAGAATCTGTTTGCGTCAATAATTGATGGCGTACACAACATACAGGCTGATGCGGTTGACGCAAGTGTTACGCCTTTTGTGCTATTTACGTCAATTGATATCAATGGTCAGTGGAGGGTGCAGACCGGACGGCTGGCGGCACTAAAGCGAGGGGAACCGAGGCCTTGAAGACATAAGAAAAACCGCCGCAAATGCAGGGAGAATCGGCGGTTTTGCCGATTGTATCTCTAAAAAACATAAAAAGAATACAACAATATATTGACAAAGAAAATAGCCTAGACTACTATATATAGTGTCCGGAACAGGGGCGCATTTTTTTACGCCTTAAAAAAGACGGGCTCAATACTCGGTCAATAATTAAAGAGAGAAAATATATATAACGGAGAGAACAACCATGAAAAGCATAGTAAAAAGAGACGGCAAAGAGATGCCGTTCGATGAGTCCAAGATCTTCAACGCCATCTATGCTGCCAATAAGGCGGTAGAAGGCGAGAAGATGACGAGCATCGACTATACCTATCTCACAAAGAAGGTAGTAGAGCAGCTCGACGGCGATACATGCACTGTAGAGCAGGTGCAGGATATCGTCGAGGCAATGCTCATCAAGTATGACTGGGAAAAGACCGCCAAGGCTTACATCCTCTACCGTGCCGAGCACGCAAAGATCAGAGAGGCTGAGTCCGATCTGATGAACATCTACAATGAGCTCACTTATTCGTACTCGAAGGATGCCGACATCAAGAGAGAGAACGCCAACATCGACGGAGACACATCGATGGGTACTATGCTCAAGTACGGCTCCGAGGGCGCGAAGTACTTCGTAGACAACTATGTGCTCCCGAAGGACATCGCAAAGGCTCACATCAACGGTGACATCCACATCCACGACAAGGACTTCTACATGCTCACCGAGACCTGCTGCCAGATCGACCTTATCAAGCTCTTCAAGGACGGATTCTGCACAGGCCACGGCTACCTCAGAGAGCCGCAGTCGATCATGAGCTATGCTTCTCTGGCATGCATTGCCATCCAGGCCAACCAGAACGAGATGCACGGCGGACAGTCGGTCCCTAACTTCGACTATTCGATGGCTCCGGGCGTTGCCAGAACATACATCAAGGAGTTCTTCTCCGCACTGACCGAGATCTTCGCCGCAAAGCTCGACGCTCCTTACGATGAAGCGAAGGCCCTGGCAGAGAAGATCAGAGCAGAGGCTCCGGCTCCTAAGCTTGAGACGAACGGCAGCTACGGCGAGATAATCGGCGAGTGGTTCGACAAGGCAGGCTGGGCAGGCGGACTCACAAGAGAGCAGCTGGTCAGAAGCTGCCAGCAGGCTGCAGAGGCTGCATGGGCTAGGACCGATAAGATGACATATCAGGCAATGGAGGCCCTGATCCACAACCTCAACACCATGAACTCAAGAGCGGGCGCTCAGGTACCGTTCAGCTCGGTCAACTTCGGAACCGACACTACACCTGAAGGCCGCATGGTAATAAAGAACTTCCTGCTCGCGACAGAGGCGGGACTCGGAAACGGCGAGACACCTATCTTCCCGGTTTCGATCTTCAAGGTAAAGGAAGGCGTCAACTACAATGAAGAGGATCCTAACTATGATCTCTTCAAGCTGGCTATCAGATGCAGCGCAAAGAGGCTGTTCCCTAACTTCAGCTTCCTCGACGCTCCTTTCAACAAGAAGTTCTACAAGAAGGGCGACTACAACACAGAGGTCGCATACATGGGATGCCGTACAAGAGTTATGGCAAACAACTACGACCCGACAAAGGCTGTCGTATGCGGAAGAGGAAACCTCTCGTTCACATCGATCAACCTTCCTAGACTCGCTATCGAGGCAAACAGAGACTTCGACGTGTTCTACAAGAAGCTCGACGCTATGATGGAACTCGTTTCGAGACAGCTGCTGCACAGATTCAAGATCCAGTGCACAAAGAAGGGAAGAAACTATCCGTTCCTGATGGGACAGGGGATCTGGATCGATTCTGACAACATCGGACCGGACGACAGCGTAGCTGAGATCCTCAAGAACGGAACACTCTCGATCGGATTCATCGGACTCGCAGAGACAATGAAGGCTCTGACAGGAAAGCACCACGGCGAGAGCGAGAAGTCCAGAGAGCAGGCATTCGAGATCATCAAGCACATGAGAGAGTTCTGCGATAAGAAGAGCGCAGAGACAGGCCTCAACTTCACACTGCTGGCTACACCGGCAGAAGGACTCTCCGGCAGATTCGTAAAGATCGACAGAGAAAAGTACGGAAAGATCCCGGGCGTTACGGACAGAGATTACTACACAAACTCGTTCCACGTTCCTGTATACTTCCCGATCGGAGCGTTCGAGAAGATCGCCATCGAGGCACCTTATCATGACCTCACGAATGCGGGTCACATCAGCTATGTAGAGCTGGACGGCGATACCGCGAAGAATCCTGAGGCATTCGAATCCGTCATCAGATTCATGAAGGAAGCCGGCGTAGGATACGGATCGGTCAACCACCCGGTAGACAGAGACCCTGTCTGCGGATACACAGGCGTTATCGATGACGTTTGCCCAAGATGCGGAAGACGCGAAGGAGAGCCTGTCACTATCGAGAGACTTAACGAGCTCCGTATGAAGTACCCGAGCGTACCGGTACCTTGTGACTGCATCCACTAGTTATCCACAGGGTTTTCCACAGACTTATCCACAACATGATGTGTCTGCGGGTAAAATAAACAACAATATACATTAATATTGCTTTACAAAACCCCATATGGAGCATTAAAATATACGAAGCGTTAAAAACAGAAATTCCAAGAAAGACATATAAAGAAAACTTACGGAGGTACCGATATGAATAACAAGGTTGTGAAGAATGTAGACGGCCAGGTCGGCGAAGGCGTAGGCTTCGAGAGAATCAGAAGGATCACAGGATATCTCGTCGGCACACTCGACAGATTCAACAACGGCAAGAGAGCCGAGGTGCAGGACAGAGTTAAGCACGGACTGAGCCACAACTAATCTATCTAACAAACGCAATGGCCGCCTGAACCTGAATGGAGAAGGCGGCTATTTTTGTGAAAGAACGGGCACGAGATATGTTTGAAACAGCGGATATGAGCAAAGTAATAAAGGTGTGCGGCATAGAGCCTGAGTCCATAGTTGACGGGCCGGGTTTCAGATACGTGATTTTCGTGCAGGGCTGCCCGCATCACTGCCACGGATGTCATAATCCGGAGTCGTGGGCCTTCGAGGGAGGCATGGAGATGACGGTCGGCGAGATCTTCGACGAGATAAAGTCGAAGTCCGGCCTCAGAGGAGTCACATTCTCCGGCGGCGAGCCGTTTGAGCAGGTGCAGCCGCTGGTCGATCTGGCAAAGCTGTGCAAGGGCATCGGACTCACCGTCATGAGCTACAGCGGATATACGCTCGAAGAGCTCGAGGCGAGGCACGACAGCGCAACGGATGAGCTCCTGGGTATGCTGGATATCCTGGTTGACGGAAGATATGACGAGAAGCTTAGAAACCTCACGCTCATCTACTGCGGGTCCGAGAATCAGCGCGTCATAGATATGAAGAAGACCAGAACAGCCAGAGAAAGCGGCGACCACGGCATGGTGATCCCATACAAGTCGGGCTTTGACTTTGAGATAAAGATATAGCGGACACGGAGGCCGGCTCAGATGAAACTTGAACTTGTCGCAACAGCGACCTTCGGACTTGAAGCGGTGGTCAGGCGCGAGATAGAAGCGCTCGGCTACAAGATACTTAGAACGGAAGACGGGCGTGTCACCTACATGGGAGACGAGCGCGCGATAGTGCGCTCCAACCTGTGGCTCAGAAGCGCGGACAGAGTATATGTGCGCATGGGTGAATTTAAGGCGACCGAATTTGAGGAGCTCTTTCAGCAGACAAAGGCTCTCGAGTGGGAGAGCATCATTCCGCTTGAGGGAGCTTTTCCTGTAGTGGGAGGATCCGTAAAGTCGGTCCTCCACAGCGTGCCTGCCTGCCAGAAGATAATCAAGAAGGCAGTCTCAGTGAGGCTGTCTGAGTTTTATTGCAGGGAGACGATGCCGGAGACCGGCGCAGAGTACCGCATAAGATTCATTGCCCATAAGGACAGCTTCCTGATGCTGATGGATACGAGCGGAGGCGGACTCCACAAAAGAGGCTACAGGGTGCGCGATGTGGCGGCCCCTATAAAGGAGACGCTTGCCGCAGCACTCGTTCAGCTGAGTTTTTACAGAAAGGACCGCGTACTGGTCGATCCGTGCTGCGGTTCCGGGACCATTCCTATTGAGGCCGCCATGATCGCGCGCAATATGGCGCCGGGCCTTGGGCGGTCATTCGCAGCCGAAGGCTGGGATATCATCGGCGCCGGCGTCTGGAAGGACGAGCGGCGCGCGGCGTACGCGGCGATGGATGCCGGTGAGCCGCTTCACATAACGGGGATGGATATAGATCCGCGCGCCGTACGCGCCGCGAAGGAGAATGCGGAGGAAGCCGGCGCGGTCGATGATATAGACATCGTAAAGATGGACATGACCGCATGGGAGCCCGGCGCCGGCATACCTAAGGGCGCGGGAAAGGACGATCACGTGGTCGTGATCTCCAATCTCCCTTACGGTAAGCGGGTCGGCGATGATGCCGGCATAAAGGCCATCTACGCGCATATACGTGAGATGATGGAGAGCTGCCCTAACTGGTCGTTCTTCCTCCTCACGTCGGATAAAGAGCTCGAGAAGGAGATCGGCAGAAAGGCCGACCGCCGCCGCAAGCTGTACAACGGGACCATTGAGACGCAGTTCTACCAGTTCCACGGAACGAGGCCTCCAAAGAAAGAAGAGGCATAGTGCAAGCAATTGCTTTGCAGGCAGTCAAAGCTTCGTACTGACTGCTGCCATATAGTCAAATCGAGAGAACATGTTGTATACTTAATTGGTTGGAAAGATCAGTTGAAGACCGTTGAGACCGGTCGGGATAGGATAATTAATCGGAGGCTGACCATGACTAAGAAAGACTTTTACTATCCGTCGACAGACGGCAAGACACAGATCCACGCAATAAGGTGGGAGCCTGAAGGAAAGCCTAAGGCTATCCTTCAGATAATCCACGGAATGGTCGAATTCATCGACAGATACGACGGCTTCGCGAAGTACCTGACAGAGCACGGCTATCTGGTAACGGGCGAGGATCACCTCGGCCACGGCGAGTCGGTGCAGTCCGACGAATACCACGGTTACTTCGGAAAAGAGGGCAACGCCTGGGTCATCGCAGACATCCATCACCTGAGAGAGATGATGCAGAAGGAGTTCCCGGGTGTGCCTTATCTGATGCTCGGCCACAGCATGGGATCCTTCCTTATCAGGCAGTACATCACGGAGAACGGCGGGGACTACGCCAAGGGTCTCTCCGGAGTCATCGTCATGGGAACGGCATGGCAGCCGGCACCTGTCCTCGCGATGGGCAAGATGGTCGCGAAGATGCTGGGAATCAACAAGGTCGGCAAGTCTGCGAAGCTGATCGACGGAATGTCGTTCGGATCATACCTCAAGAGGATAGAGAACCCGAGGACCATCTCCGACTGGCTGACAAAGGACGAGGCGATAGTCGACTGGTACAGGGCGCAGCCTTGGTGCACATTCAGCTTCTCGCCGAACGCTTACTACCATATGTTCTCCGGCATGCAGAAGGCTCATGATATCGAGAGAATGAAGAAGCTGCCTGAAGGACTGCCTATTCTTTTCGCTTCAGGAACAGAAGATCCTGTAGGAGCGTGGGGCGAAGGCGTGCGCAAGGCATTCATGGTATACACAGAGAACACGCCGTGCGACGTACAGATCAAGATGTACGAAGGTGACAGGCACGAGATCCTGAACGAGCTCGACAAAGAGCAGGTCTACGAGGACATGAAGGAGTTCCTGGACAGCTGCCTGGAATAAAAACCAAAGAGCCGCCAAAGCAGGCGGCAAGCAGTGCAGAAAGGGAGGCAACAAGATCCCTGCCGGTATTGATCTGATAATAAGAATAATCGCGGCCGCGGTGCTCGCCGTCCTCTTCGGGAACGGAAGCGTCGTGGCCTTCAACCGCATAAAAGCCTCGTGGTTCGAGGACTGGACCGACGAGGACGGCGGGGCGCCTGAAGGCGCCGGCCCGGACGCATCAGGGCAGCACCGCGGCCTTTCGGCCGGCGCGGGCAACAAAGTCCTGCCGCCCGCGCTTTTAGAGGCTGACGCCATGGGCAGACAGCGACTGCCGTCGACTCCGTGGAAATACGCTTTTACGGGTTGTTTTGCGATCACAGGGCTTTATCTTGCGATAAGGGGCGGGAGCCTGTTTTATGAACTTGCGGTGCTCTGCGTCCTGTTTATAGTGCTTGAGATGGCCATAGCCGACCAGCTCTATCAGGTGGTCCCCGATCAGTTCAGCATAATGCTGGCTATCTCGGCGGTCGCCTTCGTGGACTACCACGAGCAGTGGTGGGAGCCGGCCGCTGGCGCCGCGCTCGGCTTCGGCATATCCATGGCGATACTGCTGCTGGGCATGCTTCTCTTCAGAAGCGGAAGCCTCGGCGGCGCCGATATAAAGTTCTTCACCTGCATGGGACTCATAACGGGAAGGACAGGCATAGTCATCATATTCATACTCACCACGCTAATGTTTGCCGTCTATTCGGCAGTCAGGATAGCGATAGGCAGGGGCAGCATAAAGGACAGAAACCCGATGCTCCCATCCGCATGCGCCGCGGTGACTGTATACTTCCTGTTTTTATTCAGCGCAGGCGACTTGCTAATTTTTGAACTATAAAAGATAAGTCGGCAGCGCACCGGGAAGCGCAGGGCTGGCTGCATGATCCGCACATTTCATCATACGTCAATAAACAATGGGCAAAAACGTTCTCATAAAAATCGAATATGACGGCACAAACTTCTGCGGATGGCAGATACAGCCCAATGTGCGCACAGTGCAGGGCGAGATAGAGCATGTGCTCAGATACATCGCCGGCGAAGAGGTCCACATCCACGGCACGAGCCGCACGGATGCCGGAGTCCACGCGCTGGGCCAGTGCGCGAGCTTTGACTGGGATTCGAATATGCCCGTTGAGAAGCTTCCCGAGGTGATGAACCGCCGCTTCGGAGCAGGCGGCGAGGGAAGAAGCGGAGCTCCCGGAGACATCCGCATACTCTCAGCCGAGGTCATGCCTGATGACTTCCACGCAAGGTATTCGTGCAGGGGCAAGACCTACAGGTACGTCATAGACAAGACGGGCGACATTTTCGTAAGGAACCACGCCCTCCAGTACCCGGGCGCTGATGCTCTCGACCTTGACCTTATGCGTCAGGCCGCGTCATACATCATAGGCACGCACGACTTCAAGTGCTTTGAGACCGCGGGAGGCACTCCTCGCGAGACGACTGTCCGCACCGTTTCGGAGCTCAGCATAAATGAGGACGAAAACTCGATAAACATAGAGATAACAGGCGACGGATTCCTGTATAATATGGTGCGTATCATAACGGGAACGCTCATCGAAGCGGGACTCGGAAAGCGCACTCCGGAGAGCGTCGCTGAAGCGATAGAGAGCCGCGACCGCGCAAAGGCGGGATTCACCGCAGCTCCGCAGGGCCTTTATCTTAAAGAGATATACTTTGAATAAAATGGCCGGGCGCTCAGCGCGGCGGCCGCAGAAAAGGGAAAAGAGAATTGTACAAAGTCAGGATAGACAAATTTGAAGGACCGTTCGACCTTCTCATATACCTTCTCGAAAACGCGAGAATGGACATATATGACATAAAGGTCGCCGAGATAACGGAGCAGTACATCGCCTACCTCAAGGAGATGGAAGCTCTGAATGTTGAGGTGGACACGGAGTTCATCGTGCTTGCTGCCGTCCTCATACGCCTCAAGTCGCGCATGCTGCTGCCGAGGATCAACACTGAGGGAGAACTCGAGATAATCGAGGACCCGAGGCTCGAACTCCAGGGCAGACTGCTCGAATACATGCGTATCAAGAAGGCCGCCGAGATGCTCGCCGAGGCAGAGGAATACAACCTCGCGGTGCACGGAAAGCCTGCCGAGGATATGTCCGGATATCTGGACGACCCGGATGAGATACTCCGCGTGAGCGACGAACAGCTGGTGAGCGCGTTCATACTCTTCCTGACCCGCAAGAGAAAGGTCGAAGAGGTGACCGCCCGCTACACGAGGGTGCGCCGCCGCAAGGAGACGATCGAGAACCGCATAAGCGAGATGACAGACCTTCTCGAAAGAAAGCTCAAAGACAACGGAGGCAAGGTGCTCTTCACGGAGCTTCTGCCTGAAAAACCGGACAGATACGATATTACGCTCAGCTTCATGTCGCTTCTTTCCATGATAAAGAATCAGGGATATGACGCGGAGCAGAAGGAAAACTTCGGCGAGATCAACGTGATCAGGAGGGAGACCGCAGATGTACAGCAATAAGACGATGAAATCCGCACTTGAAACTATGATGTTCATGTGGGGAGAACCTCTCGAGGTCAAAGACGCAGCCGAAGTCCTCGAAGCAGACAAAGACGAGGTAAGAAAGCTCTTCAAAGAGCTCCAGACCGAGTACGAGCAGGAGGGAAGAGGCATCAGGATACAGGAAGCCGATGACGCTTTCCGCTTCGTTACTCTCGCAGACAACGATATGTTCCTCAAAAAGCTCTGCACGCCGGTAAGAATAAGAAGGCTCTCGCAGGCAGCGCTCGAGGTGCTCGCCATAATCGCGTACCGCCAGCCGGTCACGAGATCCGAAGTCGATTCGATAAGAGGCATCAAGAGCGAGCGCGTAATAGACGGACTCATCGACAAGGGTCTCGTCGAGGTGAAGGGCAGGTCGGAAGGAGTAGGCCGTCCGCTCATCTACGCGACTACAAGGGAATTCCTTACAAAGTTCGGCTTCTCGTCGCTGAAGGACCTCCCGGAGGTGCCTGAATACGAAGAGATGAGGCGCGAGCGCGAAGAGGAAGGCTACGGCCAGATCGCTATAGACTTTTATGATGAAGAGGGCGCTGACGCCGAAGGCGCAGCAGAAAACGAATAATGAGGATAAACCAGTATATAGCTGCGGCAGGCATCACTAGCCGCCGCAAGGCAGATGAACTTATAGAAGACGGACGCGTAAAGGTGAACGGCGGGGTGCTGACCTCACCTGGTTATCATGTTGAAGAGGGCGACATCGTTGAGGTCGACGGCGTACGCATTGAGCCGGCTGACCGCAAGGTCTACTACCTTCTCAACAAGCCGGCAGGCTATGTGACGTCAACGGCAGACAAGGAGGGCAGACCTCTGGTTACAGAGCTCGTGCCCGACAGCGTGAGGGTCTTCCCGGTCGGAAGGCTCGACCTCAACACGACAGGTCTTCTCATACTCACGAATGACGGCGACCTCGCGAACGCGCTGATGCATCCGTCAAAGGAGTTCAATAAAAGATACCTCGTGCGCGCACAGGGCATTGTCACTATCAAGGAAGCCAGACAGCTCGAGAAGGGCATAGATATAGGCGGCTTTGTGACCTCACCTGCGGAGGTGCACCTCATAAGGCACGACCGCAATTCCACGGTCGCCGAGATAGTGATACATGAGGGCAAGAACCGCCAGGTCCGCCGCATGTTCAAGGCGATAGGGCATCCGGTGCTCGAGCTCTGCCGCACGGGTCTCGGAAGCCTCGAGATAGGAAGGCTCGCAGTCGGCCAGTGCCGCAAGCTGAGCCCCGCTGAGATCAGCGCTCTTAAAAGTGCAGTAAAATAGCAGACAATACAAAACCGGAAGGTAAGCTCGATGCTTCCTTCCGGTATTTTGTTTGCGCTTATTACTGCTGATCCTTAAGATCCTCAAGATCTGACAGAAGGTCTTTGTCCTTGCCTCCCTTTATATACGCTTCGATGATATCGACTGCGCCTTCGATCCCGGCACGGCTGGTGTTGATGAGGAGGTCGTACTCGTCACGTCCGCCCCAGCTGTTGTCCGTATAGAACTCATAATATCTGCGGCGTTGCTTGTCGATCTGCTTTACCTTCTTCTCTACGGTCGGAACGTCGAAGAGGTTCTCAGGCTCCTGCGTGTTGTGGATCTGAAGTTTTCTTCTTACTCTCTCCTCAAACGGAGCGAAGAGGAAGATGCTGACATGTCTTTCCTCTGAGAGGATGTAGTCCGCGGCGCGGCCCACTATGACGCAGCTTCCCTCGGCAGCGATCTCTCTGATGATGTTGAACTCTTCTTCCTGTATCTTTGTGAAAGGCGAGGACTGAACATCTATCGCGCTGAAGATGCTTCCGAACGAAAAGTCCGGAGCCTTCTCGTCATTGTCACGGATGTATTCCTCGTGGTAGCCCGTGCACTCGGCAGCTCTCTGGATGATCTCCTCGTCGTAGAAGGCGATGCCGAGCCTTTCTGCCAGGCGCTTTGCGACCTCGTGTCCGCCGCTTCCGAATTCTCTGTCTATAGTTACGATTATCTTATCGTCCATTGTTCCTTCTCCGTTCTCAATAGGTTTTCGCCCTGATATCTGAAATAATTATACCATTTAGCAGACAGATGCTACCACCTTATCTGCAAAGGCTTTCATATCCTTAAGGCTGCTGAAGACGGCCCTCGCGTTGTCAGGCCTGCCGCCGCCCTTGCCGCCGAACTCCCGGGCATTTTGCTTTACGAGATCTCCGCACTTTGCATCTCCCGAAGAGAAGAGGAGGCAGGTGTCTGAAGCAGTGTCCATCATAAGAAGGAGTTTGCCTTCGGTCTCATTTATGACTGAGAAGCCCAGCTTCAGAAGATCGTCGGTCGCAAGGATATCCGAGGAGTAAACGTACGCGGCGCTGTCTGCCGAATCGCGCAGTATGCGGGACTTTTCTTCTTCGCAGACGTATGCGGTAAGACCTGCGAGTCTCGCCTTGAGAGCCGAGACCTTCTCTGCTTCAAGGTCCATCCTCGAGGCGAGGTCTGCCGGCGAGCACGAATACTTCTTTGCCGCCCTGGCCAGAAGGGCGGAATCCGCGCTCAGCTTCTCAAGAGCGTACTTGCCGCAGTCGAAGTATATGCGGTTCATGCCCTTGTTAGGCTCGCACTTGTATATAGCCAGAAGGCCGACTTCAGACGATCTTTCAGGATGCACTCCGCAGCAGGCTATGCAGTCGTACGGATCAGCCGGATCGCCTACGGTCACCACGGAGACTTTCCCGTCGTGAGGGACCTGCTTGCGCACAGGGAGAGCCAGCGAGGACTCGTAATCGTCGAACCAGGTGATGGTGACCGGGAGGTCTGCCCATATGGCGTCATTGACTGTTGCCTGCGCGAGGTCGAGCTCTTCAGCGGTGAGCATGCGTCCTCCGAGGTCTATGTCGATGGTCACGTATTCATCGCCTATGTGGAAGCCCTTGTTGACTCCGCCGAAGAGGCTGTCCATGGTCCCGCTAAGCATGTGCTCGCCGCAGTGGCGCTGCATGCTTCTGAAGCGGCTGTCCCAGTCGATGGAAAGGACCACATTATCTCCCTCACTGAAAGTGCCGGCAGGCGCGTCGGTCACATGCCATACGTCGCCCTCAAGATCCTCGTCGAAGACCCGGACTATCTCATAGACCTCAGCGCCGTCTTTCCTGGAGACGGTACCGATGTCTGACGGCTGTCCGCCCCCTGCAGGGAAGAAGACCGATGCATCGCAGGCGATGATATCTAAGCCGTCTTTTTCGCGTATCCCGGTCACATGAGCCTCGTTCGAGGCTGCATAGCGGTCACTTCTGTATATTCTTTCCGTGCTCATAAGCACTCCTTTCTGATGTTTCACGGCGTTTCACGAAATCGAACAAAAAAAGTTCAACAGGGCTTTTCAAAAACTGTGGATAAATCCTGTTGACATAAAAGCAGAATCGTTTCTAACCTTGAAATATCAACGTTTCAGATGGAAAAGTTTTCCACATGGATAAGTGGATAAAATTGTATACAATTTTTGAAAACCTTGTGGAAAAGTCTCAAACTTTTGAAATTACGCCCATTGGGTTTTGTTGAAAAACCTGTGGCAAAAAATCGAACAAAATGTGAAGATGCATGAACGTCCAAAAAACTTTTACTCATCTCCCGGTTCGACAAGTTCCTCAAACATAGCGCCGGAAGCGCTGCAAAGAGTCTGAAAAACAGGGCTGTCTATCCTGAATCTTCCCTTGGTATTTATGAACGGCGAGTACAGCGAAAAGATGAGCGCATCATCAAGCATGGATATGTTTCGGAGATCATTGCTCATCAGTACGAATTCACCGGCTATGGTGATGAGACCGTAGCCATACACGTCGTTGTTCATCCTGTAGGCCGAGCTGTCGACGTGGGAATTGTTTCCTTTATATGCTGTGTACAGCCAGCCGTTCGGGACGGCGGTCGGTGTCGAGTTGGCAAACGGACCGACGTATTTTGCGTCAAAACCATTCAGCATCTCGTCCTTGCACTCAAAGACCGTTATGTATTCAGGGCGGCTCACCTGTATGGCGGCCTCATAGTCTGAAAGCTTTATTATGGAACCCACCTTGATATCCGTCACCAGCGGATTCTTTGAGCGCTGGCTTCCGCTGAGCCATACGACCAGGGTGGCGTGGTAGTACGACTTTCTTCCGAGCGTCGTGATGCGGCAGCGGAAAGGGAAGGATGATCCGTCGTCAGGGGGATCGGTCTTTCGGTCGCTCCGCTCTATGTCGCAGCGTATCAGGGTCTGTATGCCCGCGTCGGAGAGACCTGTGTTTCTGAGATAGGCCATGTCGAGATCCGACAGGTAGCGGGCCGCGGCAAAGTCGCAGTCCACCAGGCGCATCAGAAAGTAGTTGATGGTCTCGAATGCCGAAAGCTTGAGAGGCGACAGTGTGTCCATCGCGTCGACGCTGCTGCAGTCGGCCGATGTTATGCCTTCGCTGTTAAGGGCATCCTGCATGTAGCCAAGGCGCAGCCTCGCGTAAGCGCGGAATTCCTTGTTCTCTTCATTGTCGTATTCACGGTCCACGTCTTCTGCTGCCAGGGGAAGAGCGTCTTCAATGAGCCGCAGCATGCAGGCTGCGCTTATGTCCGTGAGGTCGCTTCCCATGACGGCGACGAAGTGGTTCCACAGGCCGTTCATCTCTTCTCTCTTTTCGGCAAAGTCATCGCTGCCCGGAGTGCAGATGAATTCCTGGTAGTCATCGATCCCGTACTCCGAGTAATCCAGATGCATTATCTGGTACATCCTCGCGCGCCTTTCCGTCTTGCTGCGCCAGGTCACCTTAAGAGCGGCTACGCCCATGAGTCTCGCGCATATGGCTCTGCATGACTCAAAATCGTAGTCTTCGAAGTGATTGTATTTGATGGATTTTTTCCCGTGTATCAGTTTCAGTTCAGCCATGTGTAAAGTATAACAGATAAGCCTGCCGCGATGTACTGATATGTTTTTGACTTGTGCCCGGATCGCTTGACATTACAGGCAATGAGATTATAATAAGAGCGTCCTTATTAAGAGCGGGGGAGGGAATGGGCCCTTTGATCCCGCGGCAACCTCACAGGAAGTGAAGGTGCCAATTCCCACGGAGGTGGCCATCCTCCGGCAGATGAGGATCCTGGGTTCTCTCTGCATGCGGGCAGAGGGACTTTTTTAATGGCCTGACAACGAAAGGGTTTATATATATGAAAAGATTATTTACATCGGAATCGGTTACTGAGGGACATCCTGACAAGATCTGCGATCAGGTGTCCGATGCTGTGCTGGACGCCATTCTCGCGCAGGATCCGAAGGCTCATGTCGCATGCGAGTGCGCTGCAAAGACGGGCTTTCTCATGATCTTCGGAGAAGCATCGGGCAACTTTAACGTAGACTACGAGGCCATAGCCAGAAAGGTGATCACTGAGATCGGTTATGACAGCGAAGACAAGTGCTTCGATGGAAATACCTGCGACATAATCGTCCATATGGAGGAGCAGTCGGCAGACATCGCGATGGGCGTCAATGAGTCCTACGAGGTCAAGACCGGAAGCGAGAGCGACGAGTTTGCACTGACCGGAGCCGGAGACCAGGGTATGATGTTCGGCTATGCCTGCAGCGAGACGGAGGAGCTCATGCCTCTCTCGATAAAGCTTGCACACGTGCTTTCGATGAGACTCGCGCAGGTGCGCAAGGACGGTACGCTCCCGTATCTCGGACCGGACGGCAAGACCCAGGTGACTGTAGAATACGACGACGACAGGATCACAAGGATAGACACCATCGTAGTGTCAACACAGCACAGCGCTGATGTCTCCCTCGATCAGGTAAGATCAGACATGATGGAGCATGTTATCGACCCGGTGATCCCAGCTGAGTTCATAGATGAAAAAACAAAGTTCTATGTCAATCCGACTGGCCGCTTCGTTATAGGCGGACCTATGGGAGACTCGGGACTTACCGGCAGAAAGATAATCGTTGATACTTACGGCGGGCACTCGGCTCACGGCGGCGGAGCATTCTCGGGCAAGGACCCTACGAAGGTGGACCGCTCGGCGGCATATATGACCAGATATATCGCCAAGAACATCGTAGCCGCCGGCATCGCAGAGCAGTGCGAGGTGCAGCTGGCATACGCTATCGGTGTTGCAGAACCTGTTTCGGTCTGCGTAGATACATTCGGCACGGGCAAGCTCGACGAAGAGAAGATCGCCGCACTCATCTGTGAGAACTTCGACATGCGTCCTGCTGCGATCATCAGGAAGCTTCAGCTCGACAAGCCTCAGTACAGAGAGCTTGCAGCTTACGGACACATGGGCAGGACAGCGCTCGGCGTAAAGTGGGAAGACACAGACAAGGCTGACGATCTCAGAAAGGCCGCCGGCTGCTAGGAGGAAAGATGTCACATTTCGAGAAGGTATCGTTTGAAAGATGGAAGGCTGACTGCGGAGTGAAAGGACTCCCTGACAGCGAACTCAGATCGTGGTTTGATGCCATAAAGCCGCCTCACCAGGCGACAGCGGGTTCGGCCGGATGCGACTTCTGCATGCCGTTCAATCTGGCCTTTGAGCCGGGTTCGAAGATGAAGATCGCGACAGGTTACAGATGGGTGACAGCGCCTGAAGAAAGAGACAGGGTCCTCCTCATAGTTCCGAGGAGCAGTCTCGGATTCAAGTACGGGCTCAGGCTTCCGAACACTGTGGGCGTGATCGACGCGGATTACTGCGATGCGGACAACGAAGGTCATATTCTGGTATGTTTCGAGAATCCATCGGATCAGAGAGTGAACCTCAAGGCAGGAACGCCGTTCGTTCAGGGCATCATAGTAAAATATGAGATCCCTGAGGGAGCAGGTTCTGACGACATCAGAACAGGCGGCTTCGGAAGCACAGACTGAAAGAGGAACGATAAATGAAAGAAAGCAGATACGCAGATGTAGTTATAGCGGGCGGCGGCGCCTCCGGGCTTGCGGCCGCAATTGAGCTGGGCATGAAGGCCCCGCATCTCAGCGTTCTTGTAATAGAGAAGATGCCTGAAGCGGGGCGTAAAATAAGAGCCACCGGAAGCGGCCGCTGCAATATAAGCAATACGGGCGCCGCCGGTTACAGCCGCATAATGAAGTTCTTCAGGGAGATCGGACTGGTGACAAAGGCTTATGACAACGGACTTGTCTATCCTTATTCCGAGTCTGCGGCAGACGTGGCAGAGCTCCTGTTCGAGAGGGCGCTCTCGCTTGGAGTCAATTTCGCGTTCGGTGAAGAGGTGATGTCCGTAAAGACTGTGCCTGCCGATCTCGTGGCAGATCCGCTGCCGGGAAGCAGCAATGTCTTTGTGATCAATTCGGTCTTCAAGGATAGGGATGGACTTGAAAATATAACGACTCATGCGTCATTTCTCATAATGGCCATGGGCGGCAAGGCGGGCCCTACCTTCGGAACCATAGGAGACGGATACAGGATAGCCCGTAATCTAGGCCATAGTGTAGTGACACCGGTTCCTGCGCTGACAGGCATAGAGTGCGAGGAGTGGGAAAAAGATTGTTCTCCTTGCGCCGTTATGCTGGGAGGCACCAGAAGCGCAGGAGTGGTCTCGCTTTACAAGGACGCGTCACATAACTTTGGCGAGGATACAAAGATCTTTGAAGAGGCGGGCGAGATACAGTTCACAAAATACGGACTGTCCGGCATTTGCGTCTTCAATATGACGAGGCACATGAGATATGACAGGCGCGGAGGCGAGAGCCTTGACGACTTTATGGTGCGCGTCGATCTCTTCCCGGACGGAGACATACGCGAATTCATCAGGGACAGCAGGACCGGAGCCTTCTCGGGAGAGCCGATAGGGGAGCTCCTGTGCACAGTCCTGAAAGGACCTCTTGCCGAATATATCATCAGAAGGTCGGCCGAGGGTGATGCGGAGGCATTCGCTTCAAGGCCTGTGTCATCGCTGAGCGATGAAGAGGCTGAGAGGATCGCGGCCAACATACACACGCTTTCGTTCAGGCCTGACCAGATACGCGGCTGGAATGACGCGCAGGTCACCATGGGCGGAGTGTCTATGGACGAAATAAAAGAAGCGACTTCGGAGTCGCTCCTTATTGACGGAATGTATATAACCGGCGAGCTTGCTGACAGGGATTTCCAGTGCGGAGGCTACAACCTCAGCAACGCCTGGATCACAGGACTCGCCGCAGCGGATTCTATTGCCGCTAAGCTTCAGGCTGACTGAAGCGCCCTATAATATGCCATGCGGCCCTTATACCGTCGCATGCTGCAGATGTTATACCACCGGCATATCCCGCGCCTTCACCGGCAGGGTATATGCCTTTTATATTGCTCTCGCCGTTTTCGCCTCTGAGAATGCGTACAGGCGATGAACTTCTTGTCTCGACTGCGGTGATGACCGCAGCAGGATCATCGTAGCCGTGGATCTTGCGGGCGAATGCCGGTATGGCTTCGCGTATCGCTTCGGACGCAAAGTCCGGAAGGGAAGCGCAGACTTTTTCGGCGGCTGTTTTGCTTTCGCCGGAACCTGCGCCGGCCTCTTCTGCTGAGAGAAAGTCTTCCATATTGCAGCGCGGAGGAGTGAAGTCGCTCCCGCCGTTTACGAAGGCGAGGCGCTCGTATTTTTCCTGGAATCTCACTCCCGCAAGCACATCGTCGCTTCCGAAGTCCGAGGTGCGTACGTCGCAGAGTATGCCGCTGTTTGCGGTCCCGCTGTCACGCATCCTGTTGCTCATGCCGTTCACGCAGAGCTCTCCGTCCTTTGTGCTGCAGACGACAACCTCACCGCCCGGGCACATGCAGAACGAATAGACTCCGCGTCCGTTTGACGCTTTATAGTTCACCTTGTAATTTGCCGCCGGCAGCTTGCCAACGTTCTCAGCTCCGTACTGCGAAGCGTCTATGAGCGACTGCGGATGCTCTATCCTGACTCCGATGGAGAATGGCTTCTGCTGCATGTCGAGCCCTGTGCCGTTCACCATCGCGAATGTATCGCGCGCGCTGTGGCCGATCGCGAGGATCAGAGCTCCGGTCTCTATGCGCTCATTATTACCGGAGCCTTTTCTTATGATGTTTATTGCACTGAGCCTGCCGCCGCTTACTTCGAAGGACTCAAGCCTTGTATCGAAGAGGACCTCGCCGCCCAGGCTTATTATCTTATTTCGTATCTCAACTATGACCTTGCGGAGCACGTCCGTGCCGATGTGCGGCTTCGCCAGGTACATTATGTCTTCGCCCGCACCGGCATCGCGGAACTCCTTGAGGACCTCTCGTATGAGGTCATCCCTTATGCCTGTCGTGAGCTTGCCGTCCGAGAAAGTGCCCGCGCCGCCTTCACCGAAGAGCATGTTTGCCTCGGGATCAAGCACTCTGTCCTTCCTGAACTTTTCGACTGCCTCGACTCTGCCGTCCATGGCAGGACCTCTCTCTATGATGAGCGGACGGTAACCTGCCTTCGCTAGCTCAAGACCAGCGAAGAGTCCGCACGGGCCCGCGCCGACCACGACAGGGCGTGTTTCGAGAGGCTCATCTCCGGGATCCGGCGGCATAACAGCCGCCGCTGCAGCGGCCTCGTCTACGGTGCTTATATCTTTCGCGAACTTTTTAGGAATGCGAAGCTTTTTATCCGTAACGAAATCGACCGTATACACAAACTGTATATACGGTTTCTTTCTGGCGTCCACGGATTTCCTGCGGACCTCAAAATCCCTGAATGTGTCTGCCGCAATGCCGAGCTTTTTAGCTGTGATGCCGGGCAGGGCAGACATCGGGACATCTATATCTGTTTTTATTCCGTTGAAGCGGTATTTCATTCAGACCTCTGCAGGTATTACAGACCCATAGACTCGCGTATGCCGTAGAGTCCTACAGGCTGGTCTGCCATCCAGATGCAGGCATTGACGGCGCCCTTGGCGCAGCCCTTCCAGTTGAGGCAGTGGTGGGTGATCTCAAGTCTTTCGCCTTCGCCAAAGAAGTAGATGGTGTGGCTGGACGGAGTGTCGCCGCCGCGCACAGCGTGGAAAGTGACCTTGCCTTCTTCGCGCGGGTGTCTGCCGAGCGGCCTGCCGTACACGGCATCAGAGACAAGGTCTCTGCCGACCGCTTCGCCCATGGACTCGATAAGCTCGCGGGCGGTGCCGCTCGGCGCATCGAGTTTCTTGTTGTCGTGCATGTCGACTATCTCTATGTCTGTCTCATCGTAAAGCTGCTTCGCAGCCTCCATGAGCAGTTTTCTCATTACATTGACCATGCGGTCCGTATTGGCAGCGATCATGAGAGGTATCTCATTCGCTGCAGCTTCAAGCTTTGCGCGCTGCTCAGCATTGAATCCGGTCGTTCCGACAACGAGAGCCTTCTTATGCTTAAGGCAGGCCTCCAGTACTTCCATCCCGAGCTCTACAGTCGAGAAATCGCATACCACGTCGGCATCGTCTATAACGGACTCGATGTCATCGACAACAGGGGCGCCGACAGTCTTGCCGATCATGGCGACCTCTCCGATGTCCTTTCCGATGTAATCTCTGCCCTTAGGGCCGATGCCTGCTACTATCTCCACATTATCTCTTGACGCGGCATCGGCGACTATGAGCGACGCCATCTTGCCGCGCGGAGCGGTAATTATAAGCTTCATTTCTGTTCTCCTTTTTTGAAATCCAGAACAATATTATCGATATCCGGATGCATCTGCGTGAGCCTGACTCCGGCAGTTGTCAGCATCAGCTTCGACGCCTGCGTTGCCGGGGTATTGGCATATTTGTCAGAAAGGTAGATGACCTCCCTGATGCCCGACTGGATGATCGCCTTAGCGCATTCATTGCAAGGGAAGAGATCCACGTAGATCCTGGCGCCCTTGAGGTCCTTTCCGGACGCGTTCAGTATGGCGTTGAGCTCTGCGTGCACAACATAAGGGTACTTTGTGTTCTCACCCTCGCGGTCCCACGGGAACTCATCATCCGAGCAGCCCTTAGGAAAACCGTTGTATCCCGTCGTGAGGATCACGTTGTTCTGATCCACGATGCACGCTCCGACCTGAGTGTTCGGGTCCTTGCTCCTCTTTGAAGCCAGCAGAGCGACTCCCATGAAGTACTCATCCCAGGATATATAGTCTTTTCTCTTTGTCACCATGTCATACCTCCGAAACGGTCCGGCCTCGGCCGGCATCCTTTGCATTGACTGCTATGATTGTACAACCCCTCAGCGTGCATTTTCAAGCATACACAGGCCCCCGGTGCACTTGAATAACAAGGCCCCAAAATGGTAAAATACACAGTACTTATGGCTTCAGAAGAGGTAGGAATGGAAGCGTTTTACAAAAGAGAAAAAAATAAGAATAAAAACAGCGCAAACGGGGCATTGAAGTTCCGTATCTTGCTTATGATAATTTGCTGCCTTATGGTATTCGCTGCGCCGCTGTATGTGAATGCAGATCCCGGTGATCTTGAGAACGAGATACAGGGTATAAACACAGGCGTAAAGGGAGGCGCCTTCGAGGTGACGGCCTACGATTTTGACGCCGTCGTCGGCAAGGATCACTCCTACAGGGTGACCGAGGTCATCAGCGTCAGCATCCCGGACCAGCTGCAGAGGATAGAGTTCGCCATACCGAGCGGCAACTTCAGGCTGAGCGACGTCTCGGTAGAGGGGCTTGCGTTTGAGGTGAGCACATCCTCGGATTCGGGCAGGCTGGCAATAACCGATCCTGAAGGACTCAGCAAGGGCGACCACCAGTACACGGTCAGCTACGTGATCCGCGAGTACAAGGATCTCGACAGCGCGAAAGACATGTTCTACTTCGACGCCATGCTTCCTCAGTGGATGCAGCCGGTGGGCAAGGTCACGGTGAACGTCAGCTTCCCGGAGGACTTCCCGTTCGATGACATGCAGTGCTATTCGGGGCAGTTCGGAGTGCAGGACGTAAACAGCAAGATAAAGTTCACCACCGATGATGATGCCCACAAGGTGACAGTCACCGGCAGCATGATACCGGAGAATTTCTCGATCACGCTGAAAGCCCAGCTCCCTGAAGGATACTGGCAGGACACCCTGGACGGCACATGGTCCATAATGGCGATAACCTTCGTGATGGGAGGAGCGTCGCTCATCCTGTTCGTTCTCTGGCTCATAGGCGGCAGAGATCCGAGGATAAAGAAACAGACCGTGACAAAGCCGATCGAAGGCATGAGCCCGGTAGAGCTCGGATACGTGTTCAACAGCGAAGTCAAGACCCGTGACGTGCTGAGCATGATAATACAGTTCGCTCAGAAAGGATATCTCAGGATAAGCGAGTACGAGCCTAAGAGATACAGGCTCATAAAGGGCAACAGCCCAACGGGCGAAGAGAAGATGTACAGAAACGCCTACAGCATACTCTTCGAAGACGTATACAAGGACAGGGCGCTAGACATGGACGATATCGCCGCAAGGGTAGAGAGGATAAGAGCCAATATCGAGGACGACGTAGCAGCGGGATTCGCGTCGGGAGAAAGCCGCGCATTCACTCCGCTGTCGAGGGCATTCAGGTATATCGGGGCTGCGGTCCTGGGTATAAGCATCGGAGCCTCAAACGCGCTCTCGTACTTCTACGCATACAGGTCGCCTAACCTCATCGAGAGCATACTTGTTGGAGCCGTCGCAGCGGCGGCATCGCTTCTTCTGTGCAGGGCGATAGATGACCGCGACTCTTCCGAGAGATCGGCCTACAGGGTCGCAGAGATTCTGAGCGCGCTCGCGCTTGCCGTTCCGGTCATTTACGCATCGTACAGGGTGTCGGTCAACATCAATCCGGCCGTAGCGCTCCCGATGATAATGACATCCGTACTGGCAACCTTCCTCATCGTCATAATGCGCGCGAGAGGAAAAGAGAACGCAGCTTTGGTCAGCAGGATACGAAGGCTCAGAAACTTCATCTATCATCCGACACCGAAGGAACTTCTCGAGAACCACCTGGCAGACAGCAATTATTACTACGACATGCTTTTATACGCGCTGGCATTCGGAGCCGAAGAATCATGGGCTATATCCTTCCTCACGCTGGATGTGCCCGAGCCTGAATGGTACAGCGACGATATAGAAGGCCACGCCTTCTCTAATCTGAGGGTGAAGCCGACAACGATAGATTACGCAAGAGACTTAAGGTCATTCATAAGAACATTCGATAACAACTAAAAGGGAACAGGGTAAATGTCAAACAAGCAGAAGATAATCAACATAGCCGTTATTGCACACGTAGACGCAGGAAAGTCGACTCTCGTTGACGCGCTTCTGGCGCAGTCACACGTATTCAGAGACAACGAGCAGATAGTGGACTGCGTTATGGATTCCGACGCGATCGAAAGAGAGCGCGGCATCACCATCTACTCCAAGAACTGCTCCATCATGTACAAGGACTACAAGATCAACATCGTCGACACTCCGGGCCACGCGGACTTCAGCTCCGAGGTAGAGCGCATCATGAAGACTGTCGACACAGTCATCCTGCTGGTCGACTCGAGCGAGGGACCTATGCCTCAGACGAGATTCGTTCTGAGCAAGTCGCTGGCGCAGGGCATCAATCCTATACTTTTCATCAACAAGATCGACAAGAAGGACGCCCGCATCGACGAGGTAGTGGACGAGGTATACGAACTCTTCATGGATCTCGAGGCCAACGATGAGCAGCTGGATTTCCCAATCCTCTACGGAATAGCAAGACAGGGCATCGCCGTGAACGATCCTTCGGATGTGGAAGGCATCGACATCGGAGAGGGCGCACAAAAGATAAGAAAGTCGCCTAAGGGCTTCGGCGGACTCAACATCGAGCCGCTCCTGGAGTGCATCACACAGCACTGCGATCCTTACCCTGATACAGATGATGAGCCGCTTCAGCTGCAGGTCTCCACACTTGCATACGACGACTACATCGGAAGACTTGGCATCGGCCGCATCACAAGGGGCACCATCAAGGAAGCCCAGATGGTGGCAGTCACAAGGGCTGACGGCAGCGTCACAAAGAACAAGATAAACCAGATATTCGTATACAAGGGCCTCAGCCGCACAGCAGTGCCTGAGGCGGGAGCCGGAGACATCGTCGTCGTTTCGGGAATAAGTGATATCTCGATAGGCGACACCATCTGCGATCCTGATCACCCTGAATCGCTCGGCACCATCAGCATCGAGGAGCCGACTCTTTCCATGAACTTCATGGTCAACACCTCGCCGTTCGCCGGCAAGGTGGGCAAGTATGTCACATCGAGACATATAAAGGAGAGACTCGAGAAAGAGCTCGAGGTCAACGTAGGACTTCTGGTAGAGCCTACCGACACGACAGACTCCTTCAAGGTATCCGGCAGAGGCGAGCTGCATCTTTCGATCCTCATCGAGAACATGCGCCGCGAGGGCTATGAACTCGCAGTATCCAAGCCTGAAGTAGTTATCAAGCGCGGACCTAACGGCGAGAAGCTGGAGCCTGTTGAAGAGGTGGTAGTGAGCGTTCCTGACGAGTACACGGGACCGGTCATCTCAAAGCTCAACCTCAGAAAGGGCCTCATGACCGCGATGATGTCCGAGGGCAACGGATATTCGAGGATAATCTTCTCCGTTCCTACAAGAGGACTTATGGGCTACCGCTCCGAGTTCATCAATGACACACGCGGAGAGGGAACGATGGTAAGGCGCTTCAGCGGATTCGAGCCTTGGAAGGGTGAGATCGCCGGCCGCATCAACGGTGTGGCAGTCGCTCAGGAAGAGGGCAACTGCACGGCGTACGCCATCTTCACCATCCAGGAGAGAGTCCAGATGTTTGTAAAGCCTCAGGATCACGTTTATGAGGGACAGCTGGTCGGAATGAACGCGAGATCGGACGACATGGTAGTAAATCCGTGCCGTGCAAAGAAGGCGACAAACATGAGAGCCGCTGGTTCGGACGACACCATCAAGCTGACACCGCCTCGCACATTCACACTCGAAGAGGCACTTGAATTCATCGACGATGACGAGCTCGTCGAGGTAACACCTGAAGACATCCGTCTCCGCAAAAAGCTGCTCACTGAGCTTGAGAGACGTAAATACAACAACCGCAACAGATAAAAGGGGAAAAATGGCAGAGATCAGGAAATTCAGAAAGGTACTTATCGCAAACCGCGGAGAGATAGCAATAAGAATAATCCGTGCATGCCGTGAGCTCGGCATCCGCACCGTAGCGGTATATTCGGCAGAGGACAGAAACTCGCTCTTCCGCACAAAGGCACATGAATCATATGAGATAGGAAGCGGCAAGAGCCCTATCGACGCGTATCTCGACATCGATGAGATAATTCGCGTGGCAAAGACAAAGGGCTGCGACGCTATCCATCCGGGCTACGGATTCCTTTCGGAAAACTCCGGCTTCGCCAGAGCCTGCGAGGAGGCCGGCATCACTTTCATCGGACCGACCCACGAGATGATGGAGCGCCTCGGCGACAAGATCAGCTCCAAGCTGGTAGCCGAAGAAGTAGGCGTCCCGTGCATACCGGGAGTCGAGGCAGCGATCACAAGTGACAGCGAGGCTATAGAATTCGCGAAGGTCGCGGGCTACCCTGTAATGCTGAAGGCTGCAGCCGGCGGCGGCGGACGCGGAATGAGGATAGTCCATAACGAGGCAGACCTTATACCGCAGTTTCGAAGCGCGCAGAACGAGGCCGTTAAGGCATTCGGAAACGGCGACATCTTCATCGAGAAATACATCGAGGAGCCTAAGCACATCGAGGTGCAGGTGCTCGGAGACAAGTACGGCAATGTTGTGCATCTGTACGAGAGAGACTGCTCGGTGCAGAGGCGCCACCAGAAGGTAGTCGAGTTCACTCCGGCTCTCTGCTTAAGCGAAGAGCAAAGACAGGCCATCTGCAATGATGCCCTCAAGATCGCCGGTGCGGTCAACTATAACAGCGCCGGTACCGTCGAATTCCTTGTCGACAAGGACGGAAAGCACTACTTCATCGAGATGAACACCAGGATACAGGTGGAGCACACCGTGACCGAACTGGTCACAGGTATCGACCTTGTGCAGAGCATGATCCTGACTGCAGAGGGCTATCCGCTCGATTCTGAAGAGATCAATATCAAGAGCCAGGACGACATAAAGACCAACGGCTACGCGATACAGTGCAGAGTCACGACAGAAGACCCTGCAAACAACTTCGCGCCTGACACCGGTACTATCACAGAGTACAGGTCGGCATCGGGCAACGGCATAAGACTTGACGGAGGAAACGGCTTCACCGGATCCGTCATCACGCCGTACTACGACTCACTGCTGGTAAAGGTATGCGCGCATGACCGCACCTTCAACGGAGCCTGCAGCAAGGCAGTGAGAGCTCTCAAGGAAATGAGAGTCATCGGAGTAAAGACCAACATCGGATTCCTGCTCAACCTGCTCAACCACCCGGTATTCAGATCCGGAGACTGCAACACGGGCTTTATCGGCGACAATCCTGAGCTCCTCAACATAAGGGCGGTCGCTGACCGCGAGGCTCAGGTACTGGAATTCCTGGGCGACATGGTAGTAAACGGCCGCAAGGACAAGGCGGGCACATTCAACGTTCCGCAGGTCCCTGAGGTAGACCGCGCAAAGATAAAGAAACTGAGCGGAACAAAGCAGCTCTTTGAGGAGAAGGGCGCAAAGGGAGTGAGCGACTGGGTCCTCGAACAGAAGAAGGTCCTGATCACCGACACATCGCTCAGAGACGCGCAGCAGTCACTGCTGGCGACAAGGGTGCGTACCCGCGACATGGAGAAGATCGCTCCGGCCATGGCTTACTACGGCAGGGACATGTTCTCTTACGAGATGTGGGGCGGTGCTACCTTTGACGTCGCGATGAGATTCCTCGGTGAAGATCCGTGGGAGAGACTCGCGGTCCTCAGGGAGAACATCCCTAACGTTCTGATGCAGATGCTAATCCGCGGAGCCAACGCGGTAGGTTACAAGAACTATCCTGACAACACCATCAGAAAGTTTGTGCAGGAAGCATACAAGGGCGGCATCGATGTATTCCGTATCTTCGATTCGCTCAACTGGACACGCGGCATCGAAGTCGCGCTCGATGAGGTCCTGAACGTAGGCGGAATAGCAGAGCCTACCATGTGCTACACGGGCGACATACTCGATACCACAAGAGACAAGTACACACTCGATTATTATATAAAGAAGGCAAAGGCACTCGAGAAGCAGGGAGCCCACATAATCGGCATCAAGGATATGTCGGGACTTCTGAAGCCGGTAGCCGCGTTCAGGCTCATCAAGGCTCTGAAGAATGAAGTCGCTGTGCCTATCCACCTGCATACTCACGACACATCCGGAAACGGCGTCGCCACACTGATGCTGGCGGCAGAGGCCGGAGTGGACATCGTCGATGCTGCGTTCAACAGCATGTCCGGACTGACATCACAGCCTGCGCTCAACTCCTTCGTGGCAGCTCTTGAGAACAGTGAGAGAGACACCCATCTGGATTCAGACGGGCTGCAGAAGATCTCCGCATACTGGGCAGACGTGCGCCCTGTGTACGCGGACTTCGAGTCAGACCTCAAGGCGACGACAGCGGAGATATACAGGCTCGAGATCCCGGGCGGACAGTACTCCAACCTGAAGCCTCAGGTAGAGAGCTTCGGCATCGGCTACAAGTTCGACGAGGTCAAGGACATGTACGTCAGGGTCAACAAGATGCTCGGCGATATCATAAAGGTAACACCGTCCTCAAAGATGGTCGGAGACCTCGCCATTTTCATGGTACAGAACGAGCTCACACCTGAGAACATCGTTGAGAAGGGAAAGGACTTCGACTTCCCTGACAGCGTGGTCACGTACTTCGAGGGCATGATGGGACAGCCTGAATTCGGCTTCCCTGAAGAGCTGCAGAAGGTCGTTCTCAAGGACAAAAAGCCGATAAATGTTAGGCCGGGAGAACTCCTGCCGCCTGACGACTTTGAAGCTTTCAGGAAGCACCTCATCGACGACCTCGGACTTGAAGGCACAGATCAGGAACTCGTCTCGTACTCGATGTACAGCAAGGTCTTTGACGATTACATCAAGGGCCTCCGCAGCAAGGGCAACTTCCGCAACATGGAGAGCGACACATTCTTCCACGGCATCGCTCTCGGCCAGACAACTGAGATAGAGCTCAAGCCGGGCAAGATCCTAGTCGTGACGCTCGAAGACATCGGCAAGACCGACGGAGCCGGAAACCGTGACCTCACATTCACAGTCAACGGATACCGCAGAGTCATCTCGGTCAAGGACAAGCAGGCTGTCACCAAGTCGGTGACTACATCGCAGATCCACTTCGCAAATAAGGAAGATGACTGCGAGATCGGTGCCAACATCCCGGGCACTGTCATAAAGGTGCTGGTAAAGGAAGGCGACAGCGTAAAGCAGGGCCAGCCGGTAGCCATACTCGAGGCCATGAAGATGGAGACCAATGTTCTCTCCACGATGGATGGCACGGTCGAGAAGATATATGTAAAGGAAGGCGACAGCGTAAAATCGAGCCAGCTCATAGTCAGACTGGCCGAGGGATCTGCCACCGCATCTGAGGCTTGAACAGCCAAATAATAAAAGCTATAGTATATTCAGTTAACCCACAAGCTTAAACGGTATATTTCGAAAGGAGATATCCAGAAATGAAAATCCTTGTTATCAATCCGGGCGCTACTTCGACAAAGATCTGCGTCTTTGAAGACGAAGAAGAAGTGATGCGCGTCGGGATCGATCATGAAGCATCAGAGATAGCAAAGTATCCGCACGTAGTAGATCAGGCGCCTTTCAGAAAAGAGGCGATACTGAACACGATCACTGAGAAGGGCTACAAGCTTGAAGACTTTGACGCCATCTGCGGAAGAGGCGGACTCTTCAAGCATATCCCTTCGGGCACATACAAGGTGAACGACGCAGTCATCCATGACATCGAGAACCCTCCGTACGGCGAGCATGCCGCAAACCTCGGAGCATATATCTCGAAGGAACTCGCGGATTCCGTAGGTATCCCTGCGTTCTTCGTAGACCCTGTCTGCGTAGATGAGATGGAGCCGCTGGCAAGATACTCGGGACTCGGACTTCCGGGCTTTGAGAGACAGTCGTTCTTCCACCCGCTCAACCATAAGTCGGTCGCCCGCAAGGCAGCGAAGCAGCTCGGCAAGGCGTATGAAGAACTCAATCTCATAATCTGTCACCTGGGCGGCGGAGTATCCGTTGCTGCCCACAAGAAGGGCAGAGTCGTCGATGTGAACAACGTAAAGGACGACGGTGCCATGGGAATGGACAGAGGAGGAGCTCTCCCTGCAAACGCCCTGGTAAACCTCTGCTTCAAGGAAGGTATGACAAAGGCCGAAGTAAAGAGGATCATCGGACAGGAAGCCGGCGTATATTCGTACACAGGTACAAAGGACTTCAGAGAAGTCGAGAACGCAGCTTTTGATGAAGGCGACGAGAAGATGCTCATGGCGTTCAAGGCGATCGCTTATCAGCTGGCAAAGGATATCGGCGCAATGTCGGCAGTCCTGCGCTTCAACGTCGACGCTATAATCTTCACGGGCGGAATGGCCTATTCTGAGAGATTCTGCGAAGAGATAGCTTCTTACGTCGAGAAGATCGCGCCTATCATGAGATTCCCTGGCGAAGAGGAGATGAAAGCTCTGGCTGAGGGAGCACTTAAGGCGCTCAGGACAAACCACTGGGAGACTTACGAATAAAGGTCCCGGGCAGATACGAAAAAGACCGCGGACGGCAGCGACCGTCCGCTTTTTCTAACATGAGATGCAATAAAAAACTGATCCGTCTGATATGTGCAGTGATGACCGCTGCAGCGCTGCTGTGGATGCCTCAGGTATCCGCACCGGTTTATGCTGCAGAAGATGATGTCATCTATTACGAGACCGGTGACGAGGCTGCGGCGGCGCTCCGCAAAGCAATGAAGGAGCGGCAGGCAAAGGTCACGATCGGCGTTCATGGAAAGACGGATCAGGAGGGTCTCAGGCAACTGATAGGAGCTCTGCTCGACAGGGCGACTGAGCACACGGGCGAGCCTACCGAGGGCGATTACATAAACTTCCAGTACGCTTCGTACAAAGGCGCGGCACAGACGACGCTCGACGGGGTCTCGCCGGCGGTAGAGGTGGAGTATACTCTCGAGTATTACGATACTGCCGAACAGGAGAAGGCCGTTGACGAAAAGGTAAGTGAGATAATCAGCGGCATGGGGCTCGGCAGAAAGACGGACTACGAAAAGCTCGCCGAAATATACAAGTACATCTGCAGCAATACCGAGTACGACAAGACCGAAGACGACAATGACATAAGGCGCACTTCGTACGGCGCTTTGATCGAAGGACAGGCAGTCTGCCAGGGGTATTCGCTTGCTCTGTACAGGCTGCTTCTGGAAGCAGGTATAGACAACCGGATCATATACGGCAAGGCCGTACAGCCGGGAGGGGGAGAAGGACCTCACACCTGGAATATAGTGGAGCTGTACGGGAAGTATTATTACGTGGACGTCACCTGGGATGACTCAACTTATGGCAGGGAGTACTTTCTGCGTCCGGCCGGAAGCGATTTTGAGAATGAGCATAAGGCAGACGAAGAATATCCTGACAACTATTTTACTGAGCAGTATCCTATGGCGACCCGGGAATTCCCGGGAGATATAGGCGGATCATCAATGAAGATACTCTGGGCTGCGCAGGATACCGAGGAGGCGATGCGCCAGGGAGTAAGGAGCATAGTATCCGAAGAAACAGCTGAAACAGGCGGCTGGCGTGAACTTCTGCAGATAGTCAGCAGAGCGCTGAAACAATTTCTGTTGCATTGAAAGTCACGATATGGTAGTATAATCGGGCTGGCAGGAGCCGGCACATAGCGATGCGGAGGATTGACCGAGTGGCTAAGGAGCCTGATTGGAAATCAGGTAAGGCGTAACAGCCCCGTGGGTTCGAGTCCCATGTCCTCCGCCAAAAAATCGCCCTGAGAGACTTTTTCTCAGGGCTCTTTTGTTGCAACGGATACAGGCTTTATGCCTTGAAATTTCAGTATGCAGCGCGCTTTTTGAAACTGCATGTGATGTATGTGGTATGTATCTTGAATTGCGGAAATCTGGGTCTCTGGTTGGGGCTGAGAGCGCCTCTGATGGGTTTGAGTACGGTGTACTGGCATGGTACAAGGTACCTCATAAAAACGTGTCTGACTGGCGGCATGGTACACGAACCCACGAAGGTAATTATTTCCTGAATAGCCTGATATTACTGGCGTTGATGCCGGTTTTTGCCGCTGTTGGAGATTCGCCGTACACGAAAGTCGTCATTTTCCGTCCCCAACAGCATGTTTCAGAGGGCTGTCCCCATCGCTGTCCCCAATACGCCTATAATATGACAGATTCTGAGCCGTTCAACAAATGTCTTTCTGACCGATCTTAAAAAAGATCCTTTATATAATTGCAGGTTCTGACCGGCTCT
>CACYYD010000017.1 GCA_902778585.1 uncultured Eubacteriales bacterium | reverse complement strand
TCATGTTCTTACCGAGTGCAGGAGCTGTCGACTTCTTTACCGAGCTCTGTCTGCCCTGACGTACTAACTGGTTAATTGTAGGCATTCTTTTCTCCTTTCCTTAAGTATTTTTTAATTCGGGCACAAAAATAGCGCTCGAACCATCATATTTTACTCGGAGAACCCCGTTATGTCAATCGGTTCAGCGCTTTTTGTGGTTTTTTGCGCGAGCAAGATGTGCGGGCAGTTTTAGCTGCCCGCACACTCATTCTTAATTATTCAACGATAGGCTCTACGCCGTAAACTTTGATCTCCTCTTCGGATTCTGCAGCAGCTGCTGCTTCCTCTTCTTCGAGACCGGCGATCTTGAGCTCTTCTTCGTCGTCCTCGGCCTTTCCGTAGATCTGATCGGCATATTCGCCGTAGTCTACCTCGACCTCGGAGTAACGCTTCATTCCCGTACCTGCCGGGATGAGCTTTCCGATCATGACGTTCTCCTTGAGACCTTCGAGTCTGTCGGTCTTGCCCTTGATCGAAGCATCTGTCAGGACTCTCGTTGTCTCCTGGAAGGATGCAGCCGAGAGGAATGACGATGTTGCCAGAGCAGCCTTCGTGATTCCGAGGAGCTGTCTGTTGGCTGTGCAAGGCTCTCCGCCTTCTGCCTCAGCAGCCTCGTTCGCAGCTTCGAGCTCTCTTCTCGAGTACTGTCCGCCCGGCAGGAGGCTTGTGTCTCCGGCCTTCTCGACCTTGTACTTGGAGAGCATCTGGCTGACGATGATCTCGATGTGCTTGTCGTTGATGTCTACACCCTGATTCTTGTACACCCTCTGTACTTCTCTCAGGAGGTATTCATAAACGCCCTGAACACCTGTGAGTCTCATGATGTCGTGAGGATCGAGAGGTCCCTTTGTGATCTGATCACCTGCGTGGACTTCCTGGCCGACCTCTACGTTGAGTCTTGCGCCGAACGGGATGATGTATGCTCTCTCGCCGTCCTTCTCCTCAACGATGACGTCTGTCTTGTTGTCCTCTCTAGGCTCGATAGCTGTTACGACTCCGTTGCCCTCGCAGATCTCAGCGAGACCCTTAGGCTTACGTGCCTCGAAGAGCTCCTCTACTCTCGGGAGACCCTGAGTGATGTCGGAACCGGCAACGCCGCCTGTATGGAATGTTCTCATTGTCAGCTGAGTACCCGGCTCACCGATGGACTGTGCCGCGATGATACCTACCGCCTCGCCAGGGAGAACCATTCTGCCTGTTGCCATGTTCTTGCCGTAGCACTTAGCGCAAAGTCCGCTCTTTGCTCTGCATGTCATGGCCGATCTGATCATTACGGACTCGATGCCGCGCTTCTCGATCTCGGAAGCCATGTCATCTGTGATGTACTCGTTGGCTGCAACGAGGACCTCGCCTGTAGCAGGATCAACGACGTCTTCGCTTGCGAATCTGCCTGCGATCCTGAGGCTCAGCTTCTCGATCTCTTCCTTGCCGTCTCTGAACGCTCTGGCTTCGATACCTTCTGTCGTTCCGCAGTCCTCTTCATTGATGATGATGCTGTGCGAGATATCTACAAGTCTTCTTGTCAGATATCCGGAGTCGGCTGTTCTCAGAGCTGTATCTGTCAGTCCCTTACGGGCACCGTTCGATGAAATGAAGTATTCCAGTATGGACAGACCTTCACGGAAGTTGGCCTTGATAGGGATCTCTACAGTGTGACCTGTAGCGTTCGCCATCAGTCCTCTCATTCCGCCGATCTGGCTGATCTGGGACTTATTACCTCTCGCTCCTGAATTAGCCATGATGTACAGGTTGTTGAGTGATCCGAGGTTTTCCATCAGGGCGTCAGCTGTATCTTCTGTCGCCTTTCTCCATGTGGAGATGATGCTGTCGTATCTCTCCTTGTCGGACATGAGTCCTCTTCTGAAGAGAGCCTCGTACTGGTCTACCTTATCCTCAGCTGCGCTTACGATCTCTGCCTTCTTCGCAGGGATCTCCATGTCGGAGATACTGATCGTTACGGCACTGACTGTCGAGTAGTGATAGCCTGTATCCTTGATGTAGTCGAGCATGAGAGCTGTCTCGGTGTTGCCGTGAGCCTTGAAGCAAGCGGCGATGATCCTTCCGAGAGCCTTCTTGTCGCAGAGGAAGTCTACTTCGAGTGAGTACGGATCCTTCTCTCTGTCAACGAATCCGAGGTCCTGAGGGAGTCCTTCGTTGAAGATGAATCTTCCGACTGTGGACTCTACCAGCTGGCCAGGGTCGCCCTCATAAGCAAAGCGTCTTACCTTTACCTTCGCGTGGATACCCACAACGCCGGCGTTGTAAGCCATGATCATCTCGTCGTAGTCGGCGAAGCACTTTCCGTCGCCCTTCTCTGCCGGACGGTCTCTCTCGACTGTGCCCGGGTGAGTCAGGTAGTACGATCCGAGGATCATGTCCTGAGTCGGGACTGTGATAGGCGATCCGTCCTTAGGAGCCAGGATGTTGTTGACCGACAGCATCAGGAATCTTGCCTCTGCCTGTGCCTCTACCGAAAGAGGTACGTGGACAGCCATCTGGTCTCCGTCGAAGTCGGCGTTGAACGCTGTACATACGAGCGGATGCAGCTTGATGGCCTTGCCCTCTACGAGGACCGGCTCAAATGCCTGGATACCGAGTCTGTGCAGTGTAGGGGCACGGTTCAGGAGTACCGGGTGGTCCTTGATGACGTAGTCGAGTACGTCCCAGACCTCAGGCTCGGCTCTCTCTACCATGACTCTTGCCTGCTTTGTGTTCTGAGCGAGCTCTCTGTTGGCGAGCTCCTTCATTATGAACGGCTTGAAGAGCTCGAGGGCCATCGTCTTAGGAAGTCCGCACTGATAGAACTTCAGGTCAGGTCCTACTACGATTACGGAACGTCCGGAGAAGTCTACTCTCTTACCGAGCAGGTTCTGACGGAATCTTCCCTGCTTACCCTTGAGCATGTCGGACAGGGACTTGAGCTTACGTCCGCCCGCTCCCTGAACGGCTCTGCCTCTTCTGCCGTTGTCGATGAGCGCGTCGACAGATTCCTGAAGCATTCTCTTCTCATTTCTGATGATGATGTCAGGAGCGCCGAGCTCACCGAGCTTCTTAAGTCTGTTGTTTCTGTTGATGACCCTTCTGTAAAGGTCGTTGAGGTCCGAAGTCGCGAACCTGCCGCCGTCGAGCTGTACCATAGGTCTCAGATCAGGCGGGATGACCGGGATCACGTCAAGGATCATCCACTCAGGTCTGTTGCCGGACTGCTTGAATGCCTCGATGACTTCGAGGATCTTGACGAGTCTGATCTTCTTCTGGCCGGAAGCCTTCTTGAGCTGCTCCCTGAGTTCTTCGGCCTTCTTGTTGACGTCGATGTCCATCAGAAGCTTCTTTACAGCCTCTGCGCCCATGCCTGCCTCGAAGTTCTTGCCGTAGATCTCGCGCGCTTCGTTGTACTCTTCCTCTTCGATGATCTGCTTATACTGGAACGGTGTGTCACCAGGGTCAGTTACGACGTAGGAAGCGAAGTACAGGACCTTCTCGAGTTCCTTCGGTGTCATATCCAGCACCAGGCCGATCCTTGAAGGGATGCCCTTGAAGTACCAGATGTGGGATACCGGCGAAACGAGGGAGATGTGTCCCATTCTCTCTCTTCTTACCTTTGCCTTTGTGACCTCTACTCCGCAGTACGGGCAGACGAGTCCTCTGTAGCGGATCTTGTTGTACTTGCCGCAGCCGCAGACCCAGTCCTTTGTAGGTCCGAAGATCCTTTCGCAGAACAGTCCGTCGAACTCCGGCTTGAGCGATCTGTAGTTGATGGTCTCAGGCTTTGTTACCTCGCCGTGCGACCACTTGAGCATTTCCTCTGTGGATGCGAGCTTGATCTGCAGGGACTCAATATTTCTAAGATCCTGGTTGTTATCTGTAATCATGATATATCTCCTCCCCTTTCTTACTCTTCATCCTCGAACAGCTGACCGGCCTCGGCTTCCGCCAGGTCTTCAAGGCTGTCCATTTCTACAGCTTCCGTAAGGTCCATGTCAGGCTCCGCTGGAGCGTTGCCGGCCATGGCCATGGCCTCTATCATCGCGGAGATGTCGTCAACATCAAAGTCATCCGACTCTGCAGCATTGATCTCGGCAGACCTCTCGGCCGCCTCAGCATCCTGCTCCATCTCTCTTCTCTCGCGCTCGGCCCTTCTGTCATTCTCGCTCAGCATTCTGTCGAATGTAAGCGCTCCGTCATACTCAGAAGTCTCTCTGATCTTGATCTCGCTGTCGTCACCGGCCTTAGTCCTGATGTCGAGAGCAAGAGCCTGCAGTTCCTTGATGAGTACCTTGAAGGATTCAGGGATACCCGGCTCAGGGATGTTGACTCCGTTGATGATGGATTCGTATGTCTTTGTACGTCCGATGATATCGTCGGACTTGACGGTCAGGATCTCCTGGAGAGTGTACGCTGCACCGTAAGCTTCGAGTGCCCACACCTCCATCTCTCCGAATCTCTGGCCTCCGAACTGTGCCTTACCGCCGAGAGGCTGCTGTGTTACCAGTGAGTACGGGCCTGTCGATCTGGCGTGGATCTTGTCGTCTACCAGATGGTGCAGCTTGAGCATGTACATGTAGCCTACTGTTACAGGGCTGTCGAAGTACTCGCCTGTACGTCCGTCTCTGAGTCTCAGCTTACCTGTCTCAGGGTAACCCTCTTCCTTGAGGAGCTGGATAACGTCGCTCTCATGCGCTCCGTCGAATACCGGTGTCGAGATGTACCATCCCTTCGACTTCGCAGCGAGTCCCAGATGTACCTCGAGTACCTGTCCTACGTTCATTCGGGACGGTACGCCCAGAGGGTTAAGCATTACCTGCAGCGGTTCGCCGTCTTCCTTGAATGGCATGTCTTCCTGAGGGAGGATCCTCGAGATAACACCCTTGTTTCCGTGGCGGCCCGCCATCTTGTCACCTACGTTGATCTTTCTCTTTGTTGCAACGTAGACTCTTACGATCTTGTTTACTCCCGGCGGGAGCTCTGTGCTGTTGGACTTGTCAAAGACTCTTACGTCGATGACGATACCCTCTTCACCGTGAGGCAGTTTGAGGGACGAATCCCTTACTTCCTTGGACTTCTCGCCGAAGATGGCGCGGAGCATCCTTGCTTCCGGTGTGAGGTCTGTCTCGCTCTTCGGGGTCAGCTTTCCGACGAGGATGTCGTTCGACTTGACCTCGGCTCCGATCCTTACGATACCATCTTCATCCAGCTCCTTGAGCATATCGCCAGGGAGGTTCGGGATGTCTCTTGTGATCTCTTCAGGTCCGAGCTTGGTGTCTCTTGCCTCGCACTCGTGCTTCTCGATGTGGAGCGATGTCAGTACGTCGTCCATGAGGAGTCTTTCGTTGAGGATGATAGCGTCCTCGTAGTTGTAGCCTTCCCAGGTCATGAATCCGATGAGGAGGTTCTTTCCGAGAGAGATCTCGCCCATGCTTGTGGACGGACCGTCAGCTACGACTTCGCCTGCCTCGAGGTGCTCACCGTAAGCGACGATAGGTCTCTGGTTGATGCATGTACCCTGGTTGGAACGCTTGAACTTGAGCATCTTGTACTCGTCGACTGTTCCGTCATCGTCTCTTGTGATCCTGACGTAGTTAGCGTCAACGAAGGATACAGTACCGGCGTGCTTGCAGAGCACTACAGCGCCGGAGTCGCATGCAGCCTTGTACTCGATACCTGTGCCTACATAAGGCGCCTCGGTAACGAGCAGAGGAACAGCCTGTCTCTGCATGTTGGATCCCATCAGGGCACGGTTAGCGTCGTCGTTCTCGAGGAACGGGATCATAGCTGTAGCGACCGATACTACCTGCTTAGGGGATACGTCCATGTAGTCGACTTCTGTCTTAGGAACCATGGTGATCTCACCCTTGATTCCTCTTACGGCTACCTTGTTGTTTACGAAGTGGCCCTCTGCGTCGAGCGGCTCGTTGGCCTGTGCTACGATCATGAGGTCCTCATCAGCAGCGGCAAGGTACTCAACGTCAGTCGTGACGATGCCCTTTTCCTTGTCGACCTTGCGGTACGGTGTCTCGATGAATCCGTACTGGTTGATGATTCCGTAAGTTGTGAGCGAACCGATAAGTCCGATGTTAGGACCTTCAGGAGTCTCGATCGGGCACATACGTCCGTAATGGGAGTAGTGTACGTCTCTTACCTCCATGCCGGCTCTTTCTCTCGAAAGTCCGCCAGGTCCGAGAGCCGACAGTCTTCTCTTGTGAGTAAGTTCTGCCAGCGGGTTGTTCTGGTCCATAAACTGCGACAGCTGGGATGATCCGAAGAACTCCTTTATGGCTGCCGTTACAGGCCTGATGTTGATCAGCTGCTGAGGAGTCGAGTTCTCAGTGGTCATTCTCTCCCTGATAGTCTTCTCCATTCTCGCGAATCCGATCCTGCACTGGTTCTGCAGAAGCTCGCCGACCGTCTTGAGACGTCTGTTGCTCAGGTGGTCGATGTCGTCTGTCTCGCCGATGCCGTTTCCGAGGTTGATCAGATAGCTGATCGAAGCGATGATGTCCTCGAGGATGATGTGCTTAGGGCTGAGCTCCTTCTTTCTGTTTGCGATGGCAGCCTTCAGCTTGTCCTCGTCTCCGCCTGCCTGCTCGATGATGTCCATCAGGACAGGATAGAATACCTTCTCCGACAGCTTGTACGGAGTGAGGTCCATATCCAGATACTTTGCAGGATCTACGAAGTTGTTTCCGATGACCTTTGTGACCTTTGTAGGGCCGTTCTCGGACTGGTCTTCCTCATTCTTCGAGTAAACCAGTACCGACTTGACGCCGGCATCCTCGATGACCATGGCCATGGATCTGGAGATAGCTCCGTCCTTCTCTACTAGGATCTCGCCTGTGTTAGGGTCGATGATATCCTCTGCAGCGACTGCATCTACGAGTCTGTCGTGAAGTCCGAGCTTGCGGTTGTACTTGAACCTGCCTACCTTGGCGAGGTCATAGCGCCTCTCGTCGAAGAGCAGGGCCATCAGCATGGATCTTGCGTTCTCAACTGTTGGCGGCTCTCCCGGTCTCAGTCTTCTGTAAAGTTCTCTGAGACCTTCTGCGCTGTTCTTTGTTGTGTCTTTTTCGAGCGTACGAAGCAGTCTGTCGTCCTCGCCGAAGATAGCGATGATGTCCTCATTGCTGCTGAGGGCAAGTGCTTCCGGATCGATGATGCCGAGAGCTCTGAGGAACGATGTGAGCGGCTGCTTTCTCGTTCTGTCGACTCTGACATACAGAATGCCCTGCGAATCTGTCTCGTACTCGAGCCATGCACCTCTGTTAGGGATGACCTGCGAGCTGAACAGCTTCTGGTTGGACTTGTCTGTCGCGACATCAAAGTACGGTCCCGGCGAACGTACCATCTGCGTAACGATGGCTCTCTCGGCTCCGTTGTAGACGAATGTGCCCTTCTCTGTCATGAGAGGGAAATCTCCCATGAATACGTCCTGCTCCTTGATCTCACCGGTGTCACGGTTGATCAGTCTTACCTTTACGGTCAGAGCTGTAGCGTATGTGGCATCTCTCTCCTTGCACTCCTCCTGGTCATACTTAGGAGTGTCGGAGAAATGATAATCTGCAAACTCAAGGCTGAGAGTGTTTGTCGTATCGCGGATAGGCGAAACATCGTCGAGAACCTCTCCGAGGCCCTCCTCGACAAACCACTTGTAGGACTTTGTCTGTACATCGATGAGGTTAGGCATCTCGCAAACCTCATGGATCTTGGCGAAAGTCATACGCTCTTTTCTTCCAACTTTTACTGGTGTTGGCATTGCTTTTTTCTCCTTATGTTTTTGCAAAAATACAGGATTTTCAGTGAAAAACGCCTTAAAAACGTCTCCCGTAAACGCGCGAAATGAGCCTCGATAGCCGGGGCTCATTTTATTGCGAGGTTCGGGCCGATATCGCACGGTCCAATTTGTTCATAATCTTGGTGCGGGATACGTGCCCGCACCATGGTATGTTCATCAAACTTACTGGAGTTCGACAACAGCTCCTACTGCTTCGAGAGCTTCCTTCAGAGCGTTAGCTTCGTCAGGCAGTACGCCTTCCTTGATTGTAGCTGGAGCGGAGTCTACGAGCTCCTTTGCTTCCTTCAGACCAAGACCTGTAGCTTCTCTTACAGCCTTGATAACCTTGATCTTTTCCTGTCCGATCTCCTTGAGGACTACGTTGAAATCGCTCTTCTCTTCCTCTTCTGCTGCTGCGCCGCCTGCTGCAGGTGCTGCAACTGCTACTGCGGAAACGCCGAATTCCTCTTCAAGAGCCTTTACCAGCTCGTTGATCTCAAGAATGCTCATGCTCTTCAGAGCCTCGATGATTTTTTCCTTATCCATTTTATTTCTCCTTTTTCTGAACTGGATGGGTCCTTTGACCCGGTGCTTAAAATCTGATTAATGTTTCAGCTTACTCGCCTTTCTCTGCGATAGCCTTGAGTGTGAGAGCCAGCTTTGTCATCGGGCTCTGGATGCTTCCCATGAAACGTGCGATGAGTACGTCTCTGCCCGGAATTGTTGCGAACTCTTCGATCTGAGCCTTGTCGTATACTGCTCCTTCTACAACGCCGCCCTTGAATGCCATCTTCTTGTAATCCTTGATGGCCTTTGCGATAACTCTTGCTCCGGCTGTGACATCGTCTCCGCTGAATGCGAGAGCTGTCGAGCCCTTAAGAGTGTCACCGTCAGCGAGGCCGGCGAAATCGCTTCCGTCGATCGCTCTCTTGATCAGTGTGTTTTTATATACTGTGAAGTCGACGCCTTCCTTACGGAGCTCTGCTCTCATCTTGTCAGCCTCGGCTACAGTGAGTCCCAGATAATCAACGGCAACTACGGAACCGGCTTTGTCAAACTTATCCTTGATCTCGTCGATGATGATCTGTTTTGCTGCTTTTGCTTCTACAGACATTATTTCTCCTTTCCGGCGATATCCCTTCGCCTAGTATGCTGTAGGTACAAGTAAAAACTTGTCCTTGCGCGGGGTACATTCCATCTTGTACTACGTGCTTGCCTTGCGGCAGGACAAGTTTCCAAAATCTATGAATTGTACCTCGGCGGGAAATTAAGCTTTCGCACCCGCTGTCTTAGGTTGGATATTCGTTTTTTCAGTCTTTCAGACTAGAGGGTAACTGTTGCAGGGTTTATCTTTACTCCAGGGCTCATCGTAGCTGCGATGCTGATGCTCTTGAAGTACTGGCCCTTTGCTGCTGCCGGCTTAGCCTTTGCGATAGCCTGGATGAGAGCGTTAGCGTTCTCGATCAGCTGCTCTTCTGTGAAGGACTTCTTGCCGATGATGCAGTGAATGATGTTAGCCTTGTCAAGTCTGTACTCAACTTTACCTGCCTTGATGTCCTCAAGGGCTTTTGTGAGGTCCATAGTGACTGTTCCCGACTTAGGGTTTGGCATGAGTCCTCTAGGTCCGAGGATCTTACCGAGACGTCCTACAACGCCCATCATGTCAGGTGTAGCTACTACAGCGTCGAATTCGAACCAGTTCTCTTTCTGGATCTTCTCTGCCATGTCCTCAGCGCCTACGAAATCAGCGCCTGCTGCTGTGGCTTCCTCTGCCTTAGGTCCCTTCGCGAAAACGAGGACTTTCTTAGTCTTACCTGTGCCGTGAGGGAGAACCATAGCTCCTCTTACCTGCTGGTCTGCGTGTCTGCCGTCTACTCCGAGGCGGAAGTGCATTTCAACAGTCTCGTCGAACTTCGCGTTGTCGAAGCTCTTGATCTGCTTTACAGCAGTTGCTACGTCTACGAGCTCGTGCTTGTCATAGGACTTTGCAAGCTCTGCGTATCTCTTTGATCTTTTCATTAAATTCCTCCTTGTGGTGCAATCGGCTGTTAGCCTCCCACGTCATTACTCAGTTACCGTAACTCCCATGCTGCGAGCTGTTCCCTTGATCATGTCTACTGCTGCCTCGAGGGATGCTGCATTGAGGTCCGGCATCTTTGTCTTTGCGATCTCTTCTGCCTGTGCGAGCGTGATGCTTGCGACCTTTTCCTTGTTAGGAACGCCTGATGCGTGCTCGATGCCAGCTGCCTTCTTGATGAGGACTGCTGCCGGCGGAGTCTTGCATACGAAGTCGAATGATCTGTCTGTGTATACTGTGATAACTACAGGAATGATCATTCCCTGCTGGTCCTGTGTCCTTGCATTGAACTGCTTGCAGAAGTCCATGATGTTGACGCTCTTCTGTCCGAGAGCCGGACCAACCGGTGGTGCAGGTGTTGCTGCTCCGGCAGGGATCTGAAGCTTGATATAGCCGTCGATCTTCTTTGCCATTGTCTGCTCCTTTCCTGAGGATCTCTCCTCATATTTATATCTTCACGCACGGGCCCCGCCCGTCCGTTAAGACCAGTCTTAAAGCTCTTGCTATCTGAGCTTGCTGACCTGCGAGAACTCGATCTCTGCAGGAGTGTCTCTTCCGAACATCGAGATGCGAACCTTTACGATCTGCTTCTCCGGGTTGATAGCCTCTACGATGCCGAGCTGGCCCTCGAAAACGCCTCCGATGATGCGGATGGTGTCGCCCACTTCGATGTCGAGCTCGATCTTGAGCTTCTCGATGCCCATTCTTACGATCTCCTCTTTTGTCAGAGGGATCGGATCCGAGCCGTGTCCTACGAAGCCTGTAACGCCCTCAGTATTACGTACGAGGTACCAGGTCTCGTTGTTGACTACCATCTTTATAACGACGTAGCCTGGGAAGAGCTTGCGTGTCTTCACCTTCTTGACGCCGTCCTTTATCTCGATCCTGTCTTCTGTCGGAATGACGACTTCCTGAATGAGATCCTGCATGCCGCGGTACTCGACCATTCTGTCGATGCTGTTCTTTACTTTGTTCTCGTATCCCGAGTAAGTGTGAACGACATACCACTTGGCTGTTCCGTCGCCTCTGAGACCTTCGCCCTCGAGCGGCGATACGCTCGCCTTTACAGGCTCCTTTGCCTCAGCTGCTGTCTCTTCTGCAGATCCGTTCAGCTCGATGTTTCCGATGTTATCGATCTTATCTGTCATGTATAAACTCCTTGGGTCAGGACAGGGTGATTCCGAGGAGCCCCTTGAGGGCTGCCAGGAATCCGGTGTCGACCAGCCAGAATGCTACCGCAAAGAAGATGACGCATGCGAATACCACGACAGTATCAGTGACGAGTTCTTCTCTTGTAGGCCATACGACCTTCCTGAACTCCTGTCTGACACCCCTGAGGTAAGCAATGAGTCCGCCTCTCTTCTTCTGGCTCTTGCCCTGTGCCGGATTGCTTCCGTTATTGTTGCTGTTAGCCATTTCCTGTCTCCGTGTGAATCTGGAAAAAGATTACTTTGTCTCCTTGTGGAGAGTCTCCTTATTGCAGAACTTGCAATACTTCATGAGTTCGATCCTGTCCGGATTGTTTCTCTTGTTCTTCATAGTATTGTAGTTTCTCTGCTTGCACTCTGTGCATGCCAGGATGACCTTCTGTCTTACGCCTGCTGCCATCTGTTTTCTCCTTATGTATAAAGCTTGGTTTTTACTGTCTTCTCAATCGAAAACTCGAAGCCCGGTTGCCCAGTGCTCCGATTTTCTTCTTAAAGTCGCTCAATGAGTATACTTCAGCATATTTTCAATGTCAAGGAATATATTTCACTTTTTGAGCTCTCTCAGAAAGCTTCCTACATCCTCTGCGCGGTGGCTGTCAGAACTGCAGATAAGCAGGCCTCCCTTTGCGCGGATATAGTCCATCTGGTCCTGCGCAGGATACGGAGTTTTCCTGTATCCCTTGCTTATCGCGCCGTAATTTATCTCAAATACAGGCTTGTCTCCGGCTTCGAAGAGGCCGGACTTTTCGAGCCTGTTTCTGTACCCTCTTTTATACCTTTCGGCGCAGTCTTCGAATATGCGGTCCGCCGCATCCTTCCACGCTCTTACGTAGCGCGGGTCTTCAGTATCGAAGAGCGGATGTATATCGCAGAACTTGGTGACGAGGTCAAAGTGCCCGATCACGTCGCAGTCCGTAACGGCGACTATCCTTGCTACGCTGCGGTAGTAGATCTCCGCGAGAGACATCATGCCGAGGCCGTTGTTTGCCGCGAAGGCCTCGAGTTCATCCGTGCCGTCATCGACCGGTGTCCAGTCGTGCAGCTTCTCCACGGGCTGCCCCGCCTCAAGCTTTGCGAGACCTTCATCCGTGAACATATAGTGGACCGAGCCTATCATGTAATCCAGGCGCGAAGTGTCCGTGTCGGCGTAAAGATCCATCTCGAGCCCGGTGAGAACTCTGATGCGGCCCGCGTACTTCTCCTTAAGCCCCGCGAGCTCATCCAGGTAAGCCTCTGTCTTCTCACGGCTCATGCAGTAGCTTTCGTCGTGAGGCGTGAAGGAATGCCCCGAGATGCCCACAGTCTCAAGTCCCATGCCTATGGCAGCCAGCACCATGTCTTCGGCGCTGTCCCTGCCGTCGCAGTATGTCGTATGCATGTGAAGGTCAAAGCTCTGAGCCATATCCTATACCATCTTCTCCTGTTTTACTTTCTTATCTATTACGTGGCGCGATGCCAGTTCTTTCTTTATGTCATCGAGGCTGATGCCGGCTTCTGCCATCAGCACCATCACGTGATAGGCGAGATCGGCTATCTCATATACAGTCTCGGCATTGTCTCCGCTCTGCTCGGCGGACTTCGCGGCAACGATGACCTCGGTGGTCTCTTCGCCAACCTTCTTGAGTATCTTGTCGAGTCCTTTCTCAAAAAGATACGTCGTATATGAACCTTCCTTAGGCTCGTCCCTGCGTCCCTTTATGAGGTCCATCAGGCCTTCGTAGGAGAACGCCTCCTTGCCGCTGTCCCAGACCGGGTATTCGAAGCATGACTCAGTACCGAGATGGCAGGCCGGGCCGTCAGGCTCCACTTCAACGACCAGGGCGTCCCTGTCGCAGTCAGCCGTGATGCTGACTATGTGCTGGTAATTTCCGCTGGTCTCGCCCTTGAGCCAGAGCTCGTTCCTCGATCTGCTCCAGAAGCAGGTCAGCCCCTTTTCCATGGAGATCCTGAGGCTCTCCTCATTCATATATGCGAGGGTCAGCACTCTCTTGCTGCCCGCGTCCACAACTATGGCAGGGATGAGTCCCCTGTCATCAAATTTCAGTTCCGAGATCTCTGTCATTTTTCTCCCCTTCTCAGATGCGCGCAGGTATTCCCTCTGCCGCCATCCTTTCCTTAAGATCCTTTATCTCCACCTCTCCGAAGTGGAAGATGCTTGCCGCAAGTCCCGCATCTATGGTCGGGACTGCCTTGAAGAGCTCTATGAAGTGCTCTATGCTCCCGGCGCCTCCCGATGCTATGACCGGTACGCTCACAGCGTCGCATACTTCCTGAAGAAGCGGGATGTCAAAGCCTGTCTTCACTCCGTCGGTGTCTATCGAGTTGACCACGACTTCTCCTGCTCCGAGTCCCACGCAGCGCTTTATCCAGCTTATAGCCTCCATGCCCGTGTCGTCACGGCCGCCGCGTGCGAATACCCTGAACTCTCCGTCCACTCTCTTTATATCGCAGGAGAGCACCACGCACTGGTCGCCGTAAAGCTTTGCCGCCTGGCGTATCACATCGGGGTTCTTTATGGCACCGCTGTTGACGCTCACCTTGTCGGCTCCACACTTGAGCACCCTGTCAAAGTCATCCACGGTATTGATGCCGCCTCCGACTGTCAGAGGTATAAAGACATTGCGGGCCGTCTCCGTCAGTATGTCAGTAAACAGCCTGCGCCCTTCGGCCGAAGCCGTTATGTCGTAAAAGACGAGTTCGTCGGCGCCCGATGCCGTATATTTCTTTGCCATGTCCACAGGCGAGGCGACGTCCCCGAGGTTTTCGAAGTTGACGCCCTTCACCACTCTGCCGTCCCTTACATCGAGACACGGTATTATCCTTTTAGTTATCACTTCTGTTCTCCTTCTGCTCCCGCTCTTACTGCTTCAGCGAGATCTATCGCTCCGGTGTAATATGCCTTCCCGATTATCGCCCCGTGTATGCCGAGGTCCGCGAGCGCCTTCACATCATCTATCGAAGACACTCCGCCTGACGCCACTATGTCTATCCCGAGATCACGTGACAGCGCTTTGTACATCTCCCGGTTGGTCCCCCTCATGGCGCCATCGCGGGATATGTCGGTGCATATTATGGTGCGTACGCCTACGTCCTGCATCGCGGCCGCTAAGTCCCCGAGCCTGTGCTCAGTCACCTCGGTCCATCCGCTCACGGCCACGCAGCCGTCTTTCACGTCTATGCCGACGGCTATGCGCTCAGCGTACTTCCCGACCATCCTCTCAAGGAAGTCCGGATCCCTCACTGCGGCCGTGCCGAGTATCACCCGGTCTATTCCCGCATCAAGGTACTTCTCAGCCGCTGCGTCGTCTCTTATGCCGCCGCCTATCTCGACAAAGGCACCTGACCTTTTCTTTATCTCAAGCACGGTCTCAAAAGCCGGAGTCGAACCGTCCTTCGCTCCCTCAAGATCGACCGCATGTATGCGCTCAGCTCCCGCTCTTACGAAGTCCTCCGCCACCGCGGCCGGATCCTCGCTGTAGACGGTCATCTGGGCATAGTCCCCTTTATACAGTCTGACGGCCTTGCCGCCGTAAAGATCTATCGCCGGATATATCAGCATGTATATCTCCGTTCCCTGCTAAAGTTCATTGAATGCCCTGAGTATCTCAAGGCCGGTGTTTCCGCTCTTTTCCGGGTGGAACTGGCAGCCGAAGACGTTTCCGTTCGCCGCCGATGCCGTAAGCTCGCCGCCGTATTCCGTCACCGCGGTCACTGAATCAGCGCAGTCCGCCGCGTGATACGAGTGCACAAAGTACACATAGTCCCCATCATTTATATATTTGAAAAGAGGACTCTCCTTTCTGAAGCTGAGGGAGTTCCATCCGATGTGCGGGATCTTGAATCCCTCAGGTATCGCCTCCGCTATAGGGCGGACCGATCCGTGTATGAGCCCAAGACCGTCGTGCTCTCCGTACTCATATCCCTTGTCGAACATGAGCTGCATCCCGAGGCATATGCCGAGAAGCGGCTTTCCCGCCGCTGCCTCGCGCCTCACGACCTCAGCCATGCCGGACTCTCTCAGTTTTGCCGCCGCGTCACCGAAGGCTCCGACGCCCGGCAGTATCACCCTGTCGGCCGCCGCTATTATTCTTTCATCGTCTGTGACCACCGCCTCGGCTCCAACTGCCTTGAGCGAGCTCTGGAGCGAAAACAGATTCCCCACGCCGTAATCGATTATAGCTACCATTTATATAACTCCTGTCCTATCAGAGAAGTCCCTTTGTAGACGGGATCTCATCCGCGAATTCCTCTTCGATGGCCACTGCCTGCCTGAGACTCCTGGCAGCGGACTTGAAAGCGCCCTCGATTATGTGGTGCGAGTTTTTGCCCGCGAGCTGGCGCATGTGGAGTGTGATGCCGGCGTTTCTTATAAAGCCCAGCCAGAACTCCTCGGTAAGCTCGGTGTCGAAGCTCCCCACCTTCTCCGCCGGTATCTCGAGGCCGTACGACAGGTGCGGTCTGCCCGAGATGTCAACGGCCGTCATTATGAGTGCCTCATCCATCGGCAGCGTGCAGCTTCCGTAGCGGTATATGCCGCGCTTGTCTCCGAGCGCCTTGCGGAATGCCTGCCCCAGAGCGATGCCGGTGTCCTCAACAGTGTGGTGGTCATCGACGTAGTTGTCGCCGTCCGCCTTGACCCTGAGGTCCATGCGGCCGTGGCGCGCAAAGAGTGTCAGCATGTGGTCGAGAAAGCCCACGCCTGTATCGATCTCGCTCATGCCGCTTCCGTCAAGACTGAGGCTCAGCGATATGCTGGTCTCTGCTGTTTCTCTCCTGATCTCTGCAGTTCTCATCTGACCTTACCTCCGCTTTCCGTCCAGAATGTCCCTTACCTCCCTGAGGAGTATGTCCATCTGCTCTCTGCTTCCAATACTTATCCTGTTGTAGTCGGATATGCGCTCCTTTGTGAAATGCCTTACTATGACTCCGCGCTTTCTGAGTTCGGCGAAGAGCTCTCCGCCTTCTATCTCAGGATGCCTTACGAAGATGAAGTTTGCCGTCGAGTCCGTCATCTCAAAGCCCATTTTTGCGAGCTCGCCGCATGTGTACTCGCGGTTCTTCATTATCTCTTCGCAGTGCGCTATGTTGATGCGGTCGTTTTCGAGTGACGCTGTTCCTGCGGCCATCGCCAGCCTGTCAATATTGTACGGGTTGGTCGAGAAGCGCAGCGTATTCAGATCCGCGATGAGCTCCTTACATCCTATTACATAGCCCAGTCTCATGCCTGCCAGCGACCTGGATTTTGAGAAGGTCTGTATGACCAGCAGGTTGCCGTACTCACGCGTCAGAGGCACTGCCGATTCAGTTCCGAAATCAACGTAGGCCTCGTCTATGACGACTATGTTGTCAGGGTTGTGCTTGAGTATCTCATCTATCTGTGCCCTGCTGAGCGGGATGCCCGTAGGCGCGTTCGGATTCGGGATGAATACCGTGCCACCTGCCTCGAAGTAGTCCTCAGGCTCTATGCTGAGGTCTTCTCTCAGCGGGACCTCCCTGTAGTCGGTTCCCGTCATCCCGGCGAATACCGGGTAGAATCCGTAGGTTATATCCGGGAAGACCGCCGGCGTCCCTTCTTCGCAGTATGCCATGAACGCGAAGTACAGGCCTTCATCCGATCCGTTGTTGCAAAGCACCATGTCGGGATCGACATCAAAGGTCTTTGCTATAGCTCCGCGCAGAGCCGTGCAGTCCGGATCCGGATAGAGCTGCAGTGATGCCGCAGCTTCTGCTATCGCGTCCGTGACCTCCTTTGCCGGAGGAAACGGCGACTCGTTTGTATTAAGTTTTGTAAGAACAGCCGTCTTGGGCTGCTCGCCCGGCGTATACGGCTCGAGCGCCGCATATTTGCCGCTCAGGAATCTGCTCATCGTTTATCCCGGTCCCTTTCGATATATCTTTATGTTTCTTTGTTCCTTACTTTCCGGCTTCCGCTTTTCTCTCGCGGCGCACCAGTACGCTCTTCGCGTGTCCTGTAAGACCCTCGGAGCGGGCAAATGCCGCTATGTCGTCGGCGGCCGCGTCAAGGGCGTCTGCCGTGTAATAAGTGTACTGCATCTTCCTTACGAAGTCGTCCACCGAAAGCGGACTTGAGAATCTTGCAGTGCCGCTCGTAGGCAGAGTGTGGTTCGGTCCGGCGAAGTAGTCCCCGAGAGCCTCCGGGCAGTTCCTTCCTAGGAAGACCGACCCGGCGTTCTTTATGCTGTCCAGGAGATCGAACGGATCATCCACACAGAGCTCTAAATGTTCAGGTGCTATCCTGTTTGCTATGTCTATGGCCTTTCGGATATCGTCGGCCACGATTATCTTTCCGTTGTTTTCTATCGACGGTCTGGCAATAGCCTCGCGCTCAAGGCGGGAGAGCTGCTTTTCCATCTCATCTCTTACCGCACCGGCGAGTTCCATGGAGTCGGTGACGAGGACAGCGCTGGCGTTTTTATCGTGCTCGGCCTGCGAGAGCATATCTGCTGCGACCACTGCCGGGTCGCTCTTTCCGTCGGACACAACGAGTATCTCGCTCGGTCCCGCTATCATGTCTATCGCGACCTTGCCGAATACCTGGCGCTTTGCCTCGGCAACGAACACATTGCCCGGCCCTACTATCTTGTCTACTCCCGGGATGCTCTCAGTGCCGTATGCAAGAGCTGCGACAGCCTGGGCTCCTCCTGTCCTGAAGATGCGCACCCTTCCGCTTCCCGGAACAGTCTTATGAGCCGCCAGAGCCGCGGCCGCGATCGCCGGAGATACCGACCCGTCAGAGTTCGGCGGAGTGACCATTATTATCTCGCTGCAGCCCGCGATGAGAGCAGGTATGGAGTCCATCAGCACCGTTGACGGATAAGCCGCTGTGCCGCCAGGAACATAGAGTCCCGCTCTTTCGAGAGGCATCACCTTCTGGCCCATCACGACTCCGCTCCTGCTGTTGAGCATGAAGCCGTTCCTGACCTGTCTGCTGTGGAATTCAGCGATGTTCGCGGCTGCCCTTTCGAGCACTGCCGTAAGCCCCGGCGATGTCTCTTCGACCATCGCTGCAGTTGCCTTCATCTCATCTTCGCTGAGCTCGAGTTCAAAGCCTTCCGGATCTATCCCGTCAAACTTCGCCGCGTAGCGCACCAGAGCCGCGTCGCCGTTCTTTCTTACATCATCTATTATCTCTGCCACGACAGCCGAGACGTCCGCTGTCTCTTCGCCCCTTGCGAAGATCTCCTCTGCCGCTACTTCATCATATTTCAGTATTTTTATCATGTCTTCCCCTTTTATGCCGCCGGCTCACAGCCTGCCGAGCAGCTCATTTATCTCACGGCTCTTGAAGTTGTAGCCGGATTTGTTGGCGATGAGCCTCGCGCTTACTTCCATTATCTCCTCGATCACTTCGAGGCCGTTCTCCCTCAGAGTCGTTCCCGTCTCGACCAGGTCGACTATGACATCGGACAGTCCCAGGAGCGGCGCTATCTCTATGGATCCGTTGAGCTTTATTATGTCTATGTCCCTGCCCGCCTGCGAGTAGAAGTTCTGGGCTATGTTGACGAATTTGGTCGCCACCCTCAGCAGATATTCGGAATCGTCCCTGAAGCCCTTAGGCGCTGCCACGGCCATGCGGCATATGCCGGTCCCGAGGTCCTTGAGCTCGTAGACATTAGGTTCGTACTCGAGGAGTATGTCCCTGCCCGCGACACCCAGGTCTGCTGCCCCGCGCTCCACATAGATAGGCACGTCGGACGGCTTCACCCAGAAGTAGCGCACGCCCGCGTCTTTGTTTTCGAAGACGAGCCTGCGCCCCGTGAAGATGTCAGGGCAGCCGTAGCCCGCATCCTCAAACATCTTATATACCTTTTCTCCAAGCCTCCCCTTTGGGAGAGCTATGTTTATCATCCTGTCCACTTTGTTCCCCGTCTGTCTCTATATATCCTCTTCGTCCTCTGATGCCGGAGCCGCTCCCATGCCGGCGAGCGCATCCAGGTATACCGCGAATCCTATCGCCCTGGACTTCTTATGCATGCGCTGCATGAGCCTGTCGTAGCGGCCTCCCACAAGAACGCAGTCCGGAAGTCCTTCAATATAGCCCTCAAGCGCAACACCGTTGTAGTAGCTGGTGTCCGAAGTGATGGAGAAGTCCAGCAGTATGCGGCTGTCAGGGCCTATGCCTTCGAGGACCTCCCTTAATTCAGGGACCTCGCTCTCTGCCGGCGTTCCGCTGCATATTCTCTCAAGCTGAGGGAGAACCTCTGCAGGCGATCCGCAGAGTCCGAGCACTTCGGCCAGAGGTCTCACAGCCTGCTCATCTATGCCGTTGGCGCTGCAGAGCTCCTCTATGCCGTGTATGTTCTTCTGACCCATGAGCTTGTATATACCGTTTCTGACCGCCTTGTCTTCAGTCATGCTCTCGACCAGCGGTATGATCAGATCGAAATCCGATACCTTGAGCACGTAGTCGCGCCCCTCGGCGATCAGAGCCAGGCTGCTCTCAGCAAGTCTGAGGATCTCAGTGACGCAGGCGTTGCCCGCGGCGCCGATGCACTCGAGTCCCATCTGCATGATCTCCTTGAAGCTGTTGGTGCGCTCCGAGACCCTGTAGACGTTTTCGTCGTAATAGAGGCGCTGGAGCTCATCGGGTCTGTCCTTTATGTTCCTTACCAGCGACATCGTGACATCGGGCTTCAGGGCCTTGAGCCTGCCGTTGGTATCGGTAAAGGTAATGACCCTGTCGGAGACCAGGAAGTCCTTGTTGCGGCTGTAGAGGTCGTAGTCCTCAAACTTCAGCATGCGGTACGGACTGTAACCGGCCTTGCTGTAAAGCGTCCTCAGGGCGAATATCCTTTTTTCCGTTCTTGTCAGTACGTTCAGATCGAATTCCATATGTTTATTTCTCTCAAAAAGAAGGTAAAATTCAGTATTTCCGTTTATACTTTGCCACTTTACCACGCTAAATCGCTAAAGTCAATCGCGCTGTTGTATTTCTGAAAGACCAAACGCGCGGTCCATCCCTTTTATTGGACGGGCCGCGCGCATTTTCAGTTTGTATTTTTGTGCCTGTGGGGCATCATTCAGCCGCGGCCTCCGAACGCGCACGGCGTATGCCGTACATGAGAACGGCCGCCGCATTCGATGCGTTGAGCGAGTTGATAGTTCCGTACATAGGGATGGAGAGGACGAAGTCGCACTTTTCCTTTACAAGGCGGCCGACTCCCTTGCCCTCGTTTCCTATGACTACCGCGATTGGACCGGTAAGGTTTGCTTCATAATAGGTATCGCCGTCCATATCAGCAGCGCCTACCCAGACTCCCTTTTCCTGGAGCTCTTCGATAGTGCGGGCAAGATTCGTTACCTGCACGACAGGCATGGTCTCTACAGCGCCGGCGGCAGACAGTGCAACTGTCTGCGTCAAAGAGGCGGCACGCCTCTTTGGGATCACGACGCCGTGAGCGCCGGCGCACTCGGCCGTACGTATTATCGCGCCCAGATTATGCGGGTCGTTTATCTCATCAAGTATGATTATGAACGGGTCTTCGCCTGCTTCTTCAGCCTTTTCGAATACCTCTTCCATGTCGGCGTATCTGTATTCGCTCACCTTGGCCACGACACCCTGGTGCTTCACGCCCGGAGCCATCGCGTCTATCTTTTCCTTAGGAACAAAGTCAACTATAACGCCCTGCTCCCTCGCGAGAGCAACGATCTTGGATACCGAACCTTCGGCTCCGTCGGCGATGAAGACTCTTTCCACATCACGCTCGCCGTTGAGGACTTCTGTGACCGGATTGCGGCCGGCAACTACTTCGAGGCCGTCCGTACCGATATTTGCGCGCTCCTCTTCATCGAAGCCGCCGTATCCGAATTCCTCAAGGAGGCTGCGCTTCGCGTCAGTCCTGCTGTATGCAGCTCCCGAAACACGCTTAGGTCTGCCGGCACCGCTCCTGCGTCCGCCGGCCGGTGCAGCTTGTCTTCTGCCGCCCGAAGATGCAGCCGAGCGTCCTCTGCCTTCAGAGCTGTTCTTGCGCGCGCCCGCCGCAGATCCCCTGCGCCCAGGCTCGTAGCCCTCGCCGTAATCGCGGCGGTTCTTACCGCCACGCTTTGGCGCGCCTTTCCTGTCCTGGTCATTGAATCTCTTATTGTCTCTTTTGCTCATGATCTCTCCATTTTCTACAGAAGATGCTGTATGCCTCTCAGGCCGCTGCAGACGGACGGCGCACATGCGCATCCGCCCTTGCCTGTCTCCCTGAGTGATTCAGGAAGTGAATGTCCTACATCCACCATTATATCTATCATTTCGTCCAGCAGAACAGGTGATGTGATGCCGGCCAGCGACAGTTCTGCCGCCGTGAACGCGCCGGCCACGCCTATGGCGTTCCTTGTCTGGCACGGTACCTCAACGAGGCCCCTTATAGGGTCGCAGACAAGGCCCAGCAGGTTTGAAACGGCGATGGATGCTGCATTGCAGCATTGCTCCGGCGTCCCGCCGAGCATCTCTGCCAGCGCGCTGGCAGCCATCGCCGACGCGGATCCCACTTCTGCCTGGCATCCCGCATCTGCACCGGCCACAGAGCCGTTTTTTGTAAACAGATAGCCCAGGGCTCCTGCATTTATCAGCCCGAGCCTGAGAGCGTCCAGTGAAACATCTGCCCATTCATATACTGCAAGCAGTGACGCAGGCACGACTCCGGCCGAACCGGCCGTCGGAGCCGCTACTATCACGCCCATGCTCGCATTCGTCTCAGCTACCGAAAGAGCCATTGTCAGCGCCTTGTGGAGGACAGTTCCGCAGATCACCTTGTCTTCGCTCAGGTTCCTCATCTGTCTGGATTCTCCGCCTATGAGTCCTCCCATGGACTTTACGGGCTCCTCATCCAGCGATCTGTTTGTAGACGACTCCATCACCCTGAGGCATCTGTCCACCATTTCAAACAGCGCGCTGCGGCTCATGCCGCTCAGCTCAAGTTCGCGCTCGAGCATCACTTCAGATATCTTCATATTATGCTCACTGCAGAGAGCAAGCAATTTCTTTGCATTCGTAAAATCGTAACTCACGGCCGCCCTCCTACAGTTCAATCATATCCACGCTCTCGATCGTCGGGTAGCTGAGGAGCTCGTCCTCAAGCTCTTCCGGCAGAAAGTCGTCAGCTTCTATAACGGTAAAGGCAGGGCCGCCTCTTTCCTTCTTTTCGCGGAACAGCTTCATAAAAGCGATATTGATCTCATGGTTCGCCAGCCTGCTTGTTATGAACGCCAGAGTCCCGGCCTCATCACGGTGCCCTACGATGAGCGTGCTGTACTCTCCTGTAAAGTCCACCTTTATGTTGTTCATCCTGGTGATGCGTATCCTTCCGCCTCCGAGAGACTCGCCTCTCACGAGCAGGCTGTGCCCGTCGGCAGCCTCCATCACTATATCCACAACATTCGGGAAGCCCACGTCCGTATCCCTGTCAGGTGTGAAACTGCAAAGAATACCGGCCTCCTTTGCAATCTCAAAGGAATTCCTGATGCGCACATCATCCGATCTGTAGCCCAGGATCCCGCCTACGAGAGCGCGGTCGGTCCCGTGGCCGCGGAAGGTGTCGGCAAATGATCCGTACAGCGTAAAGTCGACCTTCACAGGTGTCCCGCTGAAGATCTGCCTCGCCGTCCACGCTATGGAGTTTGCTCCCGAGGTATGCGAACTTGATGGTCCCACCATCACAGGACCTATCACATCAAACAGACTAATGTAATTCTTTTTCATATTTATCTAATCATCCTTCTTTTTATAGATCACGAAGCGGTATGTCAGTCCGTTCTCGGTGACCGGCTCACTTTCCGATATTATCTCAAAATCCGGATCCTTATCAAAATCTACTATGAATGTATCAGCACCCAGGTCGGCATCGATCTTTGTCACGTAAAGCTTGTCGCAGTATTTGTAGAAGCGGTTGTACAGAGTCGCTCCGCCTATCAGGAAGACCTCGTCCGGTTCGTACTTAGAGAGAGCCTCCCAAAGCTCGTCCTCCGAGTGCACGACAGTGCAGCGTTCCGCCTCAAAGTCCGCATTGGATGTCAGGACAAAATTGACACGTTTCGGCAGACCTTTTTTGCCCGGGAGCGACTCGAGGGTCCTGCGCCCCATGACGACCACCCTGTTCCTGGTGTGCTCCCTGAAGTACTTCATGTCGGTCGGAAGATCAGCCAGAAGTCCGCCGTTCTTTCCTATTCCCCATCTGCTGTCAGCAGCTACTATAAGATTCATCTATGCCACCTGCCCTTCAGATCCTTTTGCTGATTTATGCCTTCCGCATATGAATGTGATCAGCGTTCCCGCGGCCGCTGCAGCCGCCGCTGCCATGAGCATCACGCGGACTCCGGCCGAAGCTATCAGGAGACCTCCCGCGAGGCTTCCTGTCAGCGCGCCGATCGACTCCGTCATCGCTGCAAGAGACTGCCCCGTCGACTGGTCCTCCGCGTCCATGCATTTGTTTGCGTAATTCGATCTCGAGACCGCAAGCAGTCCGTATGACATTCCCTGGAACGCCTGGATGAAGAATATCATCCCCACGCTGCCGGCCATGACGAACAGCACTCCCCTGAATATATAGAAGAGACCCGCTATGGTTATGAATGCCGCATCGGAGAGCTTGAAGCGCTTTACCATCCTTCCGTAAACGAACATCATCGGAAGTTCTGTCGCCGCAGCTATCGCCATCGCCGTTCCCATGCTTCCGCTGTTTCCGCCGACAGCTTCAACTATGCGGATCATGTATGTGCACACTACATTATGCATAAACATAAGCAGGAATATGCCCATTATCATCGCCGTGAACACCGGGTACTTCCTGAGTATGCCGTGCCTGTGGTCCATGCGCTCCGAAGCGCTCATCTGTCCCGCAAGAGCCGCCTCTCGCTTTTTCTCCGCATCGTCCGTAGATGTTTTATACATAGGCATGCTCAAAGCTGTTGCAAGGATGGCCACAGCAGATATCACAGCGAGGACCGTCACCATGCGGCTTCCCCACATGACGGTCGCTTTGCCCGCAATGTACGACATCACGGCGAATGACATCGATCCCGTGCCGCGCGCCATGCCGTAGTCCACCGGCACGCCGTGCTCGCTGTAATAGAAGGTCGCCATATTGATCATCGGCACCATCGGAAGCGACAGAGCCATCATGCATCCGAAGATGATCCCCGCGGCAAGACCTTTACCTGTAAAGTAAAGCGCCGCCGAAAGCACTGCCTCCGCAATGGCCAGCACTATGACCTGGTTCTTCCAGATAAAGACCGGGTTGCGGTCGGCCATGCGGCCAGCTGCCGCCTGAAGGAGCCCGCCTGCCAGACACGCCACGGAGATAAGTATGCCCGTCGCCCTGTCCGAAAAGCCCGCGGTCCCCAGATAATATGTATTGAAAGCGAATGCCAGGCAGAAGAACATGAAGAATGTTCCCTGCAGCATCGCGCACTTTATTTTCTCACTCATACAGACCTCACTGTATTCACCAGCATCGCCACCTGCTCGTTTTCGAGGCAGCGGCCTCTGTAGGAATAGAAGACATCCGTATTGCACATCGTGCACACGTCGGACACCGCGATGCGGTCTTCCGGCACGCCCGCCCTCAGAAGCGTGAGGCGGTTCGCCTCCCTGAGGTCCAGATGGTACTTGCCGGTGCCCGTCCCGATTATCCTGCGGTAAGCCTCGCTCTCAGACCCCGGCGCGTAGCGTCTCAGGATGCGGTCAGCGTCTTCACGGCCCCACTCCGCGGCGAAGGTATCATAGACCTCGTCGCCCATCTCATAGCAGTCTGCGCACACTCCGGGACCTATCGCAGCGTACATGTCTGCCGGGTCGCAGCCGAATCTCAGCGTCATCTGCGCGATGGCGACCTGAGGGATCTTTCCGAGAGTGCCCTTCCATCCCGCATGGACCAGACCCGCGACTCCGCGGACCGGATCGATGATGTATACCGGAGGACAATCCCCTCCGAAGGCAGTCAGCAGCGCCCCCGGGATGTCGGTCACGATGCCGTCCACATACTGGCGGTGCAGAGCGAAGGTGCCGACCGTCGCAACTCCGAGGTCCTCCTCCTTTGTGGCAACGTAGACATGGTTCGTGTGCTTCTGGTCGGTCACGAGCTCCATCTCAAGGGACGAACCCAGCTGATGAGCCAGCCTGTCCCTGTTGGCGCGGCACACAGGCGAAGCCTCTTCGAGCCTGTCAGTCTTCATGACCGCGCAGCGGATGCCGCTTACGCCCTCGCCTTTCGCGTCGTCATAGCTTGTGAAGCGCGTGCTGTAAAGATTCGGCACGCCAAGCCTGTCGAACATGCCGACTGAAAGGTACGGGATATCATCCGTATGTATATTGAATACTTTGCTGTTTCCAAATCTTGTCTTCATAGTCTTTTCGATTTTATCATATGCGGGCGCGCCGCTCCAGTAAGCATTGTGCAAGTCGCGAGTGAAGCACGGCCTGTGGTGCGCTTTGCTTGCACCGTGGGTGCGCGCGGCTCATTCCCGGCTCCCAGGTATACTCCACGACCCCAGTTTATGGGTGCCGCGTTGCAGATTCCTGCGCGCCGGCAACATAAAAAGCCGCGCCAGAAGCCATACGTTGTTCTGAAGCACGCGGCTTTTTCGTTTCGTTTGCATCAATGCGGGCCGGCCGTTTACCTGCCGGCAGTCTAGCTATTCGCGGACGGCAGGCCTGTGAATATGGCCGGCACGTCACACGACTATTTCGCGGATGGCAGGCCGGCCGCGTCCACTATGCGGACAGCTTCGGCTGCGATCTCGCGCAGCCTCTCCCTGTCGTCAGACAGGTAGAGGAAGCCCAGCAGGGCTTCGAAGCCGGTCGCGGCCTTGTAGTCACGCGGGTCTGCGTGCTGAGGCCTCGACATCGCGCGGTGGTTGCGCGCCCTCTTGTATATGAGTTCCTCTTCTTCCGTGAAAAAGCCTTCGGCGACCATTCTCTTTGCCGCAAGCGCCTGCCCTGCTGCCGACACATATCTGACAGCCGTATGGTGAGCGCGGCTCACATCGCCAGGTTTTTCCGAAACTATCTTCTCACGAACGATTACCTCGAAGACAGCGTCCCCGAGGTATGCAAGAGTACTCGAATTCAGTTTTTTGATATGTTCTCTTTCCATTATTTCTCTTTGCCGCTAGATCGCCACCGGTATATTGCGTATCTGCTCGCCGTGCTGGTAATTCTCGACCTTGATGTCGTCAGTCGTGAAGTCATAAAAGTTCTTCACGTCCGGATTCAGCGTCACCTTCGGCGCCGGATACTGCGGCCTTGCTATAAGCTCTTTGATGATAGGCACATGGCGGTCATAGATATGCGCATCGGAAATGACATGCACGAGCTCGCCCGCCTTAAGGTCTGACACCTGAGCCATCATCATCAGGAGCATGGCATACTGCACAACGTTCCAGTTGTTGGCTGCCAGGATATCCTGCGACCTCTGGTTCAGAATGGCATTCAGCGTATCGCCCTTCACGTTGAAGGTCATCGAATACGCGCAAGGCTCGAGCCTCATCTCGGAGAGGTCCTCGAAATTGTACAGATTGGTCATGATGCGGCGGCTGTACCTGTCGTTTTTGAGGCACCACAGCACATTGTCCACCTGGTCCATCTCGCCCTGCTTGAACTTGTACTTCTTTGCCATCTGGTAGCCGTAAGCCTTGCCGATGGTCCCGTTCTCGTCGGCCCATTCATCCCAGACATGCGCCTTGAGGTCTGCCAGACGGTTGGACTTCTTCTGCCAGATCCACAGCATCTCGTCCGTCGCCAGCTTGATAGCCGTCGGGCGGAGAGTCAACGCCGGGAATTCCTCATGAAGATCATACCTGTTGACCACACCGAAATTCTTGATGGTGTGCGCAGGCGTGCCGTCCTCCCAGTGCGGCCGCACCGGCATCCCCTCAGTACTGAAGCCATTTTCGAGAATGTCAGTACACATATTTACGAATAAAACGTCAGCTCTGCTCATTACTTTCCTTCAACAATTTTATAAAACGCGAGTGCCATTGCTGCATTGCCACATTGCCGTCAGTTTCCGCTGCATTTTAGGCCCAATGTACACTGTGGCACCGATCTGGCCTAATCCGCAGCCCCTTTTTGCAGGACTATTAGGCCCCAATGCGCACTGCGGCGTCGATCCGGCCTAATTTGCAGCCCCTTTTTGCAGGACTATTAGGCCCAATGCGCACTGCGGCGTCGACCCGGCCTAATTTGCAGCCCCTTTTTGCAGGACTGTTAGGCCCAATGTGCACTACGGCGTCGATTTGACCTAATCTGCACAATTATACCGCTGCCGTCTTAGGCCCAAACTGTCCACTAAGGCCTAATCCACGTCAGCCACGGCTACATATGCGATCACCATAAGCGACTGCCGCAGCCCCGCTGCATCATCGATTAATTGCGAATTACCTGAACGCCCTGCGGAGTATCCTTGAGCGTGATCCCCATAGCCGCCAGCTGGTCTCTGATCTCGTCAGCTCGGGCCCAGTTCTTTTCCTTACGGGCCGCCTGTCTCTCGTCGATCAGCGCCTGGATGTCGTCTCCGAGACCTTCCTCTTCATCCTCTCCTCCGAAGATCCCGAGAACGTCGGTGAGCTCCTTCACCTTTGCGAGAGCGCCCTTTGCATAGGACTTCGAAGCGCCGTCCTTGACCGCAAGGTTGATGTCGGATACCAGCTCAAATACAGCGGCGATACCGTCAGCGGTATTAAGGTCGTCGTCCATTACTTCGATGAATCTGTCTCTGTGCTTGTCGAGAGCCGCCAGCATCTCTGCCTCATTCTCCATAGCCTCGTCAGAGCCGTTCTTCATGAGGAACTCAAGAGTCTCGATAGCTGTCGCGATCCTCTCGTAGCCCTGCTTCGACTGCTCCATCAGAGTGTCGGAGAAGTTGATAGGGCTTCTGTAGTGGCCGGAGAGCAGGAAGAACCTGATGACGTCTCCGGAGTACTGCTCGCGGATGTCTCTTACCGTGAAGAAGTTGCCGAGCGACTTCGACATCTTCTTGCCGTCTACATTTATATATCCGTTGTGCATCCAGTAGTGCGCGAACGGAACGCCGTTGCATGCCTCTGACTGCGCGATCTCGTTCTCATGATGCGGGAAAGTGAGGTCCTGGCCGCCGCCGTGTATGTCGATAGTCTCGCCCAGGTGCTTCTTGGCCATTGTGGAGCACTCGATGTGCCAGCCCGGTCTTCCCATGCCCCATGGCGACTCCCATGCGATCTCGGATTCCTCTTTGCGAGCCTTCCAGAGAGCGAAGTCCAGCGGATCTTCCTTCACCTCGCCGATAGCGATGCGCGCGCCGCTCTCGAGGTCGTCGATGTTCTGGCCGGACAGCTTGCCGTACTCTTTAAACTTACGTGTCGAATAGTAGACGTCGCCGTCTGCCTCGTAGGCGTAGCCCTTGTCGATGAGGGTCTTCACGAATTCGATGATCTCAGGGATGTGCTCAGAGACCTTAGGGTGAACGTCTGCCTTCATGACGTTCAGAGCCTCGGCGTCGTTGAAGTACTCCTTGATGTACTTCTCGGAGACCTCAGGGGCGGTGATGCCCTCCTCTTTCGCGCGGTTGATGATCTTGTCGTCCACGTCGGTGAAGTTCTGCACGAATTTGACCTCGTAGCCTCTGTATTTGAAGTACCTTCTGAGTGTGTCGAACACTACGAAAGGTCTTGCGTTGCCTATATGAAAGAAGTTGTAGACCGTCGGGCCGCAGACGTACATTCTTACCTTGCCGGGCTCGATAGGTACAAATTCCTCTTTGCGGTTTGTGAGTGTGTTATAGACCTGCATGTTTCCTCCTGCCTGTTTTCTAATTAAGAATCATAATATTATACCCCAAGAACCGCGCCTATGCATCCCATAATGATGAGCACCAGGAACGGACTCTTTTTGTACTTTGAGATCAGTATGACCGTCGCGATGAGTATGAGGACGGATACCGCGTCGAACGGAAGCCCAAAGATCGATCCGAACACACCGCCTGCGGTGTCAGCTCCGAGCTTCGCGAGGAGCCCCGTCCCGAGCCTGCCGTCGCCGGCGAGGGCGGGAGCTACCAATGTAGCGGCGGCCGCTCCGATGAGGCCCATCGTTGCCGGCCTTATGCCCTGCAGCGCGCCGTTGACTATCTTGCTGTCGCGGAACTTCTGTATGGTGCGGCAGACCAGGCTGACTATGAGGAAGGCCGGCAGTATGACACCGAATGTCGCGGCCGCCGAACCGCCTATCCCCGCAGCCTCAAAGCCCACGTAAGTCGCCGTGTTGACCGCGAGCGGCCCCGGCGTTATCTGCGAGATCGCAACTATGTTTGCGAAAGTCTCGCGGCTCATGTCCATGAAAGGCTGAATGCTGTCGTAGATGAGCCTTACTATGGCAAGTCCTCCTCCGAATCCGAGAAGACCTACCTTGAAGAAGCTGATAAAGAGGTTCCAGAATATCACTTTCGGCCACCTCCTTCTTCGCTTCCAGCTTTGCCCGCAGAGCTATCAGCTCCGCCTGCTTCAGCTGCCTCTGCAGCAGCTGCCGTCTTCTTTCCTCCGATCAGAGCGCTTGCAACGCCCAGCACCAGGAAGAGCAGGATGACGTAAGCCGTATTGACGTTCAGCACTCCGATGAGGATGAACGCGCCCGCTGCGGCAAGCACCGACCATATGCTTTTGATGGCCGACGGAGCCAGCTGTATTATCGCGACAGCTACCAGACCGAGAGCCGCAGCCCTGAGTCCTGCCATCGCGCCCATTACGGTCCTGTTGTCGCCAAGAGCGGTAATGCCGTTTGCTATGATGAGAATGAGGACGAAGGACGGGATGGTGACTCCGAAGGTCGCCACTATCGAGCCGATAAGCCCCTTCTTTTTATATCCCACATATGTCGCCATGTTGATCGCCACTACGCCCGGAAGGCTCTGACACACGGCAACTATGTCAACGAATTCCTCTTTGGTGAACCATTTCTTTTCTTCTATGAGCGTGTTCTGCAGAAGCGGAAGCATGGCAATACCGCCGCCTATGGTGAAGGCGCCCAATTTGAAGAATACGATAAACAGTTCGATCAGTACGTTCATAACTTTGATAGTATATCAGTTTTAAGAACTTTTTAATATAGACTAAAATACTATCTCAGCATTTTAAAAGGACACCGCCAAAGCGGTGTCCTGATAATTGCGTAACGCGTTTCAACTAGTGAGCGTTCAGTGTCTCTTCCGAAAGTCTGGAGAAGAAGCATCTTCCGTCGCGCTCTTCGTCTACGAGAGCCTTTGCCTTTGCGATAGCCTCTTCGACTGTAAGAGTCTCGTGCTCGGACTCGCGGCGCAGCTTGTACTCTACCTTGCCCTCGCCTGCGAGCTTTCCGACTGTGATCCTGATAGGGATTCCGATCAGGTCTGCGTCGTTGAACTTGACTCCAGGTCTCTCGTCACGGTCGTCTACCATTACCTCTACGCCCATGCTCTCGAGTTTCTTCTCGATGTCATAAGCGAGCTGCATCTGTGTATCGTCGTGCGACTTGACTACCGTAACGATGACGTGATACGGAGCGACCGACATCGGCCAGATGATTCCCTTTTCATCGTGGTGCTGCTCAACTATAGCCTGCATCGTTCTTGTGATGCCGATTCCATAGCAGCCCATCCAGTACGGATGATCGACACCGTTCTCGTCCTTGAATGTGGCGTTCATGCTCTCGGAGTACTTGAGGCCCAGCTTGAAGATCTGGCCGACCTCGATACCGCGTCTGAACTTGACCGGCTTTCCGCAGTGCGGACATGCATCGCCCTCCTGAAGAGTCTTGATGTCTGTGATGATATCGCCTGTGTAGTCTCTGCCGTAGCATACGTTGATGAGGTGGTGATCCTCTTCGTTAGCTCCTGCGCACATGTTTACTGTGCCGACCAGCTCGGAGTCTACTACTACGATGCAGTTCTTGAGTCCCATAGGGCCTGTGAAGCCTGCGACGGATCCTGTGATAGGTCCTGTGATATCTTCGTTTGCAAACTCGATGTAGTGCTCAGGAATGTTGAGGGCGTTGACCAGCTTGATCATGTTGAGCTGTCTGTCTCCTCTGATGAAGCATACTACGTTGTCCTTAGGCTGAAGGTCTGTGTCATATGTTGTGAACATGAGAGCCTTGATGGACTTCTTTACAGGCAGCTTCAGGTAAGCGCATACGTCGTCGATAGTCTTTGTTCCAGGTGTGAAGACCTTTTCTACCGGCAGCATTTCCTCTTCGACCGGCTTCTCGTCTACGCACTCAGCTCTTTCGACTGTAGCAGCCATTCCGCAGTGGTCGCAGTAGAGGATGTCGGACTCACCCCAGTCGGAGAGAGCCGAGAACTCGTGGGACTTGCTTCCGCCGATAGGGCCGTTGTCTGCCTCTACGATCCTGTAGTCGAGGTCACAGCGTGTGAAGATCTTCTCATATGCGTGATACTGTCTCATGTATGCAGTGTGCAGATCTTCCTCTGTAGCGTCGAATGTGTACGCGTCCTTCATGATGAACTCTCTTGTTCTCAGAAGTCCGTATCTAGGACGGGACTCGTCTCTGTACTTGAACTGGATGTGGTACAGCGAGAACGGAAGCTCTCTGTACGAAGACCACTCCTTGCGTACGAAGTCTGTGAAGATCTCCTCGCATGTAGGGTTGAGGATGAAGTCGTTGCCGTTGCGGTCCTGGATCCTCCAGAGCTCAGGTCCGTAAGCATACCATCTGCCTGTCTCTTTCCAGAGTTCAGCAGGGTTTACATGCGGCATGTAGATCTCCTGGCAGTCGATATAGTCCATCTCTTCACGGACGATCTGCTCAACTTTTCTTACTGTTCTCCAGCCCAGCTTCGGATACATATAGATACCCGCAGCTTCCTGCTTTATCATGTTTGCTCTTACGAGCAGCTTATGGCTCTCAAGGACAGCATCGGCCGGTGCCTCACGAAGTGTCTTGAGGTGGTTCTTCGATAATCTCATTTTTTAATTACTCCCTTCTATTGCGGCAACCGCCATGGCAGCCATGCCCTCGCGCCTGCCCGTAAACCCGAGTCCCTCTTCCGTGGTGGCCTTTACATTGACCGCCGACGCCGGGATCCCGAGCGTACCTGCTACATTATCTCTCATTTGATCTATATACGGCGCCAGCTTAGGTTCCTGCGCGATTATGGTAATGTCTACATTCACTATATGCGCATCGCCCAGCATCCCCTTCACTTCCTCAAGAAGCTTCATGGAATCCGCACCTTTATATCTGTCGTCTGTATCCGGAAAATGTCTGCCGATATCTCCCAGTCCTGCAGCCCCGAGCAGCGCGTCCATCAGTGCGTGTACTGCTACATCAGCGTCTGAGTGGCCGTCCAGCCCGAGATTGCTGGGGATCGGGGTCCCGCAGAGTATCAGCGGTCTCTCCGGGACAAATCTGTGGACATCATATCCGATACCGCTTCTGGTCGCCATATGTATATCCTCTTTGGTCGTTATCTTTGAATTGGCAGCCGAGCCTTCGATGATCGCGACTTTTATGCCGGCGTGCCCGGCTATCGCGGCATCGTCTGTCGCCGTGTATCCGTCGGATGCGGCAAGCCCGTATGCCCCTGTTATGTCAGAGAGCCTGAAGGTCTGCGGTGTCTGCACCCTGTAGACCAGCTCGCGCCTGACAATATCAGTGTTCATTATAGGATATGTTATTGTTTCTTTCAATGCCAAAGAGCCGATATATTCAGTATTTTCGCAGTTAACAATGCGTATGGAGTCGGTCGACGGCACCGCTGTGCACACAGCCTCGCAGCTTTCCATCGCCTCTATGTTGCGCGTGATTATGTCTTCGCTCACGCCCGGTCTTGCCGCGTCGTGGATAAGCACGATCACGTCATCCGCGCTGCAGCCGTCCTCGCCCGCATAGAAGCTTGCCGCGCCGAGTCCCGCCATCACGGAATCCGACCTTTCTCCGCCTCCTCTTATGATCAGGATGCTGCCTTCGCTGCGGCCTGACTTCTCCTCGAGTGAACGCGCGATCTCCCTGTATCTTTCATCGAGAGAGCCGTCGCGCGGCGCTACGATTATCATCCTGTCGATGAGCGGATGGCGCGCAAAAACGCCGGCTGCCGTTTCGAGAACGGTCGAGCCGCCGTAAGAAAGCAGCTGCTTAGGCACCTCAGTCCCCATTCTTGTGCCCTTGCCTGCTGCCACGATGATCGCGTATGCCTTTGTATTCCCCTTTTCTTCCATTCTTCCTTATAAATACAAATGGCCGATCCCGCCACTAAGCGCTTCGCTTAAATATTGGATTCGACCATCTCGTCTGCTTCTTCCATTGTGTATCCGCCCGAGTAGATGAGTTCGCTCTCAAGTATCTGCTTGGCGGTGCTGAGGAGTTTTTTCTCTCCGGTGGAAAGCGGTTTTCTTCTGTCCGTCCTGACGAGATTTCTGACTACCGCCGCCACCTCGAGTATGTCTCCGGTCTGCAACCTCTCGGTGTTCTCACGGTATCGTTTGTTCCAGTTGGGGTTCATGCTCTCGGTATCGCCCTTGAGCACAGTGATGACTTCATCGATGCGTATAGGATCGATAATAGGCCTCACTCCGAGCTTTTTGCAGTTATCAACGGGAACAGATGCTTCCATGCGTGAATACGGAAGCGAGACATTATAATACGTGCGAGTTTCCCCGAGGAAGTCCTTTTCAACTATCTCGGTTATGATCCCCGCTCCGTACATAGGATATACAATGTGATCGCCGATATCAAACATGGACACTTTTCTCCTTTTTAACATCTGCATTATATCTCATTTTGTACTAAAAAGCAAACAATTTCTGAAATTTAAAATTATACGCCCGGTATTGGTAATTGTCAACCATATATTGTATGCATATTGCATGACACTATGGCGCCGGCTCTATGGTATACTTATTTTGTATATTTATGCCGACAGGCAGACAGCAGAAAAACGGAGAAAAATGATGAAAAAGATACTGATCGTTGATGACGAGGAAAAGATCCGCGAGGTCATCAGAGAATACGCAGAATTCAGTGGTTACGAGGCCGAAGAAGCAGCCGACGGCATGAGCGCCATAGGCATGGTAAAGCTGAACGACTACGATCTTATCATCATGGACATTATGATGCCTAAGCTCGACGGGTTCAGCGCTGTAAAGGAGATCCAGAAGATCAGGGATATCCCTGTCATAATGCTCTCCGCAAGAGGCGAAGAATACGATAAGCTCTTCGGATTTGAGCTCGGCATAGACGACTACGTCGTAAAGCCTTTCAGTCCGAAAGAACTCATGGCCAGAGTCAACGCAGTCCTCAACCGCAGGGATTCATCGGATCGCACTGTGTCGACCGTTCAGAAGTTTGAAGGCCTTGAGGTCAACATGGCAGCGCGCACCATATCCGTTGACGGCCGCCGCGTCGATCTCACACCGAAGGAATATGACCTTCTCTTCTATATGATACAGAACAAGAACATCGCCCTCTCGAGGGAGAAGCTCCTCGAGGACATCTGGGGCTATGATTTCTTCGGCGATGACAGAACTATCGACACGCACGTAAAAAACCTGCGCAACTGTCTCGGCCCTTACAGAAAGTTCATCGTGACACTGAGAGGCGTCGGATATAAATTCGAATTCGAAGACTAGAGAGGCTTCAGCCAATGGCGGACCACAGCGGCAAAAGCACAAATAAAAAAAGAAGGTTTCAGTTCGATGCCAACAGCATCAAGACGACGACACTCGTGTCGTTCGTCGTTTTTGCGCTGTTTCTTGTTGTCGTAGTTTGGGGTCTTGCCAACTTCTTCCTGAGCGGCTACTTTGAGCGCGCGAGGACCCAGGAGGTCATCAACACCGCAGCCGCTCTCGAGACGCAGTACAGCCGCGACCGCATAGGCTTCGATTCCTTCGCGGTTCAGACCGCCGGGTCCAACGGCATATACATCCAGATCAATTCCGGAAGTGAGGTCCTCATCTATGACGGCACCCGCACCGTAAAGGATACCGGTACATTCGAAAACGACACCGAGCGCATAAGAGAGAGGCTCGCTGCGTCAGAGATGGACAGCACGACCGTGACCATGCGTGACAACTCCGGCGGCAACGCGCGCCTTGTCTATGCTTCGTATATAGGAGAAGGCGTTTCGGACAGCATCATCTGCATAATCGCGCCGCTCTACCCTGACCAGGTCACGGTCCGCATACTCCGCAACATGCTGGTCTATATATCGACCATCGTGCTGCTGGTATCGCTCTTCCTGGCGATAGCACTCTCAGTGCGTCTGTCGGCCCCTATCTCCAATCTGACACGTTCTGCCAAAGAGCTTTCTCACGGCAACTATGACGTCAGATTCGACGGAGCCGGATTCACGGAGACCAAGGAACTTGCGCGCGCCCTCAACAAGGCGTCATACGAGATGGAGCGGACGGACTTCTACCAGCGTGAGATCATCGCGAACGTATCCCACGACCTCAAGACGCCGCTTACCATGATCCGTTCATACGCAGAGAAGATAATCGACATATCCGGCGACAATCCTGAAAAGCGTAACGCCGACCTGCATGTCATAATCACCGAGACCGAGCGCCTCAACAGGCTCGTATCGGACATGCTCTCGGTATCCAATCTGCAGTCAAACAATGTAGAGATGCATATGGAGACCTTCGACCTGGTCGAGGCCGCCGAAGATGTATACGACAGCTTCATGGTCCTCGCCTCTTCAGAGGGCTTCGACATACACTTCCATCCGTGCAAGCCGGCCTACGTCGTAGGCGACCGCACGAGAATAATGCAGGTAATGACCAACTTTGTGAGCAACGCCGTCAAGTACGCAGGTGAAAACAAGTACGTGGACATAAGGCTCACAAAGGGAAACAAGAAAGTCACCTTCCACTGCATAGACCACGGCGTCGGCATACCGGCAGAAGAGATCGGACATGTATGGGACAAGTATTACCGTACATCTGCCAACCATGCGCGCCGCATAGAAGGAACAGGCCTCGGCCTCGCCATCGCGAAGAGCATCATGAACCTCCACAACGCCAAGTACGGTGTTGAGAGCGAAGAAGCCAAGGGTTCTGATTTCTGGTTCGAGATGGAGACAGTCAGAAAGCCGGCAGCAAAGAAGGCAGACGAAGACAGTGAGAAGACGGTGGAATTCACCGATACGGATACAGAATAGAAAAGATAATGGCAAAAAAGAGCAAGACAGTTTTCATGTGCACCGAGTGCGGCAACGAATACACGGCCTGGCAGGGCCAGTGCTCGTATTGCGGTGCCTGGAACACGATAGTAGAACATAAAGTGGCTCCGGCAGAAGAGCCGGCAGCGTCAGATACAAGGCGCCGCCTCGGAGGCAGTGCCGCCCGTCCGGTAAAGCTCGGAAGCGTGGGCACGCACGACTACAGCCGCATCAGTTCGGGTCTGTCAGAACTCGACAGAGTCCTCGGCGGAGGTATAGTCCCGGGATCCCTGACACTCATCTCAGGTGAGCCGGGCATCGGAAAGTCCACCCTCATCGCCCAGGCCGCAGGCAGGATAGCCGGAAAGTACGGCAACGTCCTGTACGTGAGCGGAGAGGAATCCGAAGAACAGGTAAAGCTCAGGGCCGACCGCGTGCTCGGCGAGATAAGCGACTCGCTTTACATTTATCCGGAGACAAATATCGAGAACATCATGGCGGCCTGCGAAGAGATAAAGCCGTGCTTTCTCATCATCGATTCTATACAGACCATGTTTTCGGCCTCGGCGGATTCGGTAGCAGGCAGTCTTACGCAGATAAGAGAATGTTCGGGCCAGCTCATACGCTACGCCAAGAACAACGATGTACCGGTCTTCATAGTGGCTCACGTCACCAAGTCGGGCGACCTCGCGGGACCTAAGACCATGGAGCACATGGTCGACACCGTGCTCAGCTTCAGCGGCGAGCGCGACAGGGATCTCCGCATAGTCCGCTCGTTCAAAAACCGTTTCGGGACCACCGATGAGATAGGTGCATTCAGGATGACCGCCGACGGCATGATCGAAGTGCCTGACCTGAGCGGCAGCCTTATCGAAAGCATCGGAAGCGAAGAAGGATCAGTGGTGTCGGCAGTCTATGAAGGAAGCCGTCCGGTCTTCTTTGAGATACAGGCACTGGTCACCAAGGCCAATGTGGGCTTTGCCCGCAGGACTGCCATAGGCATAAGCCAGAACCGTCTCAATATGATACTCGCCGTACTCGACAAGAAAGCTGGACTGAACCTGCTTGACTACGATGTGTATGTGAACGTTGTAGGCGGTATGAACACCGGAAGCACCTCGACAGACCTTGCGGTCGCACTTGCGATCTACAGTTCATTTCGGGGAAAGACGTCCCCTCGCAAGCTTGTAGCCGTGGGTGAAGTCGGACTGACGGGACATCTTCGATCCGTCCCTAACGCTGAAAAGATAGTACAGGAGGCAGCGAGGCTCGGATACGATGCTGTCATACTTCCGGAGAGGAATGCCCGCGATAATGAGGATATACGCACGATAGGTGCGTCCAACATAAGCGACGCGATACGCGCATTCGTTTCCTAGAAAAACAAAAGCCTGCTCATACGAGCAGGCTCATTTTTATTGTGTGAAAGTTTACAGCGGAATATCTATAGGGTCCCAGCCTTCATCCTGATACTTTGTGACGGACAGTCCGTTCGCCTTTACGTAGTCACCAATGATCTGAGCTCTGAGCGACTCCTGTGCTTCCTTGTCACTGTTGAACTTCATGAACATGTCATATCTTTCTTCGAAGATATCTCTGGCTGTCGGTTCGAAGTTAGATCCGTCGCCTACCTGTTCGAATTCAGTTACAGCATAGCCGCTTCCTGCCTGGATGAGTTCCATCTGTCCCGGATGATTTCCTCCGGATACCATCTTGAGTGTATCTCCCTCGATCACATAGTTGAAGATCCAGAAATCTCCCTCGACCTCGGCTTCTCCGTCTTCATTATCGATCTCCTCATTCATAAGCTGAACGATAGGAATGCTCACCGCGCCTTCAGGCGGGTCATACTGCGGAGCGACCGACTCTACAAGATACTGATAGACCGCAGCCTGTACCGGGTCATCTCCCGAGTATCCGAACTTCGCACCGTCCACAGTATCGGTCTCAGCATTGCTGTCCGGGAGATCCTGGTTTCCGCCTCTGCCGCATGCTGCAAAAGCAAACATCAGCACCATTGTAATGCTGAGCAAAATTGCGAGTTTCTTTTTCATTGTTAAAATCCCTCCTTCACCAGTGTGAACAATAAGATTCCGTCCAAAGTATATTGTACTACTTTTCATTATCGTTCAGAAGAGCTTCGTCGCATACAAAGAGCCCTTCCCCATTTGGGAAAGGGCTCCTGTTTTTAAATTTGTTTGAAAGAGATCTCCGCGATCCGGATTACTTCTCTTCCTGCTCCTTCTTGTAAGCAGCGATTACCTTGTCTGCAAGGTTGCTTGGGAGCTCTGCGTATCTTGCGAACTCTACTGTGAAGGAACCTCTTGCCTGAGTCATCGATCTGAGCGCGATAGCGTAGTCGAAGAGCTCTGACTGCGGAGCCTCAGCGTGCAGTACCTGTCCGCCAGGTGCCGAATCCATACCGAGAACCATTCCGCGTCTGTTAGGCATGTCGCCCATTACTGCTCCTACGAATGCTTCCGGAACAGTGATCTCAAGCTTCATGATCGGCTCGAGCAGGCACGGCTTAGCCTCAACGATACCCTTCTTGAATGCCAGCGAAGCAGCGATCTTGAACGATACTTCGTTGGAGTCTACTTCGTGGTAAGAACCGTCATAGAGGACAGCCTTGATGTTCTGTACTTTGCATCCTGCGAGAGGGCCCTTCTCCATGCACTCGAGCAGTCCCTTCTCGACTGCCGGTACGTAGTTCTTAGGAACCGATCCGCCGAAGAGCTCTTCAGAGAACTCGAGGCCAGGCTCTGTGGATGGGGAGAATCTGATGTGAACGTCTCCGTACTGTCCTGCTCCGCCGGACTGCTTCTTGTGCTTACCCTGTACGTCGGAGTTGCCCTTGATAGTCTCTCTGTAAGCGATCTTCTGAGGAACAACGTTTACGCTTACGCCGTATCTGTCTTTCAGCTTAGCCTGGATGATTCCGAGCTGGATGTCTCCCTGTCCGCCGAGCAGAGTCTGATGTGTCTCTGCGTTTCTCTCGAGAACGAATGTAGGATCCTCTTCCATGAGTCTTGCGAGACCCTGAGCCATCTTCTCGTCCTCGTTCTTGTCGGCAGCCTCTACTGCTACGAAGTAGCAAGGTGTCGGGAACGAGGCCGGCTTTACGGTCACCTGCTTAGCCTTGCTGCAGAGTGTGTCGCCTGTCTTTGTGTTCTGGAGCTTTCCGAGAGCTACCAGGTCGCCTGCAACTACTGTGTCTGTCATCTCCTGGGACTTTCCTCTTACGAAGAATACCGAACCGAGCTTCTCAGACTTCTCTGAACGAGGATTGAATACGTCTGCGCCGGACTTGAGTGTTCCGGATACGACCTTCGCGTAGGAGATCTTTCCGAGGAACGGGTCAGCCAGAGTCTTGAAGATGTAGATCACGAGGTCTCCTGCAGGATCGCATGCGATCTCGATGTCGTTTCCGTCAGCGTCCTTTGCAGCTGTAACGACTGTTGCAGGCTTCGGAACGTATTTGCAGAGAGCGTCAAGAACTCCGTCAACACCTTCGCCTGTCAGTGCGCTCATTGTGAGCACTGGCATGATGTCGCCGTTGTGGATACCTGTAGCCAGGCCGTGAGCGAACTCCTCGTCTGTGAACGGCTCGCCCTCGAAGAACTTCTCCATGAGCTCCTCGTCTGCACCGGCAACTGCCTCGTCGAGAGCGTCCTTGTCATCGAGTGTTACGCAAGCCGAACCGAACTTGTCCTGGATAGCTGCGATAACTTCGTCAACATTGACGTTGTCCTTGTCGATCTTGTTGAGCACGAAGAATGTAGGTGCGTTGAATTCCTTGACAAGGTCCCATGCCTTCTCTGTACCGACCTGGATACCGGACGAAGCGTCTACCATGATGATAGCTGTAGCTCCTGTCGAAAGAGCGGCTCTTGCCTCTCCTGCGAAGTCGAAGAATCCCGGAGTGTCGATGAAGTTGAGCTTTGTGCCGTTGTACTCAACAGGTACGAGTGTCTGGTTGATGGTGTATCCTTTTTCGATCTCCATCTTTTCATAGTCGGATACTGTGTTGCCCGACTCTACCTTACCGAGTCTGCTGATAACCTTTGTGTTCAGCAGACCAGCTTCAAGGAAGGTAGTCTTGCCTGTGCTGCCGTGTCCCAGCAGTACGATGTTGCGGATCTTGTCGCTTGAATAGCCTTTCATTGGTTCCTCCTAAACAGTTTATAATGCGTGTACGGTTGTCCCTTGCGGGCACGCTCTCGCTAACCTCAGCTCGCAGCGGTACTAAGCTCTGACTTCGCCGGGCTCGTCAATCGCATCTATCGGAGGAGCTTGACTCCGTAGATCAATGCTTTCTACATCACGGCAACGCCGTGGTGACAAAGAAAGCATTTAGTGCCGGCGGCTTCAGATTACCCGCTGCAGGACGAACGTCCACGCAGAGTAAACGAGAAAAGTATTAACAAATGTATTTTTAGATGTATTTTTAGAATTCTGCGTTGCCCGGTGTGCGCGGGAACATCTGAACGTCTCTGATGTTGCTCATGCCTGTCAGATACATGAGGATGCGGTCGAATCCGAGTCCGTATCCGGAGTGGAATACTCCGCCGTATCTTCTGAGGTCGAGGTACCAGTCATAAGTGTCCTCGTCGAGTCCGAGCTCGTGGATCCTGTCAAGCAGCACATCGTAGCGCTCCTCTCTCTGGCTTCCGCCGATGATCTCGCCGACTCCCGGTACCAGCATGTCCATCGCCGCTACAGTCTTGCCGTCGTCGTTGAGCCTCATGTAGAAGGCCTTGCAGTCCTTCGGGTAGTTGATGACGAACATCGGCTTCTTGAAGACCTCTTCAGTGAGGTAACGCTCGTGTTCTGTCTGAAGCTCGAGTCCCCACTCTACCGGATACTCGAATTTCTTGCCCGACTTCTGCAGAATGTCGACTGCCTCTGTGTATGTGATGCGGACGAAGTCCGAATTGACGATGTGATCGAGTCTCTCGAGAAGGCCCTTGTCGATGAAGCTGTTGAAGAACTGCATCTCTTCAGGGCAGTGCTCCAGGACGTAGCTGATGATGTACTTGATCATCTCCTCGGCCATGTCCATGTTGCCGTTTATGTCGCAGAACGCCATCTCCGGCTCCATCATCCAGAACTCGGATGCATGCCTTGCTGTGTTGGAGTTCTCGGCTCTGAATGTCGGTCCGAACGTGTAGATGTTGCGGAACGCGAGTGCCATGATCTCTCCCTCAAGCTGTCCCGATACAGTCAGGTTTGCCTTCTTTCCGAAGAAGTCCTTGCTGTAGTCGATCTTGCCCTCAGCATCGCGAGGCAGGTTGTCGAGGTCGAGTGTAGTCACCTGGAACATCTCGCCGGCGCCCTCTGCATCACTGCATGTGATCTCAGGCGAGTGGACGTAGATGAAGTTCTTCTCCTGGAAGAACTTGTGGATCGCATATGCCGCCACGCTTCTGACTCTGAATACCGCCGAGAATGTGTTGCTGCGCGGTCTCAGGTGGGCGATCTCTCTCAGGAACTCCATCGAGTGGCGCTTCTTCTGGAGCGGATAGTCGGAGTCGGAGTCAGCCTCGAGTGTGATCTCGTCTGCCTTGATCTCGAACGGCTGCTTTGCGTCAGGTGTGAGCACCAGCGTGCCCTTTACCTTTACTCCCGCGCTCAGTCTGTACTTAGCGACCTCTGCGAAGTTTGAGAGCTTGTCTGCCTCATATACGACCTGCACAGGTGTGAAGAACGATCCGTCGTTTACCGAGAGGAATCCGAACTGGTTTGAGCTTCTGTTTCCTCTCACCCATCCGTAGACTGTTACTTCCTTGCCTGCATATGCATCAGTGTTTCTGAATAATTCTCTGATCTCAATATCTTTCATGCTTTAAATCCTTTGAATTTTCTGTATGCCGGCACACTGCACCAGCCTGAAAATTATACCATAGAGGGCGTTCGCTGTCATTAGAATTTTACGGACCGCCCGCTTCTGCGCCAGAGCGCCGCACTCGCTCTATCGCGCGGGCGGCATTCTATGGTAAAATTTATATGTATGACATCAATACAGCATGACATCAACGCAGAGAGATAATGCATATTGCATATGGAAAGGAGAAACGTTATGCCAATCCCAACTCCTCATATAAACGCTAAAGCCGGCGACTTCGCCGAGACAGTACTGATGCCGGGCGATCCGCTGCGCAGCAAATTCATCGCAGAGACATTCCTTGAGAACCCGGTCCTCGTAAACAACGTCCGCGGCGTACAGGGCTACACCGGCACATACAAGGGCAAGAGAGTATCTGTCATGGCTTCCGGAATGGGCCAGCCTGCTATCGGTATCTATTCGTACGAGCTCTTCGCATTCTATGATGTGAAGAACATCATCAGGATCGGATCATGCGGATCCATCGACCCTGAGCTGCACGTCCGCGACATCATCATCGCACAGGGCGCCTGCACGAACGGCAACTACGCCGACCAGTACAGACTTCCGGGAACATTCGCGCCTATCGCTTCGTTCGAGCTTCTCGAAAAGGCTGTCGAGGCAACACGCAAGTCCGGCGTCAAGTTCAAGGTCGGAAACATCTTCTCATCGGATATGTTCTATGACGACGCCGCATCCGCAATGGACTGGGCAAAGATGGGAGTCCTCGGAGTCGAGATGGAATCCGCAGCCCTCTACTGCAACGCTGCAAGACTCGGAAAGAACGGTCTCTGCATCTGCACAGTATCCGACTCGTTCAACTATCCTGAAGAGAACACTACTGCAGAAGAGCGCCAGAACTCCTTCACAAAGATGATGGAGATCGCCCTCGAGATCGCATAAGGAATATACCGCCACTTAAAAAGCGGACCTTCATTGAACTGCTACCCGTCAAGAGGACAGTGAAAAATCAAAAGATTTTAGCAACCAGTAACAGTAAATGTTGCTGGTTGCTTTTGTGTTGAGCAGACACTG
>CACYYD010000016.1 GCA_902778585.1 uncultured Eubacteriales bacterium | reverse complement strand
CGATGCAAACCTTGCAAATCGCTATGGGGGTTCGTCGGCAACTACGCCCCTTGTGGACTTTCACCACAGACTGACGGCATGCCCGTCATACTACTAAAACAGGCACAGCCGAAGCCGTGCCTGCCGTTTGCATTATTCTATTTATCCTTCCCGCACCCTTTCGCAGTCTGCGGTCCGTGGTTTGATGGAATACTCTATGCCAGATTCAGCCTCTTCTCCATCAGGTACTTGCAGACGAAGAAGTATACAGCGCCGATCGCGATGGTTATCAGCGCGAGGATCGCGAACGGTCCGTGGAACGATTCCAGCACATCGAAATCCTGTATCATTGATCCGAATGCCGACATGCATACGCGGCCGACCGTCGATTCGAATACGAGCACTCCGAAGTATGCTCCTATCGACGCGAGACCTGTTCTTGTCTTAGCCTGATGGCCTATGGTCAGCGCCGTGTAGATCCCCAGTATACTCTTTGTTGTGCTGAGCGCAAAGAGGATAAGGAGTTCAAGAAGCGTGAGCCATCCGGTAAGCGGTGTCTGTGACAGAAGTCTGAAAAACTCTGTCAATCCGTCAATATTGATCACCTTGAGCGTGCCGCTGAAGATAACGATTATAAGACCTGTTACTATCAGGGCCACTCCCGAGAGCAGCACCCATACCAGTGCGGCAATGCTTTTTGAAGCGATGTGTTCAGACGCTGTGACCGGCAGCACGTGGCTGAAGTAGCCCTCGTCTCCCAGCAGGCTCCTGCTGTATCTCTGGACTATCATTATGACGCCCATCACCACGACTGCCGTCGCTGCCGCAGTGTAGAGCAGGCCGCTTATGACTACACCGAATTCCGTTTTACTCTGCGACGGTCCTACCATCAGTCCCAGAAAAGCTGCTGTGACCGCCCAGCCTATGTACAGCGGCACCAGCTTGCGGCCGAGTGCCGGGATCTCGTATTTTAAGAGTTTACCTAACATTTGAATACCTCCCTGAAAAGCTGATCAACGCTCTCGCCTGTCTCCTCGCGGATCTCCTCGGCGCTCTTATGGAGCTCGACCTTCCCGTTCTTGAGGAAGATCACGTCGTCCAGCACCGACTCGATGTCTGCGATGAGGTGCGTTGAGATGATCACCACCGCGTCCTCGTTGTAGTTCGAGATGATGGTCTTCAGTATGTAGTCACGTGTCGCCGGGTCGACGCCGCCGATCGGCTCGTCCAGCAGGTAGACCTCAGCCTCTCTCGCCATCACCAGGCAGAGCTGCAGTTTTTCCTTGGTGCCCTTCGACATCTTCTTCATCTGCTGCTTGCGGTCGATGCCGAGATCGTCCACCATGGCCTCAGCTTTGAGCCTGTTGAAGTCCGCGAAGAAGTCGCCGTAAAGATCCATGAGCTGGTCTGTCGTCATGTAGTCCGGCAGAGCATTTCTGTCAGGCAGATATGCAACGACCTTCTTTGTGCCGACGCCCGGCTCCATGCCGTTGATCTTTGCGCTGCCGCCTGTAGGTGTCAGCAGTCCGTTCAGTATTTTGATGAGCGTCGTCTTGCCGCTTCCGTTCGGTCCAAGAAGCCCCACGATCTGCCCTTTCTCGAGCGAGATGCTTACATTGTCCAGGGCTGCGAGTTCACCGAACTTTTTCGTAAGATTTTCTATTTCTATCCTTGCCATTTCAGCCTCCTATTTCTCAAGACCGTCCAGCCAGCTGCCGACTGCCGACCTTATGTCCTCCTGATCCATGCCGATCTTGCCGAGCTTTTCGGTGAGTTCATCGAAATAGCGCTTCGCGAGGTCTTCTCTTAGATCTTTGAGGACACTTTCTTCATTTGTTATGAATCTTCCGCTCGTACGCTCTGAGTAGACGAGCCCTCTGCGTTCAAGCTCTGCAAGAGCTCTCTGCATCGTGTTGGGGTTGACCCCGGCGTCCATCGCTAGTTCCCTCACAGCGGGTACTTTGTCGCCGGGCTTATATGCCCCGCTTGCGATACGCATCGTCATCTCATCTATTATCTGAGTGTAGATCGGAATGCCATTTCTGAAGTTCCATTCCATGTCTGTTTCCTCTTCTGTATTATTGTATTAACCTATTAATACAATAATACAAGGTTATGCCCATGTCAACACCTTTTTCGGACATTTTTATGCCCTCTTCTCCGGCTATCGAAAATGGTGTGGCGCATAAGAACGGGATCCGGACTTTGTGCGCCACATCATCTATACAACGGCAAATAAAAACGGCGCGATTTGCGCCGCTTGGTTTAAAAATGATATGGCCGGAAGTATCAGCTCGTTTTGAAGTTTGATCTGCGATATGCTCAGAACTTTCCAAAGTATCTCAGAATAAAGAGCAGATCAATGAATGCAAGGCAGAAGAGAAGTATGGTTACTGTTGCCTCTTTGTGCTGCCTGCTCCACCGGATGATGAATATGATCAGCAAAAATGCCAGATTTACCAGTATCTCTGCTATAAGTTCCATGTAGGTACCTCTTTAAGTATTATCGACTTCCTGGATATCCGAGAAGCGCTTGCCCCATACTGTCGTTATAGGCATCACTGTTGCGAAGGCCTGCGGATCGTTCTCCGCGATGTACTTCTTTATCCTGATGCTCTCTGCAGGCGTGCAGATGATAGTAAGTGTGCGTCTTTCCTCTTTTGTGTACTCGCCCCTCGACAGATGCGAAGTGACCGCCCTGTCAACGTCGTGGAGAACGAATTCAGTAATAGCTTCTTCCTTTTCCTTTGTGCTGGCGATTATGTCAAACTGTACAAACTTGCCGCTGTAACCCACCGTGATGACCGAGATGACTCTGGCCGCGATGATCGCTGTGACTATCGCGTACATCGCAACGTTCGTGTCGAATACGAACGCGGAGATACCGATGATGATGATATCCATGACCATCTGGATGTCGCCGGTGCGCAGGTGATTGAAGAGTTTGAACTTGAAGACTCTTGCGAGAGTGTCCGTTCCGCCGGACGAGTAGCCGCCTATGTAGCCGACACCTGTCGCGATGCCGTAGAAAAGTCCGATCAGCAAAGCCGCGAGAAACGGGTCCGGCGACTTGAGGAATACATAGTCGATGTGCTCAAAGATGAAGAGCATTATCGGGTACGCGAATCCCAGCGCGATTATCCTGCGGACCTCTGCCCTTCCCATGGTAAGTCCCGCGATTATGAGGACTATCATCGAAAGTGTGTAGTAGACCAGCGAATAGCTGATCGGTAAAAAGTGTGTTATCAGTCTTGCGATACCCGGCATTCCGCCCGATGTCATGCCGTTCGGGATCATGACGAAGATCTGGACGGAAGATCCGAAGAATGCCGATACGATGACGATCAGCGCTTCCCTCAGGAACTTGCCGGCTTTTGTTTTCGGTGCTCTAAGAAGAGATCTGTGCATTATCTTTTTTATTCTCCCTTTGGCTTAGCAGCCTTATTTTTCGTCGCTCCACGCAACCTGATCACGGTAGCTGCCGAACGGAGTCACAGGCAGATATACGTTTACACCGAGGAACCTTCCGGCTTCCTCAGTATATGTAGTGTGGATGTTGATGCAGATCGACCAGCCGCCGTCGAATGTGAGCTGCAGAGTGTCCTTTGAAAGCTCTCCGTACTTGCCTGTCGCAAATCTTACATCATACAGCTTTGTCGGATATACGATCACCGGCACGTAGTGGTTGCGGTTGTTCGGGATGCATCCGAGTCCTCCGTGAGCGTTGACAGCGCCTATTCTTGTGATCTTAAGTTCCTTTATAGGCTTCAGGAAGTAGTAGTCGATCGTTCCGTAGAAGTAGTCGAGCAGCTTCTTCGGAGCCTCAGGATGATACTCGAAAATGCGAGGGAACTCACGTCCCATGGCTCCCAGGATAGGAGTGATGATGTTGTCGTAAACAAAATCGTCATCCATGAGCTTTTCGGCCCACTCCTCTTTTCTGGAAGGATCGATCCTCTGCAGTATGTCGTTGACCTCATCGAAGTACTCGTTTGAGCAAGGCACTCCGAAGATTCTGTCGCCGAAGTCGTCGATCTCGTTAGACACGTTGACGTGATCCATGAAGTTATCTCTTGTGCGGTCGGCAAGAGGCATCGTAGTCAGAACATTAGCATCGTCCTTGATCGAGATAGTGAAGCGCCAGTCCTTGTCCGGACGCTCAAGCATGATCTCGCCGAACGAGTCTCTCTCGAGCTCTCTGTCAAGATAGTTGAGGCGAATCACCAGAGGGTCTCCGTCCTTGAGGAAGAGATACGGTTCCTTCGATGCGATGCGCTCCACTGCAGGCATTGCCTGTCTGAAGGCAAGGTTTCTGTCTTCATCTGTGTCTTCCCACAGCTGCATGAAGTACTTTGATTCAGCGTCACTTCTGATATCATATGGGACCCCCTCTCTCTCGAGGATGGTCTTGAAAGCTTTTACTGTAGCCTCTACAAGGATCTTGTTTATCATAATGAATTTCCTCCTCCGGAAAATGAATGCTTAGCGCGCGGCCGTGCGGCCGAAATAATCCGTATATATTATATCGGAAAGGCATCAAAAATACATTGCATGGCTGGCAAAATTCACTGCAAAAAATTAAAAAAATGGTCGGTCCGCCCCGCGTTTTTTCAATAGCTCCGGTGCCGCGGCGCTAAGACGGCAGTCGTGGTCGTATCCCGCTGCACAAACGGATACATTTACGGCTGCCGTAAAAGGGCTGTAAAATACCGGCACAAAAGAAAAACCGGAGTCCTGTGACTCCGGTCCGTGGTAGCGCATCAGGGAATCGAACCCTGGATTCCGCCGTGAGAGGGCGACGTCTTGACCTCTTGACCAATGCGCCATATTCTGCGCTTTTTTCGTGCGCAAGATGTATTATAAGCAAAAGATTCCCTTTTGTCTATACTTATTTAAAAAAAATGGTATTATCCTATTATTATGAAAAAGAACAAGATACTCATCATCCATACAGGCGGAACCATAGGTATGGTGCGCACAGAAAACGGCTACGCGCCGCGCCGGGGCGCATTGATCAGTGAGCTTCGTCAAATCAGAGACCTGACTTCCCCTGACATGCCAGAGTGGGACTTCGTCGAATTCGATCCTCTGCTCGACTCCACAAATATAAGATACGAGCAATGGAACATGATCGCCGATACCATAGCAGCCAATTATGATGCCTATGACGGCTTTGTTGTGCTGCATGGCACCGACACCCTTGCCTACAGCGCATCGGCACTGTCGTTCATGCTTGAAGGCCTGAATAAACCAGTGGTCTTCACCGGTGCCCAGATACCGCTATGTGAACTCAGAAGCGACGGACGTGACAATATCATCACTTCGATGATGATAGCCGATGACGGGCTGGTCCGCGAGGTATCGCTTTACTTCGGAGGATCGCTTCTCCGCGGAAACCGGGCTATCAAATACTCTGCCGACAGAATGGTCGCCTTCACATCTCCGAACTGGCCTGTCCTTGCAGACGCAGGAATTTCGATAGAATACTCCGAGGCGGCACATAGCGGCAGCAATGACCGTTCATGCAGCAGCGGACCCAGCGTTGCAGAAATGAAGTCCTGCCGCATAGGAGTCATAAAGATCGTTCCAGGGATACAGTTCGACATATTTGCTCCTATCAGATTCGAAGAGCTCGACGGCCTTATCCTTGAATCATTCGGCAAAGGCAACATCCCGAAGTATGACCCTGCCCTCACCCGCCTTATAACAGAGGCAAGCAAGAGCGGAACAGTAGTAGTGGTCTGCACTCAATGCCCGGCAGGCGCGATCAGCCTCGGAACATATGAAGCCGGATCTGCTCTTGTCAGGGCGGGAGCCGTGAGCGGCGGCAACATGACAACTGAAGCCGCAATAACCAAGCTCAACTACCTTTTCAGCAAAGGTCTTGCACGCGACGAGATATGCAGGCTCATGCAGACCGATCTCAGAGGTGAACTTACGGTATAGAGAAAAAGAAGTTCCCGGCCGGGGAACTTCTTCTTTACGTTCTTTGTTATGCATGTGCGCGATCAGCGCTCTTCCTATTCCAAGGTCAGCGGACCGCCTACACTTCGCGGAACGCCATCGTAGCCTTTACCGCTCTGTGCCAGCCTTCGAGCTTCTCGCGTCTCTCCTTCTCGCCGAGCGAAGGTTTGAAGGTCTTTGCGATCTCCTTGCTTGCGACGATGTCTGCGAGGCTCTCATAGTAGCCGACCGCGAGTCCTGCAAGGTATGCCGCGCCGAGAGATGTCGACTCGATCGAAGCGTATCTTACGATATCTATATCTGAGATGTCGGCCTGGAACTGCATCAGCAGGTTGTTCATGGCCGCGCCGCCGTCTACCTTCAGTGCAGTTATGTCCTTGCCTGTATCAGCCTTCATGGCCGTAAGGAGGTCTTCATTCTGGTATACCAGCGACTGCAGCGTAGCCCTTACGATGTGCTCGCGCCTTGTGCCTCTTGTGATGCCGAACATGGAACCTCTTGCTTCCGGATCCCAGTACGGAGCGCCGAGTCCGACGAAAGCCGGAACGACATAGACTCCGCCCGCGTCAGGTACAGAATCCGCGATAGCCTCCGATTCGGCCGCATCCCTGAAGAACATCATCTGGTCCCTGAGCCACTGTACAGCGGCTCCGCAGACGAATACAGAGCCTTCGAGCGCATATGTGACCTTTCCGTCAAGTCCCCATGCAATAGTCGTAAGAAGCCCGTTTTTTGACATTACAGGCTTTTCTCCGGTGTTGAGAAGCAGGAAGTTGCCTGTGCCGTATGTGCTCTTTACATCGCCTTCATTGTAGCAGGCCTCGCCGAAGAGAGCCGCCTGCTGGTCGCCTGCCGCTCCCGTGATAGGGATAGGTCCGCCGAAGATCTCGTCGATCGTCTCGCCGTATACCGCCGAGCATTCCACCGGAGTCGGCAGCATGCACATAGGGATGTCGAGGAGCTCGCACAGTTCTTCATCCCACTCGAGAGTGTTGATGTTGAAGAGCATCGTCCTGCAGGCATTGGAGTAGTCCGAGACGTGGACCTTGCCGCCTGTGAGCTTCCAGATGAGCCAGCACTCGATGGTTCCGAAGAGGAGTTCGCCCTTCTCGGCTCTTGTCCTGAGCCCCGGCACATTGTCGAGTATCCAGGCCAGCTTTGTTCCGCTGAAGTAAGGGTCCGCGAGCAGACCTGTCTTCTGGCGGATCATGTCCTCATGCGGTTTCAGCTTCGCGGCGTAGTCTGCTGTTCTGCGGCACTGCCACACGATCGCGTTGTATACAGGCACTCCGGTCTTCTTGTCCCATACGACGGTCGTCTCACGCTGGTTGGTGATGCCGATAGCCGCGATGTTCTTATATGTGAGACCTGCTTTCAGCAGCGCCTCCTGCGCGGTACCCATCTGAGATGCCCAGATCTCCATTGCGTCGTGCTCTACCCAGCCTTCGTGCGGGAAGATCTGCGTGAACTCCCTCTGCACGACCGAGATCATGTTGCCCTCTTTGTCGTAGATGATGGTCCTTGAGCTTGTTGTGCCCTGGTCGAGCGCCATAATGTACTGTCTGTCAGCCATAGTGCCTTTCCTTTCTGATCGTTCTGCGATGGTCCGCCGCCTTTCGCCTGCGCCGGACCGGATGAAATATGTTAAACAAATAGTGACATTATTGAATTGCTTATATCGATTCCCTGCTCCGTGAGCCTGAGACCCTCGCTGTCTATTATGAGGAGCCCGCGGCCCGCGTATTCACGCGCTTCCGCTTCGGCATCTCCGAAGACCTGCCAGAAAAGCTGCTCCGCGCTTCCCTCAGCGTCTTCTCCGCCGGCCGCCCTGTATGCCGCAGCTGCCTCTTCATAGCTTATGCCCTCGCGGCGCCTCAGCCCAGTGAAGACGGCTTCGCTTATGTTATCGAAAGGCGTGTTCACATGCTCTTCTGCGAGCGGGAACCTGCCCTCATTTATGGCCGCGAAATACTCTTCTATATCGTCCGTGTTCTTGTATCTGACTCCGCCTGCAAAGCCGCTCGCGCCGAGCCCGAGACCGATGTAATCGTCCATGTCCCAGTACAGGCTGTTGTGCTGGGAGCGGAGCGGGCTTGCTGCTTTCGCACCGGCATCGCCGAATCCGCATCCGGCGCTTCCTTCAGGCAGTCTCGCGAAATTGCTTATCTCGTAATGCTCGTAGCCGGCTTCCTTGAGAGCCCTGCAGATCTCGTGATATGTCCTGCGGTCCTCTTCATCGGGCACTTCGGTCAATTCGCCTTCCTCGGCCATGCGTCCGAAAGGCGTTCCCTCCTCTATCTGGAGGCTGTAGCACGACACGTGTTCCGGCTTAAGATCAAGCACCTTCTTAAGATCTGAAAGCGCGTCCTTAGTGCTCTCGCCCGGCACCGAGAATATGAGGTCGAGATTGACGTTCTCAAAGCCCTTGCGGCGTATGAGCTCCATGTCTCTCGCCACGTTCTCGGCCGTGTGTATCCTGCCAAGGAAATGCAGCCTGTCGTTCTCCATCGACTGCACGCCCATCGACAGCCGGTTGAATCCGAGATATTTGTATGCCTGCAGCTTCGCCAGCGTGACTCCGTCCTTGCGGCCGAGGGTCCCCGGGTTCGCCTCGATGGTCATCTCGGCATCAGGCTTCACGCTGAACGACTCACTCACGGCTGTCATTATGTCGCGCATCTGCGAAAGGTCGAGCACCGACGGAGTTCCTCCGCCTACGTATACGGTGTCCACCTCGGGATGTCCGAGCGCCTCTCCCCTGCATCTTATCTCCTGCACCAGCGCGTCCGTGTACTCCTTGCGCGGAGACGATTCCGCGTTAAATGACAGGAACGCGCAGTAATTGCACTTCTGCACGCAGAAAGGTATGTGTATATATATTCCTCTTTTGTTCATTTATATTCCCTGCGGCCGGACTATTTGCCGTCGTCGAGCTTCAGTACCTCGGTGAATGCCTCCTGCGGCACCGTCACCTGTCCGAACTGGCGCATCCTCTTCTTTCCGGCCTTCTGCTTCTCGAGCAGTTTCTTCTTTCTCGTTATGTCGCCGCCGTAGCACTTGGCCAGAACGTCCTTGCGGTATGCCCTGACAGTCTCGCGCGCGATGATCTTTTGTCCGATCGCTGCCTGGATCGGCACCTCGAACTGATGCCTCGGGATGATCTCCTTCAGCTTCTCGCAGATGCCCCTGCCCTTGGCGTTAGCCTCTTCCTCAGGCACTATGGTCGACAGCGCGTCGATGACCTCGCGGTTCAGCAGGATGTCAAGTTTGACCAGCTTCGCCGGCTGGTATCTCAGGAACTCATAGTCGAGCGACGCGTAACCTCTGGTGCGCGACTTGAGAGCGTCGAAGAAGTCGTAGATGACCTCGTTAAGCGGCATCTCGTAGTGGAGCTGCACTCTCGTCTTTGTGAGGTACTCCATGTGTATCATCTTGCCGCGGCGGTTCTGACAGAGCGTCATGATGCTTCCGACGTAGTCGTTCGGCGTCATGATGTCGGCCTTGACGATCGGCTCCTCGATGTGCGCTATCTCGATCGGATCCGGCAGATTGGACGGGTTCTGGATGTCGAGCACCCTGCCGTCCTTCATCACTACCTTATATACTACCGAAGGCAGCGTGGTGATGACGTCGAGATCGAATTCCCTCGCGAGCCTCTCGGTGATGACGTCCATGTGCAGGAGACCCAGGAAGCCGCAGCGGTAGCCGTAGCCCAGCGCCGCTGAGTTCTCAGGCTCAAAATTGAACGCCGCGTCGTTTACCTGCAGCTTTTCGAGCGCGTCCTTGACGTTCTCGTACTTCTCGCCCTCAGCCGGGAATATTCCGCAGTAGACCATGGACTGCGCCTTCTTGTAGCCCTTGAGAGGAGCTTCTGTAGGAGCAGACGCGAGAGTTATGGTATCGCCCACGCGCGCGTCCGCGACCTGCTTGATGCTTCCGCAGATATATCCTACCTCGCCGGCCTTGAGTTCGTCCGCCGGGACCGTGCCCGGGATGCAGTAGCCTACCTCGGTGACCTCGTAGTTCTTGCCGGTGTTCATCATGCGGATCATGTCGCCCTTTTTGACTCTGCCGTCAAAGATGCGGGTGTAGATGATGACGCCCTTGTAGCTGTCGTAATACGAGTCAAAGATGAGCGCCTTGAGTCTGCCGTCAGGGTCGCCCTTCGGAGCCGGGATCACCTCGACCAGCTTCTCGAGCATCTCGTCGATGCCCATGCCGGTCTTCGCGGAGATCTCCGGAGCCTCCGACGCGTCGAGTCCGATGATGTCTTCTATCTCTTCCCTTGCGTCGTCAGGTCTCGCAGAATCGAGGTCCATCTTGTTGAGGACCGGGAGGATCTCGAGGTCTTCGTCAAGCGCCAGGTAAACGTTGCCCAGCGTCTGCGCCTCGACCCCCTGCGTCGCGTCGACGACAAGGACCGCTCCGTCGCATGCCGCGAGAGAGCGCGATACTTCGTAATTAAAATCCACATGGCCCGGTGTGTCGATGAGGTTCAGTATGTATTCCTGACCGTCCTTCGCCTTGTATTTGAGGCGGGTCGTCTGGAGCTTGATCGTGATGCCGCGCTCACGCTCGATGTCCATGTTGTCGAGATACTGTTCCTTCATGTCGCGCGCTTCAACCAGACCGGTCTTTTCGATAAGGCGGTCGGCGAGCGTCGATTTGCCGTGGTCGATGTGGGCTATGATGCTGAAATTTCTGATGTTGTCCAAATAGCTCATACAGTCTTTTTCCTTCTATTATTTAACTAATTAATTATATAGAATAAGCGCCTATATTTCGAGTGGCAGTTTTCAGGCGCCGCATGTTTCGGACAAAATAAAAACAGCCGGGAGACACTCCGGCTGTTGGCGTATTTAACTTATACGCAATGTGGGGACGGGTGAGATTACTTCGCGCTTACAGCGTTCAGCTTGCTCTCGAATCTGGAAATCTTTCTTGCGACTGTGTTCTTGTGGAACGTGCCCTTTGCAGAAGCCTGCATGAGCTTCTTCTCAACATGCTGGAATGCCTTCTTTGCTTCTTCAGCATCTCCGGCTGCCACTGCTGCGAGGAATGCCTTCTCAGCTTCCTTGACGTGGTTCTTAACTCTGATGTTGCGAGCTGTCTTCTTGTCGATTACACGGATTCTTTTCTTTGCGGATTTAATGTTTGCCATTATTTTACCCCACTTTCATTTCTTAATGCATTAATTCGCAACCGCAATTATATGATATCGGACTGCGCAGTACAAGTGGAAAATGAAGAAATTTTGGACTAAAATTCCATTTCCACAGAAACCGGGCAATGATCGCTGCCGAATATTTCTGTATGGATGACTGCATCCTTCAACTTGTCTCTCAGGCGGTCGGAGATGATGAAGTAGTCGATCCTCCACCCCGCGTTCCTTTCACGTGCCTTCATGCGGTACGACCACCATGAATACGTGACTGTCTCCGGATAAAGATATCTGAATGTGTCGGTGAAACCAGCGCCGAGAAGTTCTGTCATCTTGCCGCGCTCCTCGTCCGAGAATCCCGCATTGCCCCTGTTAGGACCCGGGTTCTTGAGGTCGATCTCATTGTGCGCAACGTTGAGATCGCCGCAGTAGATGACCGGCTTTGTCTTATCGAGCTCCGACATGTACGCACGCATCGCGTCCTCGAACTCGCACCTGTAGTCTATGCGCTTGAGGCCGTCCTGGGCGTTCGGCACATAGCAGCAGATGAGGTAGAATTCCGGATACTCGAGCGTGATCACACGGCCCTCGTCGTTGTGCTCTCCGTTGATGCCGTAGGCCACGGAAAGCGGCTCGCCGAGCGACTCCTTCGCGAAGATCGCGGTCCCGGAATAGCCCTTCTTCTCCGCGCAGCTGTAGTACTCGCGGTATCCCTCCGGATGGAAGTCCGCCTGACCCTCCTGCATCTTGGTCTCCTGCAGGCAGAAGAAGTCCGCGTCAAGCTCATTGAATATATCTTCGAATCCTTTTTTCAGAACGGCACGAAAGCCGTTCACATTCCAGCTTACAAATTTCATTGTGTACCTCTTATATTTGCTGCAGACCGAGCCTGCTCCTGTCTATTCGATCGTAAACGGCGCGCTCGTCCAGTCCTTATACTTTCCGATGCCGCGCACTACAGCGTATCCTGTGCCGCTCACTGTGTTTTTGGTGAGCGTGAGTATGTAATCCTTGCCCTCGTGCAGCTTGTCGCCCTTGTATGTCACGCTGACCTTCGGCTTCGCGCGGTTGTTCTTGAGCTCGTAGCTGTCCTTGTCAAAGTCGATGCTGCACTCTCCTATCGAGACGGCGTCCTTCTTTCCTTTCGCGGCCGTCTTGTAGACCATGCCCGGCTCGATGTACCAGATGTCATGGTCGACCAGACCTTCGATGCCGTCTACCTGCGCGTCCTCGGCGCACTGCCAGTACATGTAATTGCCCTTCACGTGGCACACGCCGCCGTACTGAGCCGCCCAGATGGTCTCGTAATCATCGAGTATGGACGAATCCATATAGTTGGTGAGCATGTTGTAATTGGCGTATACCGCGGACTCGTAGCCCGCCTCCTCGACCCTGTCGCAGAACGCGATGACGATATCGTGATATAGCGACGCCGCCGGAAGATCACCTGCCTCGATGGCCTGCGAGAGACGTCCGCCCTCGTAGAGCTCAAAGTCGATGACGAGCGGCATGTCGATATCGTAGCGGTCCACGATGTCCAGCAGGAAGTCCGCCTCCTCGACCGCCTCCTTTTCATTCAGCGCCTGGGAGAAAATGTATGCGCCCGCCGAGACTCCCGCACGGGTCGCTCCCTTTATGTTGTCCTCAAATTCCTCGTCCTCGTGGAGCTCGCCCGTGTCGGCGCTTCTGTAGGCCGCGCGGATGAACGCGAAGTCCGCCTCGCTCGACTTGACCTTCTTCCAGTTGATATCGTCCTGGTGCTCGGAGACGTCGATGCCGTGGACCACGATGCTATTCTGGTTGCGGATCGCATGCGTGAGGCCGTCGTCATTCAGGTGCGTCTTCGAGATGCTGCCCAGATAGATTGCCAGCCTTATGGCTGCCACGATAATTATTATCAGTATGATCGCGGCCAGTATCAGCTTCGGCTTTATGCTGCGGCGCTTCGTCTTACGGGTCCTGCCCTCCTTACCGCCTGATGGCTGAGGGTCTGCCGGAGTCAGCGCGTTTATGTCTCTTTTTTCAAATTCGTCCAATTTTGGTCTCCCTTATCCCTGATCATTCATGTCGCAAAATGCCGACGCAGTTATTTTAGCACAAGCGGCGCTTTGGCCGAAATAAATACATTTGTATACAAAACGTTGTGCTAAAATATAGGTAAGTATATACACCTTTTGCGCAAAATGTGAGAATGATACTTAAGGAGAACAGCTATGGTAAATGAAAAGTATTACGGCTACGGCACCGCGCCGAGCATCATCCGTGAGCTCTTCGCCTACGGTCTGGAGCAGGCAAAAAAGCTTGGACGTGACAAAGTCTACGATTATTCGCTGGGCAATCCGAGCATACCTGCTCCTAAAAAAGTAAACGCTACTATCAAGAAACTCGTTGACGAGGAAAGTTCTATCCTGCTGCACGGCTATTCAATGGCTCAGGGCTTCGAGAGCACAAGAGAGGCTATTGCGGCAAACCTCAGAAAAAGATTCAACACCAATGCAAAAGCCAGCGAGCTTTTCATGACATGCGGATGCGCACCGGCTCTGGTTTCGGTAGCATGCGCTCTTACCACAAAGCCTGATGACAATTTCGTAGTCATCGCGCCATATTTCCCTGAATACAACGTATTTTTCAAAGCCGGCGGCGGCAAGGTCAGAAGAGTTGATCCGGATATCCCTGATTTCCAGATCAATCTTGAGGCGCTCGAAGCGACCATCAACCACGATACAGTGGCTGTAGTCATCAACTCGCCTAACAACCCGTCCGGAGTCGTCTACACAAAGGAGACTCTCGAGAAGATCGCAGCCGTACTCAAGAGAAAGGCTGTGAAATACGAGCATCCTATATACATCATCGCTGACGAGCCGTACAGAGAACTCGTTTACGGCGATGCCGTCGTTACATTCATCCCTGAGGTTTACGACGACACCATCGTATGCTATTCATGGTCAAAGAGCCTCTCTCTTCCGGGCGAGCGTATCGGATACGTATACGTGCCTGAGAAGTGCCACAACGGCAAAGGCGTTCTGAGCGCAGTAGCCGGAGCCGCAAGAGAGATTGGCTCGGTCTGCCCGCCTACCCTTATCCAGAGAGTCGTCGAGGAGTGCGTCGACTGCATGCCTGACCTCGTTGCTTACGACGAGAACAGAAACGACCTCTACAACGGGCTGACCGAGATGGGCTATGAATGCGCCAAGCCTGACGGCGCATTCTACCTCTTCATGAAGGCGCCGAACGGCGACGATATGGCGTTCTCCGAGGCTGCCAAGCTCGAGGAGAACATCCTCATCGTTCCGGGAACCGGATTCGGATGCCCTGGCTACCTCAGACTCGCGTACTGCGTAGCCAATGAGACCATCAAGAACTCGATGCCGGGATTCAAGAGGCTTATCGAGAAGTACGGAAAGTAGAACGAAAATTCCTTCGTTATCGGAAGATACAAAAAGGTCACGTGTTTTCATAAACACGTGACCTTTTTAAGTTGTTCTAGATTATGCCGCTGTGCCGGTCGCTGCGAGGATGCCGACGGCTTTAAGCACGTCGCCTACCCTTGATACGGTGTTGATCTCGATCTTTTCCTTTACTTCATCTGCTACATCCTTGAGGTCATATTCATTCTCTTCAGGAATGAACACCTTTGTGATGCCCGCGCGCTCAGCTGCCATCAGCTTTTCAGGCAGCCCGCCGATAGGCGTCACGGCGCCTCTCAGCGCCACTTCGCCCGTCATCGCTATATGTGGGTCCACTACGTGTCCCGTTACGAGCGATGAGAGCGCCGTGGTGAGCGCGATCCCTGCAGACGGGCCGTCCTTCGGCACGGCCCCCTCCGGCACGTGTATGTGCAGGTCGTTTTCTGCAAACATATTTGCCTTATCAGGGAAAAGAGTCTTAACAAGACTTACCGCTATCCTTGCGGATTCCTTCATCACATCGCCCAGCTGGCCAGTGATTATGGTCTCGCCCTTGCCCTTTGTGAACATGGTCTCTATATAAAGGATCTCGCCTCCGACCGGCGTCCACGCCAGGCCGGTAACGACGCCGGCCTTCGGCTCAGGCAGTATCCTGCTGTGCTGGATAGGTCTTGCGTCGATCTCCTCGTCCACGACTTCAGGTGTGACGACAAGCTTGTTGCCCGGCTCGCTCGATACCTTTACAGCCAGCGAGCGGCAGAGAGTATCTATGCGCTTTCTGAGTCCGCGCACACCTGCCTCCATGGTGTAATCCGAGATGATCTTTCTGATAGCATCGTCAGTCACTTCCATCATGTCAGGGCCGATGCCCATGGATTCCATCGACTTTGGCACAAGATGTTCCCTTGCGATGGACAGCTTCTCGATCGGTGTGTAGCCGCTGAACTGTATCATCTCCATACGGTTCAGAAGCGGTGCCGGGATCGTGTCGGCCGTATTTGCGGTGCAGATGAACATGACGTCTGAAAGATCGTACGGCACATTCATGTAGTGGTCTGTGAATGTATTGTTCTGCTCAGGATCGAGCACCTCGAGGAGCGCGCTCGCCGGACTTCCGTTGTAGGAATCCGAAAGCTTGTCCACCTCGTCCAGAACGACTACAGGATTGGACACGCCGCTCTTCTGTATGCCGTCCATGATGCGGCCCGGCATCGCGCCTATGTATGTCCTCCTGTGTCCGCGGATATCCGATTCATCGTGCACACCGCCAAGGCTGACTCTCACGTATTCGCGTCCGAGAGCCCTTGCGATGCTCTTTCCGATGCTGGTCTTGCCGGTGCCCGGAGCTCCCACAAACAGCAGGATCGAGCCCGACTGCTCCTTCTTCAGATTCATCACGGCGATCTGCTGGATTATGCGGTCCTTCACCTTGTCGAGACCGTAGTGATCCTCGTCGAGCACCTTGCGCGCCTCGTCCAGATCGATATGCTTTGCCTCTTCTTTCTTCCAGGAAAGCCCTGTGATGAAGTCGAGGTAGTCATAGAGCATTCCCGACTCGGCGCCCTGTCCGCCGTCCTGTTTCAGGCGGTTCAGGACCTTGTCCGCTTCCTTGCGGGCGGTCTCGTTCATGCCCGACTCCGCTATCTTCTGCTCGAATTTGCGAATGTCCGTTATGTTCTCAGGATGCATCTCATCGAGCTCCTTCTGGAGGTGCTCCATCTGGCGCTTGATCGCCTGCTCGCGGTACATCTTCTGGTGCTCTTCCTGCTGGGAAGTCATGGCCTCGTTGGTGATGCGGCCGACCTCCATAAAGCCGTAAAGAGCCTCCTCGATGAGCTCAGCGCGCCTCTTGCGGCTGTCTTCAGCGAGGATAGCGTAACGCTCGTCGTTCGGTATGTCCATCCACGGCGACATGACGCAGGCCGCTCTTTCGAGAGAGTCGATCTGCCTCAGCCAGTACTCAGCCGAGTCCGCCCAGTCGAAGCCGGACGCAAACCTTCTCATCTCCTCGAGCATGCCGTCGAGCTTTTCCTTCTCGACGCTTTCGCTCATGTCCTCAATGTCGTTTCTTCTGGTCATGGTGAGTCTTATCGCCTCATCGTGGCCGATCTCGATGTTCTCGACGTCGACCCTGTAGCCCGTGCGGATCACGACATAACCCTGGTTATTTACTTCGATGATCTCCCCGGAGATACCTATAGGATAAAAACTCTCCGAAGTGAGGTCCCTGTAGCTCTCGTTGTCCTTCGCAACGATAAGAACCACCCTCTCACCGACAGTGAGAGCCCTGTCGCCCGCGTTTCTTCTCACCTGATTGGAGTTGAAGTATATGTTGGCGTTAGGCGCAAGTATCATGTTGTATACAGGTACTACTATCATTGCTTCTCCTTTTTCTGTCGCCAAAATGCCTTTTTTTGCCGGCTTTTGGATATAAGAATGGCGCATCACAGAGATTTGCGATGCGCCTCGTCTGTAATTATGCTGCCGCTAGAATTTCAGCTTGCTGAATTTTGTCTTCTTCGGATATGACTCGTGGTCGAGGACCTTGGCCATATCTTCGATCGCCTTCTTCTCCTTGCGGCTCAGTTTGGTCGGGACTTCCACTACGACCTTGACGTACAGATCGCCCTTGCGGCCGGTCCTTACATCAGGCACGCCCTTGCCCTTGAGTCTGAACGAAGAGCCTGTCTGTGTGCCCGGTGTGATCGTGTAGCTGTAGGTCTCGCCGAATCCAGGGACCTGCACCTTTGCGCCCAGTGCCGCCTGATCGAATGTGATAGGCAGTTCCAGGTAGAGGTCGTTGCCTCTTCTCTTGTAGATGCTGTGCGGTCTGACATTCACTACGATGTAGAGATCGCCGTCCGGTCCGCCGTTGACTCCCGGCTCGCCCTGTCCTCTGACAGTTACGATGCTGTCGGTGTCGACGCCCGCAGGAATGTCTACCTTGATCTTCAGGGTCTTGCGGTTGACTCCGCTTCCGCCGCAATCCGTGCAAGGTGTCTCGATCATCTGACCTGTGCCGCCGCACTTAGGACATGTGGTGATGTTCTGGAATCTTCCGAAAGGCGTGTTGCTCACCTGCGAGATCTGGCCGCTTCCGCCGCACTGGTCGCACTTCTTCTTGCTTGTGCCCGGCTTTGCTCCGCTTCCGCCGCAGGTCTTGCACTTCACGTTCTTTGTGATCTCGATCTGCTTGCTGCAGCCGAAGAGCGCGTCAGTGAAATCGATGGTCACGGTCTTCTGAAGGTCTCTGCCCTTCTGCGGACCGTTCCTTCTCGCCGACCTTCTGGCGCCGCCCATGCCTCCGAACATGTCGAAGATGTCGTCAAAGCCCATTCCGCCGGCTCCGCCGAAGCCGCCGCCGAAGTTTCCGAAGCCTCCGAAACCGCCGAAGCCGCCCTGTCCTGCTCCGAAATTAGGGTCTACGCCCGCGAATCCAAACCTGTCATATTTATCTTTTTTGTCGGGATCTGAGAGAACCTCGTAAGCTTCGTTGGCTTCCTTGAACTTCTCTTCTGCCTCCTTGTCACCCGGATTTCTGTCAGGATGATATTTCATGGCCTTCTTGTGATAAGCCTTCTTTATCTCATCTGCCGATGCTCCCTTATTGATCCCGAGGACTTCGTAATAATCCCTTTTATCTGCCATTATTGGTAGTTTCCTTCCAGTTTATAGATTGTTTTCAGTACGGGATAATGCCCCGTTTTGGGGCATCATCCTGTCTGTGTTTAAATTATTCCTCGTCGTCTACGACCTCATAGTCAGCATCGACTGTGCCGTCGTTTGCGTTCGAAGCGCCGCCCATGTTTCCAGGGTTGAAGCCTGCACCGCCCATGTTGTTAGGGTCGAATCCCTGAGCTCCTGCGCCGCCCTGTGCAGCCTGGGCTTCCTGATAGATCCTTGTGGAGATCGGATAGAAAGCGTTTGTGAGAGCTTCCATCTTGGCCTTCATGTCGTCAACATTGCCTGCGTCGATAGCAGCCTGGAGGTCGTTCTTTGCAGCCTCAACTGTCTGCTTCTCGGACTCTGTGACCTTGTCGCCGAGATCCTTGAGCTGCTTCTCGATCTCGAAGATCATGCCCTCGGACTGGTTCTTTGTCTCAACAGCTTCCTTCTGCTTCTTGTCCTCTTCAGCATACTGCTCTGCTTCCTTGATCTTAGCGTTGATCTCATCTTCAGACAGCTTTGTCGAGGATGTGATGGTGATCTTCTGCTCTTTGCCTGTAGCCATATCCTTGGCGCTTACGTTTACGATACCGTTAGCGTCGATGTCGAATGTAACTTCGATCTGAGGGATTCCACGAGGAGCCGGAGCGATGCCGGTGAGCTGGAATCTGCCGAGTGTGATGTTGTCGGCAGCCATTTCTCTTTCTCCCTGCATTACGTGGATGTCTACTGCAGTCTGGTTATCTGCTGCTGTCGAGAAGATCTGGCTCTTCTTTGTAGGGATAGTTGTGTTTCTCTCGATGAGCTTTGTTGCAACGCCGCCGAGTGTCTCGATCGACAGTGAAAGCGGAGTGACATCGAGGAGCAGGATGTCATTGACTTCACCTGTAAGTACGCCTGCCTGGATAGCAGCTCCGATAGCAACGCACTCATCAGGGTTGATTCCCTTGAACGGTTCCTTGCCTGTTACGTTCTTTACAGCTTCCTGAACAGCCGGGATCCTTGTGGATCCGCCTACCAGAATGACCTTAGCGAGGTCAGCTGATGTAACGCCTGCATCCTTCATAGCCTTGTGCATAGGCTCGATAGTTCTGTCTACGAGGTTCTTTGTGAGCTGCTCGAATCTTGCTCTTGTAACATCCATGTCCATGTGGAGCGGGCCGGAAGCGTTTGCTGCGATGAACGGCAGGTTGACCTTTGTTGTCTGCGCGCTCGAGAGCTCCTTCTTAGCCTTTTCAGCAGCTTCTTTCAGTCTCTGAAGAGCCATCTTGTCCTGTCTGAGGTCGATTCCGTGCTCCTTCTGGAAGCTGTCGGCCAGGAAGTTCATCAGAGCGTTGTCGAAGTCATCTCCGCCGAGGTGTGTGTCACCGTTTGTCGCGAGTACTTCGAATACTCCGTCACCGAGTTCGAGTACGGATACATCGAATGTGCCGCCGCCCAGGTCGTAAACCAGGATCTTATGGCTTCCTGTATCCTTGTCAAGTCCGTAAGCCAGCGATGCAGCTGTAGGCTCGTTGATGATTCTCTTTACTTCGAGACCTGCGATCTTGCCGGCGTCCTTTGTAGCCTGCTTCTGAGCGTCGCTGAAGTAAGCAGGAACAGTGATAACAGCCTCTGTGACCTTCTCGCCCAGATAAGCCTCAGCGTCTGCCTTCAGCTTCTGAAGGATCATAGCCGAGATCTCCTGCGGTGTGTAGTCCTTGCCCCTGAGGTTTACCTTGTAGTCTTCGCCCATGTGTCTCTTGATCGAAGCTACTGTGCCTTCAGGCTCTGTGATCGCGATTCTCTTTGCTGTCTCGCCGACGAGTCTCTCGCCGCTCTTTGTGAAAGATACTACCGAAGGTGTTGTTCTCATGCCCTCGGAGTTAGTGATAACTGTAGGCTCTCCGCCTTCGAGTACTGCTACGCAGCTGTTGGTGGTGCCCAGATCGATTCCGATAACTTTGCTCATTTGTATTTCCTCCTATATGTGAATGGGATTTATTAACTGAATTACTTTTTATTGACCGCTACCATCGACGGTCTGACGACTTTGTCGCGGAGCTTGTAGCCCTTCTGCAAGACCTTTGTGATCTTGCCGTCGTCCTTGTCTTCGATGTTGTCGGTCATCACTGCGTTGTGGACGTTCGGATCGAAGTCCTCGTCCAGCGCCTTTATCTCTTCGAGGCCTGCGTTCTCAAGGGCCTTGTAGAGCTGCTCGAATATGAGCTGCATGCCCTTGGCATAGCCTTCAATGTCTTCTGTCTCTGTTGTAAGAGCTCTTTCGAAGTTGTCCAGCACCGGCAGTATGTCTGCAACGATCTTTTCGTTCGCGTACTGCAGGGTGTCGGTCTTTTCCTTTGCCGCGCGTCTCTTGTAGTTCTGGAACTCTGCCATGAGCCTCATGTAGCGCTCGGACTCCTGAGCTGCTTCCTCTTCGGCTTTCTTTTCTTCAGCCTTGTCTGCAGCTTCAGCATCCTCAGGCTCTTCCTTGCCTTCTTCAGAAGCCGCATCTTCCTTTGCCTCAGCGTCTTCAGCCTTTTCTTCAGCAGCCTCGTCCTTCGGCTCTTCAGCCGCCTGATCTTCGGCCTTTGCTTCTTCGGCCTTTTCTTCTGCCGCGTCCGCAGCCTTTGCTTCAGCCTCAGCTTCTGCGTCTTCGATCTTGATGTTCTTCTTGTCTTCTGACATCAGTAAGATTTCCTTTCAGTGTAATTGGTATGTCATCGCGGACTATTTGTCGCCGGCATCATCCTTGCCTGCGTTGCCGTCGCCCGCGTTTCCATCTCCGGATTCACCCGGCAGCCTGAAGCTCTCGCTCAGGTTGTTTGTGAGGTACTCCATGATCGACGTGACCTCGTCATACTTCATTCTTGTCGGTCCTATGACTCCGATCTTGCCGACCAGCTTGCCGTCAACATGGTAAGTAGCCGTGATCAGTGAGCAGTCCTTCATGGTGTCGTTCTCGTCGCCGATGGTAACAACGACTCCGTTGTCCCTGGCCAGCATCTTCTGCGTGAACCAGTCCTTTCTTGCGAAGAGTTCCATGAAGTCCCTTGCCCTGTCGATGCTCGTGTACTCAGGCAGGTTGAAGATGTTCGTCATGCCCTCCATGTAGAGGTTTACGTTGAGCATGTCTTCAAGCGTCCTGAGGAAGCTCGGCATTACGTTGGTCCTCAGCGAGCTCAGCGCCTCGATGTCCGAACCCACGTCGTGGATGATCTCGCTCTTCAGTACGTCGTCGAGTGTGCGGCCCTTGTAGCTGACTGTCATGTTCTTGCTCAGCAGGTCGATCGCCTCCTGCGTGTACGGAACGTTCATTCTCAGCGTCGTATTTGTCACATTGCCGCTCTCGCCGACTATCATGAGGATGAGCGTACGCTCGTCGACCGGCAGCAGTCTTATGAAGCTGATGGTCTCCTCGTTAGTGGCCGGTGTCATCGCGAAGGATGCGAGGTGCGTGATCTCGGACAGGAGCTCGGCAGCGTGTCTGATCGTTCTGTCAAACTCGTCTCTGCTCGCCGACAGCCTGTTGTTTATCATGCGCTTGTCCTTGGCGCTCAGGTTCTTTTTCTTCATCAGATTGTTTACGTACAGCCTGTACGCCTTGTCTGATGGGACTCTGCCCGCCGAGGTGTGCGGATGTGTCAGGTACCCCATCTCTTCGAGGTCTGACATCTCGTTACGTATGGTAGCAGGGCTGACGCCAAGGTCATATTTCTTCGCGATCGATCTCGAACCGACCGGCTCGGCGTTCTCTACATAATCTGTTATGATCGCCTGCAGTATCTGTAATTGTCTTTCGCTCAGATCCATGTCCTGCCTCCTTGTAGTTTTTGTTTTGGTTGTTAGCACTCGTTTAATGAGAGTGCTAATCACAAGACATAATATACTCGTCCTCTGGCAGTATGTCAACACTTTATTTCTAAAGTTTTTTGGCGTTTCATCAATGTCTTCGTGGTTTGAAAAAAAGCACAAAAAAGGAGCCTTTCCGGCTCCTTGTGTTTCGCCTGTCACGGTGCTCCGAGAATGTTGCTCATGAAGTACGGAAGCTGCTTGCGCCACCACGGCCAATCGTGGTTTACATCGTAGCCCCAATAGTCCGCCCAATGTGGCACGCCCTTGCTGTCGAATGCCTCGTGCAGCTTCTGAAGGTCGACTCTCATCTCATCTTCCCATGCGCCCTGGCCTGAGCAGAAGATGATGCTGCTCTCGTTGTACAGGCCGAGCCACGGATGATCGTCAGGCATATTCGGAATGAATTCTATAGGCGAATTCGCATATGTGAGATCGTCCTTATAATCATGGAAGAAATAATTCGTATCGTAAAGGCCGCTCATGGCGATCGTTCCGCCAAAGAGATCAGGGCGGCGGCAGAAGAAATTCATCGCGTGAGTCGCGCCCATGCTGCATCCGGTCGTGATAGCCCTCTCCCTGTCAGTGTACTGCGGGATCAGCTCGTCCGTCACATAGCGGAACCACTTTTCCTGGAGTTCCAGTCTTGCGCGCGGATCCTGTCCATCGGCCGACCATGTCTCTTCGTCGATGCTGTCAACGCAGAGGACTCTCAGCTTGCCTGCCTCGATCCAGGGCGCAATCGTCTCGATCATGCCGAAGTTTCTGAAGTCATATGTGTGTCCGTTCTGCGGTCCGAAAGCCACGCACAGCACTCCGCTGTCTCCGAAGACCGCGTGCTCCATTTCCCTGTCAAGTATCCAGCTGTACTCCTTCTTGTAATAATCGTTCATTTTCTCTTTCTGTGCCCTTTCTCTTTATTTCCTTCTTATCTTATGAATCTTATAAAGCCCCTACGCCTCTGCGTGCTTCTGCACGAATTCGGCGAACTCCTCGACCTCTTCCTGCGTGTCGAGAAGCACCGTGTACATCTGATTTCCCATCGCTCCCGAGAGGACGTCCGGCATGCGCTCGCACATCTTCATGCGGTCGCCGTACTTTTCGAGCACCTCCTCGTGGCTGTGCGCGTACTGATGGATGTCCTTCCTGGATGCATATGCGCAGAACCTGTCTCCGCCGATGTCCGGCAGGCGGCGCTCGTTATAGGCGACCATCTCTGCCCAGATCTCGTAAACGTCTGTGTTGTGCGAGAAGTTCATCATATCAGGTGTGTATCCGCCGGCCGGTCTCATGTTGACCTCGAGTCCGACAAAGTCGCCCACCTTGCCGAGATTCTTCCTCGCCTGTGTGAGGCGGAAGAACTCGAAGTGTACGAATCTGCTCTTTACCTTGAACGCCTTCAGCGCGGCGCGTCCGTATTCGCGGAGCTGCTCCGGGACCTCAGGCAGCGTGTAATACGTAAGCTCCAGACCCTTGTTCACGAGGTCTGCGATCGAAGGCGGGAACCAGTTGGAGCTCTCGAAGAGCACCTCTCCCTCCGCCGTGCAGATGGCGTCGTACGAATAGATGTTGCCGTAAACGAATTCTTCCATTACATAAGGGTGCTCCGGAAGATTGTTGTAGAACCATTCGAGATCCGACTCGTTCTCGAGCTTCCATGTGTCCGCAGCACCAACTCCGATGTCAGGCTTTACGATGACAGGAAATCCGCCGATCTCGTCGAGGAACTTCCTCGCGGACTCAATGTCTGTGACCTTGTGGTTGCGCGCCGTCGGGATGCCAGCCTGCTTGTAGAAAGGCTTCATCGCGGACTTGCTCTTCCACATCGCGAGTTCGTCCGGCTGAACGCCCGACGTGATATTGAAATCCTCTCTCAGCTTTGCGTCCTGCTCGAGCCAGTACTCTGTGTTGGATTCGAGCCAGTCGATCTTTCCGTGCTTGAACGCCAGATAAGCGACCGCGCGGTACATCTGGTCGTAGTCCTCCATGTTGTCGACTTTGTAGTACTCGGTGAGAGCCGCCTTCAGAGGCTCTTCGAGCGAGTCGTAAGGAGCATCGCCGATGCCCAGAACGTTGATGCCGTTCTTTTTGAGTCTGTCACAGAACTGCCAGTATGTGTGCGGAAAATTCGGTGAGACAAAGATAAAATTCATAATTCCCCAGTCCTTTCTTATATGCCGGCTCCAAGGCCGCGCGTCCCTTTTCGCACGGGATGCGGGTCAGTCGCGTCTGCCGGCTATGTAGTACGGAAGCGCCACAAAGACCGCGCCTCCTATAATGTTGCCGAGTGTTACGAACAGCATGTTGAACGCGAAGCCTCCCAGTGTCACGGCGTCATGCACAGGCTGCAGGAGCGCCACAGTAAAGAGCGTCATGTTAGCGATGCTGTGTTCGAATCCTGTCGTAATGAAAGCGAAGAGGCACCAGAAGACCATGATCAGCTTGCCGGCGTCCGAAGCCGCCCTTCCGGCGCACCAGACCGCGAGGCAAACAAGGTAGTTGCAGAGTATGCCGCGTGCAAAGAGCTGGACTGCTCCCGCTCCCATCTTGGCCGCTGCCGCCGACACCATGAAGTCCGCCACCTGGCCGGTGCAGAGACCTGTCAGGTGATAGATGCCGCCCAGGATGATCCCGCCTGCCAGATTACCGATCCAGCATACGCACCAGAGCTTCAGAGCATCGCCCCATGTGACCTTCCTGTCCATGACGCCAGCCGCCATCGCGAGGTTGTTGCCTGTAAAGAGCTCGGCTCCCGCCATCACAACGAGGCTCAGCGCGACGCCGAACGAGAGTCCCATGACGACCTTCGCGTAAGGCTGACCCGTAAGAAGTCCGCCCGCCGTGAACGCGAGGAGCACGCCGATGCCGATATACGCTCCGGCCATCATCGACATGATGAAGTAGCCAAGCGGGTTTTTATTCAGGAAAGCGACCTTCGAAGCCGCTCCGTCCGATGTCTTGTTAAAGTCTGCTTTGAACATGATACGGTCCTTTCCGCCTTGTCCCATATTGCCGATAATTATACATTTATCTGAAATAAAAATAAAGACAGGTCTGTATTCACAGACCCGCCGTTCGTGGTGGCCCATATTGGACTTGAACCAATGACCTACAGGTTGTCACCCTGTCGCTCTCCCAACTGAGCTAATGGACCGCGTCGCTGTTCTCGATTATAGCGGAAAACAGCGTTGATTTCTACCCCTAATTTAAATTATTCGCTCAGTGCCTCTTTTGCAAGTTTGTCTGCGATCTCGTTGTACTTGTTTCCCGAGTGCGCCTTCACTTTCACGAAGCTGATCTCCATGTTCTGCCTGGCTTCGGCAACGAAGTCACGATATCCCTGGGTCAGCGGATTATTGGCCTTCCAGCGTCTGTCGGCCCAGGCTCCTATGCCCTCGTAGTCGTGATAGATCTCTACTTTATTAATACCGTTCTTCAGACAGTACTCGATCGCGAGCCTTGATCCCATGACCTCGCCCGCGACGTTTCTCTGCTTAGCAGCCTCTTCATCATCGAAAGCCGCGTTGAACTCGGCCGTCTCCGAATTACCGTCAGCATCAGTCATTACCATTACGACTCCGCACGAGAACCTGCCGTTAGCCGCATCAAAACTGCCGTCAACATAGGCCCTCACGCCTTCCGGTAACTTTTCACCGCCGTCAGATGCCGCCGCTCCGCTCGCTGCCGCACCGCTGCTCAGTCCGAGATAAGCCATTGCATCAGTCGGATCGGCAAAGCTCTTATATTCCGCGCCGGCGAATCCGTCGACCTGCGCCTTGCAGTCGTCCCAGCTCATGAAGATGCCGGTCGTCCTGCCTTTTCTAACCGCATATACTTTTTTCGCCATCGATCCGTCTCCTCCGGCCGCGATGTCACTGCTGACCGCGCCATCATGCTTTGTATGACCCGTCTCCGGGTTTTCATCAAATTTCCTGAGGAAAGTCTTCCTGTGTATCGGTGTCTTTCCGAGAGTCCTGAGCCCCTCATAATGCTTCGCCGTGCCATAACCCTTGTTGCCGGCAAAGTCGTACCCAGGATAGACGCTGTCCATCTCGGTCATGTACGAATCCCTTGCGACCTTGGCTACTATCGATGCCGCCGCTATGCAAAGGCATTTCTCATCGCCCTTAATGATGGACTCGACCGGCATCCCGGCATCGAGCTTCACCGCGTCGATAAGCAGGATGTCTTTTGCTGCACCGTTGCCGTTCTCAGCTGACTGTGCGTTTGCGTGCAGGAGCCCTCTTTCCGAGAGCATGTCGCGGACAGCAGCGATCGCGCGCTTCATGGCGGTCTTTGTGGCCTCAAGGATATTGAGCTCGTCGATCTCGTTGTTGTCAGCGATGCCGATGCCCCATGCGACCGCGCGCTCCTTTATGATGTCCGAAAGCTCCTCGCGCCTCTTCGCAGAGAGCTTCTTTGAGTCGTTGACCCCGGGCACGTCGAAATCCTCAGGCAGTATGACACAGGCCGCGTAAACAGGACCGGCCAGAGGTCCCCGTCCGACCTCGTCGATGCCCGCAACGTATCTGTATCCAGCCGCCCGAAGTTCGTCCTCGTGAGCCTTCATTTCGGCCAGCTTCGCTATATCTCTTTCAAGTCTTTCCTGTTTTGTCATCTGTAGATTATGTAAAGCGTTCTTTACATTCTCGCAGCCGTCTTTGCTTTTTTATTCAGCCGCTTCCAGTGTGATGCGGCCGATCTTTCCGCCGCGGAACTCATCCAGCACCGTACGGCCGGTGCGCTCGTAATCGATGCGCTTTCCCGACATTATGAAGCCGCGCTTTCTTGCGATATTGTCCATGTTCTCAAGCGCATCTTCCGAGACCTCATCCAACTTGTATCTCTCCGCCAGAAGATCCGGATACCTGCTGCCGAGCACCCTGATGAGCTCGAATCCGAGGTCCTGCACCCCGAGTATATCATCCTTTATGCTGCCGCAGAAAGCCAGGTTGAGCCCAACCTCAGGGTCCTCAAACTTTGGCCACAGTATTCCCGGTGTGTCCAGTAGCTGCATACCGTTCGAGAGAGTCAGCCACTGCTTGCCTTTTGTGACGCCCGGCTTGTCGCCCGTCTGAGCTGAGCGCTTTCCTGTAAGGCGGTTTATGAGCGACGACTTTCCGACGTTAGGAACGCCGACTATCATGATGCGAAGCGGCCTCTTTATCGATCTCGTCTCGTCGCGCTTCGCCTGCTCTGCTTCGAGCGCCTTCAGAAGCTTCTTTATATTCTCGCCGGACTGCAGGTTCAGCGCCATCACGCGCCTCACGCCGTCACCCTTCGCGAGCTTCTCGGTCCACTTCGCGGTCTCTGCCTCATCGGCGAGGTCCGCCTTACCGAGAACGATGATCCTCGGCTTTCCCGAGATGAGATCGTCGATTATCGGATTGCGGCTGGACACAGGAATACGGCTGTCGACTATCTCTATTACGCAGTCCACAGCTTTGAGGTTGTCCTGTATGAGTTCGCGGGTCTTCTTCATGTGGCCCGGATACCAGTTGATGTTGTCTATCATGTGATTTTCCTTATAAAACAAAATGCATACCGTCCGCTTCTGCTTCGGGTATGCACCTGATCACTATTCAGCGCTTCTGATTCTGGCAGCCTTACCTGTTCTCGAACGCATATAGTTGAGCTTAGCTCTTCTGACTCTGCCCTTTCTGACTACCTCGATCTTGTCGATCTTTGGCGAGTGCAGTGGGAATGTCTTCTCTACGCCGATTCCGTTTGACAGCTTTCTGACTGTGAAAGTCTCGTTTACGCCGCCATGCTGTCTCTTAAGCACATAGCCCTCGAAGACCTGGATTCTTTCTCTCTGACCCTCGATGATCTTTATGTGTACTCTGAGTGTGTCGCCTACCTTGAATTCAGGGATGTCGTCCCTTTTGTAATCCATTGTGACCTGGTCTAAAATGTTCACTGTTATTCTCCTTTTCCTCTCAAGACGTTCTTGGAGCTACCGACCTTCTTGCCGTCTCCAGAGGACCGCCCGTAATAACTTCGGCTGCCGGCCAGGCCGACAGCCTTAATAGAATACTATATGAGACCAGTGTTTGCAAGGATTTTTTAGATTTTTTTCGGCTAAATCATGCCCTCGGATGGCAGCTTCTGAAGACCTCGCGCACGCGGATGTCGATCACCGCCAGATACGCGATACCGACACTCATATCTTCGAATCCCATGAGCTCCTGCAGCGTCTTGAGGTCTCCCCCGTTCTGCAGGATGTGGACGCCGAAGCTGTCCCTCAAAATCTGCGGAGTCATGCGCGACTCAACGCCTATCATCGCACCGTAATCCTTCAGGATCTTCCAGATGCCCTGTCTTGTCAGAGCCTCGCCCCTCAGATTTATGAACACATTGTCGTCGTCGCCGTGCGGACCGCCTTTGATCTTATCGTATGCCTCGTTCACATACTTCGAAAGTGCCGCGGACGCGTAGCTTCCGAGCGGGACTATCCTGCTCTCGTCGTTCACGTCTCTCAGCGTCACGAAGTTCATCTTGAGATTTACGTCGCTGAACCTCAGCCTCACGACCTCAGTGACCCTCGCGCCCGTGCCGTACATGAACTCCAGCAGCGCCTTGTCGCGGAGGCCCTTCGCGTCGTCCCCCGGCAGGTCCATCAGTTTCGCGGCTTCCTCGATCGTAAGGTAGTCGATCTTGCGCCTGTCCGTCTTTACGGCCTTGATCCTCGTGAACGGGTTGGTCTCGATCTGCCCCTGCGAAATGAGGTAATTGTAAAAAGTACGCAGCGCCGACACCTTGCGGTTTATTGTCGGTCTGGACTTGTTGTCGTTGCCGAGCTGCATCACGTAAGCGATCGCGTCGCTGTCCGTGCAGTCCTCAAACTTCCCGGTCCCGCGGCTTTCAAGGTACTTGCCGAACGCGTTGATGTCCCTCTCATAAGCAATAAGTGTGTTGCCGGCCTTATGCTTTTCGTTCTTCATGTATTCAATGAATCCATGCATGTCACACCTCTTTTTCTAAAGCTCCCCGGCCTGCCGCGCGTACAGCAGCCCGATTATAGTTTTGCTGTCCTTTATCTCGTTTCTCATGATCATGTCCATCAGCTCGTCTACGTCGTACTCGAGAACGTCGAGGCACTCGGTGTCATCCCAGTGCGTCTTTCCCGGCGTGAGCCCCCTGCAGATATAGATGTAGAGATCCTCGTTCGAGTAGCCGCACGTCGGATAGAACGAGACCAGCGGTTTTACGGAGGACGCGGTGTAGCCCGTCTCCTCGCTGAGCTCTCTGGCGGCCGTCACCTCAGGCACCTCGCCTGGGTCGCGCTTGCCCGCCGGAAGTTCCAGAAGCGCCTTCTCGAAGGCTTTCCTGTACTGCCTTACCATGAGGACCTTGCCCTCATCCGTCACGGCGACCATAATGGAACCGCCGCTGTGTTCGACGATGTCCCTTGTCGACTCGCCGCCCCTCGTCTCTACTTTATGCTTTCTGACCCTGAAAACCGGGCCTTCATATACTACTTCACTGCTGATGGTCTTCTCTTCAAATATCATTTTGCACCTTTACAATAATACGATTATCCTGATTAATTCTATCACAGCGCGTTCAGATAAGGTGCAGGTTTTTAGCAAGTTCGTATATAAAAATCTGCCGCCATTTGCGCCAGGTATTGTAGTGCGCGGTGTCGGCATACGGAATGCCGAAGACTATGCAGTCAAGAGTGCTCTGCCTGTATTCCTTTGGGATCGACTGCAGGGCCTTTCTGATGCATCGAAGATTGTCTTTCGCGGTGACAAGCACCTCCGCATCCATGACGATCTTCTCATCATCGACGAAAAATACCAGCTCGTCGTCGCCCATCGGCACCTTGCCGGCCGCCTCTATCCTGCGCAGCCGCTCCAGGTCCTTCACAAGCCAGATGCACTGGTAATAAACAGCCTTGGGGACTTTATAAATATTCGTTTTCTTATCCATGACCGGACCTCCTTCTGTCTGATACTGTCTTTACAGCAATACTATCTGCCGCAAAAGCCGCCAATATGTCGGTTATGTGAGGAGGTCATTTGATGCCGTATTAGGGTCATTCATTGCCTGAAAAAGTACCGGCGTCCTTACTGCCGCACTGCCGCGTTCACCATACTCATGCGGTCTGCCCGCTCGCCATACTCATGTGGTCTACCAGCTCGCGCATACTTATGTGGTCTGCCAGCCCAGCTGCATCATTGCCGGCAGCGCCAGCCCAACTGCCTGACAACAAAAAACGCCCGAAACAAGCATTAGTATCGGGCAAGCGTGTGATTGGGTGTAACTCTGAGGATTTTTTCTCGAAATATACACCCGATCCATCGATTTTGCCCGTATTTTTATGAAAAAACGGGCATCGGGTGTAACTCTGAGAATTATTTTCGCTGATATACACCCGTTTTGGCAAAATGGGTGTAACTTCGGCAAAAAAATCTCTGGAAATACACCCGATGCCGCATTTTGGGCTGTTTTTTCCGTGAAATCATTGTTTCGGGTGTATTTCGGAGACATTTTTCCGAAAATATACACCCGCGCACCTCTCCCATGGACCATTTTTCAAATAAACAGAAAAGGACGCCTCGGCGTCCTTAATTTCATTGATTATTTGGATCCATCACGGCATGTGGTATCTCGAGAAGTCCCTTCTGCTGTCGTGCGAATGGAAGTCCGAGCCCTCTGTTATCATGAGGCCGTGTTCATTCGCGTAGGCAACCAGCATCTGCTGCTGCAGATAGTCGGCCGACGGATGATGGCACTCAAGCCCGTCGATTCCGTAGCTGACCATGCGGTCCAGGATCTGATACATTCTCGGCTTGAATTGCTCGAATGTCTCGTCGCGGTGCCTCTGCTCCATCGGATGCGCCAGCACGGCCAGTCCCCCGGCTTCATGTATGATGTCAACGACGTCCTTTGTATGGAGCGTTTTCTTCTTTATGCATTTGATCTCAGGCTCCTGGAAGATCGTATTGAAAGCCTCAGTATGAGATCTGACCACGCCTTTCTTTATGAGCACGGTCGCGAAAGTCGGTTTTCCAATGAACCTTCCCTCGTTGACCGCTTTGAGTTCATCATATGTGATGTGATAGCCCATCGCGTTGAGCGCCTCAAGGAACCTGTTGTTCCTGTCGTTCCTCTGCTTGAGGATCTTTCCGATCGCGAGGTTGAACGTGGGATGATCAGGGTCAAAGCCGTAGCCGAGCATGTGAAGATCCTTGCCCAGCTCGTCCTCGGAGTCGAACTCGATGCCGGATATGTACTCGATACCGAACTCGTCTGCATACTTTTCGCCGTATACCGAGCCCTCCACACCGTCATGATCCGTAATGGCCAGAAGCTGGTAGCCCTCGTCGACACGCATCTTAAGCACCTCGCGCGGAGTGAGAGCTCCGTCCGAGTACAGCGTGTGCATGTGAAGGTCACGCTTGAGGCCCGACTCTATAAGACTCCTCAGGTCATCCTTTGTAAAATCCTTGGTGATCTTATAATGCTTCAACGTCGTCCTCTTCGAGATATGAAATGTATGGAAGTTCTCTGAACCTCTGGTCAAAGTCGAGCCCGTATCCGATCACGAAAAGATCGTCGATCTCGAATCCGACATAGTCGGCGTGCAGATCTGTAGTCCTGCGCGACTCCTTGTTGAGCATGGTGCAGACCTTTACGGACTTAGGTCCTCTCTCCTCCAGCTTTGCGAGCAGGTACTTGAGAGTGTTGCCCGTGTCGACGATGTCCTCGACTACGATGACATGCGAATTGTACATGTTGATCTCAGGGTCGAACTTGATCTTAACAACGCCCGAGCTCGTCTTGGACGCGCCGTAGCTGCTGGCAGATACGAAGTCGATCTTAGTGTCAACGGTGATGTTCTTGAGGATGTCCGCAAACCAAAGGACAGAGCCCTTGAGCGTGCAGAGAAGAATAAGGTCCTCTCCGTCGTAGTCCTTGTTGATCTGAGCGGCGATCTCCTTAGCCCTCTTCGTGATATCCGTCTGGCTGTAAAGCACCTTACCGATTTTCTGTTCTGACATTTCTCCTCCTTAGATCTGAAGCAGTTCTTCGATTACGTCGAGCAGCTCTTCGTCCCCGCTCCTTTTGAGAGCCGAGACCGGTATGACCTTGTCATCCTTGCTCATGCCGAGTGTCTGTCTTATTACCTTGACGCATGCCGCCCTCTGGTTGCTGCTGACCTTGTCGGCCTTTGTCGCGACCACGATCCCGTCAAGCCCGTAATACTTGAGGTAGTCGTACATCTGGACGTCCTGCGCGCTTGGCTTATGCCTTATATCCACAAGCTGCACCACCTTGCGCAGCGTGCTTCTGTTTTCGAGGTAGCCTTCGATCATGGCTCCCCATTTCTCGCTCTCCGCCCTGCTCACCTTGGCGAATCCGTATCCGGGCAGGTCAACTATCCGAAACTCATCATTGCAGCGGTAGAAGTTTATGGTCCTTGTCTTTCCCGGGCTTCCCGAGACCCTGGCAAGGGACTTCCTGCCTGTGATGAGATTCAGAAGCGATGACTTGCCTACGTTGGACCTCCCCGCGAACGCGATCTCAGGGATGTCCTCAGGCGGATATTGCGATGCCTTCACGGCAACGGCTTCGAGTTCTGACTTGTTTATCTTCATTTGATGACTTCCGGTATCACTTCTTCAAAATCAGTTACCGGTATGAATCTGATCTCGCGGCGAACCGATGCAGGGATGTCCTCGAGGTCAGGCTCGTTCTCCTTAGGGATAATGAGTGTCCTGATGCCCTGCCTGTAAGCTGCGAGCGACTTCTCCTTGAGTCCGCCTATGCGGAGGACCTTTCCGCGGAGCGTGATCTCGCCCGTCATCGCGACGGTGCGGTCTGCCTTTCTGTCGGTCAGCAGCGAGAAGAGCGCGCTGCACATGGTTATTCCGGCCGACGGGCCGTCCTTAGGCGTCGCTCCCTCAGGGATGTGGATCTGGATATCGTAATCCTTGAAAACGTCCTTGCTTATCTTGTACTTGCCGGCAATCGACTTTATGTATCCGAGGGCCGTTGTCGCGGACTCTCTCATTACATCGCCCATCTGTCCGGTGAGTATGAGCTTGCCCGTACCCGGCATCTTGACGGTCTCGATGGTGAGAGTGACTCCGCCGACCGTTGTCCATGCCATGCCTGTCGTGACACCGACTTCAGGCTCGAGCGTTCCGATGTCCTCGATGAATATCCTCTTTCCGATGTACGACTTGAGGTTTCTCGGTGTGACAGCGTTTTTCCTCTGCTTTCCGCTCACGATGTTGCGTGCTGCTTTGCGGCACGCGTTACCGATCTCTCTTTCGAGATTTCTGACTCCCGCCTCGCGCGTGTAGTACTCGATGATGTCCTTGATGGCCGCCGGTGTGATCGAGAACTGGGTCTTTTTGAGGCCGTTCTCCTTTATCTTCTTAGGCACAAGGTAATCCGTCGCGATGCGGATCTTCTCTTCCTGTGTATAGCTCGAAAGCTCGATGACTTCCATCCTGTCCAGAAGCGGCGCAGGAATGGTCGATGTCGTGTTTGCCGTAGTGATGAACATCACATCCGAGAGGTCGAAAGGTATCTCAAGATAGTGATCCGTGAATGTATTGTTCTGCTCAGGGTCCAGCACCTCGAGGAGAGCCGACGCAGGGTCGCCCCTGAAGTCCGATCCGATCTTGTCGACCTCGTCAAAGAGGAAGAGCGGATTGTTTGTGCCGCACTCGATGATGCCGTTGATGACTCTGCCCGGGATCGCACCGATGTATGTGCGCCTGTGGCCTCTTATCTCGGCCTCGTCACGCACTCCGCCGAGGGACATCCTTACGAATTCCCTGTTGGTGGCCCTTGCGATCGACTTGGCGATCGAAGTCTTTCCGACTCCCGGAGGTCCCACGAGGCAGATGATAGGTCCCTTGTTGTTCTTTGTAAGATGCTGCACCGCAAGGCATTCGAGTATCCTCTCCTTTACCTTCTCGAGTCCGTAGTGGTCCTCGTTAAGGATCTTCTCAGCCTTGTTGATGTTGCGGTTTATCCTGCTTGCCTTGTGCCACGGAAGGTCGAGTATGGTCTCGATGTAAGTTCTCGACACGTTGGCATCAGGGCTCATCGGGCTCATCTTGGTGAACTTGTCGATCTCCTTGCGGACCTTAGTGTCGGTCTTCTCTTCAAGCTTCAGCTCGTCGAGCTTCTCCCTCCACTGGCGCGCCTCGTCATCGAGGTCCTCGTCCTCGCCAAGCTCTTCCTTGATGACCTGCAGCTGCTCCCTGAGGTAATACTCCCTCTGGCCGCGGTTCATGTTCTTGACGACACGGTTATTGATCCTCTTCGCGATCGAGAGGATGTTGTTCTCCTTGCCGAGGATGTCGACCAGCTGGCTTATACGAAGCTTGACCGAGTCTATCTCGAGCAGGGTCTGCTTGATGTCGTAAGCTACGTCCATCTCGTTCGCGATGAGGCTGCAGAGAAGAGCCGGATCATCGATATCGTCGATGAGCGTCCTTCCCGCGGACTCGCTCTGCCCCGAGAGCTCAAGGTACTTCATGTAGAGCTGCCTCAGGACCCTGATGTTTGCCTGCAGGCTGATGTCGTCAGGATCGTCGTCGTAATCCTCTACTGTCACGTAATCGCAGCAGAGCATATCGCCGTTTTCATAAATATCGTCGATCCTTATCCTCTGCTCCACGACAACAAGAATGCGGACGTACTCCTCATTCTTCTTCACGACCTGCCTTACCCTGATGAGCGTACCCGTCATGTAGCAGTCGTCCTTCTTAGGCTCGCTGACTGACGGATCCCTCTGCGCAGATACCGCAATATATTTGTCGCCGTTCATCGCTAGATCAACGGCGGCAAGTGATTTGTCTCTTCCGATATCGAATCCCACAATAGTACCCGGGAAGAATGTCTGTCCCCTCAGCGGGATATACGGGATCCCTTTTACGATTTCAGATATTGCCATTACGCTTCCTTCTCTATCTGTAACTGCTCTGTTTCCTTCGCTTCTTTTCTGTACATCAGCACCGGCTCGGACTCGCCCTTCACGACTCCTTCGGTGATGATGCATCTGTCGACTTCAGGTCTCGACGGAAGCTCGTACATGATGTCTGTCATGAGGCTTTCGAAGATGCCCCTGAGACCTCTGGCTCCCGTGTTGAGCGAAAGTGCTTTGTCGGCGATGGCCTTTACGGCGTCTTCCTCTACCTCGAGGTCGACATCGTCCATCGCGAACAGAGTCTGGTACTGCTTTACCAGAGAGTTCTTAGGCTCAGTTATGATCCTGACGAGAGCTTCCCTGCTGAGCTCGCTGAGAGCAACTGTGACAGGGAGTCTTCCGATCAGCTCAGGGATGAGTCCGAATTTCAGGAGGTCTTCCGGCTGTGTCTTCAGCAGGATGTCCGCCTCATTCAGCTCTGTCTGCTTGTCATCCTTGTTGAAGCCGATGACCTTGTTTCCGAGCCTTACCTTGATTATCTTGTCGAGACCCGTGAACGCGCCTCCGCATATGAAGAGGACGTCCTTGGTGTCGAAGTGAATGAATTCCTGGTTCGGGTGCTTTCTGCCGCCCTGCGGAGGAACGTTGGCGACAGTGCCCTCGATTATCTTGAGGAGAGCCTGCTGAACGCCCTCGCCGCTTACATCCCTTGTAATGGATGTGTTCTCGGACTTGCGGGCGATCTTGTCGATCTCATCCACATAAATGATGCCCTTCTGCGCTCTTTCGAGGTCGCCGTCGGCAGCCTGATAGAGTCTCAGGAGGATGTTCTCAACGTCTTCACCTACGTAGCCTGCCTCTGTGAGCGATGTCGCGTCGACGATGGCGAACGGCACGTCAAGGATGCGGGCCAGAGTCTGGGCAAGCAAAGTCTTGCCGCAGCCCGTAGGACCGAGCATCAGGATGTTGCTCTTCTGGAGCTCCACCTTGTCTGCGTCACTGTTCTTGTATCTCTCGAGATGTCTGATCCTCTTGTAGTGGTTGTATACTGCCACCGCGAGGCTTCTCTTGGCCGGATCCTGCTCGATAACGTACTGGTCGAGCTCTGCCTTTATCTCGGCAGGTGTCGGAAGCTTCTTTGAGCGCTTCTTAGGCACCGGCTTCAGTTCTTCATCCATCATCGACTTGATGAGGTCTACGCATTCGTTGCAGATATAAACATCAGGTCCGACCATCATGCTGCGGACCTGTGATGTTGATTTACCGCAAAATGAGCATTTTGCTTCGTTGTTAGGCATTTGTACTCCTCTCGATGACCTTGTCGACCAGGCCGTACGATGCTGCATCCTCTGCAGACATGTAGTTGTCCCTGTCCGTGTCCTTTTCGATCACGGAGAGGTCCTGCCCGGTCGCTTCGGCCAGTATGCGGTTGAGTTTTTCTTTGATTCCCAGGATGTGGTCGGCGCTTATCTTGATGTCCGACGCCTGACCCTGGAAGCCGCCAAGCGGCTGATGGATCATGATCTCAGAATTAGGAAGAGCGTATCTCTTTCCCTTTGTGCCCGCGGCAAGCAGCACAGCCGCCATGCTCGCAGCCATTCCGACGCATATGGTGCTGATGTCCGGCTTTATGAACCTCATGGTGTCATAGATAGCCAGTCCCGCAGTCACCATACCGCCCGGCGAGTTGATATATATGTTGATATCCTTGTCCGGGTCCTGTGCCTCGAGGAAAAGAAGCTGCGCAACGACTACGCTCGCCGTATGCTCCGTTATCTCTTCGTCTATGAATATGATCCTGTCGATGAGGAGCCTGGAGTAGATGTCATAAGTCCTCTCCCCCTGGCCCGTCTGCTCGACGACATATGGTACATGATTCATCGTATCCGCCTTTTCTCTGATGATTACTTATCCTCTGCGTCTTTCTTCGCAGCCTTCTTTGCAGCTACCTTCTTGGCATTGTCAAACAGCCAGTCGATAGCCTTCTTTGTCTGAGCATCTTCTCTGAAGTAGTTCTCTGTATCGGAACCGGCCATCTCCTTGACCTGGTCTACGTCCATGCCGTACTGCTTTCCGAAGTCTTCCATGAGCTCCATGATCTCGGAATCCTCGACCTCGAGCTTCTCCATTCTGATGATGTTCTTCAGAAGGACTCTTGTTCTGATGCGCTTTTCTGCCTCAGGCTTTGTCTCTTCTCTTACCTCATCGATGGTCTTTCCTGTCCACTCGATGTACTGCTGGAGTCCGAGGCCCTGTGCAGCAAGGCTCTGGTTCATGTCGTAGAGCATGTTCTCCACTTCGTTTCTGATCATTACTTCAGGAACCTCGATCTCGTTCGACTCATAGAGCTTCTCGAGGACTCTGTCCTTCATTACAGAGAGGTCTGTCTCGTTTGCGCTCTCCTGGAGCTTCTTCTTGAGATCCTTCTTGTACTCTGCAAGAGTCTCGAAATCACTTACATCGCTTGCCAGCTCGTCATCGATCTCAGGTAGGATCTCCTTCTTGATCTCGTGGATTTTTGTCTTGAATACTGCAGGCTTTCCTGCGAGCTCTTCTGCGTGATAGTCGCCAGGGAATACGACTTCAACATCAACTTCCTCGCCGGCATCCTTGCCTACGAGCTGCTCTTCGAATCCCGGGATGAACTGTCCCGAACCGAGCTTGAGCTCATAGTTCTCTGCGCTTCCGCCGCTGAATGCCTCGCCGTCAACTGTTCCTGCGAAGTCGATGATGACAGTGTCGCCGTCCTCGGACTTGCGGTCCTCAACAGTTTCCATTCTTGCCTGGCTCTTCTGTACTCTCTCGAGCTCTTCCTGGACTTCCTTGTCGCCGATCTTTGTCTCTACCTTCTCGATCTCAAGGCCCTTGTAGTTCTCTACTTCGATCTCAGGGAATACCTGAACGGAACCGGAAAGCACTACAGGCTCGTCCTTCTTGACCTCAGGAGCTTCAAACGACGGCTGGGAAATAACCTCGATGTCCATCTCCTTGAGAGCTTCGTAATAATTCTTGTCGAGCAGAGCGTTGATAGCCTCATCCCAGAAGATATCGTGGCCATAGTAATTCTCGATGATCTTTCTAGGCGCTTTGCCCTTGCGGAAACCGTCTACCGAGAATTTGCTTCTGTTGTCAAGATATGCCTTGTTTACAGCATCCTTGAATTCCTCTGCCGAAAACTCGATGTTGAATTTTACGACTCCGTTCTCTTTCGAAACCTGTGTAGCTTTCATGTGTTATGTTCCTCCGTTGTATGTTTACTGTTTTTTATTGATCTGAATTAATTATATGCCCTCTGGAGCTTTGATCTGTCCTCAGTCTTGAGGCCGTACTTCTCCTGTACGCGCTTTGCGAGCGCCATGAAGTCATCCTCATCCCCGTAGTACCACTCGATCTCGAGCTCGGAGACAGGGACGATGTGGCCGTCGACGTGGTGGATCACGCCCTCGTCAATGGAAATGCAGCTGATGGACTTTCCCGTGTCCACCTTGAACTGCCTGCGCTGATAGTCCATGGAGATGGTCGGGACCAGCTTTTTGCTGCCCGCCGCGTCCTTCAGGACATCATAAGCGTCGCTTGAGACAAAGATCTCGATGTCCGGGTGATCTGCGAATCTCTCGTCATTGACAACGAGGTTGAACTCCTCGCGCCTGTGAAGACCGCCGCTGACGTCGATATCCCACTTTATCGTAGCGGTGCACCTGTCGTCCTCCTGGCGGATCCTGTACGCGATACCCCTGTTTCTGAAATCGAAATCCTCGGTATCAAAATAGACTGCGTGCATGTCGATGATCTCCACGCTGTCCAGGCCCAGCTTGCTGCTGCCTGCCTCTTCGACGATCGTGTCGAATACTGACGGATCGTTAAGAATGTATTTGAATTCTGTTTCCATTAGATAACTCCTCCGGTATGCCTGTATTTGCGGTGCCCGGGGCAAATTACCGCACAAGCCTATAGATTGTACAAGAAAAGTCACTATTCTTCAAGTTTTAACAAATGTATCTTGAAATCCGTGTCCGCAAAGAGCCTGTCGGTCATAGCAATGAAGTTGTCCGACATGTCGCTCGCGTAGTATCTGTCCGTGAATTCGGAGCCCGAAGCCAGCATATCACGCCCGCTCAGTATCTCCGAAGCTTCTCTTACAACCTCGGCCGACGAGCTGTACAGTCTGAGGTCCGGGTAAAGCTTCCTAATATGTTTGGCGACCAGCGGATAGTGCGTGCATCCGAGGATAAGATCATCGAAGCCGTTCTCCTTCACAAAGTCGTCCATGTAGTGCTTCACGGTAAGTTCCATTATCTCGGTATCGGTCAGACCGTCCTCGACAAGCGGGACTATCGCCGGGCAAGCCGTGCTGTGTACCTCTATCCCCGGGTCAAGCGCTCTGAGCGACTTTCCGTAAACGTCACTTCCGATCGTAGCCTTTGTCGCGATGACGCCGACCTTCTTGCAGCCGTCCGCCACCACCTTCTCGACCGTCGGTTCTATTACTCCGATGATAGGTATCGCCGGGTAGCGCTCCCTCAGTGAGTCCAGTGCGAGGGCCGTGACCGTATTGCAGGCGATGATTATCATCTTGGTGTTTCTTGCTACGAGGTAGTCCACGATCTGCGTAGCGAACTTCACTATAGTCTCAGGCGATTTCGAACCGTAAGGCGTCCTCGCCGTGTCGCCGTAGTAGATCACTTTTTCTTCCGGCAGCTGCCTGTGAAGCTCCTGCACGGATGTCAGACCGCCAAGACCGGAATCCAGAACTCCGATCGGTCTGTTATCCATCAGCATTCTCCTTTTCTGTATGTTTTTTGATTATTTCTTCGATCTCTCTTCTCATGCGCTTAAGCTCCTTGTTGGAGACATCGCAGCTTCCGTCAATGAGTCTGATAAGATCCATACCCGTCTGCCTGAGGTCTCTGAACTCCTTCGAAGCATTGGATGCGCTCTTGTGCTCGTCGTTGTACGAGGAGTGACCTTCCTGGGCATTCTTTCTGATGACCGGAACGACCTTCGCTCTGTGGATAAGCTCATCACTCGCGAGATCCCATATCTCTCCGCTGTAAGGAGCTACCGCAGGCTTGCCGGTCTCCCTCGCGACCTCAGCCGCGAATTTATCGGTGACCTCGTCTTCTCCGTGGTTGATGAAGACACGTGTGCCCGGACTTGCCTTCTTGACCCATTCAAGCAGGTGCGGCTCATCGGCATGACTGCTGAAAGAATCGATCCTGAGGATCTCAGCCTTTACAGAGATCGCTTCACCGAAGAGCTTGACTTCCTTTTCGCCGTCAAGGAGTTTTCCTCCCACGGTGCCCGGGCTCTGGTAGCCTACGAAGAGTATCGTACACTCAGGTCTCCAGAGGTTGTGCTTCAGATGGTGGCGTATCCTGCCGGCTTCGCACATGCCCGACGCCGAGATGATGATCTTCGGTGTAAGGTCTGCGTTGATGGCCTTTGACTCATCGCTGCTTATCGACACCTTGAGATCCGGGAATGTGACAGGATTGATGCCGGCTCTCAGAAGTTCGAGAGCTTCATCGTCATAGTACTCGTACATTTCCGTACTATATATATTGGTAGCTTCCACGGCGAGCGGGCTGTCCACTATGACCGGGAATCCGTCGTGCCCCTTGATGAGACCTTCCTCTTTTATGATCCTTATATAATAGAGGAGTTCCTGTGTTCTGCCGACAGCGAATGCCGGAACGACCAGATTGCCGCCCCTGTCCAGTGTATCCTGGATTATCCTTGTCAGCTGCTCAACGTAGTCCGGCTTCTCCGGATGCTTTCTGTCGCCGTATGTGGACTCGCACACCACGTAGTCCGCGTGAGGAGGATCCTGAGGCGAGCGGATGAGCGGCTTATCGGTGTTGCCGATGTCTCCCGAGAAGAGGATAGTCTTTTCAAGACCGCCCTCCTTCATTTTGAAAAGAACATTGGACGATCCCAGCAGATGTCCGGCGTCATTGTAGTTTATTGTCACGCCGTCGAAGATCTCGACATCCGTACCGTAGCCGGCCGTCTTAAAGAGCGGCATAGTCTTCAGTACATCTTCCGTTGTGTAGAGCGGAACGTATTCCTCTTCACCTGCTCTCTTTCCCTTGCGGTTTCTCCACTGTGCTTCAAACTCCTGAATGTGGGCGGAGTCTTTCAGCATTATTTCGCAGAGCTGGCGCGTAGCTTCAGTCGCATAGATAGGTCCGCTGTAGCCGTTAGCAACGAGGAAAGGCAGTTTGCCTGTGTGGTCGATATGAGCATGTGTCACGACTATCGCATCGATGTCGGACGGGGCAAGAGGTATCTCGATGTTCTGGAAGATATCCACGCCCTGCTCCATTCCACAGTCGACGATTATGTGCTTTCCGCCTACTTCCAGCAGAGAGCACGAGCCGGTGACCTCATGAGTAGCTCCGATAAATGTAATTTTCATAAAAACCCCTCCGCGATCTGCAGATAAACCCTTCTCTTAATACAAATCCGATCAAATGATCTCAAACTGATATCAATTTTTTGCAAATCGCATAAATATACGGATAAATTGTACCACAAATGAGCACGGGATACGCCCATTTCACAGAGAAAACTCAATTGTAACAAAGGCGCCCGCCGGGGCGGAAGAAAAAAGCTGAAAATTTTTTGAAAAATGTTAGCACTCACTATTGACGAGTGCTAACAGAAGTGCTATAACATAGTTGTCAAACAGAGACGGCCAACATACAGGGCCGCATCAGAAACGTAAAAGAATGATTTACATATAAGGAGGCACACTATGTTCTATCCAAAACTTTTCAACGACGATTTCTTTGATGACTTTTTCGAATTCCCAAGAATGAGAATGCCTGAAGACGCAGAGCGCAAGCTTTACGGCAAACATGTAAACGGTATCATGAAGACAGACGTCCGCGACAAGGACGGCAACTATGAACTGGACATCGATCTGCCGGGCTTCAAGAAAGATGAGATCTCCCTCACTCTTGACAACGGCTACCTGGTAGTCGGCGCATGCAAGGCTCTCGATGAGGAAGACAAGGACGATAAGGGCAAGGTCCTGCGTAAGGAGCGTTATTCCGGCGCTATGCAGAGAAGCTTCTATGTAGGCGAGGGTCTCGATGAGGCAGACGTCAAGGCCAAGTTCGAAGACGGAGTTCTCAGCCTCACCTTCCCTAAGGAAAAAGAGCCTGAGCTCCCTGAGAAAAAGACTATCATGATCGAAGGTTAATAAACACGCAATCTACTCTCTCCATCTCTCATACCTTTAATACGTTATATCAGAAGAAGGGTCCGGAAATTCCGGGCCCTTCATTTTGCTTTCTGAGATCTTACAGTTTGTTTCCATGTGTTTTTCTTTTATGTTTTCACGGATCTTTCAAACCGGTTTTAAAGATTGTTCAATCTTGTGTTAAGTGAGACTTAACTTTCTCATCTTAGCCTCGCATCCGTTTCGCCGGCTGTAGCCTACTTTTCTTTCAGCCATTGCCTCACATAGGCGAACGCGGCATCTTCACCTTCGTCCTTCAGTACCTTCAGCATCTTCTCGAGCTGCGCGGCTGTATCAGGATGGATCAGAGGTCCCACTCTTGTGGCAGTCCCCTTCATGTAATAATCGTATGCGGAAGCATCCGTGTACTTGTCTCCCATGTAGACACGGCAGGCTGCTATCCGGTCGCAGAACATCTCTGCGATATACCTCTTAGGCATCGGATTCCCGCCAAATCCAACGGTTCCATCCTCATTTATCATGTAATCGATCCAGTATTCGAAGTGGTGTTTGTTGCGCCCTTTGTGGTGGAGCCACGCTCTTGAGACGCCGGTCACTTCCCTTTCCTTGTTGTTGGGGCTTCTTGTTCCCTGCCAGTATTTGGCTCCGCGCCAGAATTCCGTTGGCGAATATTTTGTCAGATCGTGCATCAGGCCCTGCCTGTAGAGGCCAAGTCTGAAACAATATTCTCTTACTAATTTACGGTGCTCGCTGACCGTTTTGAAGTGCTCTATCGGATGCATTTTCTCATTCAGTTAGGCTTAAAGCCTCAGTGACGACTATTAACTTTACTTAAATGGTGTATATGACTATATTGTAGGTGAAAACAACGGGGTGTTCAATTTTATGGAGGTGCAAAATGGTATCAGCAATCGTAATCGTAGCTTATGCAGCAGTTCTTATCGCAAAGTGGAATTACTTCGCAAAGATGAGCAAGAACCACAAGTAATCAACTAAATCGCATACCAGATTCAATATTATTCCTTTTGAGAAACGCCTTTCCTCCCTCTCTAACGTAAGGGCGTTTTTCGTTTTTTGTGATTATTCAACCCGCTTTATGATTTCCCGGCATTATTCTCTGAAATAGTTCAGGGTGTAATCAAGGAATTTCTTGGCAGCCCGTGTCATGTGCTCCTTTGACGGCAGAGCAACACCGAATGTGACCGTCTGAGGCGGATCAAGCGGAAGCTTTACAAGATGGTCGCTCCAGAACTGAGCCGACTGTCTGGTTACAAAGCTTATACCGAGTCCGCTCCTTACAAGGGCAAGCGTAGCCGGTGTATCGTATGTGGTGTATTTGATCTCAGGATGAACGTCATTCTTGTCGAGTATGTCCAGGATCTCCATCTCCTTGCCCCACGAGCCCAGAATGAAGTCATCGTTTTCGACTTCCTTTATAGGGTAGGCATCAGCATCCGCCAGCCTGTGGTCTTCAGGGACAGCCGCGATGACCTCGCTCTCCTTAAGCGAGATCCACTCGTAAGGCATCGGATCTGAGTATACCAGGAAAGCGATGTCCGCCTCATTCTGCTCAAAATGGCGGATAACGTCGGACTTGACGCTCTCCATAAGGTCTATCTGTATGCCCGGAAAATCGCTTTTGAATTCTCTTACAATCTTCGGCAGCCATGTGCTGGCAACGCTCGGGTATGTCGCTATTACAAGATGGCCTCTGGTGACGCCCTTTATGTCTGCCGCGAGAGAATAGATCTCTTCCTCATGGTTAAGATACGATCTTACCGCAGGCAGCATCTCCGTTCCTTCTGAAGTAAGCTTCATTCCCTTTTGGGAACGCACAAATAAAGAAAGTCCCAGTTCTTTTTCAAGAGCCGTTATCAGCTGGCTTATAGCCGACGGAGTATATCCGAGCGAATCGGCCGCAGCCTTAACGCTCCCTTTATCTGCAGTCTCCACAAATGCTCTGAGTCTTGCAGTTTCCATAACATATTCCTCTTTTCTGTTTTTGATTGTCGTTAAGTTTATTTTAACACAGAGTTAACCTTCGTTAAAGGCAAAAGACGAGGAATTACCCCCGTCTTTTCTATCAGTTGCTTGAATGAACTCTTAAAGCTTAAGCGTATTACTCTATATATGCCTCCAGGACCTCTGTCATCAGCTGCCTCTGATATACGTCGGTCAGCACGCCGAGGAACTCGATGGCTCCCGGTTCAAGCGGCTGATCCTCTACAGTCAGGCTCTCCTGCTTTGTGACACGGAGACTTCCGCCATAAGGCTCGGTAGCAACGAGCTTGCCCTCTTCATCGTAATAATCAAAGATGAATTCGATCTTATCACCAGGTCTGAACTGCTGAGTACCCTTCCTCATAAATGACTTATCATCATCTGCGAAGTCGTAACCGGTAACGTGACCGGCGACCGCCTCTTCGCCCTCCTTTACAGGATCCCACTCGATGTGGACTATGATATCATCCTTTCCGTTCAGCTTAGCGCGCGTATCTCCCGTAAACACGGTACCGTCGTCAGTCTCTCTCGGCGTCTTTGAATCGTAGTAGACCAGATGGTCGTTGACGTGGATCCATGTGTCATTCATGTCAAACATCGGATGCCCGTTCTCATCCTCATCGCCAAAGTGCTCATAGCCGAGGAAGCGCATCCTGCCTTGTTCGTCTTTCTGATATGCCGCAGTCCTGCAGTCCGCGATGATATCCCATGTCTCGTCAGGGAGCTGCACCTGCCAGCCGTTGCCTGTATCCGTGACCGGTATGTCGATCAGATCGGTCGTAGGCTCGTAATTCTCAAAGCCCGCGTTGTACCAGTCATAGGTCGTATAATCCACGAACGTGGCCTCTTCAAGGAAAGTCCTGAAATCGCTGTCCTTCACCTCTTCAAGCTTTTTCTCATGCTCGGCCTTCTTCTGCACGGCCATGATGCTGAAAACATTGTTGAAAAGGTCGATCTGCTTATCGAGACTGAGCTTCTTCAGTTCTGTATTCGTATCGGTATAGAAGTCTATCACCTTGTACGGCAGTGCAAGAGCCATTCCGTTGATGCCCTCAGCAGCGTCTCTGTTTCTGAAGACGACGCACGCCTTGAGAGCGTTGATCGCGTCCTGCTTCTCCTGCTTGCTGCAGATGGAATCGTTCAGGTCGGTGTCGTCCAGTTTGTCGATAAAATCGATGAGATCGATCTGGATGTCGTCAGCAAAGGCGTATGAGTTCATCGCCGCAAGACCAAGCTCCGCGAAGTCCTTCTGATCGGCCAGTATCGCCGCGTCGGCCTTCTCGAATATGCCAGTGACCTTCTCGTACGCCGGATTCACCATCGTAAGGTCTACGAAAGAAAGCGTCGTTCCCGTCTGGGCCTCTCCGTTGTTTGTCGCCCTGTTGAACTGGTCATAGGCAGACACCATGTCCTTGCCGAATTCCTCCGAGCTGAGGCCCGGGTCCGCTGCCAGCTTTCCGAACGCGGACGAGTAGTACCATCCGAAGCCGCCCTCTGTCTCCTCAGACGCGAGGTAGTAGTCCGCGACAGGCTCAAGTGCAGTCGCGATCTCGATATCCTGCATCAGGCAGGCGTCATATCCGATCACGTCGAACTTCACGCCCGACTTCTTTGCCGCATCAGCGACCTCGGATACTCTGAATCCCGTAAAGTCGCCGGCATCCGTCCTGTGCCCGAGCTGATCTACGCCGTAGCCGAACGGAACTCCGCCGCCGTGATCCCACAGCACCAGCATATATCTGTCTGCAGGATAGTTCTCAGCTGTCCAGGTGATGAAATCGGCAAGTTCGTTCGGATCCTCCATTGTCGTGAGATCGCGGTCCATGACCTTCTCGACATTGCCGCTCTTTACGGTGTATCTGCCGTAGCCGTTCTCGGTAATGCCCGGGGTAAACCACCTCTTCGAACCGCCCGCTTCAAGAACGAAGGTAAGCGCGTCGCCCCTGTCGGTGGCGTCCTGCATCATTCTGATGTTTGCGCTCGCGCAGCCTATCCTGTCCTCGAGGTCCGCACCGATTATATATTCCATTACGACAACGCTCTTGTCCGCAGAATGATCAGGGAAGAACTTCTCCCTGCTGGTTGGCATAGTTGCGAGTGTTGCTGCTGCCTCGCCCATCGTCTCCTCGCGCGTCACGCAGTTGCCATCGGACTCTATTCCCACGCTATCCTTGTGAACGTCGTTTAGTACCAGTTCGGCGAGCGGACGCGGCGGATATTGCCTGACCGTGATGAAGCCTACGCCCAGTATGAGAACAGCCATTTCGACCACGGAGATGATCGCGACAGTGATCTTCCGCAAGCTGTTGATGAATATTCCGTAATTTCTTTCCGGTATGAATTCAGGTTTGGTATATACGCTCTTTCCGAGTCCGAGGATCAGCAGGAAGACCGCAGGCACCAGCAGCATGAGGATCGTGTACGGAACGCCGTGTCCGAAACTCTTTGACAGCCGGTAGTACAGCTTGATGGTGAATATCCCGTAAACGATCTCGGCGATGATCATGAAAAGCACTCCGGTTCCCTGATCGGTGCCGAGATAAAACGCCGCTGCGGCAAAGACCGCAGCTATGGAGAACGGGCGCCAGAATATGCACGGTAAGATGAATTTGCCATCATGCGGTAAGGAGTATTTTCTCCAGCCGGTAAGCAGATTTTTCTTCGTGCGGTAGGCAGAATTATCTCTGC
>CACYYD010000015.1 GCA_902778585.1 uncultured Eubacteriales bacterium | reverse complement strand
ATTCCTATCTTTGCCAATATTGATGTCAGTGCGGCAAAGATTGCCGAACCAAGCGCTAATAAAAACCACATAGTGATACTCCTTCAAATCCCGATTTAGTGATATCCCGTCAAACTGGAATTTGTATCAATGATTTGCTTTCGAGAATGGACAGCGTTTACCGATGCACTGATTGTTCTGTGCAGAAAAGCGGCAAACAACTTCCGGTTTTTCCATCTCAATGCCAAAGTGAGCCTTCACAAAATCGATAGCTGCCAGGATGGACAGGAATGAATCCCTCTTGCAGCAGCGCGGACCTCCAACTTCGCCGATCTGTCCAAGCGAATCAGCCGTCATCTTGTGTGACAGCGCAAATGGTTCATTAGCCAAAGGTGTGGACTTTGAAATAATGGATATAAACATGCCGGAACTAATTCCTGCCCCGCAGGCTCCCCAGAATCCACACGCACCACCCGGAACGCTTTTTCCACGATTCATCATTTCTATCAATGCGCTGTGCAGGTCAATGTCTCCACCTGCGTTTTTATATGCTGTAAGCAGGGCAGCTCCGACCATAACATGATGTTCCGGCCCATGCATATGGCAGAACGACATCGCCATCATCTTTTCGATAATAGCTATCGGATTCTTTGAATTTTCCTTCATACATAATCCGATAATGGAATCAAGTCCCTGTGTATGGCAATTGGCAAATCTCGCATTCCATGAGAACATCTGTCTCAAGGTATTCCAGCGGAGCTTTACAGATTAAGCATTCTTCTTTCATCAGCTATCTCTCACATATTCATCTTGTTCTTCTTCAACGATTCCAGAATATCCCTTTATGCAAACTGGAAGTTATCGGGATCTTGCAGCATGTAATGCTCTCAAAGCATCTACAATATGCTGACCCCAATGGTTATTCAAACCAAATTTCCACTCGAATACTGCATTTCCGAATCTGCCAGCTTCATATTCCTTCATTCCGTTTCTCAAATCTGCAGCAATGTCAGAAAGATCTTCAGTCAGGTCTCCACATACAGGATCTTTGTCAGCATACGGATCAAATATCTCCCAGTATGTCGTAGGAATCTGTTCAGCAAATCTGATCGGAACAGCTTCTGTAATTTCCGATAATGACGCTATTGTTTCCGGTTCTGTTTCAGGAAGCTTCATAACAGATATATAGAGTTTCATCAGCAGTTCCATTACAGATGGAATTGTATCGGCTGAAATCACATTTTCAGCAATAAAACAACAGTATTCGTCTGCTTGTTCATAGAACTCTTTTATTTGATCCTTGCTCATAACCTCACCTCTGCGAATCCCGATTTGTACATCTCTCAAAAAGTATAACATAAAGAAAGACCCGCTGGAATTCCAACGGGTCTGAACTATGTGGTGGAGCGTAGGGGGATCGAATCGCGACGCTCAGCCTGCAAGCCTTGAAAATGAGAGGAGGTTGCACGCCATCATTTTTTCATCTAATCACACATCTAATCATTTACATAAAGGAGTCTTGTCCATTGATATTTCCTCCTCGCGGCAACTGTAACGCATTTTGCGTTACAATTTAAGTTGGTTTCTTCGGAATTCGCGTGGTGTCATTCCAAAGCTTCTTTTGAATTGCAGGTTGAAATAGGAGATGTTATCAAAGCCATTGAGCATGGCAATCTCGGAAACCGATCCGGTAGTTTCCTCAAGTGCATGAGCTGCTTCCTGGATGCGGTAGTGATTTATATATTGAACACAACTCATCCCAACATACTGGCGGAAAAGGTTCATAAAATAATTCTCGCTGAAGCCTGCAAGATGTGCCAACTGCGTAATGCTTATTTTTTCGCTGTAATGGTTTGCAATGAACTCAAGCGCAGACTTTATGTGCCATCGATTCTCAGAAGTTATATGGCTGTCATCTGACTCTCTTATATATCCATATGAGAAGAGAAGGATCAGGATATGTAGCAGTTGTTCTTTCAATAGCATCTCATAAAACGATGGCTTGTTTTTAAAGCAGTCGAGTGCTCCTAAAAAAGCCTCCTTAATTTCTTCATAGCCGGCATCACACTCTCTTATTACTTCCTGCATCACTAACTGTCCTTCCGCCATTGGCCTGAGATACTTATACGCCGAAAGGTCCTGATTACTTGCACCTAAATAATCAAGGTGGAACACCATGCTATCAGATATCATGGTCTTTCCCGGGATCTCACATGCCGAATGAGTGCAGTAAGGCGGTATCAGTATGATGTCTCCGGCATTTGCTTTAAACTCTTCCTTTCCGACCTTATAGTCTGAAGTTCCTTCCTGTATAAATGTGATTTCCATTTCCTCATGCCAGTGCAGCGCAAGTTCTCTATATGTAAATGGAATCAGACAATGATAGCTATTGACAGGAAGAAAAACATCCCCATGTTCAGCATTTTCACGGTTCACAGTCAGATTATCTTTCTTCTTCACTTCTTTAAAAATCATAGGATTCTGTTAGTTTTTAGCTCAATTTTAGTAGTTTACGGCGTTTTTGTTGGTGTATTGTATCATTATATTAATAATAGTTCAACAGAACCACTATCGTAGAAAAAGAATTAAGTGAGCGATTACAGGGAGGACAAAGCAAATGGCAGCAGAGTGGTTAAAAGATGCAGTTTTTTATGAGATATATCCGCAGTCTTTCAAAGATTCAAATGGTGACGGTATTGGCGATATAAATGGGATTATCCAAAAACTGGACTATATCAAAAGTCTTGGATGCAATGCGCTTTGGATCAATCCGTGCTATGACTCACCTTTCAAGGATGCCGGATATGATGTGCGTGACTACAAAAAAGTAGCGCCACGCTACGGTACAAATGAGGATCTTTACAATCTCTTTGATGAGGCTCATAAGAGTGGCATCCGGGTGCTGCTCGACCTCGTACCGGGTCACACATCCGAAGAGCACCCTTGGTTCCTCGAAAGCCAGAAGGCTGAGAAGAACGAGTACACCGACCGTTTTATCTGGACTGATTTCTGCTTCCAGGGAACTGACGGGCTCCCATACATTGGCGGAGAAAGTGAACGCAGTGCCTGCTATATCCTGAACTTCTTCAAGTGTCAGCCTGCTCTCAACTACGGCTTCTACAAAACTACCGGGCCATGGCAGAAGAGTTTTCGTGATGCATCCGCATTGGCTACTCGTGAAGCTATCAAAGATGTAATGCGCTTCTGGCTTTCTCACGGATGTGATGGGTTCCGTGTGGATATGGCCGCCTCTCTGGTCAAAAATGATGATGAAAAGAAGAGCGGGACCAGCGAAGTATGGCACGATATACGCCGCATGCTTGATCAGGAATTCCCGGATGCGGCAATGGTATCAGAATGGAATGATCCATCTCTCGCGCTGCGCGCCGGTTTTGATATGGACTTTTATCTTAATGAGCCGGGTGGCGGCTACTCTACCCTTATGCGCGATTACTACAATAACGGAGGAAGCATCCATGGTGATCGAAACTGTGAGGATCACAGCTATTTCAAAAAAGATGCCGGCGGAAACATCAACCGTTTTCTCGGTCAATACCTCAGTCGGTACGAAAATACTAAGGATCTCGGATATATCTCTATGCTGACATGTAATCACGATACAATCCGTCCGAGATACAGTCTTGGCGAAGAAGAGCTCAAGCTGGCCTATGCATTCATTTTTACAATGCCCGGTGTACCATTCCTGTACTATGGTGATGAAATCGGAATGAAATATCTCGAAGTGCCAACCAAAGAAGGCGGTTACTTCCGTACCGGATCAAGAACGCCAATGCAGTGGGATGATAGTGCAAATCTTGGCTTTTCAACCGCTGACGCATCTGATATATATCTTCCGATCGATGATTCTGCAGATGCTCCTACAGTAGCTTCACAGGAAAGCGACCCGGATTCGCTGCTCAATACCGTACGTTCGATCATAGCGCTTCGCCATCAGGAAGAAGAGCTTCAGGCGGATGCTCCTCTGTATATAGTTTGCAGTGACGCAGGTAAGCCTTTCGTTTACCGCAGAGGAGCGCTCTTGTGCGTCGTAAACCCTGAAGGCAAAGAACTCGATGTCACCCTTCCCCAAAATGTGGCCATGCATCTCCAGGGCGATGTTCTGTTTGAAATCGGCGATATCTCTTTAAGGGAAGGAATCATAAGCACAGGAGCACAATCATTTGCAGTGATCAAATAATCAAGTTATTCAGAAGAGAACTTCTTTTAATCACAGCCAACCACTGCCAAAAGAATAGACCCGTTGATTTTTCAACGGGTCTGGTGTGGTAATGTCATAAGGGATCTTCCCATCAGTCCTTCGGACAGATGGGCCCCTCCTTGTGACTGTGGTGGAGCGTAGGGGGATCGAATCGCGACGCTCAGCCTGCAAGCCTTGAGAAGAGAGGAGGTTGCACGCCATCACTTTCCCATCTAATCATTCATCTAATCATCGCAGTTCTCGTCAAGCAGTTCGTACACAGCCACTATTTCATTGCCACACATTTCTCCGTTCTCCAGGAAACCATACTTGCCATATATATCCCTTGCACGGGTGTTTTCAGGCTCATATGACAGCCATACTTTTTCTGACTCACCAAAAGGGAACGTGCGGATCAAAGCTATTGCAGCATCAAGGGTCTGCTTTCCCAGGCCTTGGTTCTGAAACTGCTTATCGATCATAAAACGCCAAAGGCAGTAGTTCTCCTTGATAAGATCGCTCTCATCTTCATTACCCACGGTACCTTTGCCGATCATAATAAATCCAATAAGCACGTCGTCATTATATACAGCCAAAGGTAAGGCATTATTACCCTCATTTCTCGTAGCATATGCTTCTGCAAGACTCTGTATATTATCTGCAACGAAATCCTTTTGCTCTTCAAATGGCTCGAGCGCACATACCTTCCATATATTTTTGTTTGTTATTTCTTCAAATCTAATCATTAAAGCTTAAATAAATCTGCATGCGTTCCGGTATTGACCAGTGTTAACGTAATTATGTCTTCTTCTATAAGATATATTAAAAGCCAGTCCGGCTTTATATGGCACTCATGAAAGCCTTTATACTCACCCTGAAGGATATGATCGCGGTACTGCTCTGGTAATTCTACGCCTCTCCGAAGCATATCAACTACATCATTGAGCAGCGACAAATCATACCCGCGTTTGCTTATTCGCTTATAACTTTTCTTATATGCGCTGGTGAACTTAATGGTATACATCTAGTCCTCCTCAAGAGCACTTATAAGATCAGCCATATTGTTGTAGCCAGAAACAGAAGAATCTCTAGAGATCTTTCTGGCTTCAGTCATGGCATTCAAAGTTTCCTGATTATACTGGGGCATTTCTACAGCAAAAGGAAGCCCGCCGCGAAGTATACACTGACGAAGGAACATATTAACTGCGCTGGACATATCAAGACCAAGATTAGCAAACAGCGCATTTGCCTGTTCTTTTACATTTTTATCTATTCTGATTTGAGTTGGTGTTGTTGCAGCCATGTCACATTATCCCCTTTCTATTTTTGACAATTTTACTACGAATAGTTTACATTGTCAATCAGAGCGCGGCCGAGTTTTAACATCTAATCATTCATCTAATCATCCTCACATTTCATCAAGAAACCAATTTGCTCCGCAATAGTAATTATCTGGGTTCCGATTGTAATTTATGGTAAACATCGGCATATCGTCAGGCGGGTTTTCCTCATCTGATATTGGCTGTCGATAATCCAGTCCAATTGTACGAATACTTACATAGCAACCATTTATATCATACTTGCCAAGGCCCTGGCCCTTGATCAGAAAATAGACCGGCTGCTTCTTAGTTCCTCTTATTATTTTCATATAAGGCACTAAAGATGCTCCACTGCTATCGCAAAGCGCAGTATCAAACAAGTCAACCTTTTCCTCAGATTTATAAGCCTTTGTCCCAATAGCAGTAACGATATCCCATGGTCGATCCGGATTCGCTGAGTCAGTAGAAAGCCAGAGATCAAGGTCTGTATAATTGCTGATTTCGGCTTCCACCAGCCATTTGTCACCAACTTCCTTCACATCCACAATCCTGCCGGATGTGTGCAGCATCGGTATTGCTGTGCCATATTGGGTATTGCCTTTGTCCGATACTGCACAGGCTTTATACCACATCAAACCATTCGGCATTTCGGATTTATATACATACTTTCCATCTTCCATGTGCCTGCTTTTGTTTACTACTGCTATAAGATCATATTCACCATCCTTATCTTCAGCTGAGTACAATTCATAACTGCTGAATGATTCTTCGTCCTTAATTGGTTTCCATAATATCGTAAGCTCATCTCCGTCGGTTTCTATTTCTAATTGAGGGACTTCCCACTGATAAGAAGGATATACTTCCTCAGGTATCATTTTGAGCTGATCCATATCTATCATTAGGTATACCGCAAACACCGTTACAGCCATGATCAAAACTGCTTTAGCAATTGCTTTAACTCTCAACATGCGTTTTCGATAGATCTTATATTCTTCAAACAACGGATCTTCCAGATCAATGTCATAGCTGATAACAGCGTTGTGTAATTCATTAGCATCCGCATTACTTCTATCTGTCTGAGCCTCACCTTTGATCAATTCTGAAGGTGTAACCTCAAGTAGTTCGCAAAGCGGGCTCAATAAAGAATAGTCTGGCAACCCCCTGCCATTCTCCCATTTACTTACAGCCTTATCACTAACACCAAGCTTGTCTGCCAGCTCCTGCTGAGTCATATTCTTTTCTTTTCTCAAGGTCCTTATAAATGCACCTATTTTCTTCTGATCAATCATTTATGCTCGCTCCAAAACAAAGCAGTCTTTAATTGTATAAGCTATACTTGAATTATAGCGCAACTAAACGCAGAAGCATCTAAACGAACCGTAGAGTACAAAGCAAATTATAACTTGATCCAGAATCTTTGAATGATTTCATTGCTGCCGATTTCGCCGTCAAGTTCTATCTCATTTTCCAGGGCTCCACCATTTTTAGTAATTGTTTTCCTTGATGCTTCATTACTCTTATCACATGTTACCAGCACTTTGCGCTCTCCATGATCCCTGCATATGGCAAGCAACATTTTAAGCATTTCTGACGCATATCCTTTTCTTCGTTCAGATGGCAACACACTATAGCCTATATTTCCACCGTATTGCATCAGAAATGGTGTGAGGCGAAGACGGTAATCGATCATGCCAACAAGTTTATTATCGGAAGATCTGACTGCAAGATATAACTCAGAAGGTACATATCCGTCTCCATATTTTGCTTTCAGCCTTCTCTCGAAATCCATCCATTCAAAAAAAGTTCTGCAATCACCAAGATCAGCGCAGCCATCCAAACTATCGCCATTTGCCTGCATAATGTCTCTATACTGCATTACCTGATCTGCGTATTCGATCGATGGTCTTATAAGTTTAATGCTCATATCGCTGGTCTCCTCCCCTGTGGTTTTCTGCAGATATATATCAGATGGCTTGAACTTCCAAGCAATTCCCTTACCTCGCATGTTGCAAGGTGATATCTTGTAAATATTTCGAAATCTTTATCATTCATTTCAAGTCCGCTCCATCTTTGGCCGTATTCAAGAATACTGTCAGCAGCTATGGTCTTAAGCCAGGAAACGGGTTTATCTGAGAACAAGTCTTCAAATTCAGCAATGTCAAAGCCCGTGAACAGCTGATCTTCAAAATGTCTCACCCGATAATCATCGGTGAAATTCTCTTCAAGTCCACCTTTAAACCCATCATATAGATAGTTTGTATACATCAGCGCATATATTGAAAGAAACGCGGCCAGTATAACACCACCCGGCTTTGTAACTCGTATCGCCTCATCAATAGCTTTATGCTGATCTGCAAGCTCATACAGGTGATATAGCGGTCCAAAGATAAGCGTCAAATCAAACATGTCGTCACTGATCATTGATAGGTCAAGTGCATCGCCCTGCATCGCTGTAAGATTCTCAATTCCGTAGCCATTGTGACGAAGGATATCCAGATTGTGATTTACAAGTTCAACTGCCGTGACATTATAACCTTCTTTTGCGAGAGCAATAGAGTAGCGGCCGGTACCTGCACCGATTTCAAGTATCCTCGCACCATTATTGAGATACTTGTGAATATATGTCATCGTTGTCAGATACTCCAGCTGGCCATGTCTTGTACGTTCAAGGCGTTCATCTTCGCAGTAGTTCTCATATATTGTTTTTACGATTTCCTCTCTCCTGCTCATATCACTTCTCCGTAAAAAAACAGCCTGCCTCTTTTAGAGACAAGCTTCGCTTCAGTAACGTGTTTTGGTGAAGACCTACTTAGTACTGTTCAACGCTTCTTGCCTCTTATATGTGAACGAAAAGAATCTCCCTGATGATTGTTCAGGGTGGTATTGTTATTATTCACGTTTGCAGATGCAAAAAGGGTTTTCATAATACAAAATTCCAACTCACTAATTTTTTTTAGATTATCACACATATATATCTGTTGAGTCAATTGTTATGTAATACTCCTGATTAGCTCCTCTGGCTCTATCTTGAACAGCTTTGCCAGGGCAATCAAATTTGTCGTGCTGGGATCACTCGCTCCGCTTTCCCATTTAGAGACAGCCTGCCTGCTTACTCCCAATTGTTCTGCAACGAATTCCTGTGTCATCTTGTTCTCTGTGCGGTAAGCTCGAATCACTTCTCCAAGATTCCTTGCATTCTGGTTCTTCTCCTCGCGTGCAGGCTTTGAGTTGATATACTTTCTAAGGGCTTTGATGATAAGGGCAATTATAAAAACTGTTATTATCAGAATCACAAATAAACACAGCGTCGCATAATACATGAAATCATCCTCCTTTTCCTTGAGAGCATTCTATCAAAAGATGTTGCTTACAACTACCAACTATAGCGCAACTATTGGTTACTTCACTGGCTAATCATTATTCAAGATAGAACGAGACCGTGGCAACATGCCACGGTCTCGATTTTCTGCATCCATTATTCCTCTTATTACTTTGTTGCCATACCATTCTTACCATCGTGAATCATTCTACCATAATCGTTGTAACCACTTACTCTTTAGACCATACAAGCGGAGCTTCCTCTTCAATTTCAGTGATCAGTTTATCCATTTCCTCCTGTATTTGATCATCACTCATGCTTGAGCTATGCCGGTAAATCTTATCGAATATAGTATTGTGTTTACAGAAGAACCCATCAAGCCCGTTTTCTTTCACATATTTTTCTGGAAGGTAATACACTTTGTCTACAGACTCTTCATCCTCAGCATCGTGAAATTTCATGACATGCTGCACATTATTATCCGGCTGTTTCTCCCAGTTTCTTGAATAGTAACTGCTGGTCAGAAAGAATATGGCTATGCGGTCCCCATCGCTGTCCTTGTCCCAATACTCCCCGTGATAGCTATAGTAAGGCTTATCGGCAAACATCTCCCCTTCCTCAGTCATCCTGATTCCGGTCTCCTCATAAGGGATATAACTCTGATAATGGAAAATCAGTATATCTCCGACCAAAATAATCAAAGCAACTGCAGTAGCGGTGACCGCTATAGTTATTATCCGTTTGAGCAGCATGCTTCTCTTAAGCCTTCTTATTCTCAAGGCTTCGTCAAGTCTACCAAGGACTTCATCTGCAGTTGCCTCTGCTTCCGGCAGTTCTGCATCATGCATCCTGCGATAGTAATCCCTGCAGTCTTCGCAACCTGTCAGATGCTCTTCAACTGCTTCTTTGCTCTCTTCTGACAGCACATCATCTATGTAAAGTGGCATCAGGTCCTTCGCTATATTACAATGAATCTTCATCGAGTTCCTCCTTGATCATCATTCGTGAACGGTAATAGGTGACTCTCGCCCAGCTTTCGCTCTTTTCAAACAGTTCGCCTATCTCTGAATAGCTCAGATCTCCGAATGTCCTGAGCTGGAAGACTTCTTTGTATGGTTCTTTCAGATCGTGCAGGATACGATGGATCTTCATCGCCGTCTGCTTTCTCAGAAGCTGCTCTTCGGGGTTGCTTTCTCGGTCAGCAGGGATGTCATAGCAGCTTGCTGCATCATCTTCCCCTTTTATCATCAGCGGTATCATTTTCGTTTGCCGCTTTGCCGAATCAAAGCAAAGGTTCTTTGCTATCTGGCACAGCCAGACTTTCAGAGATGCTTCACCGCGGTAGTCATCGATCTTTCGCAGTGCTCTGAAGAAAGTCTCCTGTGTGATCTCCTCAGCCAAGTCAGGATCATGCACCAATGAAAAAGCGTATCGGTACACCGGTGCGAAATATTCCCGATAAAGCTTCTCAATGTCCATCAGCATTCTCCTGTTCAAGTCTTCTACTTATATGACTCCAAAAGCCTGATTTTGTTACAAGCTTTTTCGAATTCATGCATATAAATATTAAGATGTTCGGCAATGATTGCATAGCGCATTTACCAGGAACAATTTCTCAATAGAATTGTCGTTATGTTATAGAGATGATACTTTGATACATCATTCTATGCCGGCTGACATTTCTTTTTGAAAAAGTTGAATATTTTAGGAACATATTGGCTATAGCATTGTCGATAATTAATAGATGAAAAGCTATAGCTCCTGGCACAGCGCTTAGTGAAAACAATTTTGAAATAGTTCATAAAAGTTGGAACAATTTAGCATAGCTTCTGTCGTTAAATAATAGAGAGATAATAATTGTTGAATTCAGCCCATGAGCTGCTGCAAGGTATCGTTCTACCTGTAAACATTTTTATCGCGTTACAGCGAAGAAAAACGTCCATTTTCGCCCCGGGATCATACATTTTCTCCCGGCCAGGTGGGCGTTATTTTGTTGCAAGTTATTTCTTTTATGAAGACATCATAATGAAGATCGGAGGTGATAATATGCCCAGGATGTCAAAGAAAGATAAGCAAAAGTGGGACTTCTATCTTGATGAGAATGGCAGGATCAGCTACAACGAGCTCTGCAGAAATTGTAACCGCGAGTGTAAGCAGAGCTTCCGTGCTGTGATCATTTCATGTCCCGAGTACAGTTCGAAGAGGAGGAAGAAGAAAGAATGAATCGTTGTTACTTAAGTTTTAGTCCGCCGCTGCGGTCTTTTTTATTGCAGCGGCGTCGGAAACGAGATGAGATCAGAGCCCATTCGGGATGTGATCTCCGTGAGCGTTCATGCGAACGAAGAGGAGTAACTAAGGTGGCTACACCGTGGATGCTCACATCTTTGCAGCGAAGCTGAAAGTGTCATAGTGGGTTACACACATTCAGCAGGAATGTTGTGTAACCGGCTTCGCCCCGCAGTTTTAGAAAGGAGGAACGCGTATGACAGCAAAGAAGCCGGACATGTCCTGCGCAAGAGTTGTGCAGTATAAAGCCTCAGGGCTGGATAAGATCTACAGGCATAATGAGCGCAGGAACCAGAGCTACAGCAATGAGAACGTTATCACTGAGATGAGCAGGTACAACATTCACTACAAGGATCCGGGTGATGAGACATACACCGATATCTTCAGGAGACTCGAGGCCGAGGGAGTGATCTCTACCAGAGGACTCCGTGAGGATGCTACCCTGCTCGATGAGATCATCATCGATGTCAACACGACATACTTTGAAGATCACGGAGGCTATGAGTATGCGAAGAAGTTCTATGAGGAAGCATATCACTTCATAGAGAAGAAGTTCGGAGCAGACAACATAGTATCTGCAGTCATGCATGCTGATAAAGATGTGTACCACTATCACCTTCACGCCATGGTGATCCCTGTCGTGGACAAGGAGATCAGATGGAGCAAGAGGTGCAAGGACCCTGAGCTGAGAGGAACGATCAAGGAAGTGATCCATCAGGTAAGCCACTCGAAGAAGTGGGCGTCCAATATCCCGGAGACTGATGAGTATGGCGAGATAGTATTGAGAGCCAACGGCAAGCCTAAGTACAGGAAGTCCTACAGCATACTGCAGGATGAAGTGTATGAGCACATGGTCAGTCATGGCTTCACCGGGTTTGAACGCGGAGAAAAAGGCAGCACTGCTGAGCATCTTGACACTCTTCAGTTCAAGATAGAGAAGGACAAGGAAAGACTTTCCGAAATAGAGGGACGCATAGAGCAGACCAGGCTGCAGTATGAACCGGCGCTTGAGGCGAAGACCAGGTATGAAGACATAGACAGCCTTGGGAAGAGGAACATCACCGGCAAGGTCGTGCTTTCTGGCGAAGACTATGAAGAACTCACCTCTCTTGCCAAGGAAGGTCTGACGAGCAGGACAAGGCTATGGGACATGCAAAGGACTGTTGAGTACTACAGGGATGGCTTCGAGAGGTACAGCACAAGGTATGAGAACCTCAGCAAGAAGTATGAAGAACTTACCGAGAAGACGAGGCCATTCCTGGATGCCATGGAGCACTTCCCTGAGCTGGTCACAGCTTTCGTGAACAAACTGAAAGATCTCTTCAGAGACAAGGCTGCAAGAGAACAGGCCGAAAGAGAAAAGCTAATTGCTGAGCGTGAGAAGCAGCGCGCCGCGAGAAAGCTCGCAAAAAAAGGTCGGGATATGGAGCGCTGAAGTATGGAGCGATGAAACGTTAAGAGCTGGCAGGGGCAAAAAAGGGACAGCTCTTTCGATACCATGTGTACAGGTAAGAAAACTATGATCATGAGGTAGACGCTGATGGCAGAATTGCGCTCCGTAGTGCAGACACAGCCAATAATGATAAAACGCAAGGATGGATCCGTAACGCCGCTAAGAAACGCTGCGTGGATCCCGGCGTTTTATTTCATTCCGGAAGACATCGTGCAAAAGTGTGGCGCTGCAGTATACAGTATCCCGCGTACTATCGGCGAGCTCCTGAAAGATGAGGAAGCGATTGCTGTAGTCGAGAGCGATCTTTTCAATCTGGTTCTCTCGGATGCCTACGCATATATGGTATGGTCGTTTCTCTGCCCGGATATCCCGTATATGGAAATATTCTCCGGGGATGAACCGGCTTGGGAACTCGCTCATAGACCAGGCATATGGGCACGTGCTCTGCAGGAGTGCGGATATATGCCAACGATAGAAGAACTTCTGGCAAGCGGTGAAAATGACTATGTGTTCAACTATATGTCATGGGAAGCAGTGACCTTTATGTTATCACTCGCAGTGCCGTGGGCTGTTAAGTCTAATAACCTTCAGCCAATCATAGATACGGCAAAGGAATTCAGGTGTATCGAGGACTTTGATTACAGGGAAAGCAATCAGAAGACAGACTTCTACCGCAAGTGGTATCACACGCGGTCAAAGAAAGCTGAGTTCTCCCTTGAAGGATATCAGGAACAATGCAGGAAGTATTATGACGATATAGAATGGGAGATCCCCGATCCTATCAGCTCATTCGAAGAAGAGGTAGAGCTTCGGGTCGATGTAAACAGGTTTATGTCCACGATCGAAGATAAGGACAAGCAGATATTACAGATGAGAGCAGAAGGCTACACCGCTCAGGAGATCGCGGACAGGCTTGGCTACAAGACCCACAGCGTAGTTGTAAAGCGCATAAAGAAGCTCGGAAATCAATACCAGGAGTTCTCCGGTCTCAACTTCGGATTCTCATAAGTTATCACTAAGAAAGAACTAAATACGTTATTACTCAGACTCCCTTCCCGGGAGTCTTTTTTGTGTGAAAGGAAAAAGGTATTCTAATGCAAGAAAACTTAATATTTGTAGACGCACAGGAGCTGCTTATGGCTCCAATAGACAGGCCACAATTTCTTGTGGAAGATCTGATCCCCGGCGGAGTAAATGTGATTGCCGGCGATGAAAAGACTGGTAAGAGCTGGATGATGCTTCATCTGGCTCTGTGCATAGCTAAGGGGGAGGACTTCCTCGGCCATCCCGTTAGACAGGGTAATGTGATCTATCTCAGCCTTGAAGACACATACAGCAGGCTTCAGGACAGGCTGTTCAGGCTGACAGATGAGATCTCTCCCGGTAAGGTCTATCTGGTAAATAAGAGTGCTACTCTGTCTGAGGGGCTCATTGATCAGGTGACCAGAATGGTTGAGAAACTACCCGACATCAAGCTCGTCATTATTGATACCCTTCAGCTGGCGAGAGGCAATGACAGCGAGATGAGCTATGCTAATGACTATGCGGACATGGAAAAGATCATCAAGTTTGCAAGAGACCATGATCTGACAGTCTTCCTTGTACACCATGTGAGGAAACAGGGGGATTCCCGCAACAGGTTCAACAGATTCAATGGTACAAAAGGTATCATTGGAGCTGCTGATACGATGTTTCTTCTCGACAAGGAAAATGAGTACACTGATCAGGCTACGCTGAGTATAAAGGGCAGAGATCTTCAGTACAAAGAGCTGACGATTCGCTTCACTGACTACAAATGGGAACTGATCAGCGAGAAGACACAGGAGCAGATATCTCAGGAGCATACGCCTGAGATATTATTCAGACTGATAGATTTCCTGAGAGCTCGCAGGACCTGGAAAGGCTCGGCAACTGAATTACTTGAAGAGCTTGGCGAAGAGTCGGTCGCGCCAAATGTTCTTACCAAGTATGTGAATCAGTACCGTATGAGCCTGCTCATTGATGAAGGTATTGAGTACACCTACAGAAGGACACATTCCGAAGGAAGAGTACTCTCCTTCCAAATCTGTGACGGCTGTGACGGTCGTGACGGTCAGGAGGACAACTCCCGCTAACACCGTCACAACTGTCACGACCGACACGCTCAGTTTTGTATCGCCATTTACAGCCGAAGAATTATTGTCATCAATTATTGACGATGGTATCCTTGATGAAGATGGCGTGCATAAACTTATGAGCAAAAAGAAGCTTGATTATGTACAAAAAAATCATTCACTTAGTATTTGGAAAGGAGCTGATGGACGCTGGAGAACATATTTGCCTGATGCAGAAAAACCTAAAGGGAGAAAGCTGGTATCAAGAGGATCTTATGATGAATTGATATCTATGCTATTCGACTTCTACGCAGAAGCCGAGAAACTAAGAAAAAGACAGCTGATTACACTGGAGGAACTGTTTGATGAATGGCAGCAGCATAAAAGCCTTTATGTTACAGAATCCACCATTAAAAGAGATAAAACGACGTGGAAATCTTTGTATGAGGGCGATGCTATCACAAAGAAGCCTATATGCTCTCTCACAAAGGCAGATATAGAGGAATGGATACTGAAAAAGGTTCGCTCAAAGGAAATGAACGCCCATCAGTATAACAATTTCTCTCTGGTCATGCGCCAGATGCTGGAATATGCCATGGAAATCGAAATCATCAGTAGTAATCCCTTTGACCGGATCAAGATACCGAAAAGCAGAATACTAAAGCCTGAAGTAAAAAAGCCTAGTGAGCAAGAGGTATTCTTTCCAGAAGAGCGTGATGCCCTGATACAATATGCATTCAAGCAATATGAAGAAAAAAGAGACAGAGTGCAGATCTTTATTCCTTTAGCAATAGCATTTTTTGATGATATCAACGGCAAGCAAATCATACTGCATGACTCCTATAGTCACGATATGAAGTGTCTGAAAGGACGTCTTAAAGACGGTGAAGGTTGGAGAACCGTGAGTGTCGTCCCTGCCGCATTGGATATCATAGAAAAGGTCCGTGAAGAAAGAGAGCGGCTGGACATGCCGACAGATGGATTCATCTTCTGCGTGAACGAAGGATTAGAAAGCTTTTATTCCGGTTTAGGCAAGATGATCAATAACTATTGCGAGGAACTTGGAATACCGCAAAGAAGCCTTCATAAAACACGTAAGACTGTCGCATCAGTATTGCATGTAAATGGTGTTGATGATCTCATCATACAGAAGGAATTCGGTCACAAGGATCTGCGCACTACCCAGCAGTGTTATTGCTATGATCTCACAACAGATGAGGAACGCTATGAAAAAATTGCACAATCACTGGCATAGCGTACGATTCTGACCCATCTAATCACTATCTAATCATATCTAACCACCGCCAAAAGAATAGACCCGTTGAATTTCAACGGGTCTGGTGGTGGAGCGTAGGGGGATCGAACCCCTGGCCTCAAGATTGCGAACCTTGCGCTCTCCCAGCTGAGCTAACGCCCCTCAATATTTTCGACGGGATTTATTATAATATGCCGGCTCAGATTCTTCAATAACTAATTAAAAAACCGCGGAGCTCCGTCCGCGGCCCTTGTGATATCTTAATTTGCACTGTTTCAAAGAGGCCCTACTCCATTGAAACGAGATAAGGAATGGTCTCTTCGAAGTTGACTCCGTACCAAGGCTTTTTAGGGTCTTTCATCGTTACATCGATAGTATGAGCGGTATAGTCCGCCGCGATCCTAACGGCATCTTTCCAGTCCTTGCCGTGCATGATCTCACCTATCATTGTGCTCGAGAACAGGTCCCCTGTTCCGTGGAAGATCGCATTGACTTTGTCATTCTGATAGACGCAGTATTCATCCTTATCCCTGTCATATCCCATGACTCCGGTCTTACCTTCACTGAGCGAGACTCCGGTCAGAACACTGATGCGCGCTCCAAGATTGACGACCTTCGAGAGCAGATCCTTTATGTACGCCTCGTCATGATCCTCACAGTACTCGGTGCCGGTCATGATGCAGGCTTCCGTGATGTTCGGAACGATTATGTCCGCACAGGAGCAGAGCTCTGTATTCTTGCGTGCATAGTCCATGTCAAATGCCGGATATAGCTTGCCGTTATCTGCCATTACCGGATCTACGAATACAAGCTTGCCGTCGCCGCTTCCGAAGGTTTTAAAGAGATCCTTCATCATGTCGATCTGCTCTATCGTTCCGAGATAGCCTGTATAGATAGCGTCAAATTCCACGCCTTCAGATTTCCACTGCCCGGTGATAGGCGCTATCTGATCTGACAGATCCTTTACCGTGAAGCTTTTAAAAAGAGTATGATTTGACAGCACAGCCGTCGGCAGGATCACGCATTCCACGCCAAGCGCCGAGATGACAGGCAGCGCGATCGTTATTGAGCATTTGCCAAGGCAGGATATATCCTGCACTGTTAATATCCTTTTCATTTCTCCTTACCTTACCTGCAATAAAGCACAGGCAGATTCCTTTCCGATTTTACTTTCTCATTGTCCCCCGTGCCTTCGCACGCAGCTATTGTAACACATTGATGAAATTGTGTTAAGGTCTGTGACTGACGGTGTCAATATAATGTATGCTTTTGCCGTGTGGAAACATACTAACCACAAAATGGGAGGTATTAATAATTATGAAAAAGAAAAGAATTCTCGTGATGCTTCTTTGCATCGCTATGATTGGGACTGCGCTGCTTTCTGCATGCGGTGCACCGGAACCTGAAGAACCGGAACCTGCACCGGCAAACGCACTTACAGGTGAAACGGCTGCAGAAGGATATGATGAAGCCGCCGGAGGAAGACGTATCGCCGCATTCGTAGTCGAGAATGCTCCTGATGCAAGACCTCAGTGGGGACTCGATGACGAGAACTATTCCCCTGATATCGTTCTTCAGGGCGAGGTAGAAGGCGGAATCACCAGAACTCTCTGGTTCTACGCTGATTACGAGAAGCTTCCTGAGATCATCGGACCTACAAGAAGTGCACGTCCGCCTTTCATTAAATTCTCAGAACTGTTTGACTCCATCTTCATCCACTGGGGAATGAGCCACTCAAAGGGAGACTATGTCGGAGCAAGCACTGTCTTCAAGAAAGATGATGTTGACCATATCAACCAGATGACACTCGACGACCAGGAAGGCATGTACGGAAGAGATACATCAAGAGCGGTCAATGTCGAACATCGCGGCATCATCAACGGTTCCAAGGTTCCTGCTACTATCGCAAACGAAGGCATCAGGACCGAGCCTAATGAATACACAAAGCTCTGCTTCAACAACGTAGCAGAACCTGTCAGCGAAACAGCTGCAACACAGGTAGGAGTCACATACTCATCAAGAGCCTTTGAAGGCACATACTGGAAGTATGATGAGGCAGACGGAATGTATCACTCAAGCGATTTCGACAATGACTTCGCACGTGAGAACCTCCTTGTCCTCTACGATGATACTGAGTACATCACCAAGGAAGGCTATCAGGGTCCGGGAAGCGCAGGAAGCGTGACCTACTGTGACTACAAGCTCGCAGGCGGCAAGGGACAGCTCTTCAGCAAGGGCACAGTAAAGGACATCGAGTGGGAAGTCGTTGACGGCAAGCTCATACTCAAGGATCCTGCAACTGATGCTGCAACTGCACAGGCTGCAAACGATGAGAATCTCGCCGCGGCAAAGGAGACCGTAAAGGCAGACGAAAACGCAGAATGGCCTGTATATAACAAGTACACCATCGTGATGCCTGAGAACGCAGACGAGATGGAAGAGGAAGAAGCTCTTGCAAACGCATATGTAATGCAGAACCTCAACAAGGGAAAGACATGGATCGGCTGGATCTCCAAAAACAACGGAGGATCAGTGACAGCACACTAAGGGTCCCTCACCCTTTCTATAACAAGAACCGCCGGGCTGAGCCCGGCGGGTTTCTTTTTGTTTCATTGTTGTTTATTACTCTGTTTTGGACTCCGCTTCCCAGATCAGCTCTGCGAGTGTCTGGTACAGATGCTCCGTTTCGACAGGCTTTGACAGATGAGCGTTCATGCCCACCTGCAGTGACCTCTGAACATCCTCATCGAAGGCGTTCGCCGTCATAGCGACGATCGGGACGGTCTTCGCATCAGGCCTGTCCAGCGCACGTATCCTTGATGTCGCCTCGAGTCCGTCCATCTCAGGCATTCGAACATCCATGAGAACTGCGTCGTAGTAACCTGCACCGCTCGCTGCAAACATATCCAGTGCGGCCTTTCCGTTTACAGCATGCTCTGTCTCTATCTCCTTTACATCCAGCACCTGCTTCATTATCTCTGCGTTGATAGGCATGTCCTCTGCCAGCAGTATGCGTCTGCCCTTTAGATCAGCTCTCTTTCTCTCCTTGTAGAGATTCATATTGTTCTTACGGGCAATACGCTCAAACTCGTCTATCACATTCGACGCAAAAAGCGGTTTGGCGAGGAAGCTGTCCACTCCGACGTGCAGAGCTTCATCCATTATCTCATCCCAGTTGAATGAGGTAAGGATTATTACCGTAGTCTCTCTGTCGTAAAGCTTTCTGATCTCTCTGGCTACATCAAGTCCGTCCATCTCAGGCATTTTCCAGTCAAGAAGGACCAGATTATATGGCTGGTGCTTCACATGCTGCACTTCAAGCATTTGCATCGCTTCCTGACCGCTGAAGCAAGTATCCGCCATTATGCCGACTTCTTCGAGGACAAGGCGCGCATGCTCAGCCGCTACCTCTTCATCATCAACGATGAGGACCTTCATGTCCTTAGGCTTTATATAACTGACAGCAGGTCCCTGATGGTCACTGTCCTTAAGGCTTATAACTACCGTGAAGACAGTTCCTTCTCCCTTCTTTGACTCAACACTTATGGTGCCGTTCATCAGTTCGACTATGTTCTTCGTTATAGCCATGCCGAGCCCGGTGCTTCCGTACTTGGTGCTGCGTCCGCTGTCTTCCTGAGCGAACGAATCAAATATCCTCGGCAGGAAGGACTCATCCATTCCTATGCCGGTATCGCTTATCACGAACTTCAGTGTGGACTGGTCATTGAATGAGCCGATACGTTCGATATCCATATCTATGGTTCCCGGTGCATCTGTAAATTTGATGGCATTCGACAGGATGTTCAGCAGCACCTGTTTCAGCTTCATGTCGTCGCCTATATAATAGTCGCTGACGCCTCCGCTCATCCTGCACTCGTATTTGAGCCCTTTTTCGCTGCACTGCGACATTACCATGACGTTTATCTGCTCCAGCATGTTGCGGAACGAGAATTCTTCGCGGCGAAGCACGACGCGTCCGGATTCGATACGGCTCATGTCGAGGATGTCATTGATGAGTCCGAGCAGGTGTCTTGCGCTGTCTCCTATCTTTTCAAGATACTCGCGCGTTTCACTTTCGAGGTTCCCGTTTCTCAGAGCCAGACTGTCAAGTCCTATGATAGCGTTCATAGGCGTACGGATCTCATGGCTCATATTGGAAAGGAAGGCCGTCTTTGCATTGTTGGCCTGCTCTGCTGCCTTAAGAGCGTCGGCAAGCGTCTTCTGCTGATCGAGAGCCTGGCGCATCTCATCATCTATATCTGTAAATCCTACTCCGACAGCATGTACCCTGTTGTCATCACGGTCCTCGATGTGGCGCACTCCGGCCATACGTATCATTGAATACTTTTTGGTATCCCCTACCTTCTCAAGGAAGCGGTATGATATGACAGGCTGTTTCATCAGCCGCCAGCGTATGGTGTCAGGCTGGATAAATTTCAGATAGCCTTCGCGGTATTCATCATCGATGCGATCATATGCGTAATCAGTGAATACCTTCAGATAAGGGAAATGCTCTCCTGCATCCGGTGCGTCTCCGTCCCTTCTGTCTTCAATGTAGCAAATCGCTTCATCCTCATCGAGGTTCACGTAATAAACACTGCGGTAGTCAGATGCAAGCGCAATGATCATGCTGTCCTGCTCTTTTCTCTGCTTCTGTTCTTCCAGAAGTTTTTCCTGAAGAGCAAGCCTCTCCTCCATCTGCTGCTGCTTTGCCTCTGCGGTCTTCATGTTGGCGATCTCTGTAACGTCTACGCACAATCCGAGTGTGCAGAGGCGGCCGCTGTTGTCGACGAACTTCAGCTTGGTCGTCTGCAGATTCCTGATAGTCGAACCTTCCGCGTCAGGTACGTCCTCAAAGAACACATGCGGCTTATCCATCGACAGCGCTATCGCGTCATCCTCAACAAAGTGATCTGCCGTCTCCTTATCGAATATCTGATGGTCAGTAAGACCGACGACCTCTTCAGGCGATCTCTTGCCGGCATACTCGGCGAAAGGCTGGTTGCAGGCCAGATATACTCCTGTTTCCGCATCCTTCGTAAAGCTCATCGCCGGCATGTTGGACAGCAGCGATGCAGCTGACCCCATAAGGTCTGCAAGTCTGGCCGCATCCTGGATCTGATCCATGAGACGTACGTTCTCCTTCTGCGTCTCGTTTACCATCTCCTGAAGTTCGAGATTCTTGCGGATCTCATCATCAACGTCTCTGAAGCCCATCATGATGCCGGTCCTGCCGCGCGGCATATTTACCTTCGCGAGGTCTATAAGATAGTAGCGCAGCCCGTCAGGAAGATCACGCAGGAACATTACCGAAAATCTGTCGCGCTCCTTAAACTGCTCCAGCATATACGGCAGCGATATCTCAGTCTGCATGCGCTCACGGTCTTCGGCCGCGACCATCGTATCCACGTACTCTGTCTTGGTATCAGTATACCGCGCATGGCTGAGGGCGTTTCTGATCGCCTCGGCGTGTATGCTTCCGGCTCCCAGGTCGCCGTAGTAAAGCGAGCAGCGTTCCGTCTCGACATCGTTTATAAGGAACACCGTGTTGTATGCCGCAGTCAGTGAGTCTATCACGGCATCCTTTACATCTTTTTCCTGTTCCCTCATCTCACGACGCTCGGTTATATCTGAGATGAAAACATAATACAGTCCTCCGTATTTGTTGCTGTCTGCAAAATGACCATAGTCATCCACCCAGCGCACCTCACCATCCTTGCGGATTATACGGTACTCGGCATAGTCCATGTTTTCATCGCTCTGTTCTATCTGCTCGTTTATGGAGGCGGTGATATCAGCATAATCATCCGGGTGCACCATTCCTTTAAAGGTGAATCCGGTAAGTTCCTTGAATTCCTCCAGGTTCTCACATCCGTAGATCTCAAATACAGGCTTGTTGGCATAAAGAAGTTCTTCATCCCCTTCAGCTCTGTATATGAAAAAGCCTCCCGGTATGTGGCTGCCTATGTCTTCGATGACAGGCAGCGTATGCTCATTGATCTCAAGGTGTTTCCCAAACATCGTCTCAGTCCCCTTCTTACCCTGTACATGAATGCGCTTTCTGGCGATCATAACAGTCTCCTGATCACTACGCGGGTGCGCCCCTTTTTTGATTCGCCCCCGATCTCTTCGAGTACAGCTTTTCCTTTTCCCTTCAGCGTTACCGCTGCTCCTTCAGCCAGGATCGCATCCGGTTTTATCACCTCGACGTGGTCGACTGAAACGATCCCGTGCCTTATTGCCTCGGCAGCCTTGCTTCTTGACAGCCTGAATGCCGATGAAACTATACTGTCCAGCCTTGGTGAGCTGACACTGTCTTTAATAAACTCGACGCGCGCTTCGGGAATGATCGCCTCGGCCGCGTCCGCCGCCTGCACCTTTACCTCTGTGTTTCCTACCCTGTGGAATTCCTGCAGGAGAAAGTTTTCTATCTCGGGAACGATGAAGACATCGGCACCATCCGGTCTTACGAGTATGTCCCCTGTGAGGCGCCTTTCGATCCCAAGCCCGAGAAGCGAACCAAGATAATCCCTGTGCGTGAGATCCCGCGAGATAGCAGGTTTTGTGACTCTCAGAACTCTGATGAGTCCATCCGCTGCCTCTTCAGCGCTGAGCGGAAGGTCAGCAGGAACGCAGACGAGCATCCTGCGTTCGGCTTCTTCATAGCCTCCGTACATATACGCTCTGACACCTGCTGCATGCCTCGACGCGGCTGTCGCCAGCGCCTGTTCATGCGAATCGAGAAATCCTGTTGCGGTCACATACCATCCATCACGGCACTGTGCTATTCTGTCTTCTATCTTTGCAGTTATGAGTTCGTCTTTAGTCACGCCATATGTCCTATAATCAATATTACCAGCGCAAACGCAGCAAAAATGATGCCTCCTGCAAGGAGCATTGCGCTAAGGGCGCCGCCTATCATGGCGCGGCGCCCTTCATTGTCGATGTGCTCAGGGCCGCGGGCAATATTCACACTGTCCATTCTTTCCGGTCCTTCGCCGTTTTCCTTTGTTTTCCTGATGCCTGAGATATCCGGTATAAGAAGCGGCTGTCTTTCGACTCCGCTCATGTCCGCTATCACGCGGCCGTCATCTCCATCAGGCAGTCTTCTGTTCTGATCCATGTTTTACTTGCTTACTTCAGCTGCATCATCATAGAGATGGCATACAACATAGTGGCCCGGTTCTATCTCTTTCTGGACCGGAGCCTCGTGTTTGCACTTTTCCATGCAGTTTGCGCACCTGGTGTGGAACTTGCATCCCTCAGGCGGATTTGCCGGTGAAGGTATGGAGCCCTCCAGTACGATCCTCTTCATCTTGACCGTAGGGTCAGGTACAGGGATCGCCGAGAACAAAGCCTTGGTATACGGGTGAAGAGGATTTCTGAAGATGTCATCAGTATCACCGTACTCCACCAGATTGCCCAGATACATTACGCCTACAGTATCCGAGATATGCTCTACGACCGAAAGGTCGTGAGAGATAAACAGATATGTAAGGCCAAACTGTTCCTGAAGCTCTTCCAGAAGGTTGATTATCTGCGCCTGGATCGATACGTCCAGAGCAGATACCGGCTCGTCGCAGACCACAAATTCAGGGTTAAGAGCCAGTGCTCTGGCTATGCAGATACGCTGTCTCTGGCCGCCTGAGAACTCATGCGGATATCTGTCCTTATGGAAGGACTGAAGGCCGCACTTATCCATGATGTCATCGATGTAATCGTTGAACTCTGCCTTCGGTACCAGATTGTGCTCTCTTACCGCCTCTCCGATTATTTCACCTACCGGCATTCTCGGTGACAGTGATGAGAACGGATCCTGGAAGATTATCTGCATCTTAGTGCGGGCATCGTGGAGTTCTTTCTTAGTGAGATCATAGACCTCCTTGCCGTTGAAGAGAACATCCCCGGCAGTCTTGTCTCCGTTGAGTCTCAGTATTGTACGGCCGGTCGTGGTCTTGCCGCATCCGGACTCTCCTACCAGGCCCATCGTTGTTCCCCTCTTCAGATTGAAGGTAACTCCATCCACGGCCTTTACGTATCCCGTAACTCTTGAAAGCATGCCATCCTTTATCGGGAAGTGCTTCTTGAGATCTCTTACCTGCAGAATGTACTGAGGATCATATTCAAGTAAGGATGAAACTCCTGCTTCACGCGGAGCATCGCCTGCGTTAGGCGCCGGCTGAGGCTGGGAGGCAACAAACTCGGCATGCTCATTGATATGCTGCATTCCGCGAACATTCTTTACATTTGCCATTATTGTTCTCCTCCTTTCCCGTCACTGACCTGCTGGCCGTAGAATCTGTAGCAGCTCACCTTGTGAGTCGGAGACAGACTTATCTCATGCGGATACTCGCCGTCACACTCAGGTCCGCACTTCATCTCGCAGCGGTCCCTGAAATAGCAGTAGTCCGGCATGTTGATAGGGTTAGGCACCTTGCCCGGTATGGAATAGAGCTTGTCAACCTTCTTGCCTACAACAGGCTTGGAAGCCATGAGGCCTATGGTATAAGGATGAGCCGGGTGAGCGAAGATCTCTTCGGCTGTACCCTTTTCAACTACCCTGCCCGCATACATTACAACTACGTAATCCGCCATCTCTGCGATGACTCCAAGGTCATGGGTGATGATCATGATCGATGAGTTGATCCTGTCCTTCAGGCTTCTGAAGAGGTCGAGGATCTGCGCCTGGATGGTTACGTCAAGCGCTGTCGTAGGCTCGTCCGCGATTATCAGTCTCGGGCTGCATGCGAGAGCGATAGCGATCATTACACGCTGACGCATTCCTCCGGACAGCTCGTGAGGGTACATCTTATACACACCCTCAGAGTTTGCAATGCCTACGAGTTCAAGCATCTCGATGGATCTTGCCTTTATCTCCTCTTTTGTCATGTGCTGGCCTTCATGAAGCTCTATTACCTCATCTATCTGGTCGCCTATACGGAAGACCGGATTGAGAGATGTCATAGGCTCCTGAAAAACCATGCTGACGAAGTTGCCGCGCAGCTTCTGCATCACTTCTATCGGCGTATTGGTAACGTCATACGCTTTATCGCCCAGGTTGAGCCTTATGCTGCCGCTTACTATCTGACCCTGAGGTCTCTGGAGCAGCTGCATTACCGAGAGGCTCGTTACGGACTTGCCGCAGCCGGACTCTCCTACCACGCCTACGGTCTTGCCCTGAGGGACTTCGAATGACACGCCGTCGACTGCCTTGGATGTTCCCACATCAGTAAAGAAATAGGTATGCAGGTCATCTATCTCAAGGACATTGCTCTTATCGTGCATCTCGGTGAGATACTCACTCTCAGGCACGTTCTTGCGTTTGTATTTCTTTTCGAATTCATCGGTTATCTTCCGGTTTGCCTTTGCGATCCGGCGCGATTCCTTTGCGGAGAGATAGCCGGTCTCTTTTTTCTTCGCCATCATGCTACCTCCTTATCAGCGCTTCATCTTAGGGTCAAAGGCGTCTCTAAGACCATCGCCGACGATATTGAACGCCAGAACGGTGATCAGCAGCAGCACGCCTGCCGGGATCCAGATGAACCAGTAATTTGTAAGTACGAACGTATCATTTACGTCGTTGATGATATTACCCCAGGAAGCGAACGGGAATCTTACTCCCAGTCCCAGGAAGGACAGTGTCGCCTCGAGTATGATGGTCTCGCCGAGGCCCATCGTCATGTAGACGATCAGCTGCGGTATGACATTAGGTATCAGGTGCCTGAATATCCTCCGTGAAGGCGCGATGCCGCATGCCTCCGTGGCAGTCATGAATTCCTGTTCTCTGAGGGACAGTATCTGGCCTCTTACCAGTCTTGCCACACCTGCCCAGCCGAGCACACCGAGGATCAGCATCAGGTATATCATTCGCCTGAGCGAAGGCATATTTGCAGCGTCCATGGCCGCACCAAGGATGATGATGATAGGCATTGACGGGATGCAGTAGAACACGTCCACGATCCTCATGATGAGGCCGTCGACCCAGCCTCCGAAGTATCCCGAGATGCCTCCCATCAGGATACCGAGGAAGGATTCGAGGAATACTACGATAAAGCCGATCATCAGCGAGATACGTCCGCCGTACATCAGCCTTGTAAGCATGTCCATACCGTTTCTGTCAGTACCCAGCCAATGATCCTTGGATGGTGCGGAGTATGTATCAAATACCTTTGTATCGATCTCCTGCTTTACATCATATGACTTAGTATCAGCGTCATACTTGAGGATGTACTCTGCCTCAACTCCATCCTCACCGGTATACTTGAAGGATTTTTCTCCGCTTTCAACAGCCGCGATAAGGTCGTCCTTGAATTCACGGGTAAAGAACACGTCAGACATGACAGCCTTTACGATGTATTTGCTTATGTAGGCGACTTCACTGCCCGACGCGTCGGTGATCACGCCGTCCTCGCTGAGATCGTATTCCTTTCCGCCTGCGCTGAAGCTCTTCTCACCGCCGGACTGCGCTGTGAAGGCTGCAAGTGTGAAATCGAACGGCATTGCTTCCTGTGTCGATGAGTTCACGAGTTCCTTGCTTGCTATACCTATTACATTGCCGCCGCTTGAGACCGTATACACTTCGTCTGCGAGTTTTTCGAGCGTATAGCTTATGCCATTGTACTCAAAGCTGTCATTGCCCTGAATAATGGCCTTGAGAGCCTGTGCGTGCACCGAACTCTTGAAGAGATCGGCATCACCTACTGTATAACGGTATTCATCGTTGTACAGTACTCCGGCATAATCCTTGGCCTGCGAGTCGATACGGTAGAATTTCTGATCCTGCTGATACGGCGACAGAACTCCGCCGATAAACGAAAACGCAAACATGATCACGAGTATCACCATGCCGGTAACTGCAAGCCTGTTGCGGAAGAATCTCTTTGCTACGAGAGCTCCCGGGGACAGTACCTTGACTCGTCTGTCATCACTCAGTGAGTACTGTTCTTCTCTTACTTCTTCGGTTGAAGGTTCCATTTTGTCCTTATATTCGTCCATAATGCACCTCCTTCCCTAAGCGATCCTGACACGCGGGTCAACAACGGCATACAGGATATCCGCTATCAGGTTGCCCAGAAGTGTCAGTATTGAAATGAATACCAGATAAAACATGGAGAAAGGTATGTCGCCCGCCACCATCGAATAGTATGAGGCGAATCCTATCCCCGGAATCCCGAAGAGTGTTTCGGTTATCAGGGCTCCTCCGAACAGACCCGGCAGAGAGCCTCCGATAATAGTCACCAACGGGATAAGTGTATTTCGAAATGCATGATGATATATGACCTTACGCTCCGAAAGGCCCTTTGCTCTTGCCGTCCTTATGTAATCGGCATTGAGCACCTCAAGCATGTTCGTTCGTGTGTAACGCATAAGTCCTCCCATGCTTACCACCACCAGGGTGATTATCGGCAGCACAAGGTGATTTGCCTTGTCCATGATCTGGCCGAACGCTGAGAGCTGGTCATAGCTGCGCCCGACGAGTCCATAGAGGTCGAACCAGCCAAGCTTTACCGAGAATACCAGTTTCAGAAGCGAAGCAAAGAAGAACGTAGGCAGCGAAATACCTGCCAACGCTATGACGGAAATGGTGTAGTCCGTCTTGGAGTATTGTTTCGTAGCAGCAATAATGCCCAGAGGCACTGCTATCAGGATCTCAAGGACAAATGAAATGAGACCCATTGCGAATGACAGCCACACGGTGTCATTGAATTTCTGCAGCACAGGGACTGTCCATCTCCAGCTGTCGCCGAAATTACCTGTAAGCATCTGTCCGAGCCACTTGAAGTAGCCGGATACTATGCTTCCGTCCATGTTGTACATTACTGTCAGCTGCTCCATCCATTCTTCATAGCTCTTTGAGCCTGCCTGCATGGATTTCTGTCTGGCCATGGCTTCGATATATGAAGTCGGCAGGCATCTCATCAGAGCATAGATGATGAATGCAACAAAGAACAGTATCACTACAGACTGCAGCAATCTTTTCAGAATATATTTGCGCACGTCTTCATCTCCTCTTTTTATTTTGGCGGGGCAGGCAGGTCTGCCGCCTGCCCCGCTGAGTATTATCCGTTGATTATGCGGAAATACCGGTTATTTGAGTTCGATCTTGTCGATCTCGCTCAGCCATGGATAGTATGTCGTTACATCCGGTGTGAATGTGTCGGCATTGACTCTCTCAGGCGAGAAGATGATAGCGTTCTGTCTCTGATATACAGGAACCTCTACAGCCCAGTCGATGATAGTGTCGAGGCAGGACTTGTAGACAGTCTTTCTGTAGCTCTGATCCATGGATGTACGGGCATCCATGATCATCTTGTCGAGTTCAGGATCAGCGATATCGTACATGTAGTTTGAACCGCCAGGTTCCTTTCCGGACTCAACGCCGGAGTAGTAAACCTGATACATATCCGGATCAGGTGTAGCACCCCATGCAGCGCACCACATCGGGCACTCCTCGGACTCGATGCCTGTCCACAGGTCAGCAGAGTTAGCGAGGTCCTTGACGTTCAGTGTGATACCGATCTTCTTGAATGCGTCGCTTGCGAGGTTGAGCATCATGAATGACGGGTGGTCGCCTGCGCCGTCAGCAGGGATCCATACTTCGTAATCCATCTTAGCGCCTTCAGGAGCAGCTGTTACCTTGCCGTCAGCTACTGTGTAGCCGGCCTTCTCGAAGAAGCCGAGAGCGGCCTTCAGAGCAGCTTCATCCTTAGCGGCGTCGTCCATGTCAGAAGTGTAGATGTCATTGCCTTCAACGTCCTTCGAGAATGCGATAGCATAGTCAGTATCTGTCTTCTGCGGAGCAGCCCACGAAGTATTGGAGATCGGGTAGTTGATGACGGAAGCAGTCTCGCCATAGTAGGAGTCGACAGTTACGTCTCTGTATCTTGCGAATACTGTAGCAAATGCCTTTCTGAGTGCCTTGGACTCGTCTGAGCCTGCCTTTCCTCCGACGTTCATGCTGTTGGCGCTCATTCCGAGGTAGCCGTATCCGAGGTTGTCTACTGTATCAGTTACGATCTTGTCGCCTGTAACTTCGCCGTTGCTGTTCTCAGCCTCGATAGCCTTGACAGTGTCAACAGAGTACGAAGGATCTGTGATGTCGATGGTTCCTGTTACAACACCGTTCAGCTTGTCCTGATCCTGCGACTCAAGGAACTGTACGTTCTTTGTCTTAGGAGCTCCGAGGTAGTAGCTGTCGTTGCCTTCGAATGAAACAACACCGTTCTCGAACTTCTTGAATACGTAAGGGCCTGCGCCGAGAGGCTCAGTTGTCTTGGCTCTTACTGTAGAAAGATCGCCCTTGTCGAATCCGAACTTGTTGTTGTCATAGTCGTACTTTTCAGGATCTCCATAGTAGTGCATCGGAGCAATGGCAACGCCGAGCTGATAGATAGCCGGAGCATCTGTCTCCGTCAGTGTGACCTTGAGGCTGTAGTCGCCTGTCTTCTGGATTCCTTCGATCTTATCAGCGGAATCTCCTGTCGTGACACCGTTTGCATACTCTGCAGGATCAAATCCGAGGTCAGCGAGAGACGAGCCCGCGCTCTCTGTCGAGGACAGGGCGCTGAGGTCTCCTGCATAGTCATCTGCCATCAGGTAGAAGAGGTCTGTAGCTGTTGCATCATCAGCAAGTCCTTCAAAGCCCCATGCTTCTCCGGCAGCCTTTGCTGTGTCGCCGAGTCCCTCGCTCTTGCAGTAGTCGATGATCTCCTGAGCGAAAGCTGTACCGGCCTTGTCAAGGTCTTCCCAGAACTTTGTCTGTGTAGCTTCATCCCAGTAAGTGAAATCCGTGTTGTCTCTTCCTGCCTCGTAGAGCAGTGACATCAGGGAAGCCATTCCTGCGCGGTACTCTTCCATTCCCTTGATAGGGATCGAGTAGAGTGTGGCCGGTCCGTCATAAGTCGGGTCTGCCAGTACATACATCGAGAAGATGACGTCATCTGCAGTCAGCGGCTCGCCGTCCGAGAATGTCATATCCTCACGGAGCTCGAAGTCATAGTCAACAGAGCCGTCCTTGTTCTCTGTGATCGTGAGATCTGCAGGACCATCATAGTGATAGTTTGTTCCGTTGTACTCACGGTCCTCTCCTGTCTTGCCCTTCTCAACGATAGCGCCGAGACGGTCCATGTTGAGCAGGCTTACCTGGGTCATTGTTGCAACATCCTGGTCGTAAGCAGTCTCAGCGAAGAACGGTGAGAACTTGCTCGAGAAGTTGGAGTAACCAACAACCAGAGGCTTGTCGCCGGAGCCGCCACCGCTGCAGCCGGCCAGTACGCTGACGCATACCATGACCAGAGCCAAAAGGAGTGCTAGCCTTTTCTTCATTGTTAATCTTTCTCCTTTCATAACAATTTCCATATAGTGATAGCTGATATATATTTATCTGACGCACGTCGACTCTGCGTCACACAAATATCTGTATAAGAGGCCTCTATGAGACCTTTTCCCAGGCAGTCGTTCTGAAGAGACGCCTGTACCATTCTGCTGTCGCCGCTGATGCCAACTTCAGCATCAGATATGCTATCCCGTCTGCCGCATCTCCGCCGGCGCCGTTCAGCGCCAGGTAGAGTACAGACAGTGCCAGTCCGGCGAGTGCGAATATCATTAATATCCTGCAGGCTGCCGGTATCCTTTCAGACGCATGCTGAAGATCATAAGTCCTTGCTCCATCTTTGCCAAACAGTATCTTTACTGCGTTCCACGCAAGTCCGAAGAGAGCCGAGACCTCTCCCACAAAGGGCAGTACCACATAGAATGCCCCCGTTGCGTTCTTTGCGTCTATGCAGCCGGATCCCATGACCATGACAGCAAGGAGCACCAGCCCTGCGATAAGCATCACCCTTCGCCCCGGTCCGCCTGCTCCTCCATCTTCAGAAATGCGCCAGAGATCGCCGGTATATATGACGTTTCCCTGTGCATCCTGCATGATGTCACGCAGCCTTGCTTCCCTCTTTTCCTTGCGTCCGCCGGATGCCATTACTCTATTCCCGTAAGGTCAAACGCATTGAGCCACTCATCGGCCTTGCGGCAGACCTCCTTTATAGTGCCTTCCTCGAACGGGCTGGCGAGTCCCGCGTTTTCGAGAAGTTTAGTGAAGACTTTGGAACCGCCCTGCTTTGTATATGCCATGTAGTGCTTCCAGGCGTCATCGTAGTCGTTCTGAGTCATCTCCCAGAATTCGAGCGCTACGGTCTGAGCCAGGCAGTAGTCGATGTAATAGAATGGGAAGGAGTATATATGATGCTGTCTCTGCCATCCCATTCCGTCAGAGTAGAACGGGATCTCTCCGTCAAGCCTCAGCCATGGCATATAAATACCGAGGAGGCGTTTCCACTCCGCGTGCCTCTCTGCAGGAGTCATCTCCGGGTGCTCAAATACGCTGTGCTGGAAGTGGTCCACCATCGTTCCGTAAGGTATGAATGTGAACGAGTCTGCCAGATGGCTGTAAAGGAACTTGCGCGCGTCCTTTCCGAAAAAGTCCTCTGCGCTCCTCCATCCGAAAAACTCCATGCTCATCGAGTGGACCTCACAGCCCTCCATGCTCGGCCAGATGGTCTGGCACGGAATGCGGTCCTTATTCATCCAATCGGCGAAAGCGTGGCCAGCCTCATGAGTCACTACCTCGACATCGCCCTGGGTGCCGTTGAAGTTCGCGAAGATAAACGGCACGCCGTAATCGTGAATGCTTGTGCAGTAGCCGCCGCCTTCCTTTCCTTCTGTCGACAGAAGGTCCATCAGTTCTCCTTCACGCATCGTTCTGAAGAACTCGCTCGTCTCAGGAGACAGCGCATCATAGAATCTGCCCGCGGCCTCCACTATGTAGTCCGCGTCGCCCGCAGGCTTCGGATTTCCGGATCTGAACATCAGGGCGTTGTCGGCAAAGCTCAGAGGATACTGCATCCCCAGCCTCTCCGCCTGCCTTCTTCTGATGCCGTCGGCAACAGGCACTATGTATTTCTGTACCGCCTCACGGAACTTCTCGACGTCATTTCTGTCGTAGCAGTTGCGTGTCATCCTGTAGTAGCCGAGTTCCACGTAGTCCTTAAGGCCCAGCTTCTGACTCATCTCGTGGCGAAGGGCAACGAGCCTGTCATATAGGCTGTCGAGTTTTTCCTGATTGTCCTTGTACCAGCCGCCCTCAGCCTTCCATGCCTCGAGCCTTGTCGCGTCGTCAGCGTCATTCTTGAACGGGGATATCTGCGAAATGGTATATGTTTTGCCGCGGAAAGGGATCTGAGCGCTTGCCAGCAGCTTTTCATATTCTGTTGTGAGATCATTCTCTTCCTGGAGGAGCGGGATGATGGAAACATCGAAACTCTTCTTTTCTAACTCGGCATTGATGAACACCACCTCGCCGAATTCTTCAGCAAGCTCATCGCGGTATTCCGAAGCGAGCAGTGCCTCCGTCCACTGCTGAAGATATTCCTGGAGTTCCGGCATGGTCCTGTTCCAGAACAGTTCTTCATCATCATAAAATTTATCCCGTGTATCAATAGAATGACGGATGGAAACCACAGTCGCAGCGGATTCAACATGACGCTCCAGAGCGTCCTTGCGCACAAAGGCATCCCTTGCCTTATTATAGGAATCCGCGGACTTGAGTTCATCCGTCAGCTTTGTAATATCTTCCTTGACTTTGTCGATATCCGGTCTTGTATACGGTATCTCGCTGAACTTGATCATCTTATCCTCTCAATTGAAAAATGGGTGTAAATATACAAGATAGTTTTACCACATCATGAATCAGGCCAGTCATTGTTTTTTGCAAAGCAAATGGCCGGGATAAATCCCGGCCATGCTATATTCGGATAGTTCAATTACGGTATATGTATGCCTTATGGCACTCAACTGAAATTATTCAGTGATGTCAGCATACATGAAGTACCAGTAACCATATGGCGAGTGCCACATTCCGCTGATCTTCGAGCTCTGCAGGTAGAAGTCGTTGTAGTAAGCTACAGGTATGCAGCCTGCATCCTCCATGAGGATATCTTCTGCCTTGTGCAGTGCAGCTGAACGCTCATTGAGGTCGAGAGTGGATCTCGAGATATCGATCTGAGCGTCGAACTCAGGGTTATTGTACTTTCCGTCGTTGTTTCCGTTTGTGGAGTAGAGAAGCTCGATCATGTTGGATGGATCGTCATAGTCGCCAACCCAGCCGTTACGTGCTGTCTCATACTCGCCGTTACGTCTCATCGGTGTGAAGCTTGCCCACTCAACGATGTCTACCTTGACCGAGAGTCCGAGCTCGCCCCAAGCCTGCTGCAGGTATTCAGCAACAGCCTTATGGTAACCGGAGTCGTTAGTCGAGTAAACGATCTCAGGGAAGCCTTCGCCGTTAGGATATCCGGCCTCTTCCATCAGCTTCTTAGCCTCTGCGAGGTTAGCCTCGAAGTTGTCATTGTCGATGTATGGCTTGCCGCCGTTAGCCTTATCCATGAACTCGCCGCCAGCAGGATCTACCCAGCCAGGTCCAATGAAGTTGCCGGCAGGTGTGTATGTTCCCTGCATGATTGTGTTAGCGACATAGTTACGGTCGATAGCAAGGGACAGAGCCTTACGTACCTTAGCATCCTTGAACTGGTCAAGGTTGCAGTTGAGGTTCAGATAATATGTTCCGATGATTGGATCAACGTGGAACTCATCATTGCCTTCAAGGCTTGGGATCTCTTCAGTAGGAACGTCCTTGATGAAGTCAACTTCACCGTTCTGGTATGCGCTGTAAGCTGCGTTAGGATCCTCGATCAGCATGAACTTGATGGAGTCGAGCTTGATAGCGTCAGCATTCCAGTAGTTAGGGTTCTTTGAAACTGTGATGTGCGATCCCTGCTCCCACTCAGTCATATAGAAAGGACCGTTGGAAACATAAGTATCAGGCGATGTAGCCCATGCGTCACCGTTAGCCTCGATAGTAGCCTGCTGAACCGGCATCATTGTAGCGAATGCTGCAAGGCTTCCGAAGTATGTGCAAGGAGCGTTGAGCTCAACTACGACAGTCTTGTCATCCGGAGCTGTGATCGCGAGATCATCCGGATTTGTGCCATCAGGATTGTATCCCTTGATTGGGTTCAGGACTGTATCGAGATAAGGAGCAGCCAGTTCAGGATCAGCGATTCTCTTCCAGCTGTAAACGAAGTCGTTAGCTGTGAGGTCTGATCCATCCGACCACTTAAGTCCGTCTCTGAGATGGAATGTCCATGTAAGACCATCATCAGATGTCTCCCAGCTCTCAGCCTGTCCAGGAGCGAGCTGGCTGTTCTCGTCAACTACGAGCAGACCTTCAAAGAGGTGGAGAATGGTGTTAGCACCATCGACAGCGCTGTTCAGAGCAGGGTCGAGAGTCTCAGGGTTAGGACCAACCTGGACTACGAGCTGCTTCTCAGCAGAGCTGCTGTCTCCGCCGCCGCCGCCGCATGCAGCGAGAGGGACTGCGATCATAGCTACAGCTACGAGAAGGACGAGTAATCTTTTCTTCATAATTAATTCCTCCATATCAAATAGCTACTTAAAACAATAATTGAACTATCTGCTGGCAATATGCAAAGCATATGCTTTAACGTGATAAATCACGCTGTCTAACTTTTATTTTACCTTATCAAGATGATGACATGCAACATAATGTCCGCTTGTCACTTCTTTGAACTCAGGTACTTCAGCTGCGCAGCGTTCGTCCGCGTACGGACATCTGGTGCGGAATCTGCAGCCGCTCGGAGGATCGATAGGACTCGGAACGTCGCCCTCGAGGATGATCCTCTTGCTCTTGCGGGCCTGCACAGGATCGGCGATAGGGATAGCCGATACAAGGCTCCTTGTATATGGGTGCATGCTGTGCATGGTCAGCTCATAGCTGTCTGCAAGCTCTACCATTCTTCCCAGATACATTACCACGATCCTGTCGGAGATGTGCTTTACGACTGACAGGTCGTGAGCGATGAAGAGATATGTAAGTCCCATCTGCTCCTGCAGGTCTTCAAACATGTTGATGACCTGAGCCTGAATGGATACGTCGAGAGCCGATATAGGCTCGTCGCAGACGATGAATTCAGGATTTACCGCAAGAGCTCTTGCGATACCGACACGCTGTCTCTGTCCGCCGGAGAACTCGTGAGGATAACGGTTTGCGTGCTCTGAGTTGAGTCCTACTCTTTCGAGCAGTCCGATTATCCTGTCGTATCTTTCCTGCTTGCTTGAGCAGAGATGATGGATATCTATAGGCTCTCCTACGATATCTCCTACTGTCATTCTCGGATCAAGGCTCGCATAAGGGTCCTGGAATACGATCTGCATCTTTTTACGGTAAGGCAGCATGTTGACCGCGATCTTGTTATCTTTGTCAAACAGAGTCTCTCCGTCGTAGATGATCTTTCCGCCTGTAGGCTCGTGGAGTCTCAGTATGGTTCTTCCGGCAGTCGTCTTTCCGCAGCCGGACTCTCCTACCATTCCAAGGGTCTCACCCTTTTTTATTCCGAAAGTCAGGTCGTCAAGGGCCTGTACCACTTTCTTGTTGCCGAAGCCGCCGCCTTTGATAGGGAAGTGCTTCTGCAGATGTTCTACCTCTAACAGATAATTACTCATCCGCTTCCTCCTTTCCTGCCTTTGCTGCAGCCTCTGCTTCTGCTTTCTGGTTGAGCCAGCACTGTGTATAGTGCACGTCGTTGAAATATGTTACCGGCGGCATCTCTCTGAGACAGATCTTCATGCAGCTGTCGCACCTTGGCGCGAACGGGCAGCCGGCCGGCGGATTCAGCATGTCCACCGGAGTTCCCTCGATAGGAACGAGTCTCTCGTGATCCTTGGCGTCGAGTCTCGGGATGCTCTTGATGAGACCCTTTGTGTACTCGTGCTTAGGATTATAGAAGATATCGTCAGTAGTGCCGTACTCAACGATGCGGCCGGCATACATTACCGCGATCTTCTCGCACATGCTGGCAACGATGCCGAGGTCGTGCGTGATCATTATGATCGCCATTCCCAGCTTCTCCCTGAGCTCCATCATGAGCTCCAGGATCTGTGCCTGGATGGTTACATCAAGAGCTGTTGTAGGCTCGTCAGCGATGAGCAGCTTAGGTTCGCATGCGAGAGCGATAGCGATCATGACTCTCTGACGCATTCCGCCAGAGAGCTCATGAGGATACTGTTTGAGACGCTTCTCAGGCTCATTGATGCCTACAAGTGTCAGAAGCTCGATGGCACGTGCCCTGGCTTCTTCCTTATTCTTGTCTGTGTGAAGTTTGATTACTTCTTCTATCTGGTTTCCAACTGTATAGACCGGGTTGAGCGATGTCATTGGGTCCTGGAAGATGATCGATACTTCGTTTCCTCTTATCTCACGGAACTCAGCTTCAGTCATGTCATTGATGCGATGACCGTTGAAGTCGATCGTTCCGCCGATGAGTCTTCCCGGATAAGCGGTGAGGCCCATAAGGCTGTATGCCGTTACGGACTTGCCGGATCCGGACTCACCTACGATACCGAGCACCTCGCCTTCCTTCATTTTAAAGGATACATCGTTGAGCGCCTTTACCTCGCCTGCCGGTGTGAAGAAGGAAAGTCTTTCATGCTGTATGTCTACCAGAATTTTTTCATTCTTTGTGTTCTCTGCCATGATCTCTCCTCCTTTCTAGTTCTTCAGCTTAGGGTCGAAGGCGTCTCTGAGACCGTCGCCGAGCAGGTTGAAGCTCAGTATGATCAGCGAGATAACGATCGAAGGTATGAAGAGCAGATGCGGGAATGTATTGATACCATTGATGGCCTCACTCGCAAGGCTGCCCAGTGAAGGCATAGGTACAGCTACACCAAGTCCGAGGAATGACAGGAAGCTCTCCGTGAAGATCGACGAAGGGATCTGCAGCGTCGTGATGACTATGAGTGTACCGATGCAGTTTGTAAGCAGGTGCTTCTTTATGATACGTCCGCTCGAAGCTCCGAGTGCTCTTGCGGCAGTTACATATTCACTTTCCTTGAGCTGCAGGATCTGGGATCTGACCATACGGGCCATTCCTACCCAGTACAGCAGCGCGAATACTACGAAGATACTGACGAGGTTCTCTCCCATTATTCCCAGCCAGTGGAAGCCGTTTACCTGTGCCAGCTTGCGCAGCGGCTCCTTGAAGGCAAATGACAGGAGTACTATCAGCAGGATGTCCGGTATGGTGTAGATGATATCTACGATACGCATCATAACGAGGTCGACCCAGCCTCCCGCGAAGGCCGCGATGGAACCGTAAATGGATCCGATGATCAGGATGATGACCGCAGCGACCATACCTACGAGGAGCGAGATACGGCTTCCCATCATTACACGGATAGCGTAGTCACGTCCCATCTTGTCAGTGCCGAAGATGTGCGGGAAGAGCTTCTCCCCCGCGTCTATCTGTGCCTGCTCGCCCGCAGAAAACTCAAAAGGCTTCAGATTGTTTGCGCCCTGGATCTGCTGACTGTAGGTGTACGGATAGAACGAAGGCACAATGAAAGCGAATACCATGATAACGAGGATGATAGCAAGGCATGTCATAGCTACCTTGTTCTTGCGCAGTCTTCTGAAACCGTCACGCCAGAAGCCGACGCTCTCCCTCATTACTATAAGGCTTTCTTTTTCTTCATTTGTTGCCGGAAGGAAGTCTTCCGGATCGAATTTAAGCTGAAGGCTCAGCGGATTCTTTTTAGTCATTTTTCCACCTCCCCTTACTTAAGCTTGATCCTAGGGTCGACGATCGTGTAGATGATGTCGACTATAAGCAGCATGATTACCATGAATACAGCCAGGAATATGGTCGTACCCATGATCATCGTGTAGTCACGTCCGTTGATTGCCTTGATGAATTCTCCGCCGAGTCCCGGTATGGTAAAGATCTTCTCTACGATAAAGCTTCCCACAAGTGTGTAAGCGATCATAGGTCCGAGATATGTGATGACCGGCAGGATCGCATTACGGAGAGCGTGCTTAAAGAGTGAAACTTTCTGCGAAAGTCCCTTTGCTCTTGCGGTTCTCATGTAATCCTGTCCGAGCACGTCGAGCATGGAAGATCTCATCAGTCTTGTTATATATGATGTCGGATATGCCGCGAGCGCGAACACCGGCATTATATAATGCTTCGGCGTAGTGAGACCCAGGGTAGGCAGCCACCCGAGCTTTACTCCGAAGAAGTACATCAGGACCGTACAAATTACGAAGCTCGGTACTGCGATGCCAAGAGTTGCCAGAACACTGAGCGTACTGTCCACTGCGGTGCCGCGTTTATACGCGGCCACTACACCGAGCGGCACGCCAAGCAGCAGTGAAACGAGGACTGCTACGCCTCCGACTCTTGCAGACACAGGGAACTTGGTCGTGATAATGCTTGTGACCGTACGGCCTCTCTGCTTGAGGCTCAGTCCAAAATCCCCGTGACATGCGTCCTTGAGATACGTGATATAACGTTCAGAAAATGGTTTGTCCAGCCCGTACTTTGCTTCGAGGGCGGCAGTTGCCGCCGGGCTGATGGCCTTCTCTGAGAGGAACGGTCCGCCAGGGACCATGTTCATCAGAACGAAGGTGATCGTCGCTACTGCCCATATTGTAACCAGGGCCAGCAGGACACGCTTAAGTAGGTACTTAGCCATGTAACCCCCTAAAAAATTTATTCTTATTCAACATTCTGGAAAATTATATACCTAAAACAGTTTCTATAGCAAATGATTATTAAGTTTCCAGGATTCACGGACGCGCAGTTATCACTTTATGCAGCAGTTCTGCCAGCTGCTTATGCCCTTCTTCTGTCAGGTGCTCACAGTCATCTGATACCTCTGCTCCTGATGCATCCGCGAAGCGTATACCATGTGTTTCGGCGATGCTTTTATACAGCGGTCCGATGTCATGCGACTTCTGCGCTGCTGCAGCAGAAAGCTCACAAGCGAACGGTGATCTTTCAAGATCACCGCGTATCTCAGCAGGTACTGTCACGATCATTTCAGGTATATATCCCTGAAGTCCCGGAGCCTCTTTTTCCGTGGTGCTCACAAGCGTCTCCATCCCGCCTGCTATCTGCTCTGCAGAAAGGCCAAGACTATCATTGCAGTCGTTTGTCCCGAGCATGATTATCAGATAGTCGACCGGCTTATGTGTGCCGAGGCACGCGGTAAAGCTCGACACTCCGTTCTTCCAGGCTGCTCCGGGTCTGTCGTGAGCTGTCGTTCTGCCGTTCAGGCCTTCGGATATGACCTCATAGCGGTCTCCCAGAAGTTCACCGAGAATGGTCGTCCAGCGCTTTTCATACGGATATCTGCCCGATGTGTACGGATCATAGCCGTAGGTGTTTGAATCACCGTAGCAAAGCACGGAGATGCGGCTGTGTCCCTTGTCCTTAGTAAGGGCCTTATCGAGATCTGCCTGCAGCTGGCCGTAGCTCTCAAAGATAATGCCCTTCATTCCGAGCTTTCTTGCCGTGCTTATGTTAGCAGGCTGATCATCTATAAATATGCATTCCTCCGGGACCAGACCGTACTTGTCAAAGAGCCTTTGGTAGATCTCTGGATCCGGTTTGATCGCTTTGACATGGCACGAGAAAATGCCGCCGTCCATGTGGCTCACAAAGTCAAATGCATGCCTGCCTTCATTGATAACATGCTCGGACATATTGGACAGGTAGTACACCTTGTAGCCCTGATCTCTCAGTCCGTCGATCACCTGGATAGGCCAGCTTCTTCTTTCTACGCACTCGCCGATGCGGTCGTACGCGATCCTGATCTCATCCTTTACGCCGGGATCAGCGCTGTAGAAGAGGTCCAGGAGTTCGTCCTCAGACAGCACTGCCCTGTCTATCTCATGCCAGTAGCCCGAGAGAAAAACCGCCTTTGCGACTCTCATCGCAGTCTCCTCATCGAAGAGCGACAGAAGGTACTTTTTAACATCAAAGCCTAAAAGCACAAGGCCTATGTCAAATACAATGTTTTTTATCATATCTTTCTCCATCCTTCCGCTGACGGCCGTCTATCAGAGTCTTCCGCTCTCTTCTGCCAGAGCCCTGAGCCAGTCAGCGCGCTGAGCAGCATCATCAAAGGCCTCCCCTATCGATCCGCCCGGTACCTTCCAGCTCCAGTTGCCTTCTGCTACACCCGGCACGTTCATGCGGGCATCGCTTCCGAGAAGGAATACATCCTGCAGCTGCATCATCGCAAGTCCTGCCGGGCTCTGATAGATCTTTCTGATTATTTCAAGAGCCTCAGTCTCGCACTCTGTCTTCAGGATCTCTGCGGCCTCTGCTTCTTCGGCAGTATCCCTGCTGCTGTCTTCATCAGCGGCAGCGGGCTTCTTTTGTGAAACGAGCCATCCGATCAGAGTGTCGTTGTCGTGTGTGCCCGTGTAGAATGCCCTGTTCGCAGTTTTGTCCGGCTCCTTTTCACAGGCCTCCATCATCTCACCGGCAGAGAACTGCCAGATATCCATGCCCGGAAGCCCGCTCAGTTTGAGGAGGTTTTTGACTCCCGCATCCAGAAAACCGAGGTCTTCTGCAAGCAGTTTCATGCCATGGCCTTCTTCTTTCAGCATCTCCTTCACGGCCTCTATGAAACCGAGTCCGGCGCTGTGCTGCCAGCTGCCTTTCTTAGGCGTCTGTCCCCGCGGGATCGAATAGTATTCCGACATTCCTCTGAAGTGGTCCACCCTGAGGATATCAAAGCGCTCGGCGCACTGCCTCATACGGCGCAGCCACCAGCCATAGCCCTCGCTCTTAAGCTTTTCCCAGTTGTAGAGCGGATTGCCCCAGTCCTGGCCTTCCTCGCTGAAAGCATCAGGCGGTACTCCTGCGCGTGACTTCTGTATGCCGTCATGGCCGATCATGAAGATATCCTTGTTTGCCCAGATATCAGCTGAGTCGGCGGCCATAAACATAGGCAGGTCGCCCATCAGCTTTACGCCCTTCGAATTTGCGTATTCCCTGAGTTCTGCCCATTGAACAGCAAAGAAGTACTGGTCTTCGGCGAGCTGCTTTGCACGCTTCTTCTGCTCTTCGTTCAGACGCCCGAGCACGCCGGCCGAGCCTGCAAACTTCTGCTCTTCAGGCCACTCATACCACGGTCTGAGCTCATTTTCTTCCCGCAGGATCGTGAAAGCGATGTAGTCGTACAGCCAGTAAGCGTTATCTTTCATGAACGCGGAATATCCGTCCATTGACGGAAGCTCGTTTCTGTCTATAAAGGCCGGCTCTCCCGCAAACGCGGCATAGCTGCTGTACGGCGAATTGCCCATACCGGCAGGATTCAGCGGCAGTATCTGCCAGATGCTGAAGCCCGCGGAGGCGATGTAATCCACAAAGTCCCTCGCACCCTTTCCGAGCTTTCTTTCCGGGAGCGAACTTACATGGCATATGACGCCTGCTCTCCTGCCAAGACCTTCGGTCTGAGGGCGCTCCTTTCTGAGGCTTATGATCTTCACTGAGAGAGCGTCCATTCTGACCGTGCCCGGGCTGCCCTCTTCATCGAGCGGCAGTTCTTCCGATGTAAGAAGTTCGAGGGCATATCCGCATCTCAGTCCGGCTGCGTCGCCGAGTTTTACTTCAGCAGGTCCGTAGCTTCTGTTTGCGAGTATGAGGAGAGTCTCTTCAGTGCCCGCGATGTCCTTCCCGCTTCTTGTGAATGCAAATATGTCATCTCCGAGACCGCACTCATCCGAAAGGAATCTGAAGCTTCCTGACTTTAGCGCCGGATGCTCATCATATATGAGTCCGAGCATCCTGTAGTGATATCCAAGGTCAAGGTTCTCAAAGCCCCACGGGAAGCCGCTCCTGTTTGCAGGATCTGCTCCGCCCATGAGCCCCGCCTCATCTCCGTAGTAGACGCACGGAACTCCCGGCAGGCAGTACTGCAATGCCGAAAGCAGTCTCACCTTTTTGGTCGCGGACGGATAGTCCTGCTCAGCGGCCATCATAGTCATGATGCGCTCTCTGTCGTGACTGCCTATGAGGTTTAGCGCACCGTAGAAGTTCTGCGGCGGATAATTCTCAGCCAGACTCATCAGCCTGTTTTCCGCCTGAGGCGCGCTTATCGTGTAGTTTACGTAGTCGAGCAGGATATCCCTCAGCGGATAATGCATCGTGGAATCCAGCTCATCGCCCATAAAGTATTTACGGCGTTCGCCGTAGCTTATCTTATTGCTTGCATCCTCCCAGACCTCGCCCAGAAGCAGAGCGTCAGGGTCAGTCGTTTTTATTCTTTTACGCGTCTCGGCTATGAAGGAATCCGGCAGCTCATCGGCTACATCGAGTCTCCAGCCCGATGCTCCTTTGCGGATCCAGTGGGCCACTACTCCGTCCTCGCCGAGAATGAAGTCCCTGTAGGACGGATCATTTTCGTTCACTTCTGGGAGGTCATCGACGCCCCACCATGACTTATAACCGCATTCTTCGCCATCATCGAATTTGTACCAGCTTCTGTACGGTGACTCAGGATCATTCCACGCGCCCGCTGCAGAATGCCCGCCGTCGGCGTTGTCCCTCATCGTTCTGTAATTGCCGTATTTATCGAAATACAGGCTGTCGCAGCCCGTGTGGCTGAAGACTCCGTCCAGTATTATCCTGATGCCGCGCTCTCTTGCAGCCTTTGCAAGATCCTCGAAATCCTCATCCGTTCCGAGCGCCGGCTCTATGTGCATATAATCGCCCGTGTCGTAACGGTGGTTCGATGTCGCCTCGAACACCGGATTCAAGTAGATGCATGTGACTCCGAGAGACTTTATGTAATCCAGTCTCTCTTCTATGCCCTTGAGGCTTCCGCCGTACATAGGCCATCCGCAGACCCTGCCGCTTCCGTCACGTTCATAGAACGCGGGCTGCGTCCAGTCCTCCTGCACAAAGCGCCTGGTATCGCTGCGTCTTCTGTTGACTTTTTCGCAGGCGGCTTCGGTCCTTTCGCGCCAGTCATCATCGCGCGCAAAGCGGTCAGGAAATATCTGGTATACTATACCTTCTCTGAACCAACCGGGTACTTCCGCCGGCTTATACACCGTTATCTGATAGCGTGCCGGGTCATCATTGAAGATGTTTCCCTCGCCGCCGAGTCCTTCATAATTGTTCCCGTAATATATGATCTGCCGTCCGGGATCTTCCTCACCGTAAGCTTCGCCTTCGCTCTCTATCTCAAAAGCGTACCACAGAAGGCCGCCCTCATCCGGGGCCTTGACTGATGCAGTGAAGCGTGCCGCGGCTTCATTCTGAGCGGAGCTTTCCTTCATTTCTATATACTGCGGATCCGGATCATCCCCGTGCCACAGTATCAGCCTCACACTCTCCGGCACCTGATCATATGCGTCTATGCTCAGACTGATCTCCGAGCCTGTTTCTGCTGCTCCGAAAGGAGCTCTGTAATCCTTATCTCTTGAATCGTGTTTTAGTCTCATTCCCATTATGTAATATTGACGCAAACGGGGTATTTCTGCCCGGATTTGCGTCAATATTTTTTCCTTTTATTATTTTTTAAAGGCTTTTGCTAGCCGAGCAGGCTCTTGTAGAGCTCGCGGTACTTGGCCGCGGATTCGTCCCAGCCGTATTTCATCGCGAGGGCATTCTGCTGCAGCGTATCGAATACATCCTTCTGATCGAACCAGATCTTCAGAGCGAGGTCGACTGCGTTTCTGAGGCCGTTTGCGTCAAAGTCCTTGAAGGAGAATCCGTTGGCCTTTGAACCCGCATCCCAGTAGCCCGTAACGGTATCCCTGAGTCCGCCTGTCTCCCTTACGAGAGGAAGAGTGCCGTATCTCATGGCGATCATCTGGGCAAGCCCGCATGGCTCAAATTCCGAAGGCATCAGGAACACGTCTGCTCCGGCGTAGAACCTTCTTGAAAGGCCCTCGTCGAATGTGATCCTTGCCGCAAAGTTCATCTGGTTGCGGTAAGCGAAGTCGGCGATCGCGTGCTCGTACAGATAGTCTCCGGTCCCGAGCACTGCCAGCTGCATCCTGCGCTCTCTGAATTCAGGCAGAAGCTCTGCGATAAGGTTTGCGCCCTTCTGTGTCGTGAGGCGGCTTACCATTGCAAACAGAGGAGCATCCGGATCTTCTCTCAGGCCAAGCTCTCTCTGGAGAGCCAGCTTATTCTCTTTCTTCTTCTCTATGCTCTTCGCATCATAGTTGACTGCGATCGCCTTGTCTGTCTTAGGATCATAGCTCTTGCGGTCGATGCCGTTGATGATGCCGCTCAGCTTGTAGCGTCTGGACTGGAAGAGTCCCTCAAGGCCTTCTCCTCTGTCAACGCCGCAGATCTCGTCAGCATATGTAGGGCTTACCGTAGTCACGGCGTCCGCATAGATGACAGCTCCCTGGAGGAAGTTGACAGCATCGTCGTGGATCATCTGTCCCTCAGCAGGCGTACCGCCGAGTCCGCAGACGTCACCTGTAACAGTCTTGCTGTACTGGCCCTGGAACTTCAGGTTGTGGATGGTGAACACGGTCTTGATAGGATCGTACAGCGGATCTCCGTTGTAGTGCTCTCTCAGGTAGACCGGGATCAGAGCCGTGTGCCAGTCATTGCAGTGGATCACGTCAGGTCTGAAGTTGTTGCAGATGTGCCTTATCGTCTCAAGCACGGCCTTTGAAAAGAAAGCGACTCTCTCCGCGTCATCGAACTCTCCGTAGACCTTGCCGCGTTTGAAGTAGTACTCGTTGTCGAGGAAGTAGTACATGACTCCGCCCTTTCTGAGCGTAAAAAGGCCGCAATACTGGCTTCTCCAGCCGAGAGGCACCTCATAATTTGTCACGTACTTCATTTTGCTTCTGTACTCCTCCGGTATGGAAGAGAGCAGCGGCAGTATCACGCGCGCATCAAACTCATCATTTTTCAGATGAACAGGCAGGGCGCCCGAGACATCTCCCAGACCGCCTGTCTTGATGAACGGTGATGCTTCAAATGCCGCAAATAGAATGTTTTTCTTTTCTGCCATTTTGTGATGCTCCGTTTGTTCAGTCCTTTATATTGTCCCTTTTTATCCTTTTAGTTTTATATTCTTCCGTCCTTGCCGATGATGACAGGATCTTTTTCTCCGCCGTAGATCTTGACTCCCGGGTTGATAGTGACGTACTTGTCAGCTATCACGTTATCAAGAACAGCTCCCTCGCCGATGATGCCGTGCATCATTATGACTGAGTTTCTGACGACCGCGCCCTTTGCGACGTGGCAGCTTCTGAAGATAATGCTGTTCTCTACCCTTCCTTCGATGCGGCAGCCCGCCGAGATGACGGAATTTCTGACATCAGCTTCAGGGAAGTGGAATGCCGGTGCCTCGTCCTGGATCTTTGTAAAGACCGGTCTTTCAGGGTTGCAGAACACCTCGTTGCGGATGTCGTAATCTGTCATCGCCTGATTCACCTTGAGGAATTCCCACGGATTCTTTATCTTTCCGAGGTAGCCTCTGAATTCAAATGTGCCGATCTCAACAGTGCCGAGATTATCACGGATGATCTCGATCATATCCATGTACTCGAGTGCCGAGTACCAGTTCATGAATTCGATCATGTACTTTCTGTCGATGATGAAGCAGTCAGCGAAGTAGTTGGACCAGCCATAGCTTTCCATGTTGATGCCGGTCACATTTCCGTACTCGTTGATGTCAAGGAAGTATCCCTGGAACTCCTCACCGCGTGCGACCTTCTTGTACACCATGGTGATAGGCTTGCCGGACTCGGCATGAGCCTTGATGAGCGGCTCAAAATCGATGTTCCATACATCGCTGCTGCCCGACATGATAACGTAATCAGCATCATCCTTGGTGAAGAGCTTGTCGCATTTGAGAAGGTCTCTCATAAGGAATCTGCTTCCCGATCTCTGCATACCGTATACCGAACCAGGCATGAGGAAGAGTCCTCCGCTCTTGCGTCCGAGGTTCCACGGATTGCCCACTCCCACGTGGTCGATGAGCGAGCCGGAGTTTACAGGAGCGATAACGCCTACTGTTGTGATGCCCGCATTTGCCATATTGGAAAGAGCAAAGTCTATGAGTCTGTATCTGCCTCCGTAAGGGAGCGATGCAAGGGTCCTGTTCTGAAGCAGCGCGCCGAATTCGGTGCTGCCGTAATTAGCGGAAATAAGTCCGATAGTCTTCATGTCCTCTGTCCTCCCTTCCTATATCGACAGTTTGGCCTTGCCGTATACGACGACTTCTCCGTCCGGTTCTCCGACAACGGTATTGTCATCGACTACAGCGCCTTCATTGATAATAGCTTTATTGATCCTGCAGTTGCGTCCGATGATCGCGTTCGGGAGCACGATCGAGTCCTCGATGACCGTGCCGTATCCGACTACGGCGCCCGATCCGAGGATGGAGTGGTTTACACTGCCGTATACAGTGCAGCCGTTGCACAGGAGCGAGTTTTTGATGTTAGCCTCGCGCCCGAGATACTGTGGCGGATACATATTGGAGTTTGAGAACACCTTCATGTCGCCGGAAAATACGTTGATATTCTCCACGTTGTCCATGAGGTCCATCTGGCTGTCGTAATAGCTCTGTACTGTTCCGACGTCTCTCCAGTATCCGGAGAATCTGTAGACAGTAAGCTTTTTGCCCTCGCCAAGCAGTTTCGGAATAAGATCTTTTCCGAAGTCGTGTGACGAATCGGCATTGCCGTGGTCCTCGAGCAGTGCCTTGCGGAGTACATCCCATTTGAAGATGTAGATACCCATCGAAGCGAGGTTGCTGTCAGGCTCTGCCGGCTTCTCCGTGAACTTTACGATATTGCCCTCATCATCGGCTGTCATGATGCCGAATCTGCTTGCCTCTTCCCAAGGCACCTCGATGACGGATACCGTAAGGTCGGATCCCTTTGCCTCGTGCTCCTGGAGCATGAGGTTGTAATTCATCTTGTAGATGTGGTCACCCGAGAGAATGAGAACGTTCTCAGGCTCATACATATCGATAAAATCGATATTGTGGTAGATGGCATCGGCTGTGCCCTCGTACCACTCACCGCCGGTCGCACTGGCATACGGAGGCAGGATATGCACTCCACCATCTGCGACATCCATGTCCCAGGATTCGCCGGTGCCGACGTACCTGGTAAGTACGAGCGGCTTGTACTGGACAAGGATACCGACAGTATCAATACCGGAATTGACGCAGTTTGACAGTCCGAAATCGATGATACGGTATTTACCGCCGAATGAAACCGCCGGCTTTGCGATGTTGGTGGTCAGATCGTAGAGTCTGCTGCCCTGCCCTCCGGCCAGGAGCATCGCTAACATTTTTTTCTTTTTCATGAACTCCAGCCTCCTTCTTTCTTAGTTTTAGTTTTCTTAGTTCTCTTTATTTTCTATCTGTTTGACTTAGATATGCCAGATATCTTCAGCGTATTCCGCGATGGTGCGGTCGCTTGAGAAGAATGCGGAATTAGCTATATTGGCCAGCGACATGCGCGCCCAGCGCTGTCTGTCTGCATATATGCCATCCATTTCTTCCCATTTCTTAACGTATGAATCAAAGTCTCCCAGGACGAAGTACTCGTCGTTTGCTCCGAGGAGAGCATCGTGGATGCCCCAGAAATCGTATCCGCTTCTGCGGAATGTGCCATCGACCAGCTGACTCGTTATGCGTCTGAGCCTGTAGTCTCCGTTTACGCAGTTCTGTGCGCTATATCCTCCGTGTCTGTAGAAATTATCCGTCTCATCAGATGAATATCCGAAGATGCAGATGTTGTCCATTCCCGCAAGCTGGCTGATCTCTACGTTTGCGCCGTCCATTGTTCCGAGCGTTATGGCTCCGTTCATCATGAACTTCATGTTTCCGGTTCCACTGGCCTCTTTGCCCGCTGTCGAGATCTGCTCGCTTATATCAGCTGCCGGGTAGATGAGCTGAGCGTTGGAAACGCGGAAGTTCTCGATGAATACCACCTTGATCCTCTTGCTCACTACAGGGTCTGAGTTGATCATGTCAGCAAGGCTGGTGATAAACTTGATGACCTCTTTCGCGAAAGCGTATCCCTGAGCTGCCTTGCCGGCAAATATGAACGTATAGTTCTGGATAGGGAGATCAGGATTCTCCTTGAGCCTGTTGTAGAGATCCAGGATCTTGAATCCGTTGAGAAGCTGCCTCTTGTAGGCATGCATCCTCTTTACCTGAACGTCGAATACCGAATCCGGATCGACATCGATCTCCATGTTTTCCTTTATGTATTCTGCAAGTCTCAGCTTGTTCTGCCTCTTGACGGCCATGAGTTCGTCGAGGAATGCGCTGTCCTGCGCATAAGCTTCAAGCTTCTTTATCTGTTCGAAGTCAGTCTGCCAGTCTGTTCCTATGGTCCTGTCGATAAGATCAGCAAGACCCGGATTTGCCTGCATCATGAACCTTCTGTGGCTGATGCCGTTCGTCTTGTTATTGAACCTTTCAGGGATCAGCCCGTAGAACTGTTTGAATACGGTCTTTGTGAGGATATCACTGTGAAGAGCCGAGACTCCGTTGATCGAATGGCTTCCTATTACTGACAGGTTCGCCATCTTGACCTCATTATCCCACAGCGGCGATGTTCCGCGGCTCAGCGAATGCCAGTCCTCCACATCCTTCGGCAGATAAGCCTGCCAGCGTCTGTTGATCTCGTCGATGATCATATAGATCCTCGGGAGCAGCTGCTGGAAGTATGGGATCGGCCATCTTTCGAGCGCCTCAGGCAGTACCGTATGATTTGTGAAGGATACGGTGGCCTTTATGAGTTCCCACGCGTCGTCCCACTCGAGGCCTTCCTCATCGATGAACACTCTCATAAGCTCAGGAATGCACATCGTAGGGTGCGTGTCGTTGATGTGGATCTGTATCCTCTCAGGGAATTTATCCCACTGGTCTGTTCCGTAGCGGGCCTTGTACTCGCGGATTATCATGCCGATGCCGGCCGCTACCAGGAAGTACTCCTGTCTGAGACGCAGCTGCTTTCCGATACCGTTGGTATCATCCGGATAGAGGATGCTGGTGAGAGCCTCTATCTCGCTTCTTTCCTTCATCGCCTCGCTGTAGTTGCCGGCGTTGAAGGCATCCATATCGATAGTGTCATGCACAGGCTGGGCATCCCAGAGGTGCAGGGTATTTACGGTCTTTCCGCCGAATCCGAGTATAGGTACATCGTAAGGCACGGCTCTGATGGTAGTGTAATCGACATGCTTGTACTCCATATGGCCGTCTTTGTAGGTCCTGTCGACCTTGCCGCCAAACTTTACGATAACGGAGTCATACGGCTTTGCCGTCTCCCACATATAACCTTCGTCTAGCCATGCGTCCGGTTCTTCGACCTGGTAGCCGCTTACTATCTTCTGCTTAAAAAGACCGAATTTGTATCTGAGGCCCATGCCGTCGCCCTTGATACCAAGTGCCGCCATTGAGTCGAGGAAGCAGGCTGCCAGTCTTCCAAGACCGCCGTTTCCGAGACCCGGATCCGGCTCGACTTCGAGGATCTTCTCAAGATCTGTTCCGAGCTCCGCAAGTCCTTCTTCTGCCTGCTTTCTGATCCCAAGATTAAGCAGATAGTTTTCCATCAGCTTTCCGATAAGGAATTCCATCGAAAAGTAATATACTTTCTTCTCTTCTTTTTCTCCCTCCAGATAGTTTTCTTCGCCAACTCTTTCGTCTGCTTCGCGCTCAACGAGCTTTGCGAGAACAGCGAACTTGTCGTTGTTGTCCAGCTGCTCAGGATTTCTCCTGAACATCGCTCTTGCAATAAGTGAATACTCTGTTTTGAAATCTTCTTTGGTTCTTATCATCTAGTGAAAATGCCCTTTCTATTTTATTTTTTTATCTTTTTTTCTGAAGATCGCGCCTCCGACGACCGGCATCTTCACCCTTATAGAATAAGGCATGCCGTGCATAGGTTTCTTTCTTGCGCGGACCTGGCGGGTATTGACCCTGCCGCTTCCGGCGTATTTAACGTCATCAGAATTGATTATCTCTTTGTAGAAGCCCGGCTCAGGAACTCCGATCTCAAACTCGTCAAATGCCTTGACTCCCATATTGAGAGCGCATATGAGAAGTTCTCCTTCTTTGCCGTCTGCGGCCTTTCCGCGTCTCAGATACAGCAGCACGTTCTGCTGTCTGTCATCCGGATCTATCCAGTTGAAGCCGTCCCAGCTGTTGTCTTCTGACCACAGCGCCGGGTGCTCAGTATAAACGTGGTTGAGATCCTTTACGAACTTCTGGTATTTCTCGTGATTCTCATATCCGAGCAGGAACCACTCCAGGCCCTCGTACTCGCGCCACTCGATAAACTGCGCGATCTCATGGCCCATGAAGTTGAGCTTTTTGCCCGGGAAAGTCATCTGATATGTCGCCAGCAGACGGATGCCTGCAAACTGACGCCATATGTCTCCAGGCATGCGCCCTATGAGGCTCTTCTTTCCGTGAACTACCTCATCATGAGACAGAGGCAGAATGTAGTTTTCGCTGTAGGCATATGTCATTGAGAAAGTCAGCTTGTTGTGAGCGCCTTCTCTCCACGGGAAGTCGGTGGACATGTATTCGAGCGTGTCATTCATCCAGCCCATGTTCCACTTGAAGTGGAATCCGAGTCCGCCGTCCTTTGGCGGCTTGGTGACCATAGGCCAGGCCGTACTTTCCTCAGCGGCCGTGAATACACCGCTGTAGTTTGTGCCTATCATGTAGTTGAGTTCTCTCAGGAAGTCTATGGCCTCGAGGTTTCCCTCATCGCCGTATTTATTGAACTTCATCTTCGACTTGTCGCTTACTCCGAAGTTCAGGTAGAGCATGCTGCTCACGCCGTCAACTCTGAGACCGTCTGCATGATATTCATCGATCCAGAACATGGCGTTCGACAGCAGGAAGCTCCGCACCTGCGGTCTTCCGAAGTCGAATTTGTAGGTTCCCCAGTCAGGATGGATCTCGGACTCATACAGCATGCTGCCGTTGAAGTCTCTCAGGCCGTGGTCATCAGGGCAGAAGTGTCCCGGTACCCAGTCGAGTATGACTCCGATGCCGGCCTTGTGGAAGCTGTCCACAAGATATTTGAAATCAGCCGGTGACCCGCTTCTTGACGACGGAGAATAATAACCCGTCACCTGATAGCCCCATGAAGCATCGAGCGGATGCTCCATTACCGGCAGAAGCTCGACATGCGTATATCCCATGTCCTTCACGTAAGGCACTAACTGCTCTGCGAGTTCGCGGTATGAATAAAATCCGTTTTCTCCTTCATGTCTCTTCCACGATCCGAGGTGGCACTCGTAGATGTTCATCGGCGATGTGAAATTATCTTTTACTCCTCTCGCCTTTATCCATTCAGAGTCGCCCCAGTCGTAGGACAGGTCCGTCACAAGAGACGAAGTCCCCGGACGCATCTCGGCGCCAAATGCGAAAGGATCGGCCTTCAGCAGGTGATCGCCGCCTTCCGTTTCGATGTCGTATTTATAATGATCTCCGGCCTTTGCTCCGGGCACGAAAACAGTGTGTATCCCGGTGCTGCCGAGCTGCTCCATAAGAGCTCCGCTGTCCCATGGATTCCATCCGTTGAAATCGCCGGAGACTCTCACGGCCCTAACATCAGGTGCCCACACCGTAAACTGGACTCCGCCGTCGCATATGTGTGCGCCGAAAGTCCTGTAGGCATGGTAGAGCTTGCCGGTATTGTACAGGTATAACAGTTCGTCTGTAAGATTATCTCGAATAAGGCTCATATCTGCAGTCTCCGTTTATTTATAGTTCAACTTCATAATCGATATTCCTTGCCTGCGGATAGAATCCTGCCCTATAGTCCTCTCTTGACATCCTGTTGATGGTCGATATCGCTGCGATGTAAAGGATGACTACGAACACGAGCAGAGGGATCGTTCCGCGCTCACCGAGGAATGCAAATGTGTCATATGTGCCGTGGATGAGCATCGGAAGGAGAAGAGCAAAGATCGTGTACATGACGCACTTTCCGCCCTGTCCGAGTATGCTCGCCTTCTTCGAATAGGAATACATAACGCCCATGAAGACTCCGCAGAAGGCATGAAGAGGTATTGCCGTGAATGCCCTTACTATCGCGGTCTGAAGTCCGTACATCGCCACATACATGACATTCTCATATACGGCGAAACCGACTGCCGCCGAGACTCCGTAGACGATACCGTCAAATCTGTAATTGAATCCCTGGTACCTCCACGAGCCGAGCCTCATGGCAAGGAATTTTACAGTCTCCTCTACAAGGGCTGCCATGCAGAACGATGTCTGCACCGCGTACTCGACAGAGCCTTGCGGATACTGAGGCAGGAACTGACTTTCAAGCTGTTCCAGAAAGCCCGCTGCTATGCATGATATGACTCCGTAGATCAGGATCCTGATTATGAGTCCGAGCGGTTCCTTTTCTACCTTGTCTTTCCTGTATACGTAAATGATCAGTAGCAGGCCCGGTATGATCGCCAGAGCCATAAGATCACTGCTGAGATACATCTGATCCTCCTTTTTCTTTTACCTAAGCATTACCGTCACACCACGGAAGGACTCAGAACTTTCCCCGGTTGTTTTTATAGAGCAGAAGTATGTACCATATGCACATTGCAAGAAGCACTCCGCCCAGTATTTTCAGTATGATGGCCATTGCTTGCCCCTTTCTTTCTAGTAGATCTCTCTTATCCCGCCTCTGACGAATTCATCGTACAGCGCTTCAAGATTCCTTATCTGTCCACGCAGTTCTTCGCCGTTGTCGGTGTCCCTTATCCTCAGCCTCTCAGGGACCGTGTCGACGAGGTGCATGACAGGTCTTTGGAAGACCTGTGTTCCGTCCTCTCTGAGCGGTTCGTAAGGCTGATGCTCTGCCAGATACATGTGCTTCGATGTCATTATCGCGGTGTATCCGGCTATTCCCGTTGTCTTGTGATAAGCCTTGGAGATACCGCCGTCGATGATGAAGATCTTGCCGCCTGCCTTGGACGGGATCTCGCCCTTTATGACCTTTACAGGCACGTGACCGTTCAGTATGCGCCCGTGCTTAGGGTCAAGGCCGAATTCCTTCAGTATCTTGTCTGCTGTTTCTTCCTTCTCGATAAGCCTGTAGTAAGGGACTGTATGCTCTTTGTGAGTAGCCTTGTCCTCGATAAAGTATCTCTCGAAGGTCGTCATCTTGTCCTTACCGAAGAGCGGTGAATCCTCTGACAGCCACAGATACCACATTATCGACGCGGCGTCGGCCTGGGACTTTCCTTCAGGCTGTCTGCCGTGTGCAGCTCTGATAAGCTCATCAAGCTTGCGCAGGTATGCGGCTCCTCTGTACTTTTCTCCGTCTATCTCAACGGTCTTGAAGTTGCCTCTCTCATTGAAGATCATGCAGCCGTGGAAGAACAGGTTGCCGTTCATCACCTTGTAGAGCGAGCCATGAGAGTACAGGTAGTTCATATGTCTCTGGAGCTTCTCCGAATTGACTATGGATGACTCAAGAGCCACCATGACCTCCTCTTCCTCCGGAGTCAGTCTGTACGGATCGGCAGGATCGACCGTAGGGAGATTCATGTCCCTCATAGGATACTCGACACCTTCCACCGTGACAGTGCCCTTCTCAAAATCTATTGTCTCAAGAAGATTCCTGTGCTCGAGATGATACTCAGGATGCTCCCTGATAGCCTGGCCTTCGACCTTGAACTGTATGATCGCGATCATCTTGTGCATCTTGGCCGCGAGATCAGGCGGGATAGGGTCATATTTGTTTGTTTCAAGTACATTCGGTCTGAAGTACTCGCAAGGATCGTCCTTGTATATAAGCTCTGCCAGCGACGCGAGCGGACGCAGGTTGAAGCCGTATCCAACTTCGAGCATGTCGAAGTTGTTATAGCGGACATTTATCCTTATCATAGTCGCTATGCATGGTCTGTTTCCGCATGCAGCGCCCATCCACAGTACATCGTGGTTGCCCCACTGAATGTCTATGCCCCGGTTCTCCATCAGGTAGTCCATAATGACATGGGACTTAGGGCCTCTGTCGAAAATGTCTCCGATGATGTGGAGCCTGTCGACGGTAAGGTTGCTGATGGTCTCAGCCATATCGTCTATGAACTCTCTTGCAGCGCCGTACTCGATGATGGTATCGATGATCTCATCATAGTATCTGTGTCTGTCTGCGACATCGTCGGCAAACAGAAGCTCGTCCATGATGTATGACGAAAGTTCAGGCAGACGTTTCTTTACCTTAGATCTTGTATACTTGTTGGATACGATGCGGCAGATGGCGATGAGCCTTCTGATGGCGACCTTGCACCATGCATCGAAGTCGTGCTCGCTCTTTTCCCTGCGCTTCATCTCGGCCTCAGGGTTGTAGATAAGAGCGGCAAGATCGTCACATTCGCTTTCGGTGAGAATATTGCCGAATACCTCATCTATCCTCATGCGGATCATTCCCGAACCGCTTCTGACGAAGTACTGGAAGGCGTCGTACTCTCCGTGGATATCACTCAGGAAGAATTCCGTAGCCTTCGGGAGAGCCAGAATAGCTCTCAGGTTGATGATCTCTGTCCTCGCTCTTCTCCTGTTTGGATACTTCTCCGCCAGGAGCTTAAGATACTTGATGTCAGGCTTACTGTAAGGCATGATGTCCTCCGTTCACTGTTTATCAGTCGTCAGATATCTTCATTATGTCGGCTCCAAGAGCCTTAAACTTTCCTACAAAATTCTCGTAGCCCCTCTCGATATGGAATATTTCGCTTATTTCTGTTGTGCCTGTTGCCGCAAGGCCCGCGAGCACCATGGCCGCTCCGGCTCTTAAGTCGGTAGCTCTTACCTTGGCTCCCTTCAGGGTCTTTCCGCCCGGAACGATGGCCTCTCTGTTTTCAGTCTGTATGTCTGCGCCCATGCGGTTGAGCTCTACGACATGCATGAATCTGTTCTCAAAGACTGTTTCTCTTACCACGCTGCTTCCTTCGACAGTAGTCAGGAAAGCCATGAACGGCGACTGTATGTCGGTCGGGAAGCCCGGATACGGAAGCGTCTTGATGTCCGTTGCGACAAGCTTTCTGTCTCTGGCGTCAACATAGATGCCTTCCGGTCTTACCTCTATGTCCACATTGCACTCCCTGAGCTTTGCCATGATAGGTCTTACGTGCCCTGGGATGGCGTTTCTTACCAGAATGTCGCCGCGTGTTATTGCGGCAGCCAGCATGAATGTTCCTGTTTCGATCCTGTCCGGAATGGCTTCATGGATGCATCCTGACAGTCTCTCAACGCCTTCGATCCTTATCATGTCGGTACCGGCGCTCTTTATCCTGGCGCCCATCTTGTTCAGCTGGTTGGCCAGGTCGATGATCTCCGGTTCCTTCGCAGCGTTTTCGATGATGGTCGTACCCTTTGCAAGAGTCGCTGCCATAAGTATGTTCTCGGTAGCGCCTACGCTCGGAAAGTCCAGGTAGATCACATCGCCCCTGAGCCCTTCCGGACCGGCTGTTACCGTAACAGTCTCGTTGGCGTCATCTTCAACGACCTCAGCGCCGAGCGCCCTGAAGCCTTTGAGGTGCAGGTCTATAGGTCTTTTTCCTATGGTGCAGCCTCCCGGCATAGGCATGACTACCTTACCATACCTTGCGAGCATAGGCCCCATAGTAAAAAGAGACGCTCTCATTTCCTGAACGAGATCCCTGTCTCCTTCGCAGGAAATAATTTCGGGCGTAGATATTCTGATGACACCTTCTTCGGTGTCGTCTATCTTAGCACCGTACTTAGAGAGCATCTTCTTCATAACGCTGACATCTGCGAGATCGGGGACGTCCTCGATCACGCAGGTGTCTTCTGTCATTATTGTTGCGGCCAGCAGCGGCAGTACTGAATTCTTTGCGCCGCTTATCCATACCTCTCCGTGGAGAGGGCCGCTGTTGTTAACTAGGATCTTTGCCATTAACGGTCTCCTGAAGTGTTATTTTTTATGCAGCCTTTTTCTGTTTTCTTTCAGCTGCTTTTGCCTTTCTGGCAAGCTTTCTGGCTGCCTTTGCAGCAGCCTTCTTTGCTGCCTTGTCGGCTTTTCTGGCTGCTTTCTTCGCGGCCTTCTTTGCCATTGCCTGGGCTTTCTTTGCTGTCTTTATAGCTGCTTTTTTTGCAGCCTTCTCAGCTTTCTTTACTTTAGCTGCATCCTTTGCGCTCAGCCTTGCCGCAGCAGCGATTGCCTTTGCTTCAGCCTTTTTTGCAAGAGCAGCCTTTTTGAGTTCTTCCTTTTTGAATGCCTTCTGCGCTTTTTTGAAGGCAGCAGCAGCCTGAGCGGCCTTCTTTGCAGCAGCCTTCTTGGCTTCTTTTTCTTTCTTGATGAGCAGCGCAGCAGCGATGGCAGCAGCCTTTGCCTCTGCCTTTGCATTCTTCTTCATGACCTTGCTTTCAGCCTTGGCGTCAGCTTTTGCCTTCTTTGCGGCTTTTGCAGCGATCTTGGCATCCTTCTTCTGGTACTTTTTGCTCTTTTTCGCCGCTTTCTTATGCGCCTTCTTTTCAAGCTTCGACTGCTTGTTAAGCTTTTTTATGGTCTTCTTCGAAAGCTTTATCTCTTTCTTTGCTTTCTTACGCTCCCTGCCTGCAGCCATCGCATTCAGCAGACCGCTTCTTCCGGTCAAAGCTCTGAGCAGCCCTTTTCCTATGTTGAAAGCAGCAAGTCCTACGCCTGCCGTGCTGACAGCCTTGACAGCTCCGGATGTATCTGCCGCAACAGCACTTACGGCATTGCTTGCATCCTCGCTGAGCTTGTCGAGCTTGCCCTTTGCATCGTCGATAGCTTCATTTCCCTTACCGACGAGAGTCTTTGTCTTCTTAAGCAGCTGTATCGCATGGGATGCCATGATAGCCAGTACGACTACGAAAGCTACAAGTACGGCAACAAGGCAGAATCCCAGGATCTGATTTATAGTCATTTTGATCCTCCTTATCCCCTACTTTATAACTTTATCCAGCACTTTTCCGGCAGCCTTTGCTCCCACTGCGGCAACACCGGTAACCTTGGACGCACCTTCCTTTACGGTTTCGGAAACGTGATCCATCTTTTCTTTTGCGCTTGCGGCAGCACTTGTTCCACCGTCGATAATGGCGTTGGCCTTCTTGATCGTATCAGTGACATTGGCGATCAGAACGATCAGAAATACTACCAGAACGATCAGCGCGATCAGAAGTACCCCGATCAGAACGCCCTTTACACTTACTGTTACCATGATTCTTTCTCCTTTTTTCGCTAAAACGGGCATACTTATAAATGCCCGCAATCGTTGACATTATTATATAGAGAAGTGCACTTCTATTCAAGCCGAGAGGGCCCGTGGAGCGCCAAAAATGCAATAAAAACAACTGCCTTTGAGGGCAGCTGTTCTCTATCGTTCATAATACCGCAGTATATCTTCCGTGTAGTCTCCGCCGGGCAGATGCACCGCGATCTCAGGCAGCAGGCGAAGTTCCGGTCCGGCTCCTTTTACCGCATGGATGAGGACTATGTTTGCAGGCTCTCCCGCCACCGGTATGACCAGCTGCATCGCCTTGGGCTCGAGTCCTGCGGTTCTGAGTTCAAATATTATATCGGCGAGTCTGTCCGGTCTGTGTACCATATACAGGCTGCCTCCGGCGCGTAGCATCAGCGCCGCGGTCCGGGCGAAATCCGAGATGTCTGCCGTCGTCTCATGCCTCGCGACATAGCGCTCGTCAGGATCCGCAGCTCCCGGTTCTTCCGGCGTCCTTCTGAAGTACGGCGGATTCGATACAACGGCATCGAAGATGCCTCTGAGTCCGCTTTCCCCGCTTATATCTGTTATATCCGTGCGGAAGAAATCTATGTCTTCAGTCAGGCCGTTCATGGAGCAGGCTCGCTGCGCTCTGTCAACAGCATCGGGATTGATATCATAGCCGCTTATCCGCGCTCCGCCGAGCTTGTGATGCAGTATGAACGCGACTATGCCCGAACCTGTACCAAGATCAGCGATCCTGAGAGGCTTTCCGGCATTTTTCGGCAGCCCCGGGGCTCCGCTCTCGCCGGCAGCAAAGGCCGCGAGCAGTACGGCATCAACACCGTAGCCCGACCTTTTTTTCTGTATAACGCGTATCCCGCCGAAACCGGTGTCGTCTATACGCTCCATCAGAATTCTCTCATGAGCTCTTCGAGTTCACGGATCTCTTCATCGTCGGCTGACTCCATGATCTCGGTGATGTCTTCGTTGATCGAGATGTCATCATCGCGGTTCTTTTTGGCGTTCTTTCCGATGCGCTTTATCTCGTCCTTCGTATACGCCTTTATCTCCTGTGAGAATACGTCTTCCCCTGTCTCAGGATCTTTGACTATTGCGCGCGTGTTTATCTTGCCATTGAAGTAATCGACATTCACTACCTTTGCAAGGCCTTCAGGAGTCTGAACTCTTTCGTTGTCCTTAGGCATTCCCTTGCGAAGTTCCTTATATGTCTTATCTTCAAAATTGAGACAGCACATAAGTCTTCCGCATGTTCCGGAGATCTTTGTAGGGTTGAGCGAAAGGTTCTGCTGTTTTGCCATCTTTATCGAAACGGGATGGAAATCCGACAGCCACTTGCTGCAGCAGAGCGGTCTGCCGCAGATGCCGATGCCGCCGAGCATCCTTGCCTCATCCCTTACGCCTATCTGGCGAAGCTCTATCCTGTTTTTGAAGTAACCTGCAAGATCCTTGGCAAGTTCTCTGAAGTCCACTCTGCCGTCCGCAGAAAAATAGAATACTATCTTGGACCCGTCGATCATGAACTCCACGTCGACCAGCTTCATATCCAGTCCGTGTTTTGCGATCTTCTCGGCGCACACCTTCATCGCGCTTTTCCTCTTTGCGAGGTTTTCATGATACTTTTTAAGATCCTCTTCATTGGCGCGGCGTTCTACCGGCTTCAGTTCCGCGACAAGTTCCGACTCATCGATGAATTTATTGGCCATCAGAACGTGACCGAGTTCGAGACCTCTCGCGGTCTCGACTATGACCATATCACCCGGCTCGAAGGCAGTTCCCTTCGGGTCAAAGTAGTACATTTTGCCGGTCTTCATGAATCCGATTCCGACTATTTCAACCATCTGTCCGTATCCTCCTGTTTATCGCCCCGAAAGCTCCAGGCAGAGCCTTTTGAGCGCCTTGTTCTTATCCATGTCCCTTTCGATATCTGCGCGGGCCTTCTCGCACAGTTCGAGTCTCAGCGCCATGCCGGCAGGATCCTCTCCCGCGAGCATGCGTTCCCTTATAATATCCTCTGTCATATCCGCAAGGGCGAGCGCGTCCTCACGGGTCTTTACACTTTTCTCGACCGCGTCCCTGAATTCGTGGAACACGCAGCCGCCGGCAAGCATCTCTGCTGCCTTCTTCAGCGCATCGGCGCCTTCTCCTGCCCCGTCTCCGTCAGCCCCGTACTCATTCAGTCTGATGGTGCTGCATCTCGATCTTACGGTGTCGAGAAGATGATCGGAGTTTGACGAGCCGAGAAAGATCAGCACGCCTTCGCGCGGCTCTTCGAGCGTTTTCAGCAGTTTGTTCTGCACGGTCTCGCTCAGCCTGTCAGCATCGTCTATGATACCGATAAGAAAGCGTCCGTACGCGCCCATGTCGAGCCTCTCGGCAAAGGCGTTGGCATCCTCGGTTTTGTATGAGGTCTTGCCGCTCATCTGCATGCGGACGATGTCAAGCGAAGACCCCGCGGCGACCTGCCTGCAGGCAGAACATCTCCCGCACGGCCTTGCATGCACATCGGCGTCAAGGCACTCAAGACCCATCGCAAGCGAGGTGATAAACGCGCTTCGCGCCTCTCCGTTTCTTCCCTCGACTATGTATGCATGCGCAGAGCTCGAGCCCAGCGTTATATTTTCGATTATTCCGCTTATTTCTTTCATCAGATACCAGGTCTCCCTGTCAGATACCCTTGCTGCGGCAGAGCTCATCGAGGCAGTCCGTGATCAGTCCCTGTATTTCTTCGATCGTACCGGAGGCATCTATTCTTTTGAATCTCTCAGGCTCACTTTCGGCTATGGATGCATATCCTCTGCGCACCCTGCTGTGGAAAGCGGTCGATTCGAGATCGAGCCTGTCGGGTCCCTTGTCTCCGGATGCCCTTGCCTTGCCCTTCTCGGGATCGATGTCGAGCCATATCGTGAGATCAGGGCTGAGTCCGCCCGTCGCGTGTCTGTTCACCTCTGCCACCATGCTCCCGAGCTCCCTTCCGAAAGCCTGATAGGCTATCGAAGAGTCGACGAACCTGTCGCAAATAACGACCTCGCCGCGCTCCATGGCAGGCAGAACGATCTCTCTGACATTCTGCGCTCTTGCGGCCGCATAGATCAGCATCTCTGTTACCGCATCCATCTCGGTGTTGCCGGTATCGAGCAGGATCTCCCTCAGCTTTTCACTGATAGGAGGACCGCCGGGCTCCCTTGTATGCGTCACTTTGATGCCTTTGGCAGCAAAGTACTTTTCTATATTCCTTATCTGAGTCGACTTTCCGGCGCCGTCTCCGCCTTCAAGCGTTATGAATAAGCCTCTCACTTCTGATCCTCGCTTCTTTCAGTCTTTCTCTTCCTTCCGGTCCCGGACTTTCTTCCCCTTTTTTCTTTCCTTTCCGCCTTCGCGTCTGCCTTAGCCTCTTTTTTGGCTTCAGCCTCGCTCCTTCTTCGTGCCGCTTTCTCGAGGCGTTCCCTTTCGATCTCGGCTTTCTCGCGTTTGTTTTTTTCGCGTATATAGGCCATCATCTGGGAATAGAAAACCAGGGATATCCCTATGACCGGCGCTGCGACCAGTATTATGAGCAAAATCTTGAAAATAAACATCTGATTATCCCGTTACTCCGTGAATTTTTTCTGGAAGTTGCCGACCACCCTTGTGTTGTCGCTGATTATCATGAAGGCGTTCTCATCATGCTGAGCTATGAGCTCTCTCAGATGAGGCTCCTCGTACTTGCTTATTACCGTCACCAGGACATTGGTGCCTTCTCCGGTATACATTCCCTCGCCATCCCAGGCTGTGACCCCGCGCTGAAGATCTTCGATAATGACTTTCGAAAGCCCCGGCTTCTTGGTGAATATCATGCACTCCTGCTTTATGTTCTGCGTATGCACCTTATCTATGCAAAGGCCCGTAACAACGGCAAAAACTATCGAATACAGGACCGTCTGTATGTCATAGATAAAGAGACAGATGGTGTAGATGCAGACGCTTATCAGTATGCCGATCGTGCCCACCTTGAAGTTAGGGTGTGTCTTTGCGAGGCAGACCCCGATAACGTCCTGGCCGCCCTGTGAGCTTCCGGCTCTCAGCACCAGACCCGCGCCGACTCCGCTTCCGATGCCGCCCACGACAGCTGCGAGAATGCGGTCCTCCACGATCGGGACGGCCGGAACAGGTATGATCGCCAGGAAGGCGGATGCCATCGCGATGGAAATGAGCGTTGTTATGCAGAACTTGCGCCCCATCACCTTATACGCCATGAAGAACAGCGGGATGTTGATGGCAAAGTATATTATGCCCATGTAATCGATGCCCGCGACTTCGGGTACATGCAGGAACTCAAGCAGGAACAGCCTTATGAGCTGGGATATACCGGTGAAGCCGCCGCTGTACAGATGCAGCGGGTTTATCATCAGGTTGACACCCATCGCATATGTAAGATTGCCGACTATCGTGAGCACTATTTTTTCAGCTGTTCTCCTGTTGATTGACATTTTGTCCCTTTCACTGCAACATCGATTTCTAACTGATTAATTTTATTAGAAACGCTCTTATTCTTCAACTATTAATGTATAATGTCAGCATTATGAAGCAGGAATCGATGTCAACAAAATATCTGCTGAAGCGCTTTTACCCGTACTTCAAGCCGTACTGGTACATCCTGGTCTTTGACCTTTTCTGCGCTTCACTCACAAGTGTATGCGATCTTGTGCTGCCTGTGATCGTAAGGCATATCACCAACACGGTCACGAATTCGCCGGCAGACCTCACTGTCGATCTTGTCGTGCGTATCACGCTGCTTTACATAGCGCTGAGAATAATCGATGTAGCCGCGAATTACTACATGCAGAACCGCGGTCATGTCATGGGCGCACGCATAGAAAAGGATATGAGGCGCGACCTCTTCGAGAAGTTCCAGGAACTCTCATACGGTTACTACGCCAGCAACAAGACCGGCCAGCTCATATCCCGCATAACGACCGACCTCTTTGACATCGCGGAGTTTGCACATCACTGCCCTGAAGAATACTTCATCGCGGCCGTGAAGATAGTCGTGGCCTTCGCTGTTCTCATACGCGTGAACGTGCCGCTGACACTGCTGCTCTTTGCCCTCATACCTCTGATGCTCTTCTTCGCCATGAGGTTCAGGGTAAGGATGCGCAACGCGTTCAAGTGGCAGCGTTCAGAACTTGGCGAGATCAACTCCCACGTCGAGGACAGTCTTCTCGGCATACGCGTATCCAAGTCGTTCGCCAACGAGGAGATCGAAGAACAGCGCTTTGAGGAGGGCAACGAGCGCTTCCTTCTCACAAAGAAGGTCAGCTATAAAAACATGGGTGCTTTCAGAAGTGTCACGAGGTTCTTCGACGGCCTCATGTACATCTCTATCGTTTTCTTCGGCTCCCTCGCGCTTATCCGCGGGCACATCAACGCCGGTGATTTCGTAGCATACCTCATGTACGTGAGCGTGCTGCTCGAGTCCATAAGGCGCGTGGTCGAATTTACCGAGAACTTCCAGAGGGGTATCACGGGAATAGAGCGCTTCGTCGAGATAATGGATACAGACATAGAGATCGAGGACTCACCGGGAGCGGTGGAAATGCCGGATGTGGTACGCGGAGACATTGAATTCGACAACGTGTCGTTCTCATATACTGAAGCCGGAAAGGATGACAGGTCCCCAGATGAAACGCTGGTACTGAACGGACTTTCACTCAAAATAAAGAGCGGAGAAAACGTGGCGCTCGTCGGACCGAGCGGTGCAGGCAAAACTACATTCTGCAATCTCATCCCTAGGTTCTATGATGTGAGCAGCGGAGCTATACGCGTTGACGGACGCGACATACGCGATTACAAAGTCCGCTCGCTCCGCACAAAGATAGGAATGATGCAGCAGGAGGTCTACCTCTTCTCGGATACAGTAGCAGGAAACATCGGCTACGGAAAGCCGGGCGCGAGCCGCGAAGAGATAATCGAGGCAGCGAAGCTGGCGGGAGCTGATGAATTCATACGCGATCTGCCTGACGGATATGACACCTATGTAGGCGAGCGCGGCGCAAGACTGTCCGGCGGACAGAAGCAGCGCATCAGTATCGCGAGAGTATTCCTGAAGAACCCGCCGATACTCATTCTCGATGAGGCGACTTCTTCGCTCGACAATGAGAGCGAACACTACGTGCAGGAATCCCTTGCCGACCTTGCGGAAGGACGCACCACCATCACTATAGCCCACAGGCTGTCGACAGTAAGAAAGGCCGGGCGCATCATAGTGCTGACCGAAGGCGGCATCGCAGAGGAGGGTACTCACGATGAGCTCATCGAAAAAGGCGGCATCTACGCTGACCTTTACAATCTAACAATCTAAAAATAAAAAGCCCCGGGAATATCTGAACTGACCCCCAAAAGTTAGACCAAGAATCTAACTGGAGGAGGTCAGTTTTGTTATGGCGAAATACAGTTTCGAATTCAAACTACAAATTGTAAA